>CAZNLR010000071.1:0-6256 GCA_964574215.1 uncultured Rhodospirillaceae bacterium | reverse complement strand
GGCGGAGCAGACCAAAGAAATGGAGAAGCTCGGCGTCGATGGCATTCTGGCCATTATGGAAGCCTATTTCCCGGTGCCCGACGACGGCGTGGCAGCGTATTTCCAATCGATCGCCGAAGCGACCAGTCTGCCCGTGGTGATCTACACCAACCCGAATTTTCAACGGTCGGACCTGACCCTGCCGGTGATCGAGCGCTTGTCCCACCAATCCAATATCAATTACATCAAAGACGCCTCCAACAATACGGGACGTTTGCTGTCGATCATCGAACGCACGGATGGGCGCATGAAGGTGTTTTCCGCCTCGGCTCATATTCCCGCCTGCGTGATGCTGATCGGCGGCGTCGGTTGGATGGCGGGTCCGGCCTGTCTGGCGCCCGGGCCAAGCGTCGAACTTTTCGATCTATGTCAGGCGGAAAAATGGGATGAGGCCATGAAACTGCAACGGCCCCTCTGGTCCCTTAACCAGGCCTTTGCCAAGCACAATCTGGCGGCTTGCGTCAAAGGCGGGCTGGAAATTCTCGGTTACGATGTCGGCGCGCCATTGCCGCCTCAACCGGCCTTGTCGGCGACCGGAAAAGAGGACGTGCGCCAAGCACTTCAGGCAGTTGGTGTTTTACCTGAGGGCTAAAATTTCCATAATGGGACCACCTTGATTACAACAATATTCCGGCACCCATCGTGGCTCCTCCGCTATTAACGTTAAAAGACATATCCCTCGGTTTCGGCGGTCATCCGCTATTCGAAGGCACCGAACTGGTGATCGGCCAGGGAGACCGCATCTGCCTGGTGGGGCGCAACGGTTCCGGTAAATCAACCCTGCTGAAGATTGTTGCCGGGCTCCTCGAACCCGATGGCGGAGAACGTATCCTGCAGTCCGGGTGCCGGGTGGCCTATCTGGAGCAGGAACCGGATTTGAGCCCCTATGACACGATCCGGGATTATATTGCGGACGGACTGCCTGACGGCGAGGAGGATTTCGGATTTAAAATCGATATGGTCCTGACCGATCTAAACCTCGATGGCGAGGCGGCGCCCGAAACGATTTCCGGCGGAGAGAGCCGGCGGGCGGCTTTGGCCCGGACCCTGGTGAGCGAACCGGATATTCTGCTGCTGGATGAGCCGACCAACCACCTTGATCTGCCCACCATTCAGTGGCTCGAGGAATATTTAGAAAGCCACCGGTCGGGATTCGTTCTGATCAGCCATGACCGGGCGCTTCTTGAAAACGTCACCCAAACGACCTTTTGGCTGGACCGGGGCAGGGTGCGGCGGCTGGATGAAGGCTTCGGCGCTTTTGACCAATGGGCGGACGGCATACTTGAACAGGAAGCCGAGGATCGCCGCAAGCTGGACAAGCTGATCGCCCAGGAAACCGTTTGGTCCCACCAAGGCATTACCGCGCGCCGCAAACGTAATCAGGGCCGTTTGCGCCGTCTTTGGCAACTGCGCGAAGATCGCACAGCCCAAATCGATCCCACGGGCCAGGTCAGGCTGGCGGCGGCAAGCGGCGAAAAGTCCGGCAAGCTGGTGATCGAAGCGGATAAAATTTCATTTTCATTTGGCGGGCAACTTATCCTTTCGAACTTCTCTACCCGCATCCGGCGGGGCGACCGGGTCGGTGTGATCGGCCCCAACGGCGCCGGAAAATCGACGCTATTGAAATTGCTGACCGGCGAACTCGAGCCCGACAGCGGTACGGTGAAACGAGGAACGAATTTAACACCCACCTATCTCGATCAAACCCGGTCACTTTTGAATCCCGATAAAACGGTTTGGGATACGCTCTGCGACATGGGAGGAGATCAGGTTAACGTACGGGGTCGGCCGCGCCATGTAGTCTCTTATTTAAAGGATTTTCTGTTTGCCGAATCCCAGGCGCGCAGTCCCGTGGGCAGTCTGTCCGGCGGTGAACGCAACCGGCTTTTGCTGGCCAAAACACTGGCCTTTCCCTCCAACTTTCTCATTTTGGATGAGCCCACCAACGATCTCGATATGGATACGCTGGACCTCTTGCAGGAAATGCTGGCCGATTATGACGGCACGGTTCTGTTGGTCAGCCATGACAGGGATTTCCTGGACCGGGTGGTGACTTCGACCATTGTTATGGAAGGGGGTGGCCCAAATGGTAATCCCAGGGTGGTTGAATATCCCGGCGGCTATGCCGACTATCTGCGCCAGCGACCCGGTCCGGCAGCGTCAAAACCCGCTACCGTCCTTGCGGCCAAGAAAACCAAAAAACGGGAAAAGGGCCCGTCTAAAAAACTCAGCTATAATCAGCAGCGCGCTTTGGAAATTCTTCCCGGTCAAATTGCCGCGCTGGAAAGTGAAATTTCCGAATTGGAGGAACGTCTCCATGACCCTGGTCTTTTCGACAAGGACCCCGACCTGTTCAGCAGTTCAGCAGACCGGCTGACGGCGGCTAAATCAGAACTGGCTGAAGCCGAGGACCAATGGCTCGAAATTGAAATGTTGCGGGAGGAAATGGCAAAGCGGTGAAATGCCTGTTCGTACCTTTTCCTCTAGCCTTGCTCCCGCCGCCCTTTTGCCTATACTGCGCCGCCAAGAATTCAGCGTTTGCCTTCATAACACAAAGGAACGACCGCCATGCCGAACGGGGCGAAAAGTGGTGATGTGAAAAAAGTGGTGCTGGCCTATTCGGGCGGCCTCGATACGTCTGTGATCCTGCGCTGGTTGCAGGACGAATACGGCTGTGAAGTGGTGACTTTCACCGCCGATCTGGGTCAGGGCGAAGAGATCGAACCGGCCCGGGCCAAAGCCGAACATATGGGCATCAAGGAGATTTATATCGAGGACCTCCGGGAGGAGTTCGTGCGCGATTATGTCTTCCCCATGTTCCGGTCCAACGCCATATATGAGGGCACCTATTTATTGGGCACCTCCATCGCCCGGCCATTGATCGCCAAACGCCAGATTGAAATCGCCCGGGAAGTCGGGGCCGATGCGGTGTCCCACGGCGCCACCGGCAAGGGCAACGACCAAGTGCGGTTTGAACTCGGCTATTATGCGCTCAATCCCGATATCAAGGTGATCGCCCCGTGGCGGGAATGGGATTTGAATTCCCGGACCAAGCTGATCGAGTATGCCCAGCAGCATCAGATTCCGGTACCCAAGGACAAGGAAGGGGAACCGCCCTATTCGACGGACGCCAACCTTTTGCATATCTCTTATGAGGGCAAGGCGTTGGAAGACCCCTGGGTCGGCCCGGACGAGGAAATGTTCACCCGGTCGGTGTCGCCGGAAAACGCACCCGATGCGCCCACCGTGATCGAAGTGGATTTCGAAAACGGCGATCCGGTAGCCGTCGACGGGGAGAAGCTGAGCCCGGCGGCGTTGTTGGCCAGGCTTAACGAGTTGGCCGGCGCCAACGGGATCGGCCGCATCGATATCGTGGAAAACCGGTTCGTAGGTATGAAGTCGCGGGGTGTCTATGAAACCCCCGGCGGCACCATTCTGCTGCCGGCGCGCCGCGCCGTTGAAAGCCTGGTGCTCGACAAGGGCGCGTTGCATTTGAAGGACGAATTGATGCCCCGCTATGCGGAGCTGATCTATAACGGATTCTGGTTTTCACCGGAAAGGGAAATGCTGCAGGCCGCCATCGACGAGACCCAGAGAAAAGTTACCGGCACAGTCCGGCTTAAGCTTTACAAGGGTAATGTGATCGTCGAGGGAAGAAAATCGCCCTACAGCCTCTACGATGAAGATGTGGCGACCTTTGAAGAGGATACGGTTTACGATCAGCGGGACGCGGAAGGCTTTATCAAGCTTCATGCCCTCCGGCTGCGCTTGGCCAAGAATCTAGACAAATAAAACGGACAACTTTTCCCTGATTGGGGTCTCAAGCCCGGGAATCTAAAACTCCCGATCGGCAATCGGCAGCCTAACGCAAGAGGCGGCGCCGTAGTCTGTATTTTCCAGCCAGAGTTCGCCGCCATGATCAAGGATGATCGCCCGGCATATGGCCAGTCCCATGCCCATGCCGGATTCTTTGGTGGTAAAGAACGGATCAAACAGTGTTTGAACGATTTCAGGGTCGACGCCGTTTCCGCTGTCCTCAATCCTGATCAACAAATCGTCCTCATCAACCGTCGTGGCAATATGCAATTTGTTTTCGCCCGATTGGACTTCATTGATGGCATCCAACCCGTTGCGGGTCAGATTGAATACCACTTGTTGAATCTGGATTTGATCGGCGCGTGCCCTGGGCAGCGTATTGGCGAGGTCAAGCGACAGATCGACATTGGCCAAGCGAATATCGGATGACAGCATTTCGACGGTCTCGAGTATCGAATTGTTGATATCAATCAGTTCATACTCATGATCGGTTGCGGAGACGAAATCTCGAATGCGGCGGATAATCTCACCGGCGCGCAGAGACTGTTCGGTTGATTTTCTCAAAGCATCCATGACGCGGGGCGATGCCCCTTCGCCGGCCTCGAGCCGGTTGATGCAGCCCTGCAAAAAGCCGGCAATTGCCGTCAACGGCTGATTGAGTTCATGGGCGAGACCGGTCGCCATTTCACCCATGGTGCTGACCCGCATCACATGGATCAACTGAGAATGGCGCCGCCTTGCGTCCTGTTCCGCCGTCTTGCGCTGGGTGATGTCGCGCCTTATGACAACCGTTTCGCCGAGGGATGTTTTATAATATCCGGCTTCGACGATGCGGCCATCGGGATGAGCGATTTCCATCGGTCCGGCGGCCGCGTTAAAGTTCTCCAGCCTTTCGTCGATCCATTCCTCTTCGCGGCCCACTGCATGGGAGATCTCGCCGCTATAGGCAAGATCGTGGGTGATATCCCGATAGGTTCTTCCGGGTACAAAATATTCGAAGCCACCCTTATACCAGCCGGTTTGTTCGCGGTTGGTCATAATCAACCTGTCTTCCTCGTCGTACAAATTGATTTGCAAAGGCAGGCTTTGAAAGGCGTCGATCAGCCTTTTCCGCGCCCGCGCAACTTCCTTTTCCGCCCGGTCGAGTTTTCTAACAATGCGGAGAAATACATATATAGTCGGTGGCGCCAGCACGGTCGGCGTAATTATGGCGAGAAATATCGCCGGATATAGGTTAAAGCCGCCCAATGTCGTAAACAAAATGGTGATCGCCGCGGAAATTAGGACGATGATTGTCGACAACACCAAGTTGCAGGTTAAGACACCGAAGCGATTGGCAAAATAAATAATTTTATCAAACATAATTGGAGCTGATTTTAGGGGTAGATAAGTCCTTAAGTCCAAATGAAAATTATCTAAAAATGCAAATATCTGGACGGCGGGCGTTATTTTGAGTAAATGGCTTTAACCGATAACAATTCTCAATACAATCGCCAAATGATTCTCAACCCTCTGATCATTATTCCGTCGCAACTGAACGAGGACGGCGAACCAAGGCGGCAGCTTAGGGATGTCAATGGCGCGTCCATGGTGGTTCAGTCCTATCGGCGGGTTAAGGAGTCCCAGATCGGCAGCGTGATTGTCGATTGTATCGGCGACGAGATCGCCGAGGAATTGGGAAGCGAAGGGGCCTACACGGTCAGAACCGATCCGGAGGATCTGCTCAAAAACCACAATTACCGGACGGAATCCGGGGCCGAACGCATCGCCGCGACGGTCAACCGCTTTGACCGTTTCTACACCCACGACATCGTCATCAACGTCCATGAGGATATGCCGGCGCTGGAACCCAAATATATCCGGGCCCTGATGTATGCCTTGGCCAGTGACGAGGTTGGTATCGCTACCATGGTCTGTCCATTGAGCGATGGGGAAGGAGCAGACGGCAGCATCGTTAAAACCAACGTGAATTGGAACGAACAGCGTAAGGTCTACGTGCTCAAGGGCAGCAAGGTGGGCACCGTCGAGGATTTCAGCCGGGATTCACATAAACTTGGGCCCGGTCCCCATTATCGACATATTCCCATCTACGCTTACCGCCGCGCCCAGCTGGACCGCTTCGTCAATTCACCGCCATCGGATCGGGAGTTGGAAGAAAATATCGAAATTCTCAGAGCTCTCGAAAATAATGTTCGCATCGATGTCTGCCTGGTGGATGCCGCCCCGTTTAAAGTGACCAGCGACGAAGATTTGGAGGTCGCGCGGGAGCTATTGGATGACGGTTTTTGAATCTGGTACGGCGGTCGGTGCTATTTCCTTGCCTTCCGACTGTTCGCCCATTTCAATCTCGGTGATCCGCTCGCCCCGGCTGGTTACCTTATCGGTGGAGATGCGTATTTTG
>CAZNLR010000070.1:0-6793 GCA_964574215.1 uncultured Rhodospirillaceae bacterium | reverse complement strand
TTTTCACCGTCCTGCATGCCGCGGCCGCCGGAGATGATGATCTTCGCCGCCGTCAGTTCCGGCCGGTCCGACTTGGTCAGTTCGGTGCCGACGAATTCCGAAAGGCCCGGATTGTCGGCGCCGGCGACGTCGGCGATGTCGGCGCTGCCGCCCTCGGGCGCCGCCCCATCGAAACCCGTCGCCCGGACGGTGATGATCTTAACGCCGTCCGACGATTGCACCGTCGCCACGGCGTTGCCGGCATAGATGGGACGCTCGAACGTATTTTCATCCACAATGCCGCTGATTTCAGAGACCTGCTGCACATCCAGCATGGCCGCCACCCGTGGCATGACGTTCTTGCCGAACGTGGTCGCCGGGGCCAGCACATGGGAATAATTGCCGGCCAGCCCTTGGATCAGCGGTGCAAAGGTTTCCGCCAGCGGATTGGCATAAGCACCGTCTTCCACCAGCAGGACTTTGGCAGCGCCGGTGATTTTGGCGGCTTCTTCGGCGGCGCTGCGGCAATCGGCGCCGGCAACCAGGATTTCAACATCGCCCAATTGGGCGGCGGCGGCGACGGTGTTGAAGGTTGCGCCCTTCAACGCCGCGTTATCATGTTCGGCTATGACCAGGACACTCATCAGATCACCTTGGCTTCGTTTTTAAGTTTGTCGACCAGTGCGGCAACGTCTTCGACGATGACGCCGGCCAGTCTGGAAGGAGGTTCAACAACTTTGAGCGTGGATAAACGTGGCCGAATATCGACGCCAAGCTCTTCCGGTGTTAATTCATCAATCGGTTTTTTCTTGGCTTTCATAATATTCGGCAGCGAAGCATAACGCGGTTCGTTCAAGCGTAGATCTGCCGTGATCACCGCCGGCATCACCAGGCTGATGGTTTCCAGTCCACCATCAATTTCACGGGTTACCTCAACACCTCCGGCGACAAACTTCACCTCGGACGCAAAAGTGCCTTGTGACCAATTCAGCAACGCCGCCAGCTTCTGGCCCGTTTGATTGCAATCACCGTCAATGGCCTGCTTGCCGAGGATAATCAAATCCGGTGTTTCACGATCGACCAGCTTTTCAAGTAATTTCGCCACCGCCAAGGGTTCCACCTCATCGTCGGTGATGATGTGGCAGCCGCGGTCAGCACCCATGGCCAAGGCAGTGCGGATGGTTTCCGAACATTTTTTCGGACCGATAGAGACGGCAATCAATTCTTCTGCCGTACCGGCTTCCCGCAAACGAATGCCTTCTTCAACGGCAATTTCGTCGAAAGGGTTCATGGACATTTTTACATTGGCCGTTTCAATGCCGCTTTGATCGCTTTTGACCCTAATTTTTACATTGTAATCAACGACTTGTTTAACTGTGACGAAGACTTTCATGGTTTCTCCAGTAAATAACAGAAAACTTCATATCTTGTCCGACGCCATTCAGGGCCGGTGACGGCAGTTTCACCTATCTAATATCGGTTGGACTGCCGCCACCGATTCTCGGGCGAGAATGTCGATTTGCCGCGCCTTTAATCACGATCCTTGGCATAGGTTCCCGCTGTATCGGGGAACAGGGCTTTGATGATGCGGAAAGAACAGATATCCGTGGCGCCGTCCATGTGCGGGAACATGAAAGCGTCGCGCAAATATTTTTGGATCGGCAGTTCCAGGATCGTGCCGGATCCTCCGAAAAGTTCGATGGACTGGCGGCAGACTTCGATAACCTGATCGGCGGCAAAGGATTTGAGCATGATGGCACGCTCGTGATCGCCGGGTATTTCATCATCGATTTCCTTGGCGACTCGAAAGGTAAACGACCGCACGGCCTCAAGCCGTGTCGCCATATCCGCCAAACGGACGGCGACGGCCTGGTGTTCAATCAACGGCACACCTCCCTGGACGCGGTCGTGACACCAATCCACCGTATCGTGGAAGGCGGCCATACCAATGCCCAAATTCTTAGCCGCCAGCATGACCTTGCCGGGCCGGTAGTAAACCTCGTCGGCTTTGCCCAGCGCCCCTTCCCGCAACAGCAGGTGATTGTCCGGCACCCGGACATTCTCGAAGCGGATTTCGGCGTTGTTCATAAATCGCCCGCCCAAGGTCTCATTGCAACGCGCCACCGAAACGCCCGGCGTTTCGACCGGCACCAGGAAACAACTGGTGCCTTCCCACAGCGTAATGTCGAAATTGGTCTGGGCGTAGACATTGAACAGCTGGGCGTCATAGCCGTTGGTGATGAACTGTTTGTAGCCGTTGATTATCCATTCGTCGCCATCCTTGACCGCCGTGGTTTTCAACTGCGATTCCGGTACATTATAGGGTAGCCAGCGGTCGGATGTTCCTTGGGGCTCAGTCACCGCCTGGGCCAGCAAAAAGGTCGGATCGGCGACAATCTTGGGGAACCAATGTTTCTGCAATTCCTCGTCCATATACCAACGGTAATAGGTGCAAAGCTTCCAGCCGATACCGACCATGTCCGCCAGTCCCAGATCGGCGCGGCCGAGTTCATACATAATCAAGGCAAATGTCTGGGCTTCGGTCCCAGGCTCCAAGATCGTGCCACCATATTCCTCGGGAATACCGATGGTTCGAAGTCCGACTTCATCGAGCGCCTCAAGCATCTCAATGGGCAAGCGGCGCTTCGGGTCCATCTCCCATTCCCGGTCCACATTTTGTTTAACCCAGGGAATGACGACATCGTCCATCAAATCGTGCGTGGTTTGCCAGATTAGCCGCTGCTCCTCGGTGTACTGGCTCATATCCATTTCCAAAACCATTTTAATCTCCTTAAAAATCTACGTTATTTTTCCGAGTGAATATGACCCGGTTGATTGTTCAAATTTTTTTCGGCCGGTGGGTATATTGCACGACCCGTGACATATCGCGGGCGATGTCGGCCAATTCTTCCATCGGTCCGAACTTCATGCAGCGCGACTGACAATGTTTGACGCAAGATGGCTTTTCCCCCCGGGCGCATCTGATCATGCACAGATCACAATAGTCGGTCGGATAGGGAATGAAATCAATCTTCACCTTGTCGCCCACGCGATAGACGTGTTTGGTCACTTCGATGCCGGTGGTGCCGGCGGGATGGCCGTGTTCCTGTTGGCAGGCGACCTCGCACGTATGACAGCCGGTGCAATAATCGTAATTGATGAGCAATCCGTAACGGGCCATATCAGCGCTCCGCATCCGGTATTTTCACCAAGGTCACCAAGGTGGTCCGGTATTGACCGCCGCCGTAACCGGACCGGCTGGCTTGGGGCCCGGGAACCAGTTGATTGACCTGATAGTCCCAGACGCCAAACAAATGGGGCTCCGCGCCTTCCTCTTCCGGTTTCCACCAGCCGTGCAAGGTGTGAATGTGCTCCGGTTTTACTTCCAGGGTCAGGGCCACTTTGCGTTTCACCTTGCCCTGTTCGTTCCGGATATAGATCCATTCTCCATCATAAACCCCGAATTTTTCCGCCGTGTCGGGATGAACTTCCACGTACGGGTCGGGTTCTTTTTCCCTGAGCCAGGGAATTTGCCGGTGCTCCGAGTGGAAAAAGAGACTGGTCCGGGCGCCGGTGATGAGAATGAGAGGATATTTCTCGAACAGATCGGGGGTCGAGACGGGGCTTTGCGGTGGCTCGGTATAAAAGGGCAGCGGGTCCAAATCCCAGCTTTCATACGTATTACTGTAGAGCTCCACCTTGCCGGATTCGGTATTGAAGCCGGGCTTGCCGTCGTCGCGCAGGATGCCGCGTTCGTGACGCCGATAGGGTTTGCCCGGCCCCTCGGGCGGCATTTCCCAGCCGCCTTTTTGTTCCATCTCGGCGAAGGTCGTGCCGCCCGCCGCCAACCGTTCGTCGAACAAATCCTCCAGAATTTTATATTTCTTAAGACCGTCCGGGTTGAAACGTTTGGCCAATTCGAAATTGATCTCCCAGTCGGACTTACAGTCACCAACCTGAACCCGCTTTTTCATAATTTCCATGGGCGCCCACCAAGACCGGATGCTGTCCTTCTCCGGGAACGTGGCTGCCGGCAGGACAATATCGGCTAGGGCCATGCTGGTAGGATTATGGAAAAGATCGACGACGGCGACGAAATCCAGCTTTTTAAGAGCATCGTAATGATAGCGGGAATTGAAGGACTGGCCGCCGATGATGTTGGCTGTCTGAATCCAGGCCCCCTTGATCGGGTAGGGGTCGCCGGTCACCACCTGTTCGATGGCCATATCGGGATGGGCGAAGCCCCGGAACTCCTTGAACATCTTATATGTGTCGGCGCCGATCCGTTTTTCCTGCAGGTCCCTGACCAAATCAGAGCCATAAAGTTCGATCAGATCTTCCGATTTGTAGGGGTAGGTGATAACGCCATGTGACGGCCGGGCGATCACCTGGCCGCCTGGGATATCGATATTGCCGGTGATGGTCCAAAGCGCAATAATGGCGTGGGCAACGGCGGTGGCGTCCGGGCACATATCGATGGAGACGCCCCATTGAATGGCCGCCCGGTCCGCTTTGGCGAACAGACGCGCCGCCGCGACGATCTCTTCCGCCGGTAGATGCGTGATCTGGGCGACCTTGTCGACCGGATAGGCCGCCGCCCGTTCCTGCAACTCCTCAAATCCCGCCACCCATTTATCGACAAACTCATGGTCGTAAAGATCCTCTGCGATGATCACGTTCAACATGCCGAGGGCCAGGGCGCCATCGGTACCGGGGCGTATTTGCAAATGTTGCTTGGAACGGCTCGACATCCAAGTCGAGCGGGGATCGATGGAAACAATCTTCGAACCCGCCTGCATACAGTCGACAATCCAGTGGCCGTAAAAGGCGTCCGGGCAGGTGGCGGGCGGATTTTGCCCCCAGACCAGGATCACTTCGGGCGCCTGCCAGTCCGGGTCGTCGTAGCGATCAACGCTGAACTGAGCGCAGTCGACCACGGCATTGTCCCCCATCACCGCTTTCATGGCGCCCAGCCGGGGGGTGTAACAGGAATGACCTGACAGGCCGAGCTGCGTCCAGTTGGGACTGCCGTAACTGTAGGCGAGGAACGACAGTGGGCCGCCGATATCGCGGCCGGTGCCTTGACAGAACAGGACCGATTCGGCGCCGTGCCGTTCCCGGATTTCATACAGCTGTGCTTCGCAAATATTGAAAGCTTCCTCCCAGGTTATGGGTTGAAACTTGCCTTCGCCCCGTTCACCGATCCGTTTCAGCGGCCGGGTAATGCGGTCCTCGTGGTACATATATTGGGTCAACGCCAGCACGCGCGGGCAGGATCTCAATAGATGGACGCAACACTTTATCTTAATCGGAAAGATGGAGTGTTTAGATGATGCGAAGACGTCGGATTTATTTTACGAGTGAACAGAAGGCTGAGATATGGGATCGCTGGCAGCGTGGCGAATCGATGCCTTTTTCTTTGTTCCAGATAATCCATTCATTTTCGATCATATATAAATCGTAACCTGGTGCAATTTTTCTGGCACGTTCAATAGTCTTAGAATCTACCAATAATTTTTTTTTAAAATTCGGAATTGTTCCATTGTGATGTTTATCTGTGTTGTTTGGGTGTCGCTGGTTGATAGAGGGATAGAAAAAGGAAAGCATTCCGGATAAATCCCGGATGGGCATATTTAATGCTGGGAATTATTCTTTCTTTTTAATTCGAGATAGGTGGGGCGCAATATTTTACTGATTGTTTCCGGTTGGTAACCAACACCGTCAGCAATTTCGCGACCTATTTGAGCCTGTTCCCCATGATGAAATTTTAGATTGTTTTTATATTCTTCTTCAAACTTTGCGAAGATCTCAGAATATTTTGTTTCCGATTTAGGTTTTCGACCTAGACTTGGTTGAGAACTTTGCGTTGCATTGACAGATGTTTTCGGCGAAGGACCCTCTTTATTCGTTGGCGTCGCGGATAAAGTACTTCCTACAATTGCATCAATATCTCGTTTTCTGACTAAGACTAATCGGTGAACGCCTTCTTCTGGAAATTCATATAGGCGATCTGCAATCAAAAGGTGGTACAATACTGGCGAGAAACGTCGAGCATGGCCATTTTGATTTAAAGCAAATACGTCTAGTTTTCCGTGTTCAATGAGTTGAAATAAATCGGATTTAATCTGCGAAATAGATTTTCCATCCGCTTCAATTAAATTAATTAATTCAATTATTTTGGGAGTGGCTTTGGGTAACTCAGGTTTAGGCTTTTTGTCATAGATCGAACTTAATCCATCGTCAAAAGTTTTATTTTTCTCCCATTCAAAAAGAATATTGTTACGAATAAAAGTAGCCAATTTATTCTCTGTGCTCTTAGAAATATTTGGCCACGAAGATCCAACATATTTTATGGCGAGGGCAAGAACGAGTTTCGGAAATTCGTCTGCTAATACGACGAAGCCTTTCGGGACTATTGATTTCTGATTTACCATCTCCAGCACTCCCTAAAGTGCTTTCCTAATTCAGGAGTGACGCGGCGACCACCCCCCAATTCTGTTGCAAAACTCTCATTTTGCAGTTGATTTAAAAATTTCCGCAGCATGGACGGGCAGTTCTAAAATTTAGTCGGGGGGACAGCCGTCAGATTGATATTTCGCTGAGCGAAGTTCTGTGTAACGTACAAAGGCAATTTAGATGCCATTCTTGGCGAAGTTGGCTTTTGGAGGAATTATTGATCGTCACCAATTTCGAGTTTTGCAACAGAATACTCCCGAAAGCGGACATTATCCAGATTGGTCAAAAGAGTCCGTTTTTGACCCAGGCTGTGTCAAAACGCAATCTGTGATAGAATCCTGCCATGTTGATTGCGGGG
>CAZNLR010000069.1:0-9383 GCA_964574215.1 uncultured Rhodospirillaceae bacterium | reverse complement strand
ACGATGATTTCGTCATCGTCGAAAAAGCGCTCTACGCCGGTTACGGTAACGTCGCCTGTCATGTTTAACCTCTTTCCTCAATATTTAAAATTTAAAATGCCTCACATAATAATATGCAGAAACACTCACTTTTTGGCACAAATTACTCGCGTGCCGGGAATTTCAATTTGATTTCTTCATTTTTGTAGTTTTGTTTCGTAACATTATATTTCAATAGGTTTCGAACTATTTCCCGATTAAAAATAGGGCTTTTTATTCCTATTTCAACAGTAGGATGTAAAAAAAAATTAAAATCTTTAAAAACTGTGTTTTTTTTGAGTAAAGACAAGGAATCAAATGTAAATAATCACAAAAATGACAACTGGCTTTCTGCAGCCGAATTTTTAGCCTAAGAATTTCTTGGAATAGTGCGCCTGGATGATTAAATACTATATTCAATCTATTTAATATCGGCGGAGAAGAGTTCAAGTACCGATGCCCGATACAACTGAAATCAAAACCGAATCGAGCGCCGAGTTCGAAGCTTTTCAGCAACGTGCGAAGGGCACTAATATCAATGAGCAAACCCTGCTCGCCACCGATTACCTCAATCATTTCAATGAGATCGTTATGTTGCTCGAGATGGTGCCGGACATGCCCGAGTGCCTGGACGAAGCCAAGGAGTGGCAGCCGAAATCATATACCGACCATTTCAGTGACAGTACCTTCTCCGATAAGGATTTGGCCGTCGACGCCTATGCTCATGTTCCGGAGCGTTTTTTAAGACCTTTTGAACAGACCATCGATCAAATCAACCGACTCATCGACGTGGTGATCAAACGGTTGGAAAAATATCATGTGGCGGGAGAGGAAGACCGGCTTCGTCTTGCCGCCTCCGATTATTCCCGTAACATACAACGTTTGATGGATTATGCCTCCGGAATTATCCACGGCAGTGAGAACACCATGGCCCAGGACGATATCGACAACCTTTTGGCCGATTGATATTTCGACAAACTCATTTTGAGTGATTAAACCGACCGCTTCACCGGCACCTTAAGCGATCACATCCACTTTTTCCGTCCTCAGGTCGACAAAACGTTTAATGCGCAGGAAACGTCCCGTATCCTGATCAAACACGCCCTCGGCGCCGACCACGCCCGTGGGTGAATCGCCAATAACGCCATTGAGAATGCCCAGGACACCCACCTTGGCGACGCCGCCATAGACGCCCGATTGAATGAGGGGATGATTGACGAGGTCCTTGTTACATTCCACGCGTAGATTGACCAATTCCGTTATCGCCTTGGGATCGAGCGCCAAGGCGTCGTTCAGAACCGAGATTGCTTTTGTGATGTGATCGGTCATACCAATAATTCTATCGTCTCAGCGTCAGCTTGTCGCCGGTGACCTCATAGCTTTTGAGGCGGCTTAAAAAACTCATGCCGAGCAACGACGTCGACATCGGCGCACCGTTGACCGAGGCTCTCACATCTTTGAATTCGATGGGGCCGATTCTGACTCGGCCCAGCCTGACCGGCGCGCCTTTGACCGTTCCGTTGGCCGTCCGATAAATGCGGTCATAGGAAAGCCGGCTGAGATCGAAACCCAGTTTCCTGGCATCCCGGGGCGATAAAACAACATCGCTGGCGCCGGTATCAACCAGAAACCTGATATCGGTGCCGTCCACCTGGGCCTCGGCAACGAAGTGGCCGCCCGCCCGGGCCGTGAAGGTAATGGTGTCGGCATCAGCTTGACCCTTGTGGGGCATAAGTTCGGCCAGCATCCTTCGGCCCAGTGACGTGGCGTCATGCCGGAAACTGTATCCCAAAAAAATGACCGCGCCGATGGCAATCCAAAGTGCCGCGTCTCTGAGCGCCGCACCGGGCCGAGTCCGCCATCGCACAACCACGGCGCCGCCCAGCAAAACCAGCCAGGCCAGATTGTGGTAGAAGGCCATTTTATTGTCACCGTCCTCCAACGTCTCCGGATAGGACGACACCAGAAATACGACCAGCGCCAGAAAGGCGGCAACGACCAGGACAATCCACAACCACGAACCTCTGGGATTTCTCCCAGGCGATTCTTCGGGCTGCGGACTGTTCCAAGGTTTAGGTTTTGCCATCAATGCTACCCGTTAATTTAGTCGCCGCTTTCCTCTTTGAAAAAACTTCCCGGAATTTTCTGAGGAGTATCTTTCCCGGCAGGTTTGGCCGGCGCACGCTTCTTCGTGGACCGGACAAAATCCTCGACGGCTTGGGGACCGGTGCGCTCCAATCCCGCCATCATGTCATCCATGTTCCTTGTGCTCCAGGCGGAGCGTTCACTGTAAAACGGCACCCATTGGTTCTTGGCCCGGTTCTCTTGGAAATCGATGACATTGATTAATGCATCCTCCACATCCTCGACGGCGGTCCAGGAGGATTTATAATGGATAAATCCGCCTCTTCCGACAATCCAGGTCATATTGGGGCACGTGCCATACGCTTTGTGGGCGGTTCCTTCCAGATCATCGAGCAGAACTTCCCGCCGGATATTGGAATGTTCCTTGAAGGCGTTGGCGACGGACCGTTTGTCGTCCATCGACAAATGGTGGCGGTAATTTTCGCCCGGATGGGCTTCCCTTGTGTAGATAAATACCGAGCGCACGGCCCGGTCGGCGTAACGGTCGGCGAGATCTTCCATCTCGTCAGCCGCCATCGCGCAGAAGGGTCAGGTAAACGACCCGAATTCGATAACCGCTATTCCCTTTTTCCAAAGCTCCTTCATTTCGACGGTATCACCGGTCGCCAAATCCTCCAGCGGAAACGACGGCGCCCGGCTGGTGACCTGAGGAGCAATGGCGGCAAAGTCATAAAATTTGTCGTCGTCGCTTTCCCAGACGCTGTAATTGTATTCCTGAGTACTCACTTAATTCTCCTAAAATATAAATTTTAATGACCGCAATCCTAAAGCATTCACCTGCCATAATGTAGCGCGAATTGCCCTCTCACCGGTTGTTTACAGTCAATGGATCGGCCACTAAGGTGCCCCCATGTCCTCGCCCCGTTCTTTTTCCTCATATTTCGGTGGTATCGGCCGGGCGCTGTCCAACCCGCTCTACCGGCGCTATTGGAGCGGCCAAGTGTTCATGGTCCAGGGTGTCTGGATTCACAAGATTGCCGCCGGCTGGCTGATTTATGATATTACGCGCTCACCCATTTGGCTGGGAGCCATCGGGCTCGCCTATTTCATGCCGCTATTGGTGTTGGGGCCGATCGCTGGGGCCATATCCGACCGTTTCGGGCCACGGCGGCTTTCAATCGTAATCAGTATCATCGGCGGCTGCATCGCCGCCGGTACGGCAGTGATAACCTGGATGGGTCTCATCACCCCACTCTTGTTGGTTATTCTGATTACCTTCCAGGGCATGATGATGGCCATCGAATTTCCAGCCCGCCAATCCCTTTACCCCAGGCTTTTGAACCGCGAGGATTTGCCTGCTGCGGTCGCGACGAACAACACGACCTTTTACGCGTCCGCCTTTACCGGACCGCTGATCGGCGGTCTGATCTTGAATTTGTTCGGCGCCTTCGCCTGCTTCGCCGCCAACGCGATTGTCATAAGCTGGATGGCCACAGTTCTTATTCGCCTGAAGGTCAAAAAAAGTCCCAGGCTGCCCGGCTCATTGGCCAATTTGTACGGTGATCTCAAGGAGGGGCTCACCTACACGTTTGGTCATACACCGATCAAAATGCTGATCCTCATGTCCTTTTTTGCCGCGCTGTTCATCCGGCCTTATATGGAATTCCTCCCCGGTATCGCGGTGGAGGTGTTTAAAGCGGATGAACAGGGTCTCGCCTATTTAATGGCGGCGTCGGGGGTCGGGGGTCTCGCCTTCGCCGCAATGCTTGCCGTTAGGGGACGGATGCAAGGGCTGATTAAAATTCACGTTTATTGCCAATTCGTATCCGCCATCCTGTTGATTTTGTTCACCATTACCGAAAACTTTTCGCTGGGTCTGGCTGCCTTGGCGTTAACCGGCGGTTTCGCGGTGGCGTCTTCCATCGGCGGCCAATCACTGATTCAGCATATGGTTGACGACAGGTTCCGGGGCCGTACAGTCAGCTTGAGTATTTCGCTCGGTGTTGGCGGTTTGGCCATCGGCGCACAGGCCGTCGGCTGGATCGCCGAATATATCGGCATGCAAGGGGCGCTGAAGGTGAGCGCCGTCATATTGCTTCTGATGGCTATTATTCCCGCCCGCACATTGCTGAGCCGGAAAGAGGAAATCGAAAGCGCCACTTATGGCGATGAAGACCGATTGCAGGTTATCGCCGACGACGACCGTCCGGCGATCTAGCCCCGTTTCCAGGTAGTGCCGTCAGGACCGTCTTCGAGAACAATGCCCTGGTCCGCCAGATCGTCGCGGATTTTATCGGACGCTGCGAAATCTCTGTTGGCGCGGGCCTGGGTGCGCTGGTCGATCAGGTCCTCGATATCGGTGTCGCTAAGCCCTCCGGATTCTCCCTCGGGAGTCCATTTGAACCATTCCTCCGGGTCCAGTTGCAGAAGACCGAGCACCTTGGCGGTTGCCAGTATCTCTCCCGCCGCTTGACATTGACCAGCCGAATCTTCGGCCTTGTTGAGCCGTCCTGCGATTTCGTGCAGGACGGAAATGGCCAGCGGCGTGTTAAGATCGTCCGACAGCGCCGCGATCAGCGCCGCCTCCGGCTGAACTTTACTTGAGGCTTCCTCCGAACCCGCGAATGACCTAAGGGCCCCATACCAACGGTCGAGGCTTTCCTTCGCCTGAGCCAGACCCGCCGCCGTCCAGTTAAGGGGCTGGCGGTAGTGGGTCATCAGCATGCAGAGGCGGATGGTCTCCCCGTGATGCCCTTTCAACAGATCATGGACGGTGATGAAATTGCCCAGGCTTTTGGACATTTTTTCGCCCTCGACCATAAGATAGCCGTTGTGCATCCAGGTCTGAGCAAAGGTGCCGGCCCCATGGGCGCATTGGCTCTGGGCGATCTCGTTTTCGTGGTGGGGAAAGATCAGATCCTGGCCACCGCCGTGAATGTCGAAGGTGACTCCCAGATATTCGCTGGACATGGCCGAGCATTCGATATGCCAGCCGGGACGACCGCGTCCCCAGGGACTGTCCCAGCCGGGCTGGTCGTCCGTCGACGGTTTCCAGAGCACGAAATCAGCCGCGTCTTTTTTGTAAGGCGCCACATCGACGCGGGCCCCGGCGATCAGTTCATCCCGGTTGAGGCGCGCCAGCCGCCCGTACGCCGCCATGGACGGTACGTTGAAGCAAACATGGCCTTCTTCTTCATAGGCGTGGCCATCCTCGATCAGCTTTTCGATCATCAAAATCATTTGAGAAATATGGTCGGTCGCCCTTGGTTCGATACTGGGGTCCAAATTGCCCAGCGCCGCCATATCGGCGTGAAAAGCTTCCGTCGTCCGGGACGTGATGGAGCCGATATCCTCACCCGATTCCTGATGGGCGGCGATAATCTTGTCATCCACATCGGTAATGTTCCGCACGTAGGTGACCGCATCCCTACCGTAAACATGCATCAGCAAGCGGAACAGCACATCGAACACGATCACCGGCCGGGCGTTGCCGATATGGGCATAGTCATACACCGTCGGCCCACAGACATAGACGCCGATGCTATCTTTATCCAGGGGCGTAAAAATTTGCTTCTCGCGGGCCAGCGTATTGTAGAGGGTCAGGGTCATCGCGTTTCCATGTTCTAATGCGCTGCTTGTTTAGCAATGGCTCGGCATTGCAGCAAGGGAAAGGATTATTCGAGTTGCCTGAAACTTACCCCCCCATCCCGACCTTCCCCCGCAAGGGGGGAAGGGGATTTCTTAGCAGCCATTATAACCCCCTCTCCCCTTGCGGGAGAGGGTTAGGGCGAGGGGTTTTTAATTTAAAATCTACTCAAACCCCGCCATGCGCCTGACCTCTGTCGGTGTCTTGCCGTTCTGCCGCAAGGTTCGCAACGTCAATGATTTGTCCCGCTTGGCGAAACGCTTGCCATCCTCGCCGGTCAACAGATGATGGAACTTGTATTCGGGGGTCTCGTAGTCAAGCAACGCCTGTAGAAGACGATGAACATGGGTGACGTCACGCAAATCGTCCCCGCGTGTCACCAGAGAGATTCCTTGCAGCGCATCGTCGACGGTGACCGACAGATGATAGCTGGTGGGTTCGTCCTTTCTGGCCATCACCACATCGCCGAAAATTTCCGGGGTGGCGTTTTGAACCCCCTCATCCAAATCATTCCAGGTAAGCAACCCGGCTTTCTGTTCCGCCAGATGGGTGGCTTTTCTGACATTGAGTCGGAGTGCGTAAGCGTCACCCGCCGCAATGCGCATGTTCCGGTCATCTTCGTAGAGGCGGCGACAGGTGCCGGGATAGACCGGCCCGCGCGTATGCGGTTCGTGGGGCGCCTGGTCGGCCTTGGCGATCTCCGCTCTGATTTCCTTGCGGGTGCAAAAGCAGGGATAGATCAGTCCCATTCCTTCGAGCCGATTTAAGTCCTCCTGGTATTCGTCCATATGGTCCGACTGGCGGCGTACCGGCTCCTCCCATGTCAATCCCAGCCAAGCCAAATCCTCGAAAATGGCCACCTCGAATTCCGGCCTGCAGCGGGTTTGGTCGATATCCTCGATACGCAGCAAAAACCGCCCGCCATTGTCCCGCGCCTCACGCTCGGTGAACAACGCCGAATAAGCGTGTCCCAGATGAAGCAGCCCCGAGGGCGAGGGCGCGAAGCGGGTGATGATGTCTATCCCGGAGACTTTCATAGCCTGTTTATGTTTTGCTTGGGCCGATTAGGCAATAGGGTTAATGTCCGAAAAAAGCGCAATCAGAATGAAAGCCGAGCCGTGAACGATTTGCCAGACCTCCAGGGGCCCGAATTCGGACCCGCCGAAATCGGTGAGATCAAACAGCTTGTCATCCTGTGCCATGGGCTGGGTGTGGGAGGATATGATCTGATCGGTCTGGCGCCCTACTTTGCCAAAGTCCTGCCCAACGCCAGGTTTATTGCGCCCGATGCGCCGTTCCTCTGCGACATGTCGCCGCCGGGCATGCAAATGGGCTACCAGTGGTTCAGTCTGCAGGAACGGACGGAGGAAGCCATGCTGGAAGGCGGCCGTGCTACGGCGCCTATCCTGGACAAGTTCATCGACGATCAGTTGGAGAAATATAACCTGCCCGCCGACCGGCTGGCTCTGATCGGGTTTTCCCAGGGTACCATGATGTCCCTGTTTGTGGGCCCGCGGCGCGCGCAACAGATGGCGGGCATTCTCGGCTATTCCGGCCGGCTGGTGGGGCATGAGGTCTTTGCCGGCGAAGTCAGAAGCCGCCCACCGGTCGTGTTGATCAACGGCGATTTGGACGATTTGGTGCCGGTGGAGGTGCTACCGGCGGCATTGGAGACACTTAAGCAATCAGGCATTGAAGCCGAAGGTCATGTCCGCCCCGGCCTCGGTCATTCCATCGACGAAGAAGGTTTGGAAATGGGTATCCGGTTTATGGAGCGTATTCTGACCTGAACACGAGCACACTATATTTCGTGCGAACTCCAAATTTTAAACCCCCTATCTGGTTGCAAAATAATTTTGACCCTTTATTCTTCCCGCCAATAAGGGGAATTCTATAGCGGGAGAAGTACGTGTCTGTTGCCTTAGATAATTGTCCGGCCTTGGTGCTGAACGCCGATTTTCGGCCGCTCAACTACTTCCCCTTGTCCTTGTGGTCCTGGCAGGACTCCGTCAAAGCGGTATTTCTCGACCGGGTCAATGTGGTTTCCGAATATGACCAGGCCATCCATTCTCCCAATTGGGAAATGAAACTGCCCAGCGTCATTTCCCTGAAGGAATATGTGCACCTGTCGCGGCGTCCGGCCTTTACCCGGTTTAACGTCTTCCTGCGGGATCAGTTTGCCTGTCAATATTGCAGCCATTCCTTTCCGACGCCTGAACTGACCTTCGATCATGTCATGCCTCGGTCGCGGGGCGGGCGCACCGAATGGAGCAACGTGGTGACGGCGTGCTCGTGCTGCAACCTCCGCAAAGGCAACAAGTCGGTGCGCGAAGCCGGCATGCAGCTTTCCCGCCGGCCGATCCAGCCAAGTAATCACCAACTGCAACAAGCCGGCCGCCGCTTTCCCCCCAACTATCTCCACGAAAGCTGGCGGGATTTCCTCTACTGGGATTCGGAACTGGAACGGAATTAAGAAAAAAGGGGACGGTCCCCTTTTTTATCTTACACGGATTAATTTTTTCGGCCTTCCCGGTTCACGTAGGGAAGACTGCAATCCCAATTCGGCGACCGTTTTCTGGACCCACATATAACCACCGTAGGGACGCCCACGGTTAACACATTGGCGAAGTTTATCTAATTCCGCCTCTGATTGGGCACGATTCACCCATGCCGCCCAATCCGGGGCCAATGGCACGGGACTTTCCGCCAGCGTAATACTATTACAGTTCCTGGTACGGGTATGCAGACTAGACCAAGGCCAGGCCTCGGCGAACTCGACCAATTGCGCCCGTAAAGGATTTCGTTCTACATATCTGAGTACCGTCAGATAATGCTCATCCTGGGCAATCGGAAAAGCTTTATAACGGCCTTGCCACAACCGTCCACTGGTTTCATGACGTCGATGATGACGCCGTACATGTGTCGTCAACAACCATTGCATCCATCGTCCTAAATCTCCATTTTCGTTTGGCTGTACGACAAAATGAAAATGATTTGGCATGATACAAAACCCAAACATGGGCATGTCTACATGGTCCGAGGCTTGGACTATAACTTTCATGAATTCCCGGAAGTCCTGATCATCAAAAAATATTCTGTGGCCTGCGTTGGCCCTGTTGATAACGTGATAACAGATACCGCCCCGGGACTCTCTCGCGGTTCTCGCCATATTTACACTCCAATTAACTGTAAACAGGGGAAAAAGGGGACCGTCCCCATTTTTTCCTTTATGTACTATGTTGACTATGGCGCCCCGAGGGACTGATTTGTAAGAACGCGATGCAAAAAATCGAAAAGATAAAAAAGGGGACCGTCCCCTTTTTCGTTTGGAACGATTTTCAAATGTCATATAGCTGTCGGGCTGGTGTCGTGGTATTTTCCTACTTTGCTCAATAAATTGATCTCCAGTTTACGATGGCATCCGGAATTCAATTGGTAGCACAAAATGTCAAAAAGCTAAGGATGGAGCGCGCCTGGCCCCAGGAGCAGCTGGCGGAAATTTGCGATGTTAGCGTCAGAACCGTACAGCGGGTCGAAAGCGGCGAAACCTGTTCCCTGGAAACGCTCAAGGCCTTGGCGACGGCCTTTGACCTCACACCGAATGACCTGACGACAAACCACAATTTAGCCAAAC
>CAZNLR010000068.1:0-11094 GCA_964574215.1 uncultured Rhodospirillaceae bacterium | reverse complement strand
CAGCGTAATATACGCAGCAATATGGCGAAAACAAGGCCCGGATTACCGAATACTCCTTGATGCATTAACTTTTTTGGAAAGGGTCTCAGCTAAATTTACGGTTTAATTTCGCCCAGCTCCCGCCAAATGGAATAATCTTCGCGGAATTTTTTGAGTGATCTAAAGATTCGCCGGAAATCTTTGTCCTCTGCGGATTTTTCGCGGGCCACCCGGGTCCAGGCCTGCCGCATGGCCTTGGTGACTTCTTTGGGCCACTTTTTTACTTCAACGCCGCGGATAACGATGTCTTTCAAAGCGCCGAATTGACCGGCTTCACCGATGGCGATGGCATCGTGGATATTGGCGGCGCAAACCGTTTCAATCATGGTTTTTTGTCGCTGGCTTAACTCGTTCCATTTGCCGAGATTGATAATCAGATCGTATAAACCGGATTGCTGGTGCCAGCCGGGAAAATAGTAATAGCTGGCGAAGCTGCTGAGTTCCAGATAGCGGTCGATTGACGGCATGGAAAAGGAAACAGCGTCCAAATCATTTCGTCTAATGAGTCCCGGAATATCGGCTGGCGCTGTTTTCTTCGGTTTGGCGCCGATGACATGGTAAATCGTGGCCGCCAGGCCCGAGGCCGCGACTTTCATGCCTTTCAGATCAGAAACCTGATTGATCTCCCTTTCAAACCAGCCGCCCCCGGCGATGCCTGTGGCGCCGCAAAGAACACCGTGGATATTGAAGCGATTGTAAAGTTCAGAATAATACTTTTTGCCACCACCGGCATTTAACCAGGCTAGAAATTCCTCGGTGTCCGGGCCGAACGGCACGGCGCCAAAAAGTTCGAAGGCGGGAGATTTTCCCCCCCATAAAATGGGGCTGGCAAATCCCAATTCAACGGCGCCGGAACCGACGGCATCAAATAAATCGAGGGCCGGCACCAAGGCTCCCGGTTCATGGAACTCGATGTCGATTTTTCCATTTGAAATTATTTTCAATCGATTGGAGACGGTCTGGGCCAGAACACCTGCCACGGGCATCTCACCGGGAAAGGCGCTGGCCATTTTCCAGTTGATATTCAATTCCCGTTTTTTCTTCGCGCCTTTGGCGTCTTGGGCGAGTGGGCTACGGGAGGGTATATTCGACGGCGGCGCCGTGACTGCCAGCACGACGCCGATTACCAATCCTATTACCAATCCGCCAATGAATCCGCGCATGTTGCTTCAATCCGGTTGATTACGGCCAGCAGTAAGCCTGAACTGCTGGTGTTGGTCAATTGTTCTATTCAACATTTTGGCAATGGTTGAGGGAGTTTGGGCGTGTCGCCTTTTGACTCCTTCGAGCATTTCCTTGCGGGTCGATTAGCGGCGTGAAGCCATTGACTCATGTTACGGATTATGATTAGCTTTATTGTGGTAACCCCTAGTGGCCATTACATATGTAAAATCAGGAAAAATAAATAGGTGGGTTGTGGTCGAAACTATGAAAAAAGAAGAAAAATATAGCCTTCGCTCGAAGAGCTTATACTTAAAATTATATCAGTTCAGGGACAAAATTTTAGATCAGCTTTCTCATAAATGTAATGAAGAAGGTGAAATGGAAACTGATCGTATCTCCGATGAATTAATTGACGATTTGCTCGCCACCGCAGATAAAATTCGCCATATCGAAAAGCTTGAAAAAGAAAAACTGGTGCCGCGGCGTTTGTAATCCCATTCTCAATCTCTTAGTGGAACATCTTTCAGTTGGCATGAAAAGATAAGGCCGTCGTCTACTAATATCGATTGCGTCTATTTCTTTGCCAAGTCTGATTGCATGCTGAAAAATCTCCTGTCATATTGACGTACGATTTTATTAGCGTCCGGTTATCCTACGGCCGGTTCGCTGAAAAGGCCGCCTACAGCCTGTTATCCTGGGAGAATTTAAATTGGACGAAAAGCTCCGCGAAGATGCTTTAGAATATCATCGCTATCCGACAGCCGGCAAAACAGCCGTTGTTCCCACCAAGCCCCTTGCCAACCAACGCGACCTGTCGCTCGCCTATTCGCCGGGCGTGGCGGCGGTCAGCGACCTGATACATGAGAACCCGGCCGAAGCCGCCAACACGACGGCGCGCGGCAATCTGGTTGCCGTCATCACCAACGGTACGGCCGTACTGGGCCTCGGTAATATCGGTGCGTTGGCGTCCAAACCGGTCATGGAAGGCAAGGCCGGGTTGTTCAATAAATTCGCCGGTATCAATGTCTTCGATATCGAGATCAACGAGGAAGATCCCGACAAATTCGTGGAAATCTGCGTCGCCTTGGAGCCCACCTTCGGCGGCATCAATTTGGAAGACATCAAGGCGCCCGAATGTTTTGAAGTTGAAGAAAAGCTGAAGGATCGCGTGAATATTCCGGTGATGCATGATGATCAGCACGGCACGGCGATCATTGTGGCGGCGGCGGTTATCAACGGCCTGGACATCGTCGGAAAGGATATCAAGGATGTCACGCTGTCCTGTTCCGGCGCGGGCGCAGCGGCGTTGGCCTGTCTCAATCTTCTGGTCAATTTGGGCATGAAAAAAGATAATATCCTGGTGGTCGATTCCACCGGTGTGCTCTATGACGGCCGCGATGGTCTGGAAAATCAATATAAGGCCCGCTATTCCCGGAAGACCGACGCCCGGAACCTTGCCGATGCGGTCAAGGGTACGGATATTTTTCTCGGTGTATCCCAGGGCGGCGTACTCACGCAGGATATGGTCAAAAGCATGGCCGACAAGCCGCTCATTATGGCGCTGGCCAATCCCGATCCCGAAATCCGCCCGGAGGACGCCAAGGAGGTGAGGCCCGATGCCATCATCGCCACCGGACGGACCGACTATCCCAACCAGGTCAATAATGTCCTCTGTTTCCCGTTTATATTCAGGGGAGCGCTCGACGTCGGGGCGACTGCCATTAACGAAGAAATGAAAATGGCGTGCGTCTATGCCCTGGCCAATCTGGCCAAGGCCGAAACCGACGAAACGGTGGTCAAGGCGTATGGACTGAGAGAGCTAAGTTTCGGTCCCGATTATCTGATCCCCAAGCCTTTCGATCCGCGATTGCTGGTGGAAATAGCCCCGGCTGTCGCCAAAGCGGCCATTGAAACCGGTGTTGCCACCCGTCCTATTAAAGACTTCGAAGCCTATCGTCAGCAACTGTCAAACTTCACTTTTCATTCGGGCATGGCTATGCGGCCAATTCTCGAACAGGCAAAAAAAGATCCCAAGCGCGTTGTGTTTGCTGAAGGGGAATCCTCCCGCACGCTTAGGGCCGTCCAAAACGCCCTGGACGAAGGATTTGTCGAACCCATCCTGGTGGGTCGTCGGCAAGTAGTCGAACTGCGCATCAAGCAGCTTGGCCTAAGGCTCAAAATCGATGAGGATTTCGAACTTTGCGATCCCGAGCATGACGACCGCTATCGCGACTACTGGAAGCACTATCACGAGATGACCTGCCGCAAGGGCATATCGGTCAACGAAGCCAAAATGATCGTCCGCACCAATACCACCGTGATTGCAGCCTTAATGGTCAAAAAGGGTGAGGCCGACGCGTTGCTGTGTGGCGTTCAAAGCGCCTATGTGGATCATTTGCCGCATCTCTTTTCTATTATCGGTGTGAGAAAAAACGTAGAGCGTGCGGCGGCGCTCAGCATGATGATCTTGCCCAAAAAGACGGTTTTCATCTGCGATTCCTATGTCAATCCGGGGCCATCGTCGGAGCAGATCGCCGGCTATACGGTGCTGGCGGCGGAAACCGTGCGCCGGTTCGGCATCGAGCCGAAAGTCGCGCTCTTGTCCCACTCCAATTTCGGCAGTTCCAACCGGCCGCAGGCGAGAAAAATGCGCGAAGCCGTTGACCTCATCCGTAAATTGGACCCGTCACTGGAAGTCGATGGCGAAATGCATGCCGATGTCGCCTTGTCGGAAGATATGCGGGAACCGCTGATTGAGCACTCGGAATTGACCGGTTCGGCGAACCTTTTGGTGATGCCGTCGCTGGACGCCGCCAATATCTCCTACAACATGGTCCGCATGCTGGCGGAATGCGTCACCGTCGGCCCGATCCTCCTGGGTATGACGCAGCCTGCCCACATTTTGAGGGAGACCGTCACCACCCGTGGAATCTATAACATGATCGCCCTGGCGGTAGTGGAGGCGCAAGAGGCGTCGGACGGAAAATTGCCGTTTTGACCGAAACCGAAGCGGATAAAACAGCCAATCCGGTTTCCAAAGACCGCGCCAATTTACTAAAGGCGATCTTTTGGATCACCGGAACTCTGATGTCTTTTCTGCTCCTGGCCATTGCCGTCCGGGAATTGTCCGATACGCTGAATTCTTTTCAGATCATGTTCATGCGCACGGTGGTGGCGCTGTTCATAATCCTTGTGGTTGTAGCAAAAAACGGTCGAGGAGGATTGACGACCAAACGTCTGCGGTTTCATTTATTCCGAAACATCATCCACTACGGCGCCACTCTTGCCTGGATCGTCGGCGTCGGTTTGATCCCGCTGGCCCAGGTTTTCGCCTTGGAATTCACCATGCCGATTTGGGTGGCGCTATTGGCAGTCATGTTTCTTAAAGAGCGGATGACGGTCGGCAAACTGGTGGCCATCGTTTTCGGATTTGCCGGGGTGTTGGTCATCCTCCGGCCTGGTTTGGTGGCGATTGATTTTGGATCAATCGTTGTCCTGGCGGCATCGGTGGGATTCGCCATCGCCATCGTTTGCGTCAAATCCCTGTCGAGTACCGATTCGCCACTGGCTATTCAGTTCTATATGTTCGTTATCCAACTGCCGATTGCCGCAATCGGCGGACTCTATGTGTGGGTAACGCCGGAATGGGCCGATCTGCCGTGGATAATACTGGCGGGCACATTGTCTTTGACGGCCCATTACACCATGGCCAAGGCGCTCATATTGGCTGATATTTCGGTTGTGTTGCCCATCGACTTTTTGCGCATGCCGTTGATTGCGGTGCTTGGCTTCTTCCTTTATGCCGAACCCTTCTCGGCGGCGATATTCATAGGAGCGGTACTGATTTTTGCTGGCAATTACTACAACATCCGGGCGGAAAGCCGTTCTCACGGCACCGCTGAAAAATAGCACAGTTACAATAAAGCCTTCTCCTACCCGGTCCGCGCGTATTGCCATTCCACCTAGCTGGGCATATCATTTTATCATGTAAAAATAAGCAGGTTAGAGATATGTTTTTAACGTCTAAAAACAGGAATCGTCCGTTTCACTGGGGTCCATATGCGCTTGAACGGCTGCCGCACGATGCCGGTGTAATAGAAGTCGAAGCAGACCGCCCGTCAATACCACGGCCGGTTAGGCCCCAACCGGACACGACCAATCTGTTCGTCAAGGCGCTTCTCAAATACCACGATATATTCCGTAACCAGGGGGTGGTCGAACCTCTCCCTAAAAAGGCGCCGGTGCCGGACGATCTGGCGAGACGCAGCCAGGATGTAAAAGGCGCTGCATTTTTTCTTGATGCATCCCAAGTGGGTATCTGCCGAATTCCGGATAGTGCTTGGCTCGACGGCGTGGACCGGGTGGATCACGGTCATGCTGTCGTCATCATGATCGGCCATGGCCGAACGCCGGAAGAGGGAAATCTCGCCCGCAATTGGGTTAAGGGTAACGAGGCCGTCGGTGCGGAACTGCGCGCCATGGAAATCGCCATTGCGGTCAGCGAGCATATCCAATGGATGGGGTACACCGCCAAAGCACATGATTGGGATACGGGACTGGTCGATTTGGACCGGCTGACGGTTCTGGCTGGCCTTGGAATCCGCAATGGCGATGCGGTGTCGAATCCCTACTTGGATCAGAATTATTCCGTTGCGGTGTTGACGACCGAGTACGAACTGCAATGCGACACGCCCCTAGGAAAGGGAACCGCGAAGGCCAAGGGTTTCGGCTATTGGATCGGCGCCGGTGGTGCGGTGCCGGGACTGGAGTGGAACCGGCGGGCCAGCCGGGCCACCCATTTGAGCAACTTCCCCATGGAGCAGGTGGATCGCGTCGACCGGCCGACCACTTTGATATTGGATGATGAGGTGCCGCAGGTATCGAAACGGGCTGAATTTTTCGAGCGCGCCGCCCGAGGCGATTTGGGCGAAAAATCGATGATCGAAAGATCGCGGTTTTCCTTCAAACATCCCTTCGCCCAAGCCATGGTCAGCCTGATCAAATGCATGGTGCCGGAACAAGGCGGCGAGGCGGCTGACAAAGTATCCGGGTTTGAGGATGCGGCGGCCAATACCAAAGCAGTGAAATCGCTTTCCTATTTTCTCGGGTCCGAAATGACCGGTATTTGCGAAGTGCCGCGCTACGGCTGGTATTCCCACCGCAAGGACGGCACGGCCATTGAGCCTTACAACAAATACGCCATCGTCATGCTGATCGATCAGGGGTATGAAACCATGGAAGGGGCCTCCGGCGACGACTACATCTCCGGCGCCCAATCGATGCGCGCCTACATGCGGGGCGCCGAAATCGCCGGTGTCATGGGCGAGTTGTTCCGGTCGCTGGGATATCATTCCCGGTCCCAAACCAACGCCGATTCCGAGGTCCTTCACCTGCCCCTGACCTTGCTGGCGGGCTTGGGCGAGCTGTCGCGCATTGGCGAAGTGATCCTAAATCCCTTTATCGGGCCGCGGCTTAAGACGGTGGTTCTTACCACCGATCTGCCTTTGATCCCCGACCAGCCGATAGATTTCGGGTTACAGTATTTCTGCTCGAACTGCTGGAAGTGCGCCCGGGAGTGTCCCTGCGATTCCATTTCCTGGGGCGACAAAGTCGTGTTCAACGGCTACGAGATGTGGAAACCCGATGTCGAGCGGTGCGCCCGCTACCGGCTGACCAATCCTAGGGGGCTGGCTTGTGGGCGCTGCATGAAAACTTGCCCGCTCAACAAGGTGGTCACCTGGGAAGGGCCCATCGCCACGCGGATCGCTTCCTGGTGCGGCGTCAACCAGCGGTGGTTAAAGCCGTTCCTGACGCCCATCGCGGTCTGGCTCGATGACTATCTCGGCCACGGCATTCGCAATCCGGTCAAAAAATGGTGGCTTGATCTTGAAATTGTCGACGGTAACTGCGTCGTCCCACCAAAAGGCGTCAACGAAAGAGATCTCAACCTCGATCATAAGATCGACCCCAAAGAACAGAAAATGGCCTATTACCACGCCGACGTTATGCCGCCGCCGGATTCCGGCGAGCCGGTGATGGTCGACCGCAAAGCAGCCTTGAAAGCCAAGGATCTATTAGAGACCCCGGAAGAAGCAAAGGCCCGCGCCGCCGCCGGAAAACCCAAGCCGGCTCATTATAATCCGGTGGAGCCCCTCGGCACCGGTATGACGGAAAGCCAGCAATCGGCTAACGCCATTTGGGACAAGCCTCGCGGTCACGGTACGTAAGTCCCCCCTGATACCCAATACGACTAGCTTCTACCGTTCCCTCCAGGTAACCTGATCAGAAGGGAGTACTATTAGGGGAGGTTAGTTGTGACCATCAGAAAGCTCCGCACCAAACGGGACGATCAGCAATGGATGCTCGATCTGGCATTAAACATGCGTGGCCGCGTGCAGAATTTCGAGCGGGACGATTGGGAAACGCCGTCACGGGCTCACAACTACCGTATGTTGCCCAAGCAATGGCGCTTGCAGGGTGAGCATGACGAAAGGTTGGGCCGGCAGGCTCAAGCCCAGGGGTTCAACGCTACGGCTTGCCAGCATTACGACCACGCCATCGAGGCTTACCGCATGGCCCAGCATCCGATTTTTTATGATGACAATCCCGTAAAGCTGGACCTCTACGGCAGGCTGTCCGACATGGTGGACCGGCGCTCGGAAGTGGCGCCCTATCCGGTGGAGCGGGTAGAGGTCCCATTCGACGACGGCAAGACCATATCCTGTCTGCTGCATCTGCTGCCGGACCGGCGGCAGGCGCCCTGTATCATTTATGTGCCCGGCATGGACCAGACCAAGGAAGCCTTTCCCAAGGTCACCGGCAATCCGGCCATTGCCCGGGGTATGCATATTCTGTCCATGGACGGACCGGGGCAGGGGCATTCCAATATCCGGAAGATAAGAGCCGTCGGGGACAACTACGAGAGGGCCGGGGCGGCCGTGATCGACTTTCTGCAATCCCGCCCGGAAGTCGATCCGGACAGGATCGGTGTTTATGGCGTCAGCATGGGCAGCTATTGGTCGCTGCGTTTGGCCAGTTATGACCACCGGCCGGCGGCCCTGGCCAGCGGCGTCGCCTGCTTCAACCCCAACAACACCATCTTCACCCAGTCCTCGCCACGGTTTAAACAGCAGTTCATGTATATGGCCGGCATGGACGATGAGGACGAGTTCGACAAGATGGCGGAGAAGATGACGGTCAAGGGCTATGCGGAAAAAGTTGAATGCCCAACGCTGTTGGTAACCGGCGAGTTCGATCCTCTCTGCCCGCTGGAAGACGCCATCGAAGTCTATGAAGACTTAACTGCGGCCAAGGAAATGTGGGTCATTGAGGACCAGTTCCACCCTCTCTGGGGCATCCCCAATCTGGGCAAGCTGGACTGCCACCATTATATCGTCGATTGGCTGTCGCGGGCTCTGCTGCAAGAGGAGACCAACGACGGTCGCATCGCCTACGTCGCCACCAAGGGCGACGGCCCCTTTGGTGATTGTGAATGGTCACCACCCGTGGGACCGGGCGAGGCTTATTTCTGATGTGTGGAAATGGTCGGGGAGAGAGGATTTGAACCTCCGGCCCCTACGTCCCGAACGTAGTGCTCTACCAGGCTGAGCTACTCCCCGACAGGATAAGAATTGGGCCGTGCAATTCGCTGAGGCGCGTTTATAACGCCCGTCCGGCCCTTGGGCAAGGACAACTACAAGGACATTCCGGTTAATTTTAGTAGGCGCGGTTGATACAGAAATCGATGGCGTCGATGAGTGCCGTTTTTTCCGGTCCGTCATCGAATATTCCCATGGCGTCCCGGGCGATGGCGCCGTAATGGCGGGCGCGCTCGACGGTGTCTTCCAGGGCGTCGTGTTTGTTCATCAACTCAATCGCCCGCTCCAGATCGCCGTCTTCCTGGTCCAGGTCCTCCAACGTGCGCCGCCAGAAGGCGCGTTCCTCGTCGTCGCCGCGTCGGAACGACAGGATGATCGGCAGCGTTATCTTACCCTCGCGGAAATCATCGCCGACGGTTTTTCCCAGCGTGGCCTGCTTGGCTGAATAGTCCAGGGCGTCGTCCACCAATTGGAAGGTGATGCCCAAATTCATGCCGTACGTCTCCAGTGCGTCTTCCTCCACCTTGGGCCGGTCGGCGACCAGCGCACCAATGCGGCAGGCGGCGGAAAAGAGCTGCGCCGTCTTCGAGCGGATAACTTCAAGATACTGAGTTTCACCGGTTTCGGTGTTGTTGGTCGTGGTCAATTGCAGGACTTCACCTTCGGCAATTACCGACGAAGCCTTGGACAGCACGGCCAGTACTTCCAGCGACCCGTCGGCCACCATTAATTCGAAGGCGCGGGAAAACAGGAAATCACCCACCAGAACACTGGCCTGGTTGCCCCAGACGGCGTTGGCGGAGGCTTCTCCGCGTCTGAGATCGCTTTCGTCCACGACGTCGTCATGCAGCAGCGTTGCCGTATGGATAAATTCGACGCAAGCCGCCAATCCCACATGGCGTTGTCCCTGGTAGCCGCACATGCGGGCCGAGGCCAGGGTCATCATGGGCCGGATGCGTTTGCCGCCGGCGGCGACGATATGACCGGCCAATTGGGGAATCAGAACGACGGGACTGTCCATGGCGTGGACAATCAGCGCATTGGTTTCCTTGAGATCGGCTTCGGTGAGCGCGACCAAGGCATCCAATGACGGGCTATTTTCCTGCCCGCTCTCTAAATTGACAACGACTCCCAAGGGTGCTGTATCCTTAAATTTAAATCGTTTAATTGCTGAGCCGAGCATATTGGTCTAAATCCGTACGGGCAAGACCCTAAAGCGGATTGTCAGAATGGCTGCAAAGACAAGATATTATGGTTGAACTGTTGAGAACCAACGATTTGGTGCTGATTTCCTGGCTGCGCGCCATATTGGCGGAAGAGGGCATTGAGATGGTCGTGCTGGACAATCATACCAGCGTGCTGGAGGGCAGCGCCCTGGCCATACCCCGCCGGGTGATGGTGGCAGAGGCCGACCACGCCCGCGCCGGCCAAATCTTTAACGCCGAAAAAGACAAGCTCGATGTCGTGCCGGACGTCATCGTCAACGATTTCTCCCCCCGATGAACGACCCGACGACACAGGACCAATTACTGGATGGAAGGGTGACCGTGTTACAGCCCGCCGGCGGATACCGGGTGGCCATCGATCCCATATTCCTGGCCGCCGCCGTGCCGGCGCAAAAGGGCGATCGGGTACTGGATCTGGGGTGTGGTGCGGGCGCCGCGTCGTTGTGCCTGGCGGCGCGGTTGCCGGGCGTGAAAGTTGTTGGCTTTGATATCCAGGAAAATTTGATCCGGCTGGCGCAGCAGAGCGCGGAAGTCAGCGATCTGGAAGGGCAGGTCAGCTTTGTTCCCGGTGATATTCTCGAGCCACCGGAAAATATCGAACCGGACCGGTTCGATCATGTTATGGCCAATCCTCCATATGTGCCGAAAAACAGCGGCCATCCGCCCCCGGATCCGGTGAAAGCGGCAGCCAATGTGGAAGGCAAAGCCAGATTAGGAGATTGGGTACAATGCGCCCTTCAAATGGTGAGCGACGGTGGCAGTGTCACTTTTGTGCATCGCTACGACCGGCGCGATGAAGTGGTCCGGGCGCTTAGCGCAGGAGTGGGTAATATTAGGACATTTCCTCTTTGGCCCAAAAAAATGGGGGACGGCGCCAAGCGGGTCCTCGTCCAGGGCGTAAAAGGCATTGCCGGAGAGGCGGAGACCTTGCCGGGATTGGTCCTGCACCGGGAGGACGGCTCCTATTCGGAAGAGGCGGAGGACGTACTGCGTAGCGCCCAGGGCCTGATTCTAGGTGAAATTTATCGCTGACCCTTGCCACGGGGGCAGCTACCGGCCTACTTTAA
>CAZNLR010000067.1:0-14904 GCA_964574215.1 uncultured Rhodospirillaceae bacterium | reverse complement strand
CTCGATCCTCCCCCGCGAGGGGGGAGGAAGAAATGGGCTCGGCTCACTCTTTACTATCCCCTCCCCCCTTGCGGGGGAGGGTTAGGGTGGGGGGATGCAGCGGCGGCGTAGCCGCTCCTATTTGCCGTAACTGATCTTGTAATCCGTCAGCGAGACGTCGCGGTAGGAGACCCGGTCGTCTTTTTCCTCGTGGGGATGCGCCCGGGTGCAGTCAAACCCGACCTTGGTCCCCACGTTATTGGGGAACGATGGGTTGAGGCCCAGTCCAAAACTATCGTGCACCTGAACGATGCCCGTCGACGGAATCAGCCGGTTGGACATGGCCCATTCGATATCGCTTGGATTACGGATATCGACGTCTTCATCGACCACCGTCACCATTTTCAGCATGTTGAACCCGGCAAAGGCCGACATGATGGCGTTTTTGGCCCAGCCTCTGTGGGTCTGCTGCATTTGAATAACCGCGTGGAAGACGCCGCAACCGCCCGGCGTCATGTAAACATCCTGCACTCCAGGCGCCTGTTTCGGCAGCAAACCTTGAAGATGACCTTCGGCCAACAGCCCGGCCGAGTTCCACACCTCCTCGCCGGATATCAGCGTGTGGAAAATCGGTTTACGGCGGTGATGGATGGCTTTGACGTGCACCTTCCAGCGGGGCGCCCGGTCGGCGTAAAGGCCGGTGACCTCGGCGAAAGGCCCCTCCTCCTGTTTCTCCTCGGTAAACATTTCACACTCGAGGGCGTATTGAGCGTTGGCGATCAGTTCCACATGAGACGTATCGCCCTTCACCAATTCCAGCGGCCCGTCCTGGAATTCGCTGGCAATACCCAGTTCGTCGGTTTCCGCCGGCGCCGCCCCGGACGGCGTGGCCGCCGCGAAGTAAACTCCGGGCGGCACACCCACATTCAAGGTAAAGCGCAAGGTCTCTCCCCGGGCCTTGGCTTTATCGAGATAAACGCCGAAATGACGACCGGGATCAATCAGCAACGACATGACCGTATCGTTGACAATCATAACCCGGTGAACGGATGCATTGCGGACGCCGGTATCCGGGTCCTTGGTGACGACAACGGAGACGTCGAAATACCGCCCGCCGTCCTTTAAGGCATGGATAGGCACGGGAAGCTTGGTCACGTCGGGGACTTTCTGGGTCACCTGTTTGACCGGTCCTTTTTTCACCACCACCGGCTTGATGGGTTTTTGCTGCCATTTGGCGATCTTCGAAGCGATAAAGGCCGATAAGTTGAGTTCCTCGGTACCCAGCAGATCGGCCAGCATTTCCCGGGACCAGTAGAGGCCGGTAAATATGGGCGCACTATGGCCTTTGACATTTTCGAACAAAACGGCGGATGGCTGCCCTTCCAGTTGGGCGGCCACGGCGGCCAGTTCGTATTCGGGATCAACTTCCGTCGACACGCGGGTCAACCGGCCTCTTTTATCCAGCCATTGAACTATTTTGGATAGATCGCTCAGATATTTGGCGGGTTTCTTGTCTGCCATTTACTGCCCCCTGGACTTATCTTTTTAAACGTCGTTGCTCGATATACTAACCCTTCTGATCGGCTGGTACACTTACAATATGCCGTAGTACCAGGGCGCAAAAAAGGAAAACGTCAGCCACAGAACGAAGATCAGTGGGATTCCGCCCCGGGCAAAATCGGCAAAGGTATAGTGGCCCGGCCCCATGACCAGCAGGCTCGTCTGATAGCCGATCGGCGTCGCCACGGCACAATTGGCGCCGAAGACCACGGCCACGGCAAAGGCCTCCACCGGCACACCCAGTTCATGGGCGATACCGACGGCAATGGGTGTAAACAGCACCGCCGCCGCCTTGGCACTGATAACATTGGAGAGGACAGCGATCAGGAGGAAGAAGGCCGACAGCACAACGGCCGGTGCCGCGCCATGGAGCAAATCAATTAGATGTTGGGCCAGATATTGCGCACCGCCGGTGACCTGCATGGCCAAACCCATGGCCAAGGCAGCCGGAATCATGGTGAAAATTTTTGAATCCAACGATCGCGCCGCCATATTGAGCGACAGAACACCGGCTGCGACCATCACCACGGCCCCCAGCATGGCCGCGGCGACAACCGGTAGAACGCCCGTCGCCGCCAGCAAAATCACCAGCAAAAACGTACCGGTGGCCCTCTTTGCATGATCAAGCGCCGGAAGTTCCTCGGCTGACCATTCCAACAACACCACATCATCGGATTTTCTGAGCGCGCTGATATCTTCCGGCTGGCCCTGCACCAACAGCACGTCGCCCTCTTCGAGGCGGATATCGGTAATGCGGGTGCGCATCATGCGGGCGCGGCGCTGCATGCCCAGAACGACGCAATGGGTCTTGTGCCGGAAGCCGATCATGTTCAAGTTCAGGCCCGCCATACGTGACGCCGGCGCCACCATAACTTCCGCCAGCACCCGGTCGCCCTGCCGCCACCGTCCCTCGTCCTCGTCCCGACCGTCCTGTAGTTCCGGCACGAGCAATCCGGGATCGTGGGCCAAAGCGTCGGAAAGCGCCGATCTGGTGGCCGCCACCACCATGATGTCGCCGGGTTGAAGCGTGACGTCTTCGAAGGGCGGCAGGAAAGCTTCATCCTCCCGTTGGATTGAGCGCAGGGTCATGTCGGGATAAGCGCCGAAAATACCGCCGATGGCCGTCAGGCCGACGACTTCCGATTTTTCCGTCACCGTGATCTGAGCCAGGAAATGGCGGCCGTCGACCTCCATAAACTGATTGGCCATGGACGCCCGGTCGGGTAATAGCTTGGGCACGATCAAAAGAACAAACGCCAATCCGGCGGCGGCCAAGACAATACCCGGCACGGTGAATTGAAAAAAGTCGAAGGGTTTTTCACCAAGCTCATCCAGAGCGCCCGATACCAAAAGGTTGGTGCCGGAACCGATGATCGTGGTCATACCACCCAGAACGGCGGCGAAGCTGAGCGGCATCATCACCTTGCTGGGCGAGGCGCCGAACCGCACCGCAACGGCTTCCATGATGGGAATAAAAATCACCACCACCGGGATGTTGTTGAGAAAACCGCTGATGACCAGAACCACGACCAAGGTGATAAATACGGTCAGCCAGCTTTTGCCGCCGCCCGCCGACAAAACGATGCGTGCGCCCCGGTCCAAAACGCCGGCACGAACCATACCCTGCCCAATGACCAGCAGCGCCAGAACGGTTATCAGGGCGGGATTGGCGAAACCGGCAATTAACCTATCGGCAGACAAAAGGTTGCGCCCGGCTTCCCCGGCGACGGGATGAAAGTGGAAAAACAGCATGAACGCCCCCAGCACGCCCAGGGAGGTGATTTCGACCGCCACCTTTTCCACAGCGTACAGCGCCAACGCCCCGAGAATCAGAGCAAAAGTTACCCACATGGCGAAATTCGGCGTTTCTAAAGCGGCTGAAGCGTGCATAGCAACCTAAATTAACCAGTTTCCCACTAAAATAAATTGTACCAGGTACAATTTAGGCCAAAATTCAATTAATTGTACCTGGTACAATTTTTAGAGTGCATTTTCCAGGGCTTTGCCGAGGTCTTTGGTCGTTGCCGTGCCGCCCATATCCGGCGTCATGCAGGCGCCGTCGGCCAGCACGGTCTCGATAGATCTGATGATGGCATCGGCGGCATTCTGTTCGCCGAAATGCTCCAGCATCATGGCGCCCGACCAGACCTGGCCGATGGGATTAGCGATGCCTTTCCCGGCGATATCAGGGGCGGAGCCGTGCACCGGTTCGAACATGGAAGGGAAATCCCGTTCCGGGTTAATGTTACCCGAGGGCGCAATGCCGATGGTGCCGGTCGCCGCCGGACCCAGATCGGACAGGATATCGGCAAAAAGGTTGCTGCCCACCACCACGTCAAACCAATCGGGATTGCGGACGAAATGCGCGGTCAGGATATCGATGTGGAATTTGTCGACCTCGATTTCCGGATAGGATGTCGCCATTTCCTCCACCCGTTCATCCCAATAGGGCATGGTGTGGATTATTCCGTTGGATTTGGTGGCGGACGTCAAATGCCTGGCCGGGCGGCTTTTAGCCAACTCGAAGGCATATTTCAAGATACGGTCGACGCCCTTGCGCGTGAAGATGGACTGCTGAACCACCATTTCCTCGTCCGTTCCCTCATAGAGCCGGCCGCCGATCTCGGAATACTCGCCTTCGACATTTTCCCGCACAATTTGAAAATCGATGTCGCCCGGCGTGCGGCCCGCCAGCGGCGCAGGAACACCTTCGAACAGGCGGACCGGGCGCAGATTGACATATTGATGAAACACCCGGCGAATAGGTATCAGCAGCCCCCACAGGGAAATATGATCGGGCACGCCGGGAAATCCGACGGCGCCCAGAAATATGGCGTCATGTTCCCCCATTTGATCGAAACCGTCCTCGGGCATCATGCGGCCGGTGTTTTTATAAGTCTCACACGACCAGTCGAACATATCCCATTGAAACGAGATATCGAATTTCCTTCCTATGGCGTCCAGTACGCGGATGCCTTCCGGCACAACTTCCTTGCCGATGCCGTCACCGGGGATGGTCGCGATTTTGTAGTTGGCCATTTTCGAATTCCTCAAGTCAGCTTTTTTTCCAAATAAAGAACGTCTTCCAGCGGATTGTCACAATAGGCGTCAATCTCAACAAACCCCAGTTTGCGGTAAAGTGCGATGGCTTCCTTCAGTCTCTTTTCCGTATCCAGGCGCATGGCGGCGTAGCCTAACTCTCCCGCCTTTGACAGGATATCTTCCGTCAATCTGCGGCCCAACCCCTGCCCCCGCCATTTCTCCCTGACAAACAGGCGTTTCATTTCACATATTCCGTTTTCCAACGGGCGCAGTGCAATACCGCCGGCGATATCGGCGCCATCCTTGGCCAGCAGAATACAGCCCCGAGGAACAGCATATCTACCGGGCAGCGTCGCCAGTTCCTTTTCGAACCCTTGGAAACACAGATCAATCCCCAGCCATTGCTGGTATTCGACGAATAATTCCCGGACCAAGTCCATGTCGTCGGGATCACACGCGGGCCCGATGAGTATATCGCGGCTCATAACGGAATTAATCTTCCAGGTGAATATTAATGCGCCGGTTATGTTTGCCTTTGTTTTCGATCTTGCCGATTCGGATTCGTCCGATTTCGCCGGTCGCTTTGACATGAGTGCCGCCGCAGGGTTGAAGATCGACTCCTGCAATATCGATCACCCGGACCGCACCCGACCCGCCGGGCGGTTTGACCGACATGGTACGGACCAGATCGGGGTTGGCCGACAATTCCTCGTCTGTAATGGATGAGAATCCAACCGGATGATTTTCCTCCATCAAACGGTTGATATCGGCGTTTATTTTTACCTTGTCGAGCGACGTATCCGGCAGATCGAAATCGAGACGGCTTTTCGCTTCGCCGATGGAGCCACCGGTAACACCTCCCTCGACGACGGCGCACAACAGGTGAAGCGCCGTATGCATTCGCATCAGCATATGCCGGCGCGTCCAATCTATTTCAATGGTAACGTTTTCACCGACAGCGGGCAAAGAGCCACCCTCCGCCAGGATATGAAGGTGCTTACCGGTTTCGCGATCTTTGTGGCAATCAGTTATTGTGATCTCCCTGCCGTCCTGACATTTGACGACACCGGTATCGCCGGGTTGCCCCCCGCCCATGGGGTAGAATACGGTTTGGTCCAGCACGAGACCGCTTTCAGCGACTTCTACAACGGTTGCTTCGCAGGACGTCAGATAGGCGTCTTCCCTGAACAATTCCTTGGTCATTGCGCTCAGTACTCTCTTACCGTATGGGCGTGATTGAGGGGGCCGTGGCCTTTGCCGAAACCCGGGGCGGTCTCGATGGCTTCGATGACATAATTCCGTCCCCTTGCCACGGATTCCCGCAGGGTCAATCCCTGTGCGATGCCCGTCGCGATGGCCGACGCCAATGTGCAGCCGGTTCCGTGGGTGTGAACAGTATTGATGCGTTGGCTGGTATAAATGTCGGATACGTTATTGTGTTCCATCAGCATATCCATAACCTCGTTCCCGTCCCGATGCCCGCCTTTCAAAAGCACCGCCTGGGCTCCCAACGCTATTAAGCTTCGTGACAATTCTTCCGCCTCATCAATGGCAGAGCCTTTTCGTCCGGCTAGCGCTTCGGCTTCGGGCAAGTTGGGTGTTAAGACCGTCGCCCTCGGCACCATTTTTAGTTTTAATGCTTCCATGGCCTCTTCCGCCAACAGTGCGGCGCCGCCCTTGGCGACCATAACCGGGTCGACGACGACGGGAACTTCTGGCGCAAAACGGTCAATCGTTTCACATACGGCTTCGACAATGTCAGGACGATGCAGCATTCCCACCTTGATGCAGTCGGCACCGATATCGTTCAGCACCACTTCCATTTGCTGGGCGACAAATTCCGCCGGCGCGTCGTGAATGCCGAAAACGCCTTCGGTATTCTGGGCCGTCAGCGCGGTCACCGCCGTCATGGCGAAACCTTCCAGCGCCGTCACGGCTTTGATATCGGCTTGAATTCCCGCACCGCCCCCGGAATCCGAACCGGCGACGATCAGCACACGTCCTTCCACGAAAGACCTCCCTAGAAACTACTCTGTCAATTTTTGTGATTAAGCGGCGGCTGCCCGCTTGATCTCGTCAACAATGTCATTGACGATGAGGGCAATCAAGCCTTCGTCTTCACCCTCGGCCATCACCCGCACCAGCGGCTCGGTACCCGATTTCCGGATTAGCACACGCCCGGAACCTTTGAGCTTCACTTCCGCATCCGTGATGGCCTGCTTTACCGATTTGACGTTAAGCACATCGCCGCCATTGACGCTGACATTTTTCAGCAATTGGGGATACGGTTGAAACAAGCGGCAGGCCTCGCTGGCCGGCTTCTCGATCTCGCCGAGAACGGCCAGGATTTGGAGCGCGGCCACCAGTCCATCGCCGGTAGTGCAGAAATCAGACAGCACCACGTGGCCGGATTGCTCGCCGCCTAAATTGAAACCGTTGTTCCTCATATGCTCGACCACATAGCGGTCTCCGACATTGGTGCGTATTAGAGAAAGTCCCTGGCTTTCCAGATATTTCTCAAAGCCGAGGTTCGACATAACCGTCGCCACGACGCCGTCACCATGGAGAAAACCTTTCTGCGCCCAGCTTTTGGCAATTACCGCCATGATCTGGTCACCGTCGATCAACTGGCCGGTCTCGTCTGAAATCAGTACCCGGTCGGCGTCGCCGTCCAGGGCAATACCGATATCGGCGCCATGGGCGACCACTTGTTCCTGCATGAAGTCCGTCTCCGTGGAACCGCAATCCTGGTTAATGTTGAAACCATCCGGATCGACACCCACGGGAATGACATCGGCACCCAATTCCCACAAAACCGTCGGGGCGACTTTATAGGCGGCCCCGTTGGCGCAATCGATAACGATCTTGATGCCGTCCAGGGTGAGGCCCCGGGGCAGGGTCCGCTTGACGAACTCGATGTAGCGTCCCTGGGCATCGTCTAGCCGCAGCGCCCGGCCCAACTCGCCGGGGGCAGCCAAATCCGGATTCATATCGCCGTCGATCCGGTCTTCGATCTCCGCCTCGACCTCGTCCGACAGCTTGAAACCGTCCGGCCCGAATAACTTGATACCGTTATCCTGATAGGGGTTGTGGGACGCTGAAATCATCACACCCAGATCGGCGCGCAGGCTGCGGGTCAGCATGGCGACCGCCGGCGTCGGCATGGGACCGACCAGGATCGGGTCCATGCCGGCGGCGACAAATCCAGCCGTCAATGCCGGCTCGATCATATAGCCGGACAGACGGGTATCCTTGCCGATAACGACGCGGTGGCGATGATCGCCGCGGGTAAAATGAAGCCCGGCAGCCATGCCCACTTTAAGGGCTGTGTCCGCCGTCATCGGTTCGGCGTTCGCCGTTCCCCGTATGCCGTCGGTGCCGAATAATTTTCGAATCATGTTTGTATCCGTTTGTATGAACTGGCTTTTATTACACCCTAGCAGCGGCGTCACTTAACAATTTGTTTCAGTTTTTAACGCCGTCCCGAAAGGTCCATCCACCAAGGCTTTGCGGGTTTCGGCCACATCATGGACGCGCAAAATTGCAGCGCCGTTGGCCAATGCTTTGGCGGCGAAGGAAAGCGATTCGGACAACCGGTCCTTGGGGTGTTTGCCGAGCCCGAACTTGCGGGAGAGCCCAACCATGACCGGGCAGTCGTGCACGGAGAATTCTTGCAACCGGTCGAGCATTGCCAAATTCTGATCACTTGTCTTGCCGAAACCGAACCCTGGATCGACGGCCAAACGATCGAGATCGATCCCCCCTTCCAGGCATGCCGCAACGCGCGCCGCTAGATATTCATTTACGTCGACGACAACGTCGTTATAGCTCGGGTTATCTTCCATGGTGCCGGGATCCCCCTGCATATGCATGAGAATGACCGATGCGCTGCTATCAGCGGCAACCGACAGGGATTGTGGATCGCCCGTCAAAGCGGATACGTCGTTGATAATTGTCGCGCCAGCATCCAGCGCCGCCTTCATCACTGCCGATCTTCTGGTGTCGATGGAAAGCGGCACACTTACCTCCGCCAAAGCCGCCACCACGGGAAGCACCCGCCGCGCCTCTTCGGCCGGATCAACGGGTGTCGCGCCCGGCCGTGTCGATTCGCCGCCGATGTCCAAAATATTGGCACCTTCGTCGATCAGGCGATGGCCATGCTCAATGGCTTTGGCGGCGTCGAAATAGTCGCCGCCATCGGTGAAACTGTCCGGTGTGACATTGATGATCCCCATGATCAAGGGACGGGTAAGGGGAAGTCCGGCGAAGGTCCTGACCATGGGCGAAATTGATTAACTTTCCGGCTGCGGCTCCGCGTTAAAATCACCACCGGCATCCTTGTCCGAATCGTTGGCCGCATTTTTCGGGCTCGACCCACTGCTGGGCACCGACGATTTAGCGTGGCCGTCCTTGTTGGAATCGTCATCCGGATCAGGCCGGAAAATAGGCTCGCCGTCTAACAGGGAATTCACTTCTTCGCCGCTGAGGGTTTCGTATTCAAGTAGCGCCTTGGCGATGGTTTCCAGATCATCGTTGAATTCAATAAGGATCTTGCGGGCGACGGCCTCGGCTTCCTCGATCAGACGACGGACCTCAGTATCAATCAGCGAGGCGGTGGCATCCGACACGTTTTGATGCCGGGCCACGGAATGGCCGAGGAAAATTTCTTCGTCATTATCGGTATAGCGCAAGGGTCCCAGCTTATCGCTGAAGCCGTACTCAGTGACCATCCGACGCGCCATTTCGGTCGCCTGCTGGATGTCGTTACCGGCGCCGGTGGTGATGTTTTCCTCACCGAAAACAAGTTCCTCGGCAATCCGGCCGCCGAACATAACCGCCAGTTTGGATTGGAGTTCCAGCTTGGAATAGCTGTATCGGTCCCGCTCCGGCAGGGACATGGTCACGCCGAGGGCGCGCCCCCGGGGAATAATCGTTACCTTATGCAGCGGGTCGTGCTTGGGCACTTTGATACCGACTATGGCGTGCCCCGCCTCGTGATAAGCAGTCAGCGCTTTTTCCTCGTCGGTCATCACCATGGAACGGCGCTCGGTCCCCATCATCACCTTGTCTTTAGCCGCCTCGAAATCGGGCATGGTAACCATGCGGTTGCCCGATCGGGCCGCCAGCAGAGCCGCCTCGTTCACCAGGTTGGCAAGATCAGCGCCGGAAAAACCGGGCGTCCCCCGGGCGATGATCTTGGCGTCGACGCCCGGCGCGATGGGCACCTTGCGCATATGAACCTTGAGGATTTTCTCCCGCCCGATGATATCGGGATTGGGCACCACCACCTGGCGGTCGAAACGGCCGGGACGCAGCAAGGCCGGGTCCAGAACGTCGGGCCGGTTGGTGGCGGCGATCAGGATCACGCCTTCATTGGATTCGAAGCCGTCCATTTCCACCAGCAATTGGTTGAGGGTTTGTTCGCGCTCGTCATTGCCGCCGCCGAGACCGGCACCGCGGTGACGGCCGACAGCATCCAACTCGTCGATAAAAATGATGCAGGGCGCGTTTTTTTTGCCTTGTTCGAACATGTCCCGCACCCGGCTGGCGCCGACGCCGACAAACATTTCGACAAAGTCGGAGCCGGAAATGGTGAAGAACGGTACATTGGCTTCGCCGGCAATGGCGCGGGCCAACAGTGTTTTACCTGTTCCCGGAGGACCCACCAACAGACAGCCCTTGGGGATTTTACCGCCCAGCCTTTGGAACTTGGCCGGGTCTCTGAGAAATTCGACGATTTCCTCCAGTTCCTGTTTGGCTTCGTCGATGCCGGCGACATCTTCAAAGGTCACACGTCCGGTTTTTTCCGTCAGCATGCGGGCGCGGGATTTGCCGAAGCCCATAGCCTTGCCACCGCCCCCTTGCATTTGCCGCATAAAGAATATCCAGACACCTATCAGCAACAGCATGGGGAACCAGGAAACGAATATGCCGAACAGGGACGGCACCTCCTCTTCATCAGGCAAGGCGTTGATGTGTACGCCCTTTTTGTTGAGATTGGGAACCAGGTTGGGATCATTGGGCGAATAGGTACGGAAGGCGCGGCCATCGCCGTAATGGCCGGTAATTTTTTGGCCCTGAATCGTCACGTCCCTGACATCGCCGCTGTCAACCGCGCCCAAAAAGTCTGAAAAAGCGAGATTCTGATACGGGCCTTTGTTGGGATTGCCCTGAAACAAATTAAACAGCGTAAAAATAAGTAACGCGATAATGACCCAAAGGGCCAAATTCTTCCGGAAATTCACTATATATCCCTTCCCTAATCGCCGTGCCGGTTGTTTCCGTATGGTTGCGGCACCGCCGTATTCGCGGCCTGATTCGCGGCCTGACTAGATATTAAACATCGAATGATCATAGAGATAGTCCATATTTTCGATCTGGCAAGCTGAAACGCCCCCAAAACATCGTCGTTTTACCTTTCTCTACTGACCTATTCCCGTTCATTTAATCCCCTAAAATGCACATGCTGGAAGGTTACGGGCGGTGGTGCGGCCTTGTAAAGAGCGCTATCCCGCCGATAACCCAGCAGCGCCACGTCGAAGACGCCCCGTTGGTCGAACAAGGCCGGTAACGTCAACCGGACGTGATAAGGCACGGAAATATCCTTTAAATCCGGGCGATCCTTTAGGATTTTCGCCCAACCCGATTTACCGAGTGGCCTGAGATAGACTTTTTCCCCGGCGTCGGCGCCGGACGACGGCTCGGACGCTTTAAATCTTAAATCGAACACGTTCCGCCAGATCACGGCGTCACCGGCCGATACTTGGACACGGCTTTTTTCCCGCTCCTCGCGGCAGATCATAATTTCGTGAGAGCCGTCATTTCCGTCGGAAACCAGAAAATGACAGCCGCCCAGCGTGAATCCGGACACTTGATTCTGCATGAGGTTGGCCACCGCGCGCAATAGCCTGTCCTGACGCGGCGGATAGCCGCCGCCGCCGATGAGGGCGACCAGCCGCACGACGATCCTGGAAACAACGGTCTCGGGCAGCTGCTGAAGAATACGCTGGTCGAAAACCGCATACCCTTCGGGTTCCACCCGGCAATGATGTTCTAAAAAAGCGTCGACGGGCTCTTTTAGATATCGTTTGAGTTTTCCAAATTGATCGACAATATCGCCGAGCCGCTGAGCGTTTACGCCCACTTGTTCCAGATCAGCCGCCAATCCGCGTATTTGGGTGCGGGCGTAGGCCGGGTTCTGGTTCGACGGATCTTCGATCCAGTCCTGATTTTGTCCGTTCAGGAAATCCGTTAGCTCGGATTTGGGCACCGTCAGCAAGGGTCTTAGTAAATTAATTGCCTGTAATGGTGTGCTTGATGTCATGCAAGCGAGACCGTCAATGCCACTGCCCCGCGCCAAACGCATCAGGAAGGTTTCGACCTGATCCTCCAAATGATGGGCGACCAGGAGATGCTGAATTCCGTTACTTTCGCACCAATCGGCCATGAGACGGTAACGGGCCTTACGTGCCGCTGCCTGAATTCCGGTTTCCGGCTTTTCGTCCATCCAAGTCAGAATTTGATGGTCGATGCCGTAATTGGTCAGCCACCGGCCGACACTCCGGGCCTCCTCGGCCGAATCAGGCCGCAAGCCATGATCGACCGTCACAGCCTTTAAGATAATGCCGTTTGAACGCGCCCACTGCCCAGCCAAAAGACACAGCGCCATACTGTCCGCACCGCCGGAAACGGCCACGGCAATTTGATTTACGCTATCACCATTTATCGCCACCGCCATCAGGCGGTCGAAATCTATCTCTGTCACTGATTCTCCGGTCCGGTTACTTACAGCCGGTTCGGCCTTTTTCCATGGTGAGAAGTTTTTTCGTGCTGGCGGATGCATTGGGATAATCCTGGGCCAACTTATTGTAAGTGGCGCAGGCCTCCTTGACCTTTTTCAGCCCGTTCAGCGACATGCCGAGCCTGAGCAGAATATCCGGCGCTTTTTGGCCTTTGGGATCTTTGCGATATCCCCTCAAAAAAGTATCCGCTGCTGACCGGTAATCGCCTTTGACGTAATACGTTCGGCCCAACCAGTAAATGGCGTTCGCAGCGATCGGTTGGTCACTGTACCTGCCAATAAATTCCTTCAACGCCTTTTCGGCATTCTCGTAATCGTTTTTCCGTAAAAACGAATAGGCGAAACGATATTGATCCTTCGGCGTTCCCTCGGGCAGCATCGACTTAGGTTTAGGCGGTTGCGCGGCAGCCTGATCTGGACTTGCTGTCGCGTCCGCTCCGGCCTTGGCGGCGGACTGGCTGCGAACACTGCTGAGTTCCGTTTCGCTGACCGATCCGAGAATTTTCCCTTTACCCGATGACACGACAGGACCGCCGGTTTCAGGCCCTTCCCTTTGAACGCCTCCCACTCGAGGCGCCGCCGACAGCTTCGGTGGACCCGCCGGCTGCTGCGCCCGTCCTTGGAGTGATCCTACCGGCCGGCCGCCGCTCCGCGCTTCGAGATTGGTCAGCCGGTAGTCGATATCGCTCACCAGCTTGTCGAGGCGTGTGGAAATCTGACTAAGGGTATGGGTTACATTTTCGATATTGCTGGTCGAATTACGGATTTCCTCCTCCAATTGATCCAGCCGGTCGTTTATGCGATTGACGTAAGCGTTTGAGCCGGTCAACGGTCTGCCGCCGGTCGCGGTCTTGCTTCCTTTTGGCGAACTCGGCGGCAGGCTCCCTTTGTAGACCTGCCGATTCAACGTTTGGACATCCCGCTCCAAACGGTTCAGCTTATCGAGTACATCTTTGATATCGGCGTCTTGGGCAAAAGCGTTCGAGACCACGGCCAGTCCCAGAAAAGCCACTACGGCAAGAACCGACGTCACCAAGCCAGGCCTCAGTAAAACAAGCCCCAGGGGGTGCAATCCTCGGGCGATTGATACACTTTTTTTCATCAATCTCACTGCCGTCAAAATTTATATTTATACAATAATACGGTTTTCATTCTGCCGATCAATGTTGTCAAAAACAAGGCGCCCGCCTCCCCGCATTCAACGGGAGGCAGGCGCCTAAACGTTTCGATCAGTAGAGAGTTACTTAGCTACCGGCCCCGGAAACAACCATCACAGAACGACGGTTTTGTGACCAGGAGGATTCTTCATGGCCGAGCGCCACGGGGCGTTCTTTACCATAAGATATCGTTTTGACCCGGTTCGGGCTGATGCCCAAAGCAACTAAATAATCTTTCGCTGAATTGGCGCGGCGTTCGCCGAGAGCCAAGTTGTATTCACGCGTACCGCGTTCGTCGCAGTGACCTTCAAGGGTAACCCGGACCGACGGATACTTTTTCATCCAGGCCGCCTGTTTTTCGAGCGTCGCCCGTGAATCGGCAGTCAAACTGGATTTATCAAAACCAAAGAAAACACGATCACCGACATTTACAATCAAGTCTTGGGACGTGCCGGGTTTGATGGAGAACCCCTTACCCGATTTGCTCATGCCCTTGTCGGCCATGCCGCCTTTACCGGAAGCGTCGCCTTTCTCGGTCGATGTGGATTCACAAGCCGCTACTAAGAAGAGCGCAGCAAAAACAACTACTAAACTTTTAAACCGCATATTTTTGTCCCCCTGATCGGAACGTTTGGTTGAAAGAAATATTTACTCAATACGCCCCGAATATCCCGGCGCGAACAGCAAACTACACATAACATCTATTTAGCACAACGACCAAATAAAATAGCAAAAAAAATTTGTTTAATGCCTGTTAAAGCATTGAGTTGTTTAAACTATAAGGCCCTGCAACTAGGGAATCAAGGGGGACCACGCTGGATCGGAGGCATCCATGGGCGTCAACACCTCCCGTTCGTTGTGACCGGTAAGATCAATTGAGTACAGTTTCGATATCTTACCGCCCTTTTTGCTGATTGGTTTTTCGCGGAAAAACATTAAGACCCGGCCATTAGGAGACCAGGTAGGTGATTCCACGAGGAAGCCCTCGGTCAACAGGCGTTCCCGTTTGCCGTCAACTTCCATAACCCCGATGAAAAATTTACCGCCGGTAATTTTCGTGAAGGCGATCAAATCACCGCGCGGCGACCAAACCGGGGTGGCGTACCGGCCTTTGCCAAAGCTGATACGCTTCACGTTTTTTCCGTCGGCATCCATGATGTATAGCTGCTGACGTCCGCTGCGATCAGAATTAAACACTATTTTCTTGGCGTCCGGTGAATAGTAAGGCGACGTATCGATAGAGGAATGACGGGTCAGTCTTTTTACCTGACGTGTTCTTGTATCCATGGTGTAGATTTCGCTGTTGCCGTCCTTGGCCATGCTCATGATGACGGTATTGCCGTCGGGCGAAAAACGCGGCGCGAA
>CAZNLR010000066.1:0-15999 GCA_964574215.1 uncultured Rhodospirillaceae bacterium | reverse complement strand
GATCTCGTAGAGGTCGCCAAAACGGCATTCCTGCCACGTTTGTTGCCTCCCGACATCGAACCGGGCCTGATCGAAAAAGCCTCCTACTTCCCTCAGGTAGCCAGCTACCCCAACGGTTGCCACGTCTGCGAAGTGGAAATCGACCGGGACACCGGCCGGGTGCGGATCGTCAGTTACGTGACCGTCGACGACGTGGGAACCGTCGTCAATCAACTCACGCTGGACGGTCAGATTCACGGCGGCATCGCCCAAGGCGCCGGTCAGGCCTTGCTGGAAAACATTCATCACCATCCCGAAACGGGCCAGTTGCTAACCGGCTCGTTCCTCGATTACGCCATGCCCCTGGCCGACGATTTTTGCGATTTTGATATAGCCAGCAACCCGGTGCCGTCGAAAACCAACCCCCTGGGCATCAAAGGCGCGGGCGAAGCAGGCACCACCGGCGCCCTGCCTGCCGTCGTCAACGCCGTCAACCAGGCCCTGGCTCCCTTGGGCGTCCGCCACCTGGAAATGCCCCTGACCAGCGAGAAGGTCTGGCGCCGTATTCAAAAAGCGGAACAAATTTGACGGACACTTTAACCGGTAAAGCGATCACCCCTTGCGCTCATGCACAGGACTGGTGGCGTATTCGGGGACAACTTTCACTTCCATAACCATCGACGCACCGTCACGGACTTTGGCGGCGGAGCTTCTTAGGGCGCCGGCCAAATCCGCCCGGTCGGCAACCGGTCCTTCGGCGCGCAAACCCTGAGCTTCCGCCAGCGTCAACAGATCGATCTCGGGATTGTCGATCCGTTGACCGATCCACCGGTTTTCCGTCGGACGGCCCCGCACCTTGGCGACGGCTTCCTGGTGCATTTCATCGTTGAAATAGGAGTTGTTGTTGGCGACGAGGACCAATAAAGGGATGCCTTCGCGGGCCGCGGTCCAAAGGGCCTGCACCCCCATCAAGTAATCGCCGTCGCCCAGGATCGCCAACGGCAGGAATTCCGAATTCATATCCCGCAAGGCCAACGCCGAACCAACCGCGTTGCCGGTACCGGCGCCAAGACCACCGCCGCCGGCATTCGCGAGGAAGCTTAAAGGATGGGTGTAGTGGGCCTCATCCGCCGGCCAGCCAATGGTATGGCTGATCAGACAGACTTGCTCCTCCTGCATGAAGGAACGAACCGCCTGCGCCAGGTCCCTGATGCCGATGGGACCCGGAGACTCATCCGGCTGACCTTCCCATTGTACGCTTTCGTAGCCCTTCGGTTGTTCTATTTCAACCAAAGGCAGGAGATCGGCAACAAAGGATTCTGGCGTCGTCGGAACGTGGAGATCGACCGGCGGCACGGCGCCGTGATCTTTGCTCCAACCACGATGGATGTGATGATCCATTGAACAATTGATGATTTTCGGTTTCACGCTTCCACCCTGCCAGGCATGATTGAGGGTGCCGCCGAGATCAAACCAATCCAGGCTCAGAACTAAATCCGCTTCTTCATGGGCGTCCCGGAATTTACCGTTTACAAAAAACCCGGAAACGCCCACATGCAACGGATGATCGGAGGGAAAACCGACTTCCTGCCACGTGTTGGACACCGCTTTCGCTCCCAGCGCCTCGGCCAGCCGAATCCGGTTGTTCCAGGCTTCCACCTTTCTTTCGATCTTACCGCACAAAATAAGCGGATTCTTTGCCGCGGTCAGCAAGTCGGCGGCCTGTTGCAGGGTCTCTTTGGGCGCCGCCGGGGCCGGTGGCGGTGCGTAGCGGGAAACGTCATTGAATTCGGGCCAGGTCTCCAACTGCATTTCCTGTACCGCTGCATCCAGGCAAATGTAAACCGGGCCATAGGGGGGCGTACAGGCGATTTGACGCCCCTTGCGGATGGCGTCGACGGCCGCCTCGGGTGAGCCCGGCTGATCGTCCCATTTGACGTAATCCCGCACCAACGCGCCCTGGTCCTGCGCGGTGTGAATCCAGTCAATGTGAGGGCGGCGCTTGGTGGCGTCGAGGGGACCCGTTGCGCCGATGATCACCATGGGCACCCGGTCGACCCAGGCATTGAAGATCGCCATGGTGGCGTGCATCAGGCCGACATTACTATGGACGATGGCAATAAGCGGATCGCCCGTCACTTTGGCATAACCCTGCGCCATGGCGATGGCGTGTTCTTCATGCAGGTTGAGCACCATCTGCGGATTTTCATTACCGAGAAAATTAACAATGCTGTCATGCAATCCACGATAGCTGGCGCCGGGATTGAGACAGGCATAAGGAATACCGGTTTCCCTTAATGCAGTAGCGATAACATCGCTTCCCCAAATCGGCTGATTGCTGCTATTCGGTTCTAACTTGTCCAAGCCCCTCTCCCCTTTATAGTATTTTATTTATCGTTTTGATTTTGCGCATATTAGGCAACTGATCCGCCTTGCCGCCAGAACTATTTGAAAGGGAGTTATTTTATGGAAGGTAGTATGCGCGTCGTCGGTGACAAGCTTCTCCAATATCTGCGGCGGCAGTCTCTGCGGGAACCGGAAATATTGCAGAAATTAAGGGCAAAGACGGAAGCCTTGCCCGAGGCCGGATGGGAAGCCGCGCCCGAGCAAAGTCAACTACTCTCTTTTCTTGCCCGGCTGATGGGGGCGGAACGCATTCTCGAAGTCGGCACTTTTACCGGTTACACAACGCTGTGGCTGGCTTTGTCGCTACCGGACGGCGGCAGGATCGTGACGCTGGACATGATGGAGGAATACACCAATGTAGGTGAGACCTTTTGGTCCGAAGCCGGGGTTCGCGACAAAATCGATCTGCAAATCGGACCCGCCATCGACGCCCTGCACCGTCTGATCGAAGACGGTGAAAGCGAGAATTTCGATATGGTTTTCATCGACGCCAATAAGAAGGACTATGACCGCTACTATGAATCCGCCCTGCAACTGGTCAGGCCGGGCGGACTGATTGCATTCGACAATATGTTTTGGGACGGGCGTGTCCTGGACGACAACGATCAGGAAAAATCCACCAGGGCGTTAAGAGCGCTATCCGAAAAACTTAAAAATGACCCCCGCATCGATTTCACCATGATTCCCATCGACGACGGTCTGGGACTGGCGCAGAAATTGGCGGGGGATAGCATTTGAATTCTAGCCATCACCCGCCATCAAAAGTAAAGCCGCACCGACTACCATTTAACACAGAGGGTGCCTAAACGGGGCGGGGACATGTACACGTTAGGTGTCCCCTGCCGGTTCGGTGGGTGAGGTTTTGAAACAACAAACAGGATACGGAAACCCAGTATTTTCGGTATGCCCTCTAAAGCGGTCTGCTTTTCATCCGATAGCGGACGATTCAAAGGCTGAGCTATTGAGTCCGGTAATGACCCGCAGCGGTCATCAACAATTAACAAACAATCCTGAGGATACAGAGTTCAAATCCAACTAATGTGATTAGAATGGGAGCTTAACTTCGCTTCGACTCGGATCAGTTGCTCAGTACACGTGATAGAGTGTTTACTCTGTAGCCAAATTCAAAAATCTGATGCCATCCGTGGCTATTTTTTCAAGCAGTGGATCACGATGCGGCCTGCGATCATCTGCCTCTTATTTTTAAAATCCGCTTCCGCGGTTTGGATTAATTAGCGGTGGCGGTTTAGAGAGCGCTTACCATCTCACGCACCTGTTGCTTGAGCACCTTACCCATGGCATTGCGGGGCAACTCAGTGACGATGACCACGTCCTTGGGCTGCTTGAAGCGCGCCAATTGGCCATCGAAACGGTCCAGGAAATCGGCGGCGTCGATGGCGGCGCCCTCTTCGGGAACGACCACGGCGACCGGCACTTCGCCCCATTTTTCATCTGACCGACCAACCACGACGGCATCGGCAATATCGTCCATTTTGATCAGCAGCTCTTCGATCTCGGCCGGGTAGATGTTTTCGCCGCCCGAGATCACCACATCTTTTTCGCGGCCCAGAATAAAAATGTAGCCGTCGGCGTCCTGGCGACCGATATCTCCGGTGTGATACCAGCCATTCCGTATCACCTCGCGGGTGGCTGCCTCGTTGCGCCAATAGCCGGAAAACACGTTAGGCCCCTTGACCAATATTTCACCAGTATCTCCCTCCGGAACTGTTACGCCATCTTTGTCGGCGATCCGAATTTGGCAATTGAACCCAGCCTTGCCGATTGAACCGATCCGGCTATAGGCATCGGATGGCTTGAGTCCGGTCGTGGAGGGGCCGGTTTCAGTGGTGCCGTATCCTTGACACAGAGGGAAAGCCTTGGCGCGAGCCTGTTCAATGACCGGTGTCGGCACCTGTGCGCCACCACTGACAAAAGCTCTGATGCCAGATAAATCTGCATCGGCCCAACCCGGACTGGCGATCATTGCGGTCAGGGCGGCAGGCACCATGGCGACCAAGGTAATGCCGTCGTCGCACAGGCAGGCCAAGGCGGCCTCCGGATCGAAGCGGCGCAGCAGGTTCAGCGTGGCGCCGCAATAGAAGCTCGCCAGAGTGTGAATAGTCAGGCTGCCGATATGGAACATCGGTAGAGGGGTCAAGGCATTGTCGGCGCCGGTCATATCATGCAGATGCAGCACCATAGATACTTGCGCCAAGATTGTTTCATGATTTATCACCGCGCCCTTGGGGCGCCCGGTGGTGCCTGAGGTATACAACAACAGCGTCGGCATATCGGCGGTGAGGTTTTCAAAGCAATCAGCGCCACCGGCGGAAGCGGCGTCATCGGCCAAAAAGTGCCAATCACTTGTATCATCAGTCGCCTGGACCTCTACGGTAACGAAGCGACAGTCCGGCAAGTCGGCCAGAATATCGGGCTTGATACTCATCCCCGTGGTGATTTGGTCGGCGTCACAAACCAGGACTTTGACCGCCGCATCGGTAAGGATGTAATGCAGTTCCGGTGGGGCCAGCCGCCAATTTAGGGGCAGGAAGATCGCTCCCAGCCGGGCGCAGGCAAATAGCAGATATAGAAAATCCGGTGAATTCAGTCCCAGATAGGCAACCCGGTCGCCAGGCTCGACGCCATAGGCTTGTTTGAGGGCTTGAGCGTAGCGGCTCACCTCTGCGGCGAAGAAACCATAGGTAATGTCCCGGCCTTCAAATCGTAACGCCGTTTGGTGCGGGATATCGGCGTTATGCTGATCAATCCAGTCAAACAGCCGGTTCATGTCATTTTTCCATCTGGTGATTCTTTGGGGCGCTAATTCGTCAACGATAATCATAATCGAGGGTGCGTAAGAGACAATCCTTTATTATTCTTTTGAGAATAAGGTGAAGGCTGTGCCGGTTTAACTGATTGGTTCAAACTCCTTTTATTGTCGGACAAATAAATTATATTGAATTTTAGGATAAAAAATGGGGGGCGCCATGACTGGCGAATTTGGAGATTTCGAAAAATATATTGGTCGTACAATGACCGATGATGATTTGGTTACGGCCTCCCAAGTGCAGAAAATGAACGTCACTCTCAACCGGTCGGCGCCGATGCCGAAAATAGGTGAACCGGTTCCGCCCGGCTGGCACTATTTGTTTTTTCCCAGATTTCCACTGACCAGCGAACTCGGGCGGGACGGTATGGTGTCAGAGATGGATAACGGACCGGCGGACCCATTACCGCTCCGTATGTTCGCCGGCAGCCGGACAAAATTCTACCGGCCGCTCTGCATCGGCGACGAAGCGACCAAGGTTACGGAGATGACGTCGTTGAAGCCAAAGACCGGTCGGGCAGGAAAAATGGTCTTCATTACCTACCGCCACACGATCTCAAGCGGCGATGAGATCGCCACCGAAGATGAATGGGACATGGTATTTCTCGAAGAGGGCAAAGACGGCACCCGTCCACTGCCACCCGGGCAACATGGACCGGAAAGCGCTACGTGGGAGCAGGAAATAATTGTGACAAACACCATGTTATTCCGGTATTCGGCAGCCATTTGGAATCCTCATCGTATTCATTACGACTACCCCTATACCACTGAAACCGAAGGTTTTCCCGGACTGGTCGTGCACGGGCCGTTGACGTTGACGTTGTTATTGGAATTAGCGCGGGACAGTATGCCGGGGGCCACAATGTCCGGCATCGAAATGAGGGCGAAGTCGCCGCTTTATGCCGACCTGCCGATCAAACTAATGGGCGAACCGGGGAGTGACGGCAAATCCTGTGATCTTTGGGCCGTGAACCACGAAGGCATTATCGGCATGGAGGCCTCGGCGACATTCGCCTAGCCCAATTTTTGTGATGATTTCGCAGGGCGAGGACGTAATCGTGGCTTTGGAGTTAAATCACAGATTTCCCCGACCCCTTTCGACCGATTTGCTGGGGTTTTCCGTACGCCCCTTAAAAAGAATGCTGCATTCGACATTTACAGCCAAAGATTAAACCTTGGAAAGTCGGGCTAAAATGCCTGTCCTCATCGACCTTGGATACGCGGGCAAGTGTCTAGCGGTCAGGATGTCAGAACCTACTCAAATATGGGATGCCGAACCCTGTCACCCGGCTTGATGCCGAGTCGCGCAACTGTTCCCCCGTTGATTTCCAGAACGCCACGGATCTTACCTTGAGAAGAAATGACTGTTTTCGACTGCGGGACGGTACGTTCAGCGATATTGACGATCCGGCCATCGGCGGCGATGAAAATCATATCAAGCGGGATGAAGGTATTTTTCATCCACATGCTGACCCGTTGGGGGGTCTTGTAATCAAATAACATACCGGCATCAGGAGCCAATTTGCGCCGGTACATGAGCCCCAGGGCATGTTGTTTGCTGTCCTGCGCCAATTCGACGTTAAAACTGAATTTTTGACCGGACGAGACAATTGTAAGAACCGTCCGCTTAAACGGAGTCAAATATTTAGCTACCGCAATGCTAGAAATATTAAATAATGATATGCCAAATGCGAATAGTATAGAACGTCTTGAAATATACCCCATTAATACTCCAGCTTTATATTATATAATTAGTGTTAACCTGTTGTTTACCTGTTTCGGAATAACACAATTGATAGTTACGAATATTTGACTATAATTAGGTCAATTCTTTGTACAACTCGAAAACCATGGGAGTTTTAAATTACCATGCCTATGACGAGTTCGAAAAGAAAAAGAGGTATCACAATTTGCCTCATCCTGGGATTGATAATCGCTGTCACGATTGTCGTCGATATTCGGGCTGTTGCGCCGAAATGGACGATCTACGCTGAATTTTTCGGCGTTGTCTGCGCCGCCTTTGCCGCTTGGCTGTACTATAACGAAAAATCCAGCGATAGCTGATTCTCTAATTTCCTCATAAAAATCGTGTTGCGTCATTCGCAAGGCGAAGGCATAGTCATGCCTTACCCACTGGGGGGAGCCGATTACCGGCTGAGAGGTCTCAATCCCGAGACGACCCCTCGAACCTGATCCGGCTAGGACCGGCGTAGGGACGAGTGCGTGATGGCAAAATCAGAAATATTCCATCCTTCAGAATTAAATCCAGTGTCGGTGACTGTCCGGGCCGGACACCTGGCTTTCGAATCCGACATTCTTTTCGAAAACCTGAATATCTCACTGGACGCCGGCAAATGGACCTGCCTGTTGGGCCCCAGCGGTGTTGGTAAAACCACGCTGTTGCGATTGATCGCCGGACTCATTCCCAGGGCTACCGATGTATCTATTGAATGTTCGGATAGCAATGAGCTGGCCGGACGCGCCGCCTATATGGCGCAGCAGGACTTGCTGCTGCCGTGGCTATCGGTTTTGGACAATATCGATCTCGGTGCTCGACTGCGGGGAACTGTCGGCATTGAACGGCATGCGCGGGAACGGGCGAGACATCTGCTCGACCGGGTGGGTTTATCCGCCAATGCTGACGATTTGCCGAACAAATTGTCGGGTGGTATGCGGCAACGGGCCGCCCTTGCCCGCACCCTGATGGAAGACCGCCCGGTCGTTCTTATGGACGAACCTTTTTCCGCCCTGGATGCGATTACAAGGGTTCGGCTCCAGGACATGGCCGCCGAGCTATTATCGGGCCGGACAGTCCTGTTGGTCACCCACGACCCGCTAGAGGCCCTGCGGCTCGGCGACAGTATATATGTCCTGTCGGGCCGGCCCGTATCCCTGGCCAAACCTTTGGAATTGTCGGGAGCCACCCCTCGCGACCTTCACGACCTGCAGGTATTGGAAGGCCAGGCGGATTTGCTGGATCGATTGGCCCACGCCGATGAGAGGCAGGCGTAAGATGGTCCTGTTGCGTCCGTTGATCATTTTTGTCGGACTACTGCTGGTGTGGCAGATCATCGTATGGATCACCGCCAGCCCGCCCTACATCCTGCCGTCCCCCGATCTGGTAGCAAAGGCGCTGGTGGCCCGATCGGATATAATTTTCGGCCATGCCGGCACCACCTTGGCGGAAATCATCCTCGGACTCCTATGCGGCACCATATTGGGAACCGTCAGCGCCCTGATCATGGGCTATTTCCGTCCGGCCCAGCGGTGGCTCATGCCCGTTCTGGTCACCAGCCAGGCCATCCCGGTTTTCGCCCTGGCACCGGTGCTGGCCCTCTGGTTCGGCTACGGCATGGCGTCCAAAGTCGCGATGGCGACACTGATCATCTATTTCCCCGTTACGGCCGCCTTTTATGACGGATTGCGACAGACCGAGCCCGGCTATCTCGATCTCGCCCGCACCATGAACGCGACCCGCTGGACGATCCTCCGTCATTTACGAATTCCGGCCGCCTTGCCCTCCTTTGCATCGGGCCTCCGCGTCGCCACCGCCGTTGCACCCATCGGCGCCATCGTCGGCGAATGGGTAGGGTCGTCGAGCGGCCTCGGTTATTTGATGATGCATGCCAACGGAAGGATGCAGATCGACGTCATGTTCGCTGCCCTTTTTGTCCTGGCGGTCATGGCCATTGTTCTTTATTTCGCCGTCGACGCGACGCTGAAGCGGGCGCTCGTCTGGCTTCCCGAAACTCAACCCAGTCACGACTAAACTTGTAGGAAACAGCAATGAAATCTTCACTCTTGAAACTAACATCCGCAGCCGCATCTGTTTTGTTCTTAGCAGTCGCGCCTGCCAACGCCGCCGAAAAACTGACCCTGATGCTGGACTGGTTCGTCAATCCGGATCATGCGCCTCTGATCGTGGCCAAGCAAAAGGGATTTTTTAAATACGCCGGACTGGATGTGGATTTAATCGCGCCCGCCGACCCCAACGATCCGCCCAAATTGGTGGCCGCCGGTAAAGCCGATCTGGCCGTTTCCTACCAGCCGCAACTCCATGTCCAAGTTGCGCAAGGATTACCTTTGATCCGCATCGGCACTCTGGTGAGCACACCTTTAAATTCTTTGGTGGTCCTGAAGAATGGGCCAATCAAGAAGATCGCCGATCTCAAAGGTAAGAAAATCGGCTTTTCCGTCGGCGGATTCGAAGACGCCCTGTTATCCGCCATGCTACAGAAATACGGTTTGACCCTTAAAGATGTTACGTTGGTCAACGTCAACTTCTCTCTGTCGCCCTCGATAGTCGCCGGAAAAGTGGATGCCGTGATCGGCGCCTTTCGAAACTTCGAGCTCAATCAGATGGATATTGTTAAAAAACCGGGGCGCGCTTTCTATCCTGAAGAAGAAGGCGTCCCCGCCTATGATGAATTGATCATTGTCGCCAACAAAGCAAAGGTAAACGATGCCCGCTACCGGAAATTCCTCGACGCCCTGGAGAAAGGCGCGCAATTCCTGGTTAATCATCCAGTGGAAAGCTGGGCGGCGTTTATCGGCGCTCACAAAAATCTCAATGACGAACTTAACAAAAGAGCCTGGCGGGACACCATGCCGAGATTCGCCCTTCGGCCCGCCGCTCTGGACCGGGCCCGCTATAACCGCTTTGCCAAATTCCTCAAAAAACAAGGGTTAATCAAAGAAATACGTCCCATAAAGGATTATGCCGTCGAACTGCCTTGAAGCCGGGATAAAAGGCCGCTAGTTTTCTTCCGCCGGCGAAAAACAACAAAAAATAGCGTCGGCGGCGCAAACTAAGTCCATAACTTTAACGGGGATGGTGTGTTAAAGAAGTTCAGTCTGGCCATAGTTTTGTTCATTATATGGCTGCTGTTATCGGGTCACTACGAGCCTCTTCTCATTTGGCTTGGCATCGCATCTTGCATCACGGTTGTATTGATCGCCCACCGGATGGATCTCGTCGACCATGAAGGTCATCCGATTCATCTCGGATGGCGGGCGGTTACCTATTTGCCATGGCTGTCCTGGGAAATCATTAAGGCCAATATCGACGTCGCCCGCATCATCATCGATCCGAAACTGCCCATCAGTCCGGTCCTGTTCCGAACGCCCGCCAGCCAGAAAACGGAACTTGGCCAGGTTATCTACGCCAATTCCATCACCCTGACCCCCGGTACGGTCTCGGTCACCACCGCTCATCAGATCATCGACGTTCACGCCCTGACCGAGGGCGCCGCCCAGGAAGTCGAATCTCAGCGCATGGATAAACGGGCGACGGAGATGGAAGGTATGGCGGACGAGAACGAGGAAATCACGGATGGAGGGGCTGTCTGATGTTTATCGCCGCTACTCTCGCCATCATGGTATCCATGGCTCTGGTCCTTGTCCGCGCATTTGTGGGGCCAACCATTTACGATCATATCCTGGCCGTTAATTTGTTCGGCACCAAAGCGCTTCTGCTGATCGCCGTCATGGGTTTTTTGACCGAGCGGCCTGAATTTCTCGATATCGCCTTATTGTATGCGCTGATAAATTTCATCGGCACCATCGCCATCATGAAATTTTTCAAATTCAGCCATTTGGGGCACCCCCACACCAGTGACAATTTGGGGGATTTGTAACCGTGGTCGTCGATGTCCTGAGTTGGATATTCCTGTTGGCCGGATCGGCTTTTTTGCTGATCAGCGCCGTCGGCATGCTGCGTATGCCGGATTTCTTCACCCGCATGCATGCCGCCGGGATCGCCGACACTTTGGGTATCGGCCTGATGGTCCTCGGCATGGCCCTACAAGCGGGCTTCAGCCTGATTTCCGTTAAGCTGTTTTTGATCTTGGCCTTTGTCGTCCTCGCCAGTCCGGCGGCCACCCATGCGCTGGCTCAAGCGGCCTTGGGCGGTGGGCGCCAGCCGATCCTGAAAGAGGACCGCCGCCCGCGCGACAAAACAGAAAACAGCCCGGCCAACAGCAACGAGGAAGGAGCGAAACCATAGACGGTTTTATCGACATCGTACTCCTGCTGTTCATGGCTGCAACTGCGATCGCCATTAATGTCATCAGACGCCTCTTCGCCGTGGTCATGCTGTCGGGTATCTTCAGCCTGTTGGCGGCGGCGTTATGGGTGCACCTGACCGCCGTCGATGTGGCCTTCACCGAAGCAGCCGTGGGCGCAGGTATCTCGACACTGCTCATGCTCGCCACTTTGGCCATTACATCCGCCGTCGAAAAACCGCTGTTAAAAAAGAACTATCTCCCAATGATCATCGTTTTGGCCACCGGCGCGGCCCTCATCTACGGCACGCTGGACATGCCGGTCTATGGCGACCCGAATGCGCCGGCCAACAAGCACGTATATCCGCGCTATGTGCAGGAATCGGGAAAAGAAGTCGGGGTGCCGAATATCGTCACCTCGGTTTTGGCCAGTTACCGGGGCTACGACACCTTGGGGGAAACAGTGGTGATTTTCACGGCGGCGATCGGGGTTCTGGTTCTTTTGGGCCGCGGACGCAATCGGTGGCGGCCCGGCCAGCGACGAACCGTCGTGCCGGAGGACCGGGAGGAAGAAGTATGAACCGGCATTCCATCCTGCGCGTCGCCGCCAAATTTATGATTCCGTACATTTTGCTGTTCGCACTTTACGTTCAGTTTCACGGTGATTTTGGGCCGGGCGGCGGCTTTCAGGCCGGTGTCATTTTCGCCTCCGCCTTCGTTCTCTACGCCCTGATTTTCGGCGTCGAAAACGGCCGCAAGGTCCTGCCCGCCTGGTTGACTCGCTACCTGCTGGCGGGCGGCGTTCTTTTGTACGCGGGGGTCGGCGTATTCGGCATGCTGCTGGGCGGCAACTATCTCGATTACAATGTGCTGGCTGGCGATCCCGTGGCGGGCCAGCATCTCGGAATATTGCTGATCGAATTTGGCGTGGGCACCACCGTCGCCGCCACCATGGTCACAATCTTCTTCGTATTCGCCGGGCAGGACTACTAATCCATGGACAGTCTGCCAGGCCTGATCAATTACTGGATCGTCGTCGTCATGATGATGGCCGGATTTTATGTCGTTATTTCCCATGGCAATTTGGTGAAAAAGATCGTCGGCCTGAACATTTTCCAGGTCTCCGTTTTCGTTTTTTACATATCCATGAGTAAAATCGACGGTGGCGCCGCACCCATTCTGGACGAGGCCATCAAACACTATTCTAATCCCCTCCCCCATGTCCTCATCCTGACAGCCATTGTTGTTGGCGTGGCGACCACGGCTTTGGGGCTTGCACTGATAGTAAGGATTCAAGAAGCCTACGGCACCATCGAGGAAGACGAGGTGGACGAATTGGAAAGGGAGGAAGCATGAACTCCCTTCTCGTCGCCATATTTCAGGGCCTGCCGGAAAGCGTCGCCTTACACCTTCCGGCCCTTCAGGTAGTGGTCCCCCTGTTGGCCGCTCCTTTGTGCCTGATCTTCAGGCGGGGGCAGGCCACTTGGCTGCTGGCGTTGATTGTCTCCTGGCTCGGATTGGCGATCTCCCTGGCGCTGCTGGGGGCCGTCGTTGAAAGCGGCAAACCGATTGTCTATTTCTTGGGAAGCTGGGCCGCGCCATGGGGCATCGAGTACCGAGTCGACGAGTTGTCGGCGTTCGTTCTGATTATCGTCTCCGGGATCGGCTCCATTACCATGCTGTTTGCGCCCTCAAGCGTCACCGCGGAAATCCCTGCGGACCGCATTTATCTGTTTTACTCGATGTATCTGTTGACCCTGGCCGGTCTGCTTGGCATCACCATCACCGGCGACGCCTTTAACCTGTTCGTCTTCCTGGAAATCTCGTCCCTTTCCAGCTACGTACTGATAAGTTTGGGCTCCGAACGTCGCGCCCTCACTGCCGCCTTCCGGTATTTGATGCTCGGGACCGTGGGCGCGACATTTTATGTCATCGGGGTCGGCCTCATGTACCAGATGACCGGCTCGCTCAATATGGTCGATCTGGCGGAACGCCTGCCCGCCGTTGCCGAAACTCGGACCATCCTGGTCGCCATCAGTTTCCTGACCATCGGCATTGGCTTGAAGCTGGGGCTGTTCCCTCTGCACGTCTGGTTACCCAACGCCTATGCCTACGCCCCATCGGTGGTGACCGCCTTTTTGGCGGCCACAGCCACCAAAGTCGCCGTCTACGTATTTTTGAGAATCTATTTCACCGTCTTCGGCGCAGAGGTCTTCGCTGCACTACCGGTCGATGAATTCCTCCTGGTCCTCAGCATCGTCGCCATCATATCCATGTCGTCGGTGGCGATCTTTCAGACCAACGCCAAGCGCCTGCTGGCTTACTCCAGCGTCGCCCAGATCGGCTATATGGTCATCGGCGTCAGTCTGGTAACCACCACCGGTCTAGCCGCGGGCATTCTTCATCTCTTCAACCACGCGCTGATGAAATCCGCCCTGTTCCTGGTTTTGGCCTGTGTCTTTCTGCGCATCAAATCCGTCAATATCGATGACATGGCGGGGCTCGGCCGGGCCATGCCGATAACCATGGCGGCATTCGTATTGGCGGGATTTAGCCTCATCGGCGTCCCTTTAACCGTCGGTTTTGTCAGCAAATGGTATCTGATCATGGCCGCCATCGAAAAAGAATGGTGGATCGTCGCGGTTTTGATTCTGGTGAGTTCCCTGCTGGCGATTATTTATTTTTGGAAGATCGTGGAAGCCGCCTATTTTAAAGCAAGGGCCGACGACGCGGCGCAGATCAGCGAAGCGCCCGCGGGAATGTTGATCCCCATGTGGCTGCTGGTGGGGGCTAACATTTATTTCGGCGTTAACACCGATCTCACGGTATCGACCGCCATGGCGGCGGCCAAGTCGCTGATGGGAGGTGGTCCATGAGTTCGCCTGAAAACGCCATCATCTGGGCCATTGCCATTCCTCTTGTGGGTTCGCTCCTCATATTGCTGACGGGACGAATTCCCAACCTGCGGGAAACGGTAACGCTGGTCACCGCCGTGTTTATGTTCCTGGTGGTGGGAACGTTGACCCATGTTATTTTGGACGGCAAACGGCCCAGCGTCACCATAACTGAAATCTTTCCCGGCCTGGATATCACCTTCACCGTTGAGCCCTTGGGCATGCTGTTCGGGTTGGTGGCGTCGGGATTGTGGATCGTCAATTCCCTCTATTCCATCGGCTACATGCGCGGCAACAACGAAAAGAACCAGACCCGTTTTTACTTTTTCTTCGCCATCGCTTTGGCCAGCGCCGTTGGCGTCGCCTTCGCGGGTAACATGCTGACGCTCTTTATCTGCTATGAAATCCTGACCATCTGCACTTTCCCGCTGGTTACTCATTCGGGCAAACCGGAGGCCATGAAGTCGGGCCGCACCTATCTGGGTATATTGCTCGGCACCTCCATCGGCTTGCAGTTGCTGGCCATCATCTGGACCTGGCACGCCACCGGCACCCTCGATTTCAAGGCAGGGGGCATTCTCGACGGCAAAGTATCCGGGGCTGCTATTAGCCTGCTCTTGTTCCTCTATATGTACGGCATCGGCAAGGCGGCGTTGATGCCCATTCACCGGTGGCTGCCGGCTGCCATGGTGGCGCCGACGCCGGTCAGCGCCCTATTGCACGCCGTCGCCGTGGTCAAAGCCGGTGTGTTCACCGTTCTCAAAGTGGTCATCTACATATTCGGCATCGACTTGTTGCATGGCACCGGAGCCGCGACGTTGCTGGCGGCCTTGGCATCGGCGACTCTGTTGCTGGCTTCCATCGTCGCGTTACGCAAGGACAATTTGAAAGCGCGCCTCGCCTATTCGACCGTGAGCCAGCTTTCCTACATCGTCCTGGCCGCCGCCATAGCCACGGGGGCCAGCATTATCGGTGGCGGCATCCATATCGCCATGCACGCCTTCGGCAAGATCACTCTCTTTTTCTGCGCCGGCGCCATCTATACGGCCCATCATCTTACCCTGGTAAGCGAGCTGGACGGCATCGGCCGCAAAATGCCGGTCACTATGGCGGCCTTCTTTGTTGGCGCCCTCAGCATCGCCGGTCTGCCGCCGACGGGCGGCGCCTGGAGTAAATGGAACATGATGATGGGCGCCGCCCAGGCGGAGCAATATATCTATATCGGCGTCTGGATGCTGTCGTCGCTTTTGAGCGCGGCATACCTGTTCCCCATCGTGGCGCGCGCTTTTTTCAGACCGTTGCCGGCGACAAAGTCGGTTGGTGCGGCGGCCGTCGACGGCGGCAGGTCTGGCATCCAGGAAGCGCCGCTCTTCAGCCTGATCGCCATCTGCATCTCAGCGGCGGGCACCTTTGTTCTCTTTTTCTTCGCCAGCGACGTGGCCCATCTATTGGCACCGCTGGCTACCGGCAAACCCTGATCCGGAGACCGCGTTATGACCGATACGCCATCGCACAATCAGCAATCTGAAAACGCTCATCAAAATCCGGATGGGAAGCGCTATTGGCTGGACGATATCAACAATGTCCACAAAATTTTTTGGGCACTGGTGGTGGTATGCGCCGGTCTCATGCTCGCCGACCTTTTTTATCACAAGCACGTTGTCTACAGTTTCGAAAATTGGTTCGGCTTTTTCGGCTTTTTCGGCTTTCTCCTGTCTTTCGCCTTGGTGCTGACCTCCAAGCAGCTGCGCAAAATCCTCATGCGAGACGAGGATTACTATGACCGCTGAGTTTCCGCCTGGCCTGCTGCTCATTGTCGGCGCTGTCCTGACGCCCTTCTTCAAGGGGAATCTGCGCTCCGCCTACATGCTGGCGCTGCCGATTCTCGGTA
>CAZNLR010000065.1:0-17221 GCA_964574215.1 uncultured Rhodospirillaceae bacterium | reverse complement strand
CCGGATTTTACTGCCTAAGTTATTGATGGGCTTTGGCCGGGCAATAAGGAACCGCGTCAGACTCTCAATTAGACGCGGACCGAAAATCAGGTGCAAAGCATATGGCGGCAGATTCTCTTTTCGGCGGCATCGGCCGGGCCTTATCCCATCCCGGATACCGGCTGCTGTGGTGGAGCAACGGCACCAATATAACCGGCCGCTGGCTCTTTAAGGTTTCTCTCGGCTGGGTGACCTGGGAATTGACCGGCTCACCGGCGTGGCTCGGCATCGTCGCCTTCGCCGATACTTTTCCCATGGTCTTCATGACGATCATCGCCGGCGCCTGGGCTGATCGCTTCGGTTACTTGCGGGTGATGCGGATAGGTCAGGCGGTGCTGGTGACGGGCGGCGTCGCTACGGCCGTTCTGGCGCTGACCGGCTCCCTCAACATTACGTTCATTGTCGGCTTGTCCGTGGTGGTGGGCGCCGCCGAGGCGACGACCATTCCAGCGCGCATGTCCTTCGTCCATCATCTTGTGCCTAAGGCTGATCTTTCGGCCGCCATCGCCATGAACTCTGCAACCTATAATATGGCCCGGTTTCTCGGTCCGGCCTTGTTCGGCGGGCTGATTCAGATCCTTGACGTGCCGGTGATCATCGCCATAGCGGCCGGCATGTTTTCCGTCTTTTATGTCGCCTTGTTTTTCCAAAAGACGGATAAGCGGGAGCCCGCCGCCGAAGAACGGCCCAAAATGATCCACGAGCTTCTGGAAGGTTTCCGCTATGCCATGAACCACCGGGGCATCTTTTTCCTGCTTTTTTTGCTGTCGGTGACGGCCATGCTAATACGGCCCTATATCGATCTCGTGCCGGGAGTCTCGGACCAGATGTTCGATATGGGCGCTGAGGGCTTGTCCATCCTGCTCGCCGCCACCGGATTGGGGGCCATGATCGGCGGGTTCTGGCTCGCCCATCGCGGCCAGATCGAAGGCTTGACCAAGTTGTTTACCTGGTCGCTTTTGATCTCCGCCTTATCCATGCTGCTATTCGTCATGGCTAAAAATATATGGGTCGGCGCAATTCTGATCTCTGTCGTTGGTATGGCCATTGTCGCCGGGTCGATAACCGCTCAAACCCTGATACAAAATACAGTGGAGCAGAAAGTTCGCGCCCGGGTCATCAGCATTACCGCCGTGCTGGCCTGGGGTCTGCCGGCCATTGGTGCGGCGGCCATGGGTTGGGTGGCAGAATTCCTCGGCCTTGCGATCACTCTTGCCATCGGTGCCGCCCTGACAGTGCTATTGTGGATGTGGGGGCACCAAGCAGGAGCCCGTCTCGCCCCGACACTTGAATACGGTCCCGTTTCCGAGGCCGAAGGATCCCAGGTGCCGGCTAAATAAACACTATTTGCTGCTACGCTATGCAGATATTAATCGGAATAATGTTCTGTATTAAATTTTGGCCTTCTGAAATCACGAAGGTCTTCGGTTTTTACTTATAGATTTCAATTTTGTGAGTGATTATTAGTAACAAAAAATATCAACTAATATGAGAAGGTGAAAAATGACCGGCGAGGAGAGGGTTGTGTTGTTTAATCCGCCCAACCCTTTGAAATCCAAAATTAAATATGGCGGTCCAAATGCGGTTACCGAGGCCGTCTTGGAAAAAGCCGAAGAATCAATCGCCGAACTTGCTGACGATTTTGTCGCCCATGTGAAAACGGATATCGATGAATTGCGTGAGGCCCAAAAGAAACTCGTTGGCGGCAACCTTGACCCGGCCGAGTGTCTCAAGCAATTATTTCACATTGCCCACAATTTGAAAGGCAAGGGGGGCACCTTCGGCTACGACCTTTTGACCATTATCAGCAATCAGCTTTGCCGCATGATCGAACGGATGTCGCCGCCGATATCCTCCCTGGCGACCGACGTTATCGAACTGCATATCAATTCCATCCACCTGGTACATGCCCAGGATTTGAAGGGTGATGGCGGCGAGGTGGGTGAATCGATGCTCAATGGATTGGATCAAGTAATCCAAAAATGGGAACAGTCGCTTGAGCCGCGAGAACAGGTTTGATTGCGTCAATGGATGACGGCGCTATTCCGACTTCCACGCTGAGAAATTTGAAACTTAATCTCGACTCTCGTCGATCGCCTTAAGCACTGCATCGAAGGGCAACAGGATGGCGCCGTGGCGGGGTTTGGCGTCCTTGGCGGGGGCCAGGGCGGCGAGGGCGGTCCAATCTCCGTCTTCCGGCGGCGGTCCTTCGTCTTTGAGCATCGCTTCCATTTTCACTTTGACTGCGGCGATATCTTCCCGCGTTTTGCCGATCACCGCCGCCGCCATCACCGAGGCCGCAGCCTGGCCCAAAGCGCAGGCTTTAATGGAGTGAGCGTAATCGGTAACGTCGTTTTCATCGGAGACTATAATATCGACCTCGATACTCGATCCGCAGAGAGGGCTCCTCAGGGAGACCGTCGCATCGGGGGTTTTCAGCCGCTCGGTTCGCCCAATATTGGCGGCCAGGCGAAGCACGTCGGTGTTGTAAATATCGTCGATCATGGCCGTATCATAGTCGCCGCAGGGTTTGCCCGCAAACCACACTTCCTGTAGGGTCCGCCCGGATTTAATAAGGAATAACATCACGTGCGTGTCGACGATTTCGATTTCGACCTGCCTCAGGAACTAATCGCCCAAGCACCCGCCCGGCCGAGGGATTCGGCGCGGCTGCTGCATATTGGCGATGGTTTGGCCGATTGCGGTATCACGGATTTGCCCGACTTGTTTTCCCCCGGTGATATTCTGGTTTTCAACAATACCAAGGTCATTCCCTCCCGCCTCTTCGGCAAACGGGGTGATGCCAATGTGGAAGTGACGCTGCACAAACAAGCGACCCCCAACGCCTGGTGGGCCTTTGCCCGCCCGGCTAAACGGCTGAAAACGGGGGACCGACTGGTTTTCGCCGAGGATTTCGCCTGCGACGTCACCGATAAACGGGACGGCGGCGAAGCGTTGCTCAGCTTCGAGACTTCGGCGGATTTGTATGCCGGTTTGGACAAATACGGCCATATGCCCCTGCCGCCCTATATCAAGCGGGAAAAGAACGGCATTTTCGGCAACGACCGGCGCGACTACCAGACGACCTTCGCCGCCGTCGACGGGGCGGTCGCAGCGCCCACCGCCGGATTGCACTTTACGCCTGATTTGTTGGAAGCCTTGGCCGCCCGGGGCGTCGCCAAAACGTTCGTCACGCTGCATGTGGGGGCGGGGACTTTCCTGCCGGTCAAAGTGGACGATACCGACGACCATGTCATGCATGCCGAGTGGGGCGAGGTGGACAATATCGCCGCAGCCACAATTAATATGGTGAAGGAGGCCGGCAATCAGGTGATTGCTGTCGGTTCAACATCGCTTCGTCTGCTTGAAAGCGCAGCGGATGAAGCAGGCGAACTCCATCCTTATACCGGCGAAACCAATATTTTTATAACGCCCGGATATGACTTTCGCATTGTCGACAAAATGCTGACAAACTTTCATTTGCCCCGTTCTACATTGTATATGCTGGTATCGGCCTTTGCCGGAATGGAAACAATGAGACAAGCCTACGAACACGCCATCGCCGAGAAGTACCGTTTTTTCTCCTACGGTGACGCCTGTCTGTTGGAACGGCAGCAACCATGACCAAATTTTCCTTCAATCTGCTGGCGACGGATGGCCAAGCCAGACTGGGGCGCATCGAAACGGCCCATGGGGGGATCGATACGCCCGCCTTTATGCCCGTGGGTACGGCGGGTACGGTCAAGGCCATGCTGTCGGATTCGGTGGCGGCGACGGGGGCGCAAATCCTTCTGGGCAACACCTATCATCTGATGCTGCGCCCGGGGGCGGACCGGATCGAAAAGCTGGGCGGGCTCCATGATTTTATGAATTGGCCAATGCCCATTTTGACCGATTCGGGCGGGTTTCAGGTCATGTCGCTGGCCAAATTGAGGAAAATGGAGGAGAGCGGTGTCACTTTCCAATCCCATATCGACGGCCAGAAATACGAGCTGACTCCGGAGCGCTCTATTGAAATCCAGCGGCAATTGGATGCCAATATTACGATGGTGCTGGACGAATGCCCGGCTCACACCGATGACAAGGCGCTGATCGACACTTCCATGCAGTTGTCCCTCCGCTGGGCGGTCCGATCCAAGGCGGCTTTCACGGAACGTCCCGGTTACGGTCTGTTCGGTATCGTTCAAGGGGGCGTGTTCGACGATTTGCGGGAACAGTCGGCCAAAGGGCTAATGGAAATCGGTTTCGACGGTTACGCCATCGGCGGGCTCGCCGTCGGAGAAGGTCAGGAGGTTATGTTCCAGGCGCTGGACTTTACCACGCCCCATCTACCCACCGATTATCCCCGCTATCTCATGGGGGTGGGAACGCCTGCCGATATCGTCGGCGCGGTGATGCGGGGCGTCGATATGTTCGATTGCGTCATGCCCACCCGCTCGGGCCGCACCGGTAAGGCCTTTACCCGGCGGGGGGAAATCAACATCCGCAACGCCCGCCATACCGACGACCCCAGGCCCATCGACGATGCCTGCGTCTGTCCCGCCTGTACCGGTTACAGCCGCGCCTACATGCATCATTTGATCAAAGCCAACGAGATTTTGGGTCCCATGCTGCTCACTTGGCACAATCTGCAATATTACCAGGACCTGATGAGAGATATCAGAGAAGCGATCGTGGCTGGGGGAATGGCGGGATACGCCGAAAGTTTCGCGGCCGAAATGGCCAGGGGTGATATCGAGGCCGTTTGATGGATATCTCGGATACTAAAATTTTTTCCAGGAAGTGGAATTTCGACGAGTCCAAACTCAAGCCCGATTGCGAAGTGTGCGATTCCCTTTGTTGCGTCGCACCCAAATTCGGTGTGCCCGGCTACGAAAAACCGGCGGGCCAGGTCTGCCGGAATTTAAACGTCGACGCCCACCGGTGCCATATTTTCGATCATCTGGAGGATGACGGGTTCGGCTTTTGCCGGGAATTCGACTGTCTGGGCGCCGGTGTCGCCGTCTCGAATGTGTTCAGGTCCCTGGAAAGGACCTGGACGACTGATGAGACCGCCGGTAAGGCCGAATTGGATGTCTTCACCTTCGTCTTCGGCTTTCTCTGCTGGTACAAAGACCCGGACGGTCACCCCGGCGTCAATTTCGAGCAAAGTAAATTCGACTTGCTGGAAAACTTCATCGAAGCTGCCTTGGCAGAACTGACTTATGACGTCGATGAGATAAAGAAAAATTTAGGTGAAGTCTGACAGAGAGTCCGCCCTAAGCCTTCGCTTCCAATTCCACCGTATCTTCCCGTCGCCTGATCAGCCACCAGACGATGAAAGCGCCGATGAGTTTGCTGACGGTCATGGCGATGGCGCCGGCGACCGAGAAAAAGCCGATCATGGTGAGAAAGACGACGCTGTCCACCGGTGTTCCCAGAAGGCTGGACGCCAAAATGCGGTCCGACAGCTTACGTTTGGTGAAGGAATAGACGGCCCAGTCCACCAACTCGGAAATCGAAAAGGCCACGGCGCTGGCGATGGCGACATGGGGATCGGCCATGAAATAGCTGAGGCCGACGCCGACACCCATGGCCAATAGCACATAGTGACCGATTTCCCGCTGGGCGAAGTCACGGACGACGAAAACGAAGCCGACCAGCAACGCCACCGGCGGCCACATGGTCCCCCCCGGCAGTTCCACCGGCGGCACCACGGAAAAGGCGTAATTAACCAAGTAAATCAAGGCGATATAGAGAGCAGTGCTGATATATTTCATAATCAAATGTCGGCTGTTTGTTGTCAATCGGGCGCTTCTTATCATGGGCCGGTCCCGGAGACAATGAAGAAACAATGGCCCCTTTAGCTATTCGGGATTCCTCCTTTCCAATCTCTTATTGAATGTTTAACCATTAACGGGCACTGATAAGGTGTGATCGGGCGCTCCGGTTATCTGCTGAATGGTTTAGTGGACATGATGTATTTGTATGTAATCGGCGGGTTCGTCCTGCTTTTGGGCGGTGCCGAATTTATGGTGCGGGGCGCCGTATCCCTGGCCGACCGGTTGGGGGTTTCCAAGCTGGTGATCGGCATGACGGTGGTCGCTTTTGGCACGTCCGCTCCCGAGCTATTGGTCTCGCTCAACGCTGCCTTGTCGGGCTCGTCCGCTCTGGCCATCGGCAATGTGGTGGGCAGTAACGTCGCCAATGTTTTATTAATTTTAGGTGTTGCCGGATTGCTGATGCCCATTGCCTGTGTGCCCGGCGCCTTGGTACGGGACGGCTGGATGCTGATGGCCGGTACGGCGTTGTTCATGGTGCTCAGCCTGAGGGGTGAAATTGATCTCTGGGCGGGCTGTGCCCTGATCGTCTATTTCGCCGGTTTTATGATTTATTCCTATATGCGGGAAAAACGGGGCGGCAACGGCGCCGCCGATATGCATATCCGTGAGGCCGAGGATTTAGCCGATATACCGCCGGACATTCCCCATACCATGCCGATGACCTGGATCTATCTGATCGGCGGCTTTGCCGGGCTGATATACGGGGCGGAGCTCCTGGTGGACGGCGGTGTCGCCATCGCCCGGACCTTCGGCGTCAGCGAAGCGGTCATCGGATTGACGGTCATCGCTTTCGGCACCTCTTTGCCGGAACTGGCGGCCTCGGTCGTTGCCGCTTTCCGCAAGCATGCCGACGTGGCCGTGGGCAACGTGGTGGGCAGCAACATCTTCAACGTGGTGGGGATCGTCGGTATCGTTGCCGTAATAACGCCCATGGAAGTGCCGTCGCGGGTGATCAATCTTGATATCTGGATTATGGCGGCGGCCACATTGGCCTTAATGCCCTTTATGATCGGCCGCCAGGAAGTGCTGGGAAGGCCGGTTGCGGCTGTCTTTCTGATCGCCTATCTCGTCTATATCGCGGCTATCGGGTATGGCGTCGACCGGCTTATTCCCGCCTAATTAGTTTCAGGGGCACTTGAAACTCTCTCTACAATTTCCCATTCTGGGGTCATGAGTGATGCAATCGACACTGTCGCCCTGGTGACCGGCGGCGCCCGCCGCATCGGCCGGGTGATCGCCGAAGATTTGGCTGCTGACGGCTGGGCCGTCGCTGTCCACTATAATAATTCCGCGGACCAGGCGTCAGAGGTCGCCGAAAATATCATCAAGAAGGGCGGTAGGGCCGCCGCTTTTCAGGCCGATCTGGCGGACGAAGGCCAGGTAACCGGATTGATGCCCGCTGTGGCGGAGCAATTGGGAACCGTCACCTGCCTGATCAACAACGCGTCCATATTCGAGGAAGACACTGTCGCCAGCGTGACGCGGGATAGTTGGGACGCTCATATGGAAGTCAATTTGAGGGCGCCTTTTTTCCTCATGCAGGCCATGGCGTCACATATTGGCGGCGACCAAAAAGGTAATGTTATCAACTTGATCGATCAGCGGGTCCATAATCTGACCCCTTATTTCACTTCCTATACCCTCAGCAAGGCGGGGCTGTGGACATTGACCCAAATCAGCGCCCAATCGCTGGCGCCCAACATCCGTGTAAACGCCATCGGACCCGGCCCCACCTTACCGTCGGCCCGCCAAAGCGAGGAACAGTTCGACCGGCAATGGCGGGCGACACCTCTGAAAGTATCCGTGGATCCAAAAGAAATTTCCAATGCGGTGCGGTTTATCCTTGCCACGCCCTCCATGACAGGGCAAATGTTGACCTTGGATGCCGGGCAGCATTTGGGCTGGTCACAGCCTGGCCAGGGCATTCCGTCCAGCGAATAGTTTTGCCCCCCCGAAAAATGTTTTTAGGGAGTAGTTAGCTGCAATGACCGCGTCGAATTCCAATGTCGTTCACGCCTTTCGTATCGCCGATGCCCAGACATCCGTGCGTCATATGTTCATCCGCGACCTCGTGCTGACCTGCTTGATCGGCGTGCATAAGCACGAACGCAAGAAACCCCAGCGGGTCCGTATCAATCTTGATCTCGCCGTGCGTGAAGACGCGGAGGTTCACTCCGACAATCTGGCGGATGTGGTTTGCTATGAAGACGTGGCCGACCGGATTCGTAATTTGGTCGACAGTGGCCATGTGAACTTGGTGGAAACGCTGGCGGAGCAAATTGCCGATCTGTGTCTGGGTGATGAACGGGTGAGGACCGCCCGGGTCCGCATCGAGAAACTCGACGTCTTCGAAGACGCCTCCAGCGCGGGTGTGGAAATCGAACGATCCAGGGTCGGATAGATCGGTTTTAAACACCGGATTTCTTCTCTGGTGAATTAGAAAAAATACGCAAGTCCTTCAAACGATTAGAGTTTTTTGAAGCCATGCGGGTAATGTTTTACACAGGGACCCAAATTGGCCCGAAAAATGTGCGCTCACTCGATTGTTACAGATTGTAATATTGGTGAAACATAACAGGGCCATTTTTCCGTTAATTATCAAATACTTAGTAAAATTGCCCATATTTTTTGCACATTTTCTAGTCCGATAGGAAAATTGAGGAATTCCCTATATGTCCTGATTGGTCAACAGACTTATCCACAGGTTTGGTGGATAGAAAATTTGAACATTTGACTATCGTGTGAAATGGAAGACAATTCCCCCAAGAAAATGACCGATGATCGAAAAATAAGCCCATCAATTCAGTCGGATAGGGATGACCAGCAGCGCGTAGGTTCCGATATTACCGGTGTCGAAATCATACGAAGCTACTTGAATTCCTTACCGACCGGTCCCGGTGTGTACCGGATGGTCAAAGGCGACGGCGATGTGCTCTACGTCGGCAAGGCCAAAAATATAAAAAAAAGGGTGGCCAGCTATACCAACCTTAACCGTCAATCCATCCGCATCAAACGGATGATCAACCTGACCCGGTCCATGGAGTTTGTGTCGACCCATACGGAAGCCGAAGCTCTGCTGCTGGAAGCCAATCTCATTAAAAAGTTGAGCCCGCGGTACAATATCCTGCTGCGGGACGACAAGTCCTATCCGTCCATATTGATTACGGGTGATCACGACTATCCGCAGGTGTTGAAACACCGGGGTGCGCGAAGCCGAAAGGGAGAGTATTTCGGCCCCTTTGCGTCGGCCGGCGCGGTCAATCAGTCGCTGGCTGTATTGCAGCGCGCATTTTTACTGCGGTCCTGCACGGATTCCGTTTTTGCCGCCCGGACCCGACCCTGTCTCCTTTATCAAATCAAGCGCTGCGCCGCGCCGTGTGTGGATATCCTGGACCGGGACGGCTATTTGCGGCTGGTCGATCAGGCGCGGGCTTTCCTGACCGGCAAATCCCAGGAAATTCAGAAACAGCTGGCCGGCGAAATGCAGACGGCGAGCGACGGTCTGAATTTTGAGGAAGCGGCCCTATTGCGCGACCGGATCAAGGCCATGACCAGCATTCAGGCTCACCAGGATATTCATGCATCGGGTGTCAACGAGGCCGATATCGTGGCCTTGCACCAGGCGGGCGGGCAAACCTGCGTCCAGGTGTTCTTTCTCAGGGCCGGCTGCAATTACGGTAACCGCGCCCACTATCCCGCCCACACCGCCGACGCCGAAACGGGCGAGATATTGGAGGCTTTCCTGGGTCAGTTCTACGCCAACAAAACGCCGCCCAAGTTGATTTTGCTAAGCGAAGAAGTCCCGGAAAAGGCCTTGCTGGCCGAGGCTTTGAGCGAACGGGCCGGACGCAAGGTGCGGATCGAGGCGCCCCGGCGGGGAGACAAGCGGAATTTGATCCAGTTGGCCCAGGATAACGCTCAACGCGCCCTCACCAGACGTATGGCGGAAAGCGCCTCCCAAAGGAAATTGCTGGAGGATCTGGCCGAAATCATGGCAATGGATACGCCGCCGGAGAGGATCGAGGTCTACGACAACAGCCATATTTCCGGGACCAACGCCGTCGGCGCCATGATTGTCGCCGGACCCGAAGGTTTCGTTAAAAACGCCTATCGGAAATTCAATATCCGCACGGTTTCTCCTGAGCCGGTACATGCGACGGGAGAGCCCCAACCCGGCGACGATTACGCCATGATGCGGGAAATGCTGTCCCGGCGGTTTTCCCGGGCGCTCAAAGAAGATCCGGACAGGAATTCCGGCCAATGGCCTGATTTGATCCTGATCGACGGCGGCGCCGGTCATCTGGGCGTTACCTTGGAAGTCTTTGAGGAACTCGGCGTCAGTGATGTGGCTGTTGCCGCCATCGCCAAGGGGCCAGACCGCAATGCCGGTCGCGAGCGCATGTTTCTGCCGGGAAAAGAGCCGTTTCGTTTGGACAGCCGCGACCCGGTCTTGTATTTTCTTCAGAGACTGCGGGACGAAGCCCACCGTTTCGCTATCGGCACCCATCGGGCGCGGCGGTCTAAGAATATCGAACGTTCGCCGCTGGACGAAATCCAGGGCGTCGGCGGTGTCCGGAAAAAGGCGCTGCTGCACCATTTCGGTTCGGCCCGCGCCGTCTCCCAGGCCGGTCTCAACGACCTCGAATCGGTGGACGGTATCAGCAAAGGTCTGGCGCTGAAAATTTATGAGTGGTTTCATCCAGATGATTAGCCAGATAAATAGAGAAATCGGTTTTAAAATGCGGTCTGGTCAGCTATTGGATCAGCTATCATGCTGACGAACTTGCCAAATCTTCTGACCTTGTCACGTATTGCTTCGATTCCATTGCTGGTGGCGACATTTTATATCGATCCGCCCTTGGGCAATTGGCTGGGACTGGCGATTTTGACCCTCGCCGGCATGACCGATTTTTTTGACGGATATCTTGCTCGCGCTTTGTCACAACAATCGATGCTGGGCAAATTTCTCGATCCCATTGCGGACAAACTGCTGGTGTCGTCTTTGATTCTCATGCTGGTGGCCTTCAATCGCATTCCCGGTGTCGCTATCTTGCCTGCCGTGGTCATTCTGTGCCGGGAAATCTTGGTTTCGGGACTGAGGGAATTTCTTGCAGGCGCCCAGGTTGGCGTGCCGGTGAGCAAGCTGGCCCAATGGAAAACCACGTTACAGATGCTGATGCTCGGCTTTCTGATCGTCGGTTCGGCAGGGCCCATGTTTGGACCGTTGTCGACCACCGATGTCGGTGTGATCGGGCTCTGGATTGCCGCCGTATTGACCTTGGTTACCGGTTACGATTATCTCCGCGCCGGTCTCAAACATGTTGATGATATGGACAATCGCTCGGAAGCGGAAAAGAGCGACGGCCCATCGTCGGAGTAATTGAAATAATGGGACGGGCATGAAAATATTTGGATTGGCCGGGTGGAGCGGCAGCGGTAAAACGACCTTGATCGTTAAACTGGTGCCTGAACTCATCCATCGCGGCATTGAGGTTTCAACCATGAAACACGCACACCATGAATTTGACATTGATGAGCCGGGCAAGGATTCCTATGAACACCGCGCTGCCGGCGCCAAGGAAGTTATGATCAGCGCCGCCAACCGGTGGGCACTGATGCACGAATTGCGGGGCGAAGAGGAACCATCGGTTGACGCGCTGATTGCCCGTATGACTCCCGTCGATCTGCTGCTGGTGGAGGGATTTAAGTGGCATTCCCACCCCAAAATGGAAGTTCACCGTCCGTCGGTGGGTAAACCGCTGTTGCAGAAAGACGATCCTGAAATTGTTGCCATCGCCAGCGATGAGGATATTGCCGGTTTGTCAGTGCCTGTTTTGGACATTAATGACGTCAGTGCCATCGCCGACTTCATCGTCAAAACTTGCTCGTTGGACGATCTTGGGAAGACGCCATGAGGATGCGTGAATTGGACGAATGCTTCCAGGCCGGCGACAAGCCGATGACCGTCGCCGAGGCTTTGGCTGCTTTTTCCAGCCGTTTGGCGTGTCTGGCGGAGATCGAAAAAGTACCCGTGCGGGAGGCGCTGGGCCGGATTTTGGCAGGCGACCTGTCGGCTGATAGGAATATTCCGCCCCACGACAATTCCGCCGTCGACGGCTATGCGGTTTTTTTCGACGATCTCAATAGTGATAGCGATACCTCGCTGCCGGTGACCGGCCGTATCGCCGCCGGCCATCCTTTGGACCGTGACGCGGTCCGGGGCGATGCCTTGCAGATATTCACCGGCGCGCCCGTACCTGAAGGCCCCGACACGATTTTCATGGTCGAGGATTGCCGGGAAGACGGCGATCATATCATCCTTCCCAAGGGGATTAAGAAGGGCGCCAACCTCAGAAAGGCCGGAGAAGACGTCAGTGTGGGCGATAAAGTTCTTTCCGCCGGTATTCGCCTGCGGCCCCAGGATGTGGGCATGGCGGCTTCGTTGGGGTTCGCTGAAGTAGAAGTTTTCAAACGCTTGAAGGTAGCCGTTTTTTCCACCGGAGACGAGGTGCGGGACGCCAGTGACGACCTGCCCGCCGGCGCCATCTATGACACCAACCGTTATTCCATCATGTCCATGCTGGAGCAGCTAGGATGCGCGGTATCGGATATCGGTATTTTCTCCGACGATCTGGCGGAAATTACCGATGGATTGGCCGCTGCGTCCCGGGACCATGATCTGCTGGTCACGTCGGGCGGCGTATCTATGGGCGAAGAGGACCACGTCAAGACGGCGGTCGAGGAACTGGGGGCGCTGCATATGTGGAAACTGGCCATCAAGCCGGGCCGCCCCATTGCCCTGGGTCATGTGGATGACGGTGATCGTCAGGTGCCGTTTATCGGCCTGCCGGGAAATCCGGTGGCGGTCATGGTCACCTTCATGTGCATCGCCCGACCGCTGATCCTACAAATGTCCGGGGCGTCGCGGCTGGACCCGGTAAGGTTTAAAGTGGCGGCCGGATTCGATTTCGACAAAAAGCCCGGTCGACGTGAATGGCTAAGGGCGCTATTGGTGGGGCAGGGGAACGATATGGTGGTCCAGAAGTACCCGGTTGACGGATCGGGCATCTTGTCCTCCATGGTCGAGTCCGACGGATTGATCGAACTGCCTGAGGAATTAGAGACGGTGACGGAGGGACAGTTGGTCGATTTCTTGCCGTTCAATGAGGTGTTGGGATGAAAATTCTGTATTTTGCCTGGGTGAGGGAAAAGGCGGGCGTGGCCGAAGAAGAAGTATCGCCGCCCGACACCGTCACCGATGTAGCCGGGTTGATCGAATGGCTACGCTCAAGAGGCGACAATTACGCCGACGCTTTATACGATTCCGAGGTCGTTAAGGTCGCCGTCAATCAGGACCATGCCGGGCTTGATTATCCGGTTAAGGAAGGCGACGAAATTGCCTTTTTCCCGCCGGTGACGGGAGGTTAGAGAATGATCCGGGTGCAGCAGGCGGACTTTGACGCCGGCGCCGAAATTGCCGCGATATCCGCCGGTAATAAGGAAATCGGCGGCGTCTGTTCCTTCGTAGGTCTGGTAAGGGAAGGTATCGGGGAAGAGACGGGGGAGGAAGCTATCGCCGCCATGACCCTGGAACACTATCCAGGCATGACCGAAAAGCAACTGACCGATATCGAAGCCGAAGCCAGGGCGCGCTGGCCGCTTCAGGATAGCCTCATCATTCACCGCTATGGAAGAATGGAACCGGGCGACCGGATTGTCCTGGTGGTGACGGCGTCCGCTCATCGGAAAGCCGCCTTCGAAGCCTGCGAGTTTCTAATCGATTGGCTCAAAACCAAGGCGCCGTTCTGGAAAAGCGAAGAATCGGCCCAAGGAGCCCAGTGGGTCGAAGCCAAAGCCAGCGACGATAAAGCCGCCGATAAATGGCGGCGGTAAAGGTTAATTAATCGACAGTCGATTAATTAACACCTTTTCACATTTTTCTTAATATTTAGCAGTCAAATCACATCGCAAAATTGGAAAACGGCAGAATTCCGACGGCGAATATTAATTATCGACTGTTGATTAATTTACAGTTGTTCACAATATTATTAATAAAATGGCGGTCGGCGGATGGCGAAATGGTGCCAGGTGCCTATGACTTGGTCACCCCGGAATCGGCGAAGGTGTCGATTTCACGCTGCGAATAGCCCGCTTCCAATAGTACCTCCGCCGTGTGTTGGCCCAATAGGGGCGCGGGGCGATTAATATCGACCGGGGTATCGGAATATTTAATGGGATGGCCGAGCACCCGCATGGGACCGCCCTTGGAGGTCCCGACTTCTTGGATCATCTGCCGGGCCAGGGCCTGGGGATCGCTGGTCATCTGGGCTATGTCCAGAACCGGTCCGGCCGGCACACCCGCGTCCTGCAATTTTGTCATCCAGTTGTCGGTCGTGTCTCTAACGTAAAAGCCAGTGAGTACGTCAACGAGAGCCGACAGATTGTCCATGCGGCTTGCCGGGCTTTCAAAACGTGGATCTTCGGCCAATTCCGGCGCTCCTATTACCTCAATCATTTTGAGCCAGGAGTTTTGATTGGCGGCCCCCAAATTGAGCCAGCCGTCCTTGGTCTGGAAGGCCTGGTAAGGCGCCATCAGGGGATGGGCCGATCCCATAGCGCCGGGTACTTGGCCCGACGCCATAAAGATGGCCGATTGCCAATAGGTCATCATAATACCGGCCTCAAAGAGCGAGGTATCAACCAACTGACCCCGGCCGGTCTCATGGCGCTTGTTGAGCGCCGCTAATATGCCCGTCACGCCCAGAACACCGGCCATGATATCGGTGACCGGCGCGCCCACCTTCACCGGCGGGCGGCCGGGTCCTTCACCGGTGATGCTCATTAGACCGCTCATCCCCTGGGTCACCAGGTCAAACCCACCGCGTTCGGCATAGGGCCCCGTCTGGCCGAAACCCGATATGGAGCAATAGATTAATTTAGGACATGCCGCCTTAATCTGCTCATAGGAGACGCCGTAATGCTCCATGGCTCCCTTACGGTAGTTTTCGATAAAGACGTCAGCACCGTTGATCAGGCGGTGCAGGATGGCCTTACCTTCATCGGTTTTCATGTTGAGGCCGACGCCCCGCTTATTGCGGTTCATAATGGCAAAGGGGGCGGATTCGTCGTCGCTGAAAGGCGCGTTCGCCCGCACGTCATCGCCCCTGGGCAGGCGTTCGATTTTCACCACATCGGCGCCCATATCTGCCAGAAACATGCCGGTGGTGGGCGCCGCCATGACGTGGCTCATCTCAATGACCCGGAGGCCCGACAAGAGCGTGTTTTCCTCACTCACAGTTTTTATTTTCCTTTAAATTTGGGTTTATCCTTGGCCAGAAACGCCCGGATGCCTTCCCGGTAATCTTCCGTGTCAAAACAAGCAAAACCTTCCGCTTTTTCCTCATCGCTCAGGGGCGGAATCGGATGAATGCCGCCCTGGAGGCGATAAGCGAACTTCTTGTGCCAGCGGTTGACCAGGGGGGCGCCGGCGCAAATCCTATCGACGGTTTCGGCCACAGCCGCCTCTACTTCATCATCGGGAACGATACGGTTGACCAGCCCTTTTTCCTTGGCTTCCTCAGCGGCGAACACCCGCGCTTCATAGAGGATTTCCAGTGCCACGGAGGGCCCGACCAGCCCGACCAGCGCCTCCATTTCCGGATAGGCCATGACCAGCCCCAGTTTGCTGATGGGCACGCCGAAGCGCGACGATTCACCGCATATCCTGAGGTCGCACATCAGCGACAATTCCATGGCGCCGCCGACGCAAAGGCCCTTGATCATGGCGACGACGGGATGGCGGCACTGGCGAATGGCGGCCAGGGCGCCGTGCATATATCCGCCGTACTCGGCCCCTTGTTCGGCATTGTTACGGTAGGTTTCGAACTCGGAAATGTCGGCGCCCGGTCCCATGGCCTTGTCGCCGGCGCCCCTGAGAACAATGCAGCGGATGCTCTCATCTGCGTCCAGTTCAGGGAACACCTCATTTAGGCGTATCCACATTGCTCGGTTGAGGGCATTAAGTTTTTCGGGCCGGTTGAGAACAACCGTCACCACCGGTCCGTCCCGCTCGACCAGGACGGCGTTTTCTATGTCATCGTCAAATGTCATTGACCTGCATCACAGATTGTTGGCGCGCACATTTTGCGCCAGGATTTTAATCAGCCCCCGGGTGAAAGGATCAAGCGACGACAACTTGCGTTGAAAGGTATCGCGCGCCACCACCAGGAGTTCGACATTTCCGTCCGTTGCGCGGGCTGACGCCATGCGGGGTTCGTTATCGATCAGGGCCATTTCGCCAAACATTGCGCCTTCACCCAACGTGCCCAGAACAACCTCCTGACCGTCCCTTTTCTTAACGATCTCGACCTTGCCGAAACAGACCACATAGGCGAGATCGCCGATCTCTCCTTCCCGAAAAATATATTGTCCCGGACGAAAAGTGCGGCGCTCGGCGAGATTTATCCGGCCTTCCGAGCTGCGTCGGTCGACTTGTTCCTGGTCGTTGGACATTAGGCGTTATCCGTTATTGTGTTGATCTCATTTCTTGAAGTGAGTTATCTAATCTACCTACAACAAGGGGATGAGGAAATAATTTCTTTTCGGGCCGATGTTAGACACTGTCTTGACTTAATTAAGCTTGCCGCCTACCTCCATCGCCATGTTGATCGAACCGACCGTATTCATTGCATTTCTTGTTGCTTCCAGCGCCGTCGTCGTGACGCCGGGGCCGGATACCATGCTGATCATCCGCTACACCATGAGCTCCGGACCCAGGGTCGGCCTGGCGACCGTCGCCGGGGTGCAGTTGGGGTTGATGGTGCATACCTTGCTGGCCATCTTGGGCATTACCGTCATCATCATATCATCACCGACCTTGTTCCAGGCGGTGGCCGTCGCCGGGGCTATGTACCTGGCATGGCTCGGCGCGCAAGGTCTTTTCCAGGGCACGAGGTCAGGCGGAGCCGCAGCCGAACTGTCCAATAACGGACTGATTGTGTCGGCCCGCAAAGCGTGGCGTGACGCCATGCTGTGTAATATTCTCAACCCCAAGGTAATCATTTTGTTTTTGGCCCTTATTCCAAATTTTATTAGTTTGGAAGCCGGGTCGACCAACGCCCAATTGGTAATCCTCGGAGCCGTCCTGATTTTCATCAATATCGTTTGGCAGGTAGGCTTGGTACTGGCCGCCGACCGGGCCCGTGTCTGGCTGGGTTCACCCAGGGTTCAAAGAGGGGTCGCCATCGGCACCGGCGCCATTTTCATCTTCTTCGCCGCCGCCATGCTCTGGGCGCATGTGGTAAACAATTGATATTAATTAATCGACAGTCGATAAATTAACGAAGTTGTGAACAGGTGTG
>CAZNLR010000064.1:13754-17837 GCA_964574215.1 uncultured Rhodospirillaceae bacterium | reverse complement strand
ATGTCACGGTGATCCATAGAAATAGGTGTAATGGCCGTGAGAACCGGTTTTAATTTAACCCTGCGGACAAGATAATAATGAATGGTCGAAATCGGGCAAGTTATTCTTCGTTAAATCCCATTTTATAAGAGATTTCGTTGGCCGCTTTTTTGAGGGCTTTTGCATTGGAACCAGACAGAGAATTATCGAATTTTCCCTTGTAGCCGTAGGTCGTAATAACGGCAGCGAGTTTGGCTTCATGATCGAATATTGGCGCAGCAAGAGTACTTAGGGATCGCATATCCTCAATAAAAAAGCGGCCCATTCCGTTATTTTTGGTCGTTTCGATAATTGCTTCAACGTCGATGGGATTGTCTTTGCTCCGTTGGCGCAATTCCTGTTTTACCAGATCCCTGGTTTGCTGCCGCGGCAACCAGGTCAGATAAACGTGACCGGTCGCCGTGTTGAGCACGGGAAAGACCGAGCCGATCCGGGTATTCACTGTAATCGGCGCCAGAGACTCCTCCCAATGAATAATGGTTGGGCCATGATCACCCCAAACGGTTAGTACCACCGTTTCCCCCACCAGCTCCCTCAGTTCCGTCATTACAGGCACAGCCGTACGCACAAGATTTAAACCGGTGATCGCCGCCAATCCGATCTGCAAAGCGACGGACCCCAAATCGTATTTACCGGTCGTTGCATCTTGCTCAACAAGGCCCGACCTTATCAAGCTGACCAAATATCTCCTCGTATTGGCAGCGGGCAATCCGGCTAGGTCAGCGATTTTTTTCAGCCCCATCGGTCCGCCGCCGCTCTTTACGGCAAGGAGTACACGGGTGCCGACCTCAACGGACTGAACGCCGCCTACATTGTCAGATGGATTTTTGTTTGCTCGGTTCATTTATTATATGCTCGTCATTAACAGGTATCATAAAGCCACTAAATTAAGAAAATTTACCTGTCGAATATATTTTATATTATTGCATATTTAGCAATTAATTGTTATATATGCAATTAAGTCCACAGTTGATTTTTTACTTTTGACAGCTGCATGTTTTCCTGATTTGGCCTTAGATTTAGCCATTGGAAAACATTTTTAAGTAGGCCGTCAAGAAAACAGAGCACAGTATTGGGTACAATCGGTTATTTTTTGGGGTTCAAATGAAAAAAGATATTTTCGAACATGTAGATTTTCCGGTGATTTCAGCACCGATGTTTTTGGCTTCAGGCGTGGAGTTGGTTGTTTCGTGCTGTGCGAACGACGTGATTGGCTCCTTTCCGGCATTGAACCAGCGTACGACAGAAGGTTTCGAGGAATGGTTGGTTCAGATAAACGGTGAATTCGACCGGCTTGATTGCACGCAAAGAACTTTTGGTGTGAATCTTATCGTTCACAATTCCAATCCCCGCGTAACGCCCGATTTGGAAATGTGCATAAAGCACGAAGTTCCTCTATTGCTAACGTCACTAGGTGCGGCCAAGGAAGTAATCGACGGCGTTCATAGCTATGGCGGCAAGGTCTTTCACGATGTCATAAATGTCAAACATGCAAAAAAAGCGATCGAAGCTGGCGTCGACGGTATCGTTCTCGTAGCGGCCGGCGCCGGCGGCCACGGCGGGCTGGCCAGTCCGTTTGCCCTACTGGCCGAAGTCCGTAGCTTTTTCGATGGCTATATTGCGTTGGCCGGCGGCTTGACCAGCGGCGCCCATGTTGCCGCTGCCCGGGCAGCCGGTGCTGATTTCGCCTATATCGGAACCCGATTTATTGCTACGGAAGAATGCTACACCGATCAAGCGAATAAGGAGATGATCGTCGACAGCACATTGAAAGATATTGTCTATACCGATGCTTTTTCCGGCGTACACGGTAATTTCTTGCGTAAAAGCATTGTCGACGCCGGTCTCGATCCCGAAAATCTGCCCAACAAGGAAATCGACTTCGGCAAGGATCTGGATGTTGAAAAACACGCCTGGAAGGATATCTGGTCGGCAGGGCACGGTGTTTCCGATATTCATGAAATTCTCCCGACGGCGGATTTGATTGCTAAAATGAGAGCCGAATATCAGGAAGCGCAGAAACGAGTCACCGGCTAAACCAGGCAATTCTGAAGGGACGAGATCGGAACATCGATGAACTTCGATATTTCAGAAGACGCCAAGGCCGTCGCCAGTACCGCCAGAGATTTCCTGCGCGAACACTCCCCGACGACATCAATCCGCCGGGTTTTCGACGAGGAAATTCGCTATGACGCCGACCTATGGCAATCGACCGCCGAATTGGGCTGGCTGGGCGCCGGTATTCCGGAGAAATACGGCGGCATCGAACTCGGCGGGGAAGTACAATGCGTGTTGGCAGAGGAAATCGGCCGTGTGTTGGCTCCAATTCCTTTTTTTACTTCCGCGTACTTAGCCACGGAAGCAATATGCGCCCATGGTAGCGACGCCCAGAAGTCGGAGTTGCTGCCCAAAATGGCGGAAGGAAAAATTATTTGTTCGTTCGCTTTGGCGGAAGGCATCGGTGATCCAAATCCGTCTCACATTAATGCGAGGGTTGAAGATAGATACCTGACCGGTACAAAAGTTCCGGTCGTGGAAGGGGCGATTGCCGATTATTCAGTCGTTGTCGCCCGAGACGCCGGCGATGAAATTGGTTTTTATTTCCTAGACTTGAAATCACCTGGCGTCACGTCGAGCCCCGTAAAATCGCTCGACCCTTCCCGCAACATTGTCGCTCTGAAATTTGAAAACGCCGAAGTCGAACAACTCGGCACCAATGGACAGGGCTGGAGTTCGGTTGAAACCCTGTTGGACCGAGCCGCTGTCATTTTGGCCTTTGAACAAATCGGCGGCGCTCAGGCTTGCCTGGAAATGGCCCGGGACTATGCCATCGACCGATTTGCCTTCGGCCGTCCCATCGGCTCCTTTCAGGCAATCAAGCACAAGCTTGCTAATGTTTATATTGCCGGAGAGCTAGCCCGCTCTAACGCTTTTTACGGCGCCTGGGCTCTGGAAGAAAGCACCGGCGACCTGGCCAGGGCGGCCGCGACGGCGCACCTTTCGGCCAGCGAAGCTTTTCAACTGGCAGCCCGGGAAAACATTCAGACCCACGGCGGCATGGGCATTACCTGGGAAGCGGATTGCCACATGTATTTCAAGCGCGCCAAATCCTTAGGGTTGGAAAATGGCGGCCCCTTGTACTGGAAAGAGCGGCTGATGGACCAGCTCGAAAATCAAGCAAAATGATGGGAGCGGCTGATGGATTTTAACGATACACCGGAAGAAGCGGAATTTCGCGCCACGGTCAGAGATTTTCTCCGGAAATATGGTGAAAAGTACCGTACCCGTGATTCATTCAGCCGGAAAAATGCCAAGGAATGGCAAGCCATCAAAGCTGATGCCGGTTATGCCGCCATCACCTGGCCCACCCGTTTCGGCGGACGCGGCGGCAATGAGATTCAGCAAGTCATATATGACGAGGAAGAACGGCAATACGATCTCGTTTATAACGTCTTCCGGGTGGGTCTCGGTATGTGTATTCCGACATTGTTTGCTTTTGCCACCGAAGAACAGCTGGACCGCTATGTTGAGCCCGCTTTGCGAGGGGAAGAACTATGGTGCCAGCTATTCTCGGAACCGGCGGCGGGTTCGGATTTGGCCGGTGTCAGAACCAAGGCGGTGCAGGATGGCGATGAGTGGGTGATTAACGGGCAGAAAATATGGACGTCTTTCGCAGACACGGCGGATTTTGGAATACTGTTGGCGCGGTCCGATTTTGACGCCCCCAAACACAAAGGGCTTACCTTCTTTTTCATCGACATGAAGTCTCCCGGTATCGAATGCCGCCCCATTAAACAAATTTCCGGCGATTCTCATTTTAACGAAGTGTTTTTCAGTGACGTTCGCGTTCCCGACAGTCAACGGCTGGGTGAGATCGGCGACGGGTGGAAAGTCGCGCTAACCACCTTAATGAACGAACGCATGGCGGTCGGTCATGCCGGCGGCCCCGATTTTGACGAGATTTTCGCCCTGGCGCAGTCGCTTGATATTGATGGTCGGCCCGCCTCAAAAAATGGCGCCGTTCGAGAGAAACTGGTCGACTGG
>CAZNLR010000064.1:0-13738 GCA_964574215.1 uncultured Rhodospirillaceae bacterium | reverse complement strand
AATACACCAACTTCAGAATGTTCACGGCCCTGTCACAGGGCCAGCAACCGGGTCCGGAAGCTTCCATCACCAAACTGGTCGGCGCCGAGAAACAACAGGAAATTGCCTCCTATGGATTGGACCTGATCGGTATGGGCGGCAATATCATGGATGGGGGGACAGCACCCCAGAATGGGGATTTTCAGGACTTGTTTCTTTTTGCGCCGGTTTCCCAGGTGGCGGGCGGCACCAACGAGATTCTCCGCAACATTATCGCCGAACGAATACTGGGACTACCGGCGGATATTCGAGTGGATAAGGATATTCCGTTCAAAGATCTGCCCACCGGCAGTTCCTAATATTTATCCCGTAATCTGTTTCTCGAGCTCGTGCCTCTGAACTTTGCCCGTTGTGCTGCGGGGAAAGTCACGGGCAGAAATAAAGTGCACTTCCTTCGGACGTTTATAACGAGCGAGTTTTTGCAGACAGAGGTTAACCACGTCTTCCTCGGTCAGGCTTTCATCCCGCCGGGCGACGACGGCGACGGGCACTTCGCCCCATTGCTCATCTTTCTTTTTTATGACCGCCGCTTCACTGACCCGGGAATCGGCCATGATGGCCTTTTCGATTTCGGCCGGGTAAATATTTTCACCGCCCGATTTGATCATGTATTTGACCCGGTCGACAAAGTCCAAGGTGCCGTCCGGGTTGCGGCGCATGACATCCCCCATATGGAACCAGCCGTCCCTGAAGTCCCTCTCGTTGGCTTCAGGATTGCGCACGTAGCCGCTGAAAAGCGTCGGGCCGCGCACCACCACCTCACCGGGGTCGCCGTCGGCCACCTCACGGTCCTCCAGATCAAGCAGTCGCACTTCGCAGTAGCCGGTCTGGCGCTTGGATAGGGTTTCGGGCACAACGCCGATGGGGATAAGCCCGCCCGTTGCCGGCGGCAGCCCGGTCTCGGAGGATCCGAATGTATTCAAATATGGCGCCTGGAAAAGCTCTGAGATTTCACCGATTTGGTCAGGGGTAATCAAGTCCGCCATGCCACCGACAGTGCCAACGCCCAGCATTTTTGGCTTGGTAGTCTTCACGGCGTCTATCAAGCCTTCGATGATGCCCGGCAGCAGACTGAACCATTGCGTCCTGTTACGTTCCAGAGCCGGCAGCATGCGGTCGAGTTCAAACCCGTCGGTAACGAAAACCTTACCACCCCGCAGCAATGTGGCGATGGAATGGTCGGCTGCCCCCATATGAAACAGGGGCGACCAGGCGAAGAATGTATCCATCGACGGCACATTCAGTTCCGCCGCGTAAACCATGGTCCGCGTCACCATTGCCCTGTGACTAACCAAAGCGCCCTTCGGCAGGCCCGTCGTTCCGCTGGTATAAAGAACGACCAACCCGTCCTCGCTGTCCACGGGTTGAATGGGATCATTGGTTGAAGCCTTGTTGAGAAGCGCCTCATATTCCTCGCCCAGATCAATGGCTTGAAAGGGAACCAGATTCTCGGAATCCAGTAATCCGCCCAGTTCAGGCTGTTTTATAATAAGTTTGGGTTCGACCAGATTGATACAATGGGTCAGCTCCGACGGCGCCAATCGCCAATTTTGACAGCAAACAATGGCTCCAATTTTTGCCGCCGCCAATATGATTTCGAGATACTCGATGGAATTGTGAGACAGCAGCGCAACCCGGTCTTGGTAGCCGATTCCTTTACCCATAAGAACGTTGGCCAGGCGATTGACCCGCTCATTAAGTTCACCATAAGTAAGAGTGCGGGAACCCATCTCCACAGCGTCACGGGTACGGTCGCGTTTGGCGCGTTCGGCAAAGACCAATCCAACTGTCGTGCTTCCTGTTGCCAAAATATTCTGTGTGAGAGTGTGAAAATCACCGTTTGTCATTGGGTGCTGTTCCTTGCTCCATGGCCCGGAGATCGGGCTTGTTGTTGGTTTTGCCTGCCGGAATTACCGATTGAGCAAAGCTCTATCCCGCAATCGGGCCAATTACAATATCCTTATATAAATTGCTTTATTAATAATTTATTGCATATTAAGCAATTTTGCAATAAACAAATAATGGGTTTAAGGTTTAATTTAACTTTAGGAAAATTTGTGAGATGGCTCTCATTGAACTTTATTTCTGGCCGACGCCGAATGGCTGGAAAATCACCATCATGCTGGAGGAATGTGATCTGCCCTACGAGATAAAGTGGGTAGATTTGTCCAAGGGTGAGCAGCACCAAACGTCATTCCTGGAAATCTCGCCAAACGGCCGGATGCCGGCGATGGTCGATCCTGAAGGCCCCGGCGGTGAGCTCATCTCAATTTTCGAATCCGGCGCTATGCTCCAATATCTCGGAGACAAGTCCGGCTTGTTCTATCCCACAGACCGGCGCGCCCGGTCGGAGGTCGAGCAATGGCTCTATTGGCAGGTCGGCGCCCTCGGCCCCATGGGCGGGCAGGCGGCTCATTTCCGCAACTACAAGGAAGAAAAAATCGACTATGCCGTCGAACGCTTTACCGACGAAGTCATCCGCTTATTTGGCGTTATGAACGACAGGTTGGAAGGCCGTGATTATTTGGCAGCGGACTATTCCATTGCCGATATGGCGGCGTGGCCCTGGATCAGGGGATACAAAGCCTACGGCATTGATTTGACCGAGTACGAACATCTTCGTGCCTGGTTCAAACGGGTTGGCGCTCGACCTGCCGTGCAGCGTGCCGCTAATATCGGCAAGGAAGAATTCAAAAAAGCGCAGGAGAAGGCGCAGTCTTCAATTTAGAAAGTCAGTTCCGATGAGGTTTTCCAGTGGGTAATTTGCCATGAGTAACGAGTACAAAATATACGGCGCAGAGATGTCGCCCTATTCGGTTAAGGTTCGATCCTACTTCCGTTACAAAAACATTCCCCATCAATGGCTTTCGCGTATGCGGCAAGATGAGGAATATAAAAAATACGCTCGCATCCCGATCATTCCGCTGGTCGTCACCCCGGACGAGGAAGGTATGCAGGATTCGACCCCCCTCATGGAAAAGCTCGACCCGCTGTTTCCCGAACCTTCTATCCACCCCGATGATCCCGCTCTCGCCTTTCTCTCCTGTTTGATCGAAGAATACGGCGATGAATGGGGCAATAAACTAATGTTCCATCACCGCTGGTATACGGAGCCCGATCAACTGGCTACTGCTCACGTCCTGGCCCGCGATGTGCTGCCCTATGAAGACCGGGAAAAAGTCGATGGACTGGCGGAAAAAATTCTCCAACGCATGAGCGGCCGGGGGTCTTTCGTCGGCTCCAGCGACGAAACGGCACCGCTGATCTCCAAATATTTTGACCGGTTACTGGAAATTCTGGAGCCTCATCTTGAAGACCGGCTGTATCTATTCGGCGATCGCCCGGCTTTCGCCGATTTCGGTCTTGGTCTCCAGGTTTACGAGATGGCCCTGGACCCCACAACCGGCGCCATCATCCGCGCCCGCACACCCAATGTCCTGAAATGGGCCTATCGGATGACCGATCCCCGCAATGACGGCCCTTTTGAGGATTGGCCAAGCCTGCGCCCGACGCTGGAACCGCTGCTTGCCGATGCGGGCGCCTATTTCCTTCCCTGGTCGACGGCTAACACAAAGGCCCTGGCAGCAGAGGAAGAATCATTCTCCGTCAATTTAAACGGCGATGATTATGTTCAGGGGCCGCAAAAATATCATGCACGGTCGTTGAAAGCCTTAAGGGAGAGATATGCGGCGGTGGAGGACAAATCTGACCTGGATGCCATATTAGAAAGCACCGGTTGTCTCACATATTTGCGATGAGCTTTTGGGAATGACCGGAAGATACAAAATTTTTGGCGCCGAGATGTCGCCCTATTCGGTTAAAATCCGTTCTTATTTCCGCTACAAAAAAATTCCACACCAGTGGCTGCAACGCTTTCAAAATGAGGAGGAATTCAACCGGCTCACCCGTATGCCCCTGATGCCCCTGGTGGTCTCGCCCGAGGGGGAAAGCCTTCAGGATTCGACGCCTGTCATCGAAAGGATGGAACAAATCCATCCGGACCCGTCCGTGCACCCCGACGACCCAACGCTCGCGTTTCTTTCAGCGCTGATCGAGGAATACGGCGACGAATGGGTGATGAAACTGATGTTCCATCATCGCTGGGTATCAAAAGCAGACCAATTGGCTACGTCACATATTTTAGCCCGGGAAATTCTTCTCGACGGTAACCGCGCCGAAATCGATGCGCTGGCCGAAAAAGTTCTCGCCCGAATGAAGGGCCGGCTTGAATTGGTGGGTTCCAATGAAACGGTCGGCCCCATGATCACGCGCTATTTCGAGCACCTGTTGGAAATATTGGAGCCCCATCTGGAAAACCGGCGTTACCTGTTCGGTGACCGCCCGGCTTTCGCCGACTTCGGCCTGGGCAATCAGTTTTACGAGATGTCACTGGACCCCACCGCCGGCGGTATTATTCGCTCCCGGACACCCAACATTCTGAGATGGGCCTACCGGATGATCGAACCCAGAAACGACGGCCCCTTCGAGGATTGGCACAGGCTGCGCCCGACCTTGGAACCCCTTCTAAAGGATGTCGGCGCCTATTTTCTTCCCTGGTCGACCGCCAACGCCGCCGCTATCAAGGCTGAAGAAGAGACCTTTACGGTCGATCTGAATGGCGACGCCTATAGCCAGTCTTCTATGCGCTATCACGCCAAATCCCTGAACGATTTGAAGGAACGTTATAAAGCCGTGACAGATAAATCGGCCTTAGACCCTATTTTGGAAGAGACAGGTTGTCTCTCCTATTTGCACTAACGCGGAGATTAGAAAATGAAAGAAGCCGTCATCGTTTCAACCGCCCGCACCCCCATCGGCAAGGCCTTCCGGGGTGCTTTCAACAACATGAAGTCACCAACCTTGATGGGCCATGCTATTCACCACGCCGTGGACCGGGCAGGCATAGACGGCGGCGAGATCGACGATGTCGTTATCGGCACTGTCCTTGGCGCCGGGACGGCGGGCTTAAACGTTGCGCGATTGTCCGCCCTTGCCGCCGGACTGCCCACAACCGTATCCGGCCAGACCATCGACCGGCAATGCGCCTCGGGATTGGCAGCCATTGCGACGGCCGCCAAACAAGTCGTCGTTGACAACATGGATTGCGTCGCCGCCGGCGGTCAGGAGAATATCACCGCTGGCCAGATGAAGTATTTCGAATGGATGGAGGCGGAAAAGGATGCCAATGTTATCGCCGCCATGGATACCGCCTATATGCCCATGCTGGAAACGGCGGAGTTCGTTATCAATAAGTACAATGTCAGCCGCGAAGATCAGGACGCCTATGCCTTGCAGTCCCAGCAACGGACGGCGGCAGGACAGGAGAGCGGCAAGTTCGACGACGAAATCGTACCTTTGACCTCCGTTCAACTGGTTAAAGACAGAGATACGGGCGAAGTCAGCGAGGTGACCGTGACCCTCGAAAGGGACGAAGGCAACCGCCCCTCAACCACAGAGGAAAGTTTGCAGAGCCTGAACCCGGTACTCGAGGGAGGCTGCGTTACCGCCGGCAACGCCAGTCAATTGTCGGACGGAGCGTCGGCCTGCGTCATCATGGACAGCAAAGCCGCCGAGCGAAAAGGGTTGGCACCGTTGGGCATCTATCGGGGCATGGCGGTGGCGGGCGTCGCGCCCGAGGAAATGGGGATCGGTCCGGTGTACGCCGTACCGAAACTGCTGGAGCAACACGGTTTAAAGGTCGGCGACATCGGCCTTTGGGAACTCAATGAAGCCTTCGCCTGTCAGGCCCTTTATTGCCGGGACCAACTGGGAATCGACCCGGACCTCTACAACGTCAACGGCGGCGGCATCTCCGTCGGCCACCCCTACGGCATGACCGGCGCCCGCCTGGTCGGCCACGCCCTCATCGAAGGCAAGAGACGCAACACCAAATATGTCGTCATCACCATGTGCGTTGGCGGCGGCATGGGCGCAGCCGGATTGTTCGAAGTTGCTTAAAAATATCAATTGCGTCGATTGTTTCCGTATCGAATACTGAAAATTGGAAGTTAAGCACACCTAGCCCGCGACGAGTATACCCTTGTTATAAAAAAATTCTAACCCAAGCATGTCCGGAAAACTATTGACGCATGTTTATTTCTGGATATTTGGATATGTGGATTTGGCCACATGAATTGGTGCAATAAATGAAACATCACATCCGGATTTTAATCCTGGAAACGCGTAGAGGAGTTCTCTATTTTTGACGTTGATAGCAATATGCGTTTGGGTAGTCATTTAATCAGCCTGATCATGATCGCAACGAAGTAAATTATACGAATTACAATCCAAAAACCAAGCATACAAAAACCCTTCTAAAACATTAATTTAACTGGGTTACAATAAATTGCGGGGGCTCGCAACCGGCGTTAGTTGCGCTTAGATTATGTGTCGAATTAGCTTCTGCTTTACCAACGTTAGCAGACGTTCTGGAGGTAGAAGTTAGATGTCTGCAAGCATCCGATACTGATGATAAAGTCGGGGCAATGAAGTCTCGGCGCAATATAAGACCCAATTAATTGCGGTTTTGAATCATTGTTTCTCAATATGCTGCCTTCTTGATTCAATATTGCGCGAACAGCACCTAAAAATACTTTGTCAACAGTATCGAACCAAAGCGGACATTAGGCGTACCTGTAATTCCTAAGCTTGCGAATGCGACACGGCGAATTTACCTATTCCCAGTCCGTAAGCCATGTTACATGACAATATACATATTCAAGTATTATCAATCTTAAGTAGAATTTACTGCCAACTATTATTAACGTTAATAAGTTAACCAAATGGCCTACCGTTTCAATATTGATAAGACAGTAAACTGCGTTCTCGCCCAACATTTCGGTACCTTTGAAGTAACTGATGCAGCCAATCAATTAAATGCCCTTCTTTCTCACGATGAATATATTCCGGGCATAAATCTTCTTCGGGATGTATCTTCGCCGACGCTCCCGTCTGAATATGATTATGAATTATATCGATATTTCTCAAGTACGGTGATGCCTAGCGTTTATACCAACCTCGGAACAGAAAGGAAGGTTGCCTGGATAATTAGTAATCCACGAGATTTTAAAATAGTCCACCAATGGTGTGTGGTAAAACGACTTAATGAACTGGTGTTTGATCGAAGACCGTTTCGAAGTATCGAGAATGCCATGAAATGGCTTGAGATACCTGATGGGTATGAAGTTTCTTATCCATATCGATCAGTAAACTAGGCCGGTTCGAGTTAGCAATAGGCATCTCCAAAATACGATATTGCAATGTCTGCCTGCGGCTAAACGCGGACCTTATTTCACAATCTATACTAAGTCTGCTTTAAGCGCGAAGCAGACTCTCTCAACAATTATCCGATGGGTCCGCTCATAGCCAAAAGCAGAAACCGATCGAATTGTATTTTATTTTCGATTAGAAAATAACTAATCCACTTCCAATTTGACGATGACTACCCTATTCTTCAACTTCAAAGATGTAACTTAATTGATTACTATGGGGTGAATTATGGCGAAAAGGATGACGCGGTTTGCTGTGGCGGTGCATATTCTCGCCATACTCGAAATCCATAAAAAGAAACGTAATACATCCGATGATTTGGCTGCCGGTATTGGCACCAACTCGGCTTTTATCCGGCGTGTCACTAGCATGCTGGGTAAAGCCAATCTTATCAAAGGCGAACCCGGGGTCGGCGGCAACCGGTTGCTGAAATCGGTTGAGCAGATTACTCTTTTCGAAGTATTTCAGGCTGTACAATCCCCTAAGGAAAACAAGGGTTTTGGTGAATTTTCTTGCCTCAGCATGTATGAATTGCCGGGAGACGAAAAACCGGAAAGCGTGCTGATTCACGGAGTTTTGAAAGACATCTTTGTCAGTGTCGAACAGGCCATAGAAGATGAATTGAGCCTAGCAACGATCGCCGACGTGGTAACCGAAGCGCGGCGACGCATGTCCTCGCCCAATTACAAAAGTAAACTGGCAGAAATATTCCAGTTTGATCAGATAGGAAATTCCTGAAACGCGGGTCGATCTAGTAAAAAAGGCCAATTTAGATATATTGTACTTGATTTAGATACAGAGCATCATTAAGGTACAAACAATAAAAATAGATTTCTCGCAGGGAGAGTCACGTGTTTGCTGATTCAAAAATTAGCAATGTCGATGGTAAAAGCGGCGCTTTGAGCGGTCGTTTGTTCATTGACGGTGAATGGGTTGTTTCTTCCACCGGCGAAATCATTGACGTCGAAAATCCCGCCACCGGAGAGATATTTGCCATCGCCCAGCAAGCCAGCGACGATGACGTCCACCGCGCCCTGGACGCTGCCGATCGTGCCTTCCGGACCTGGTCAAAAACCATACCCAGTGAGCGCGAGCAGATATTGATGCGGGCGGCACAAATATTTGAAGCCCGGGCTGACGACGTATTTGATATTCTTTGCCGCGAAGCTGGTTCAACATTTATCAAAGCCAATTTTGAACTCGGTTATACTGTCGAAATGCTGCAAGGTGCTGCCGGCGAATGCCGACGAATTTTTGGTCAGACCATGCCCTCGGAAACGCCGGGATTACTTTCCTTTAGTTTCCGGCGGCCGCTCGGTATTGTCGCCACCATCGGCCCCTTCAACTTTCCCATGCTGATCGCCATGAAAAAAATTGCGTTCGCTTTGGCGGCCGGCAATACGGTCATTTTCAAACCCGCCGACGAAACGCCAATCAGCGGCCTATTTTTGGCGGAAGTTCTTGAAGAAGCAGGGGTGCCGCCGGGTGTGGTCAATGTGGTGCCAGGCTCGGCTTCGGCCATTGGGGAAATCGTTACCAGCGATCCGCGGGTCAAATATCTCGCCTTTACGGGATCCACACGGGTCGGCCGGTTATTGGCGACGCGGGCGGCGCGCCATCTGAAAAAGTTTACCTTGGAGCTGGGCGGTAAAAATCCGTTGCTCGTTTTCGAGGACGCCGACTTGGAATATGCCGTCAACACGGCGGCGTTCGGCGTCTTTACCCATCAGGGACAAATTTGCATGGCAAGTTCGCGCGTTTTGGTGCATCGCAATCTCTACGAAGACTTTGTCGCTGGGCTGGTACGCAAGGCGAAGTCGCTGAAGATCGGCAATCCTCGGGACAAGAACAACGTCATCGGACCTCTAATTCGCCGCAGTCAAGTCGACGTCATGCACGATTTTATCGACGAAGCCGTCGACAAAGGCGCCTGCAAGCTGACCGGCGGCGAAAGTGACGGCAATTTCTTTCATCCGACAATACTAACCGATGTCACGCCGGACATGACCATTTATGACGAAGAATGCTTCGGCCCCGTGACGCTCGTTATTCCATTCGACGACGATGAGGAAGCCATACGGCTCGCCAATGAAACCTCGTACGGGTTGAGTGCGGCCGTTTTGACCAATGATCTGAAGCGGGCGCACCGCATGGTTCAGGAAATTGACGCCGGCATGGTTCATATTAACGGCCCAACCATCATGGACGAACCGGTGGTGCCTTTCGGCGGTACCAAGATGAGTGGCATCGGCCGTGAAGGCGGCCAGCATTCCATGGAGGAAATGACCGAATTGAAATGGATGACCATCCGACAGGAGGATCTCGTTTACCCATTCTGAGAAATGGGACTGAAAAAATAAAAAATTTAAATTCACGTCATCTAAAAAAAGGGAGAATAAACAAATGTTAAGAACCAAAACCAGTAAGTTACTCGTAGCCGTCGCGGCGATTGGCGCCGTGACCATGTTTGGTACGGATCTTCGTTCCGAAACCATCAAGATCGGCGCTTCCGCGCCCAAGACCGGCCCATTAGCCGGCGGTGCGGCCATTACCCAGTGGCCGAACATCAAATTGTGGGTCCATGACGTCAATTCCCGCGGCGGCATAAAACTGAAAAGCGGCCGGGCAAAAGTTGAATTGATCGAATATGATGACCGGACCAACCCGGGTGAAGCCATCAAAAACATCAATCGATTGGCAACCCAGGACAAAGTGGACTTCATTCTGGCGCCCTATGGCACTGGATTTAACATCGCCACGGCGCCGATCTTCAACAAGCTGGGCTACCCGCAATTGGCCGTTTCAGCGATCACCGACAAGATCCCTGCGCTAACGAAACGTTATTCCAATATTTTCTTCATGCTGGGATCGACGACGACGTTCACCAATTCCGTCATTAATATCCTGAAGGATATGAGAAGCGCCGGAAAAATTGGTAAGCGTGTCGCCATGGTGAACGTGGCCGATGCTTTCGGCATCGAACTGGCGGCGACGGCCCGGCCGGCATTCAAACAGGCGGGTTTCGAAATCGTCTACGACAAGTCCTATCCCTTAGGCGCCAAAGACCTGTCGCCGGTGATCAAGGGTGCCAAGGCCTCCAATCCGGATGCTTTCGTTGCCTGGTCCTACCCGCCCGACACCTTCGGTCTGACGGCTCAGGCCAAGATCAACAAACTGAACGTCAAAGCCTATTACACAGCGGTGGCGACCGCTTTCCCCCAATTTAAAGGAAAGTTCAAGGGCGCCGCTGAAGGTATTTTGGGCGCGGGCGGCATCAATCCCGATACGGCGGAAATGCAGGCCTATTTCAAACGTCATAAGGAAGTAACCGGTAAACCCGCCGACTTCTGGGCGAGCGCCGTTACCTACGCCAGCTTCCAAATCCTGGAACAGGCCATTGAAGGCGTCGGCAGCAAAGACCGCAAGGCCGTGACCGATTATATCAAGAACAATGAGTTCAAAACGGTTATCGGTCCGGTCAAGTACGACAACCAGAACAGCAACCGGTACTGGACGGTCGGCCAATGGCAGGGTGGAAAATTCTATGGTGTCTCCTCTGAGGGACGCCCTGGAGCCAAACCCGTTATCGACAAACCCAACTGGTAAGCAAATCCGCTACTCCCGGCGCGGCCAACGTGCCGCGCCGGGATATGTTTCGGATAGTTGACGATGGATATCATAGTCGGTGGCATATTGCTCGGCGGCACCTACGCGTTGATCGCGATGGGCCTTCAGCTTCAGTATGGCGTTGCCCGGATCATGAATCTGGCCAATGGCGAGGTGTTGATCGCCGGATCGTTCGCCGCCTTATGGCTGTTCACCGGCGCCCAATTGAGCCCGATCCTGTCGATCATCATCGTGGCGCCACTCGGCTACGTCATCAACTGGCTAATTTACCGTTACCTTCTGCAGCCTTTGGTTAAAAGGTCCAAAACCCAGGGCCATTTAGAGGTGGACAGTATCCTGTCAACTTTTGGCCTCAGCTTTATTTTTATCGGATTAATGCACGCCATTTTCGGCGGCGAATACTTCAATTACGAATATCTGGAAATTCCTTATGAGATTTTCAACGAGCCTTATGGCCTGAACCGAATCGCCGCCTTTCTCGGTGCGGCGGTATTGGCGGCAGGTTTGTATTTCTGGCTGAACAAGACCCGCTCCGGCTTGAAACTGAGAGCCGTGTCGGTCAACCCCCGGTCGTCGAACCTCGTCGGTATCAATGTGGACAGCGCGTCGGCATTGGCTTTTTCCCTGGGCGGCGCCGTCACCGCCGCCGGCGGTGCACTCATCAGCATGTTCATGACCTTTGACGCTTCTATTGGTGTCCTTTTCACCATGAAGGCCCTGATCATCGTGATTCTGGGTGGGGTAAAGGAAATCAAAGGTGCCATTGTCGCCGCCTTCATTTTGGGACTGGCGGAAACGGCTGTCGCCAGCCTGATCGATCCCGGCCTGACTTTGGCTGCCGCCTTCCTGCTTTTCATCCTGGTCCTGTTATTCAGGCCCCAGGGGCTGTTCGGGAACCAGGCGTCATGACCCAGAAAGAATTCCGCAATTTAATTATCGCAATCGTCCTATTTGCACTGGCGGCGCTGATCCCGCTGGGTGGTTCCGGCTATTGGCTTTCCATTGGGGTTTCCATCGCCACCTATATGGTGCTGTCGACCAGTTGGGCGCTGTTTTCGGGGCCGACACATTACATTTCGTTGGCCACGGGTGCCTTCTATGGCATCGGCATGTTCGTTGTGGGCGGCGGCATCGAGATATTACCCTATCCCGTTCTGGTCATTATAGCGGGCATACTTGGCGCGGTATTAGCCGCCTTCGTGGGGCTGGCGACGCTCCGCCTGTCGGGCGTGTATTTCGTGATCTTCACCCTCGGACTGGCGGAATTTATCCGGCAGCTTGTCACCTGGGTGCAGACGACCATGGGGTCCAGCAGCGGCCTCTACGTTCTCACCGACATAACGGAACCGATTATTTACTGGGAACTCCTAACCCTCGGCGCCATCGTCTATGTGCTGGGTTGGTGGATCAACCGCTCCCGGCTGGGTTTCGCCCTCAGGATCATCGGTAACGATGAAGTGGTTGCCGTGCATAGCGGCATCAATACGGCCTATGCCAAAATCATTCTGTTCGTGGTTTCCGGGACCGTGGCGACCATCACAGGCGCCCTGTTGGCACCCCGGTTGAGTTATATCGAATCCAATATCGCCTTCAGCCCCATGCTGTCATTCCTGGTCGTTATCATGGCGCTGCTGGGCGGCGCTCAAAGGTTGTGGGGGCCTCTTATCGGAGTCATTCCCTTTATGCTGTTGTGGGATTTGCTGACGGCGAAATTTCCCAATCAGACGACCCTATTGCTGGGGATTTGTTTCCTGCTGGTCGTCTACGCCATCCCCAACGGTTTCGTCGGCCTGGTTGAAAAATATGCAATCCGCAAACGGGGAGGCGTCTGAAGCATGACCGGAATTGCCGCCCTGAACGTCCAGAACGCCACGAAGAATTTCGGTGGATTAATCGCCGTCAATCAGATGTCGTTCGATATCACCGAACACGAAGTGCTTGGCCTTATCGGGCCCAACGGATCCGGTAAGACCACGATGATGAATTTGATTTCCGGCGCCTTGAAGCCAAGTTCGGGACAAATCCGACTGTTCGGGCACAATATCTCCGGACAATCCGCGAATACCATCGCCAGGCACGGCGTCGCCCGCACCTTCCAGCTCGTGCGCATGCTGCCTTCTATGACAGCGTTGGAAAATGTGGCGGCGGGTGGAGTCTTCGGCCATCGCAAGTTCTGGGGGTCGGAACTGGAATCCCATGCCATCACCTTGCTGCAGAAGGTCGGTTTAAGCGGCGCCGAGAACCGGCCCATTTCGGTTTTGACCTATATTGACCAGAAACGGTTGGAGCTGGCGCGGGCCTTGATTTCCGATCCCAGACTAATCCTATTAGACGAATGGCTGGCGGGCCTAAATCCGTCGGAACTTCAAATCGGTATAGACCTGATCAATGAATTACGGTCCGAGGGCCGCACCATCATCGTCGTCGAACATGTAATGGATGCCATCCGCAGCCTTTGCGACCGTTGCGTCGTCATGAACAGTGGCGTTAAAATCGCTGAAGGAACACCGCAGGAAGTGTTGGCGGACCAAGATGTCGTCCGCGCCTATTTGGGAGATGACCATGCTTGAGTGTCGCAATCTCTCGGTTTTTTACGGCCAACACCATGCCCTGGACGGGGTCTCAATTAAAATTGAACCCGAGGAAATCGTCGTCATTCTCGGCGCCAATGGTGCCGGCAAAAGCACGCTGCTGCAGGCCATCGCCGGGTTGGTTCCCGTGGTCGAAGGCAGCCAGATCTATATGGACGGCACGGACATTACCCATTTGCCGGCACACGATATCGTCGATACCGGCCTCGCCC
>CAZNLR010000063.1:0-21262 GCA_964574215.1 uncultured Rhodospirillaceae bacterium | reverse complement strand
CTCTTGCTAACCATCTGACATTCATAAAGAAAATTCCTTATCTATGTCAGCCCCATATTTATTATCCGGATTAACGGCGATAAGCGTTGCCGTAACCGGCTTTGCCCTGCCGGAAACGGCGTCGGCCAAAGATTTCTATGCAGGTAAAACAATCACCGTTCTGATCGGCCGCGGCGCCGGTAGCGGCGCCGATGCGACTGTCCGGTCGTTCGCGAAATTCTGGGCCAAACATATTCCTGGCAGCCCGAAGATTGTTCCCAAAAATGTCGGGCGCAATAAGGATTGGAATTTCACCTATGAAAAAGCCAAGCCGGATGGGTTGACCATGGCGTTTTCGCCTTATGACCCGGTTGCCCAGATGGTCAAGAAAAAGGGCTTTCGCGCCGATTACACCAAATTGGAATTCATCGGCTCGTTCCTTAATCCTAGCCTGCTTTATATCCGAACCGCCGCCGTCAAGAACCGCGACACCGTCATGAGTATGAAGGGCTCCATTTACGGAGGCCAGAAGCCGACCATCCGGTTCGATCTGTTCGGCCGCATTACCCTTGATCTGATGGGGGTCGATTACAAATACACCACCGGTTTCGGCGGGGCCAAAAAAGTCCTCAATGCTATGCGCCGTGAAGAGGTCGCCATTCAGACCATCGGTCTCAACCTGTTCCGGCTCTCCGCCGAAAAAGCGTTGGTGACTCCCGGCAAGGCGACGACCCTTTGGTATTATCCGTGGCCGGGCTACAAGCAAACAGCCAGCAAGATCATGGGCGACACGCCGAACTTCGAGGATCACTATAAGAAGCTCAAGGGCAAAGTGCCGTCCGGTGAGAAGTACGAAGTCTATAAATGGATGACCACCACCCTCAACGGCATGAGCTATACGGCCATGTTGCCGCCGAATTCACCCAAGGAGGCGGTTGAAATTCTGAGGACGAGCTTCGGCAATGTAGCGCGAGACCCGGCCTATCTGGCGGAACAAAAGAAAATGTTCTCTTTCAATCTGCCTTATGTCGACCCGGCCAAAGGCGCGGAAATTATCGGCGCCATGAAAAATGCACCGGCTAAGCATGTGGCGTTCCTGAAAAGCTATATTAAGGAAGGCAGTAAGTTTTCGAGAAAGAAAAAGAAACAAAAGAAATAGTAATCGGGACGAATTGGCCGGTTTCGATTTGATTCGGGATCGGCCAAATTTTTTTAGTCAATTTCCTAAATCCGATATGTCCGGAAAAATTTGAACCATGGATGGCATGATAGACAGTATGCTGGCGGGCTTGCTGCTGGTCTTTCAATGGCCGGCCATCGGCTATTTAATGCTGGGCGTTTTTATCGGCCTATGGATGGGTGCCGTTCCCGGCCTGGGCGGCATCATCGGGCTGGTCATTCTGCTGCCCTTTACTTTTGGCATGGACCCGGCACCCGCCTTTGCGTTGTTGCTGGGTATGTATGCGGTCACCACCACCAGCGACACCATTTCCTCGGTGATGTTGGGTATTCCCGGCACAGCGGCGTCCCAGGCGACCATTCTCGACGGTTACCCTTTGGCCAAAAAGGGGCAGGCGGGGCGGGCCTTCGGGGCGGCCTTTACGGTCTCGGCTTTCGGCGGTGTGGTCGGCGCGCTGATCATGGCGGTGTCGTTGCCCATTCTACTGCCCATGATCCTGTCCTTCGGCGTGCCGGAATTTTTCATGCTGGCGGTGCTGGGCCTGGCCATGGTGGGCTCGGTCTCGGGTAAATCGGTCCTCAAAGGCATCACCGTAGCCATGTTGGGTCTGCTGGTGACGACGGTCGGATATGCCGAGGCCTCCGGTGTACCGCGCTATCATTTCGACAACGACTACATGATCGACGGCATTCCCATCATTCCCATCGTGTTGGGCCTGTTTGCTCTGCCGGAACTGTTGGAAATGGCCGTCCGCAATACTTCCATCTCCCGGGTGCCCAAGGACCAGAGCGGCGACGGCGGCCTTATGCGGGGGTTCAAGGACGCCATCAAGTACAAATGGCTGACGGCCCGCTGTGCGCTTCTCGGCACTTATGTGGGCATGCTGCCGGGCCTGGGCCTGTCGGTGGTCGACTGGATTGCCTACGGCCATGTGGTGCAAAGCTCAAAGGATAAATCACAGTTCGGCCACGGGGATATCAGGGGCGTCATCGCGCCCGAGGCAGCTAACAATGCGGCCAAAGGCGGCGCCCTCATACCCACCGTGGCCTTCGGTATTCCCGGCAGTCTGGGTACGGCCATCCTATTGGGTGCGCTGGTTATCCAGGGGTTGCGCCCCGGACCGGAAATGCTGACCGATAATCTGGACCTCACTTTTTCCATGGTCTGGGACATCGTGGTCGCCAATATTGTGGCGGCGGCGCTTTTGATGGTGCTGAGCCGTCAGGTGGCCAAGGTCGCCTTCGTGCCCGGACATCTGATCGTTCCCGGCGTTACCGTTTTCGTTCTTATGGGGTCGTGGCTGGCAACGGCGACCATGGGGGACTGGTGGGTCTGCCTCGCTTTCGGCGCCATCGGCTATATTATGAAACAGGGCGAATGGCCGCGTCCGCCCTTGATCCTGGCCTTGGTTCTGGGGGCGCTGATGGAGGATAACCTGCTCCTCAGCCTGCAGCTTTATGAAGACTATACCTGGGTATATACCCGGCCGATCGTTCTGATCATCGTGGCCTTGATCGTCATTACTTTGGCAATTGCAGGCCTCGGATTATTTAAATCAAAAACGCCCCCGGGATCCCAGGTGGAATCCCAGGCAGAAACCCAGGCGAATACCCAGGCGGCTATAGAAGGATCAGGTAAAAACCCCATCTTTTCCTGGCCCATTACCACCATCCTGCTGGTTCTTTTTGCCTGGTCCAATTTAGAATCGCAACAATGGGAATATGAGGCGCAGCAGTTCCCATTGGTAATATCTACAGCGGCAATCGCAACCACGGCACTGATCTTCCTGTTCGATACAAGAGATTTGGTTCGCGGCATTAGAAGTGGCGGCGGCCTCGGGGTCGAAATATCAAAAGCCGTGGGAAGAGCCGATTTGGGTCGGTCCGTTCAGTTTTTCGGCTACATGCTGGGCATCGTCGCCTTAACTTTCCTGTTCGGTCAGGTGGTCGCTCTGCCCATCTTTATCGCCGTCTATCTGTATCGTTGGGGTGGTTATAATTGGAAGATCTGTTTCGGTTATGCGGCCTGTGGTTGGGTGCTCATGTATGTGCTCTACGATCAGATCATGGGTATTTTCTTTCATCCGGCAATATTCTTCGGATAGATTAAACATCGAAATATAACAAACTGGGGGGCAAGATGTTTTCGACGGATTGGCAGACATCAACGCGGCACTATGGCGTCACCCACGAACGCGGTATAAAAATTCCCATTGCGGACGATTTCAATCTGGATTGCGACATTTTCCGGCCGGATTCGGCGGAAAAGTTTCCGGTTATCCTGGCCATGCACCCCTACAGCACAGCCGAGCAATCCGAGGAATTGATGCCCGTGGCCTTCTCCGGGCAATGGGCCTCGATCGAGACGGGCGACTATAACTTTTATGTTCGGCGTGGCTATGTGCTGGCCATCGTCAATATGCGTGGCACGCACGGCTCCGATGGCTTTTTCGGAAATCTCGATCCCGACCCCCAATCCATCCAGGACATCTACGACACCATCGAATGGCTCGCTGATCAGAAGTGGAGCGACGGTAAGGTGGGCATGGTTGGGGTTTCCTATTTTGCCGTGGTGCAGAAACGGGTGGCGGCACTCAACCCGCCGTCTCTAAAAGCGATCTTCGCGCCCTATGGTTGGACCGACGGCTACCGCGATCTCTATTACCGGGGCGGCATCCTAGCGCACGGATTTTTGGCTCACTGGCTCCCCACCTACGGCGCCGATTACCGGATCAAGAATACGCTCCGGGAATTATGGGGTGATGAGAAATACGAGGCGGCCCTGTCCCACGCGTTGGCAGATCCCGAGATTGCCGCCGTTCCCACCTATAAGGACGCGTTGGAAAATCCCGACCAGGGCGTCAATCCGTTGTTCTGCGAAATCCTGATTCATAATATGTATGATGACTACTTCGAAGAGCGCGCTATGGATTTCGAGGCGGCCTCCAAGGTACCGCTCTATGCAGGCGGTGATTGGAAAGGTTATGCCTTTCATCTGGCGGGCGACGTGCGGGCTTTCGAAAACTGGACGGGACCGAAAAAACTTATGGTGGGTCCGGGTATTTACTTGGAACGGCCGCTCCACCAGCAAGCTTATGAATCGCTCCGCTGGTTCGATCATTGGCTGAAGGGCAACGATACTGGTCTGATGGAAGAAGCGCCGGTCAAATTGTTCGTCGAACATACCGGCCGATGGAAAAAAGCGGACGACTGGCCGGTGCCGGGAACCAAGTGGACGCCGTTTTATCTCCATAACGATGGATTATTGAGTGAGCATGAATTCTGGTCATTCGATGATCACTCGACCTTTGATGACGCGCCGGGCCATCACGGAGAGATCAAATTTCAAACGCCGCCATTGGTGGAGGAAACCGAAATTTGCGGTCCCATCGTTCTCAATCTGTTTGCCTCGACCGACGATTCTGAGGTGCTATGGTTCGCATCGCTCTATCACATTGACGAAGACGGCAATGAAGAACTGCTGACGCGCGGCTGGCTCCGGGGGTCGCAGCGGAAACTGGACGAACAAGCATCCCGACCATGGCTACCGGTACATTCTCATCGCGATAGAAAGTCCCTGACGCCTGGAGAAATTTATGAATTCAATATTGAAATTCGTCCCTACGCGATTTTAATGAAGCCCGGCGAAAGGCTCCAATTGAAGATCAAATGCGCCGATGACGAGTCGCCGAAGACATTTATAGAAATGATCGGCCAAGGCCAGATTTCCCGTCCAGTTGCATCGCGGATCACAGTCTATCACAATGCCGACTATCCATCCCATTTACTGCTGCCGATCACGGCCGGTAATCATCTGGGCACCTTTGTATCCGGTGGCGCGCCGTCGCCTCTTGATCAAGGCTGAGAACTATCGGAATTTCAGCTGTTCAGAACATCGAGCGCCAAGGCGTGGGCCCGCTCGTCGCCGGCGGCCAGGACGCGCCCGTCGGAATCCAGATGCAGCGCCTGACCCTGCCAGTCGGTAATAACACCACCGGCGCCTTCGATGATTGGCACCAGGGCGCAGTAGTCGTAGGGTTTGAGGTCGGCCTCGCAGACCAGATCGCACATTCCGGCGGCCAGGAGGCCATAGGCGTAACAATCGGCGCCGAACAAAGGATGCTTTACCTGCTCGGCCAGGCGCTTGAAGGCGTCAACGTCTTCGCCCTCGAACATGTAGGGCGTGGTGGTGTACATCCATGCGTCCGGGACGGCAGCACAGGGGCGCACCGATACGGCGGTACCGTTCAGGGTCGATGACTGTCCCTCGGCGCCCACCCACCGCTCTTCCAGGATGGGCTGATCGATAACGCCGACGATGGGCATGCCGTTGCGGGTGAGGGCGATCAAGGTGCCGAATAACGGCTTGCCGGTGGCGAAGGCCTTGGTGCCGTCGATGGGGTCCAACACCCAAACATATTTTGCGTCGTCCCGTACGCGGCCGAATTCCTCACCGAATATTCCGTGGTCGGGGCATTCTTTTTCGATGATCCCGCGGATGGCTGCTTCGGCCTCCCGGTCGGCCGCCGTGACCGGGGTGGCGTCCGCCTTGTCGATGATGTCGGTATCCGACCGGAAATAATTCTTGATGATGGGTCGGGCGGCGTCCGCCATCCGTTCCGCCAGAGCGGCAAAATCAGAGATGTCGGACACGCTTTAATTCCTTTAGTTGGGCAGGGCCGCAGGTGAATCGGCGAAAGACCGCATATAGAGAATAATCGCCGCCCGGTCGCCCGCCTTTTTCAACCCGACGAAGGTCATTTTGGTTTTCGGCAGGAACTTCTTGGGCTTGGCCAGGAACTGATCCAAATCCTCATAATCCCATTTGCCGCCGAGCTTCTTCATGGCGCCCGAGTAATTGAACTTGGCCACGGCGGCGCGGTCGCTGCCGATAATATTGAACAAATTCGGACCGATCTTGTTTTTGCCGCCCTTATCAAAAGTGTGGCAGGCGACGCATTTTTTGGCGATTTTCTTACCCCTGTCCGTGCTGGCCGATGCCAGCAAGGTGCCCAGATTCTGTTCGGCTTTGGGCTCGGAAGTGGAGGCGGGTTTTGCGGCCATTTTCTGTTCCGCTTTGGGCGCGTCTTTTGTCGCCTTTGCTTCAGCCGAAACCTTGGCGGTTGCCGGCGGCGGGATTAAAAGATCGCCCAAAAAATCGGCGGCCAGCAGAAGCCAGAAAGCGGCAATAATGCCTCCGATTACTTTGTTCGTCGTCATGCTCCACATAAACTCTTCCTTTTTCTTTAATTCATGCCTACTTATCTGTTAGATTATAATAAGTCCAAAAAATCGGTCGCGCCATAATACAAAAGGCAAACCGGGTATAAATGAAGACCTTAACCTTGTACATAGGGTGCTTTTATTTATAGAACAAGCACAGCAGTAAACAACAGACCGAACACGGGAAGAAAGAAAAGGATAACGAGATAAATGGAACGGAACCCTTTGGTTGTTATACCGTCCCAGGTCGACGAGAACGGCATTCCGCGCAAGCAGCTCGTCGACATTAACGGCACTCCCATGATCGTGCATTCCTGGAACCGGGCCATTGAGGCCGGGATCGGCAACGTCATCGTCGATTGCCTGGATGACGAAATCGCCGACACCGTCGCCGAGGCCGGCGGATACATCTACAAAACCGATCCGGATCACCACTTGAAGACCCACAATTATCGGACGGAATCGGGCGCCGACCGGGTGGCGGCGACAGTGAACAAGTTCGACCGGTTCTACAATCACGATATCATCATCAATCTGCATGACGATCTACCGGCGATTGATCCCAAATATATCCGGGCCCTGCTATATCCCCTGGCCAGTTACGATGTGGCCATCGCCACCCTGGCCTGCCCGTTGAGCGAGGAGGACGCCAAGGACCCCAATGTGGTCAAGGTCACGGTCAACTGGCAGGAAGGGCGTAATGTCAGTTGGATAAAAGACAGCAGAATCGGCCGGGTGATCGATCTCACCCGTGATACGGAAAATCCCGACCGTGAGGAGCGCTACCGCCATATCCCCATCTACGCCTATCAGCGTCCGCAACTGGACCGCTTCGTCAATTTGGAACCCACGGACAACGAATTGAACCAGCGTATCGAAGGCAAGCGCGCCCTGGAAAACGGCATGCGCATGGATGTTGCCTTGATCGACGAGGTTCCTTTCTATGTGGATACGGAATCCGACATTGAACATGCTCGGGAATTGCTGGACAAATCGCTCTAAATGTAATTCATAAGCCCCGTTATGAATAATACGGGAAATCTCATCGCCTTTCAGGGTGAACTGGGCGCCAATTCGGATATGGCCTGCCGTGTCGTACGTCCGGATATGACGACGCTGCCGTGCCACACCTTTGAGGACACCTTCGCCGCTGTGCGCGAAGGCGAGGCTGAACTGGCTTTGATTCCCATTGATAACTCGGTTGCCGGCCGGGTGGCCGATATTCATCACCTGCTGCCGGATTCCGGGCTGCATATCATCGGCGAGCATTTTCAGCGGGTGGAGCATCATTTGCTGGCGGTCAAAGGCGCGAAGATCGATGATTTGACCCATGTCCATAGTCACGTTCACGCCCTCAATCAGTGCCGTAACGTTATCCAGGAACTGGGACTGGAAGCCATGGTGCATGTGGACACCGCCGCCGCCGCCCGCGATATCGCCGAACGGGGCGAGAACGCCCACGGATCGATTTCCTCGGAACTGGCGGGCGAGATCTACGGATTGAATTCGCTGCGCGCCAACATCGAGGATGCCGAACACAACACCACGCGGTTTTTGGTGATGGCAAAAGACGCCGAAGACGTCGACCCGGAAAGCCAGGATCTGATGACCAGTTTCGTTTTCCGGGTACGTAACGTACCGGCGGCGCTCTACAAAGGATTGGGCGGTTTCGCCACCAACGGCGTCAATATTACCAAATTGGAAAGCTATCTGGTGGGCGGCGGATTCATCGCGGCGCAATTCTACGCCGAGGTCGAAGGCCATCCGGAACATCAAAACCTCCGGCTCGCGCTCGAGGAACTGGACTTCTTTTCCCATGAAGTGCGGATTATGGGCGTCTATCCGGCGCATCCCTTCCGCAAAAGCATGAACGGGAACGATAGTGAATAAAATGACCCCATCCGGTTCGGATTCGGACCGGAGCCAGTATTCCCCGGAAAGTTACAAAGAGATTTACCGCATCGTCGTCGGCGAAGACCTTTGCGATGAGCTGAACCACATGGCCATGAAAAGCTATTTCAGCTGCATCACCGACGCCATGTTTATGGTGATGGAAAGCCTTGGTGTCCCGCGCCGCGAAATCGCCGAACAAAAACGCTGCTTTGCCGTCGTCAGCGAAGACTCCACCTGGTACCAGGAAATACTGGAAGGGGAGGAAATCGTTTTTGTGACGGCGGTTGAGCGTATCGGCGACAAAACGGCGACTTTTCAGCACCGCATCGTCAGGGCGCGTGACGACGCGGTGTCGTTCGCCAACCGGTTTACCGTCGCCCTGATGGATCTGGAAAACCGGCGGGCCATGACCATTCCCGATGATTTTCGGTACGTGCTGGAAAACGACTACCCGGCCTACGCCCGATAAAGGTAATCAAAAGTATCTATCCGTCTCGTCGGAAATAAATATTCGTTACCGCATCAAATTCTTGGGGAAGCGAAGCTTCACCGTGGTGCCTTCATTTTCCCGGCTGCTAATCTCCATTTTTCCGCCCAACTCCATCATTAGCTGGTTAACAATGGGTAGCCCCAGCCCCGTTCCCTTGTCGCCGTGCGGCGATACGGTCGTCTTATAGGGCTGAAGGATTTGGGGTATTTGCTTGGCCGGTATCCCGGCGCCCGAATCACGAACGACAAAAATGACCGCTTCATCGGCTTCATCCACTTCGGCGTTGATGGCGATCTCACCGCCCCCGGGTGTAAATTTCATGGCGTTCGACATGATGTTGGTCAACGACCGGTAAAGGTGGGTCGGTACGGTGTGTAAAGTCGGGAAGTCTTCGGCAATATTGGAAATCAGATTTATTTCCCGTTCAGCCGCCATTTCGCCGAACAGTGTTTCAACTTCCTCCAGGATTTCAACGGCATCCACGTCCTGGATCTGGTCCTCGGGAATTTCGTTGTCCTCGGGGTCCATCCTTTCCGAATTTTCCACCATGCTTTCACACAGGTTGAGCATCCGCAGCGCGGCCTTATGAATGATTTCGGAATTCTCCGGGAAGGTTTCCGGTTCGAGCTTTCCGGACGCCATGAGTTTGCTGTAGCCGATCATGGCGGTCAGCGGATTTTTGATATCGTGAGCGAATTGCCGGACACTTCGCTGCACCGCTTCCTTGAAAGCGTTTTCATCCTCCAGGATGTGCTCAAGAGCGGACTGGGCTTCCCGCAACGCCCTTTTTGCATCATCGTCCAGTTTTGTATCCGAATTTCCCATACACCTTCCACCTAAAGCTAGTTCTTTTAATCGTCAGCGAGGTTACAAAACAAGCGGTATTTTACTTTCCAATTGCCAATCCTAAGGGCTAGGAATCTTCCTCGCTCAGCCAGACGTCAATCAGCCATCGGGAGATGGAAAATTTGGTGGGCGGCAGCATCTGTCCGTTTTCCCCCATTTCGCGCACTTGGTCGCGGGTAAACCAGTTTGCCTCCAGCAATTCATCATTGTCGACGTTGATCTCCGTGGTTACCGCCCGCGCCCGGAATCCCAGCATGATCGAAGCGGGAAAGGGCCAGGGCTGTGACGCCCGGTACTCGGCATCAACCACTTCGATCCCGGTTTCCTCCTTCACTTCCCGGGCGACCGCTTGTTCCAAAGTCTCACCCGGTTCGACAAATCCAGCCAGGGTGGAAAAGATCAATCCTTTGAAACGGCTGTTGTGGCCCAACAGGCATTGGTTCCCGTCGGGATGGGTGATCAGCATGATGACCGCCGGATCGGTGCGCGGGAAATGGGTGCGCCCGCAATCGGCATTAAGGCAGACCCGTTCGTGACCGGCATGGATGCTTTTGGTCTCCGAGCCGCAGGTGCCGCAATGACGGTGATTGCGGTTCCAATGGGCGAGCGCTCTGGCATAGGCGAGATACCCGGCCTCGATGGGATCGATCGCGGTCGCCAGGCGGCGAAGATCCTCGAATGCCGCATGGTCGGGGAAGGGTAAAGACAAGGGGTCCTCTACTGGGGAAATGTCGAAGGCGTAGTAGGCGACGTCGTTCTCTACACCCAGAAATATCGTCTCTTTGGCCAGGCCGCGCAGTTCCTGGGTTTCCACCTCATTCAAAAAGGCGGCGGCGGGCGGTTTGTCCACGGTCGCGGGATCGATCCGGATCAGGTTTCGGTTGCGCCAAACGGGCAGGAATTTGGCCCGTCCGCTTGCCATTGAATCCGCGATCCAATCATCGTTCAGGCGCAGATGGTGCGCCCGGTCGAGCGTCAACCCGTCATAATAAAATTTGGAAACCATAAGGGGAAATTTCGCATACCAGGCCCGCGATTGAAAACTCTTTTCAGGAAGATTGATATTTAACCGGGGAGGCTCTATGCCTTACACTGTTGGTAGAGTACATCGTGGATGGGAACGGCCCGCATCATGGCGCTTTTAAATTTTTTCGCTTCCGGAAGTAGGCCAGGTTATTGGTATGCCCTTGTTGCGGTGGTGGCGGTCGTTTTGGGCGCTTGTACTGACCGTGATCTCTACGCCAATTTGGAACGGGAAGGCTATATTCCAAACCAGTCGGAGATCATCGAAGCGGCGGACTGGAGCGTCGCCGAGACCTTCGAGATCGATATCAGGCAAAATGAATTCCGGCCTGCCCTCATTCATCTTTTTCAGGGCGAACCCTATATCATGGTCATCGAGAACCGCGACGATGTAGACCATTTGTTTGTGGCCGAAGATTTCTTCAGAACCACGGCGATCCGCAAAATTGTTACCGAGAGCGAAGAGATTTTCGGCGTCAACATAATTGGGTTGAACTTGAAACCCGGCGAAATCAAGGAACTGCACTTTGTGCCGGTGCGGGACGGCTGGTACGATTTCGAAGGCGGGCATGGTCCGGGCTTGTTTTTGACCGACACCTATTATTCGCCCGTCAGCCGGGGCGCGACCCAGGGCATGATCGGCGCTTTTGTCGTCGAGGAGTAAGCCGCCAGTACGTTGCGCGGAAGTTTTCCCTAAGAATCATAATTTTCGGATGCGGTTAGCGCTTGCCACGCCCGCCCCCAAAACTGCTATAGTTAGACCGGGAGGTCGGCTGCGGACAAACCGCTCGCCAACCCGGTCAGGTCCGGAAGGAAGCAGCCGTAACGAGTTTCCGTTTGGGTCGTGGTCCGGTCTCCCACCTAATCGCCTAGAGCCGAAAATCATCAGATAAGCCGCCGGATATGAGCGACAATCAGGAAGTTGATCAGGGGGAAGTAGGGCCGGGGACGGGTCAGGAAACCGAATACCAGGTTCTCGCCCGCAAATACCGTCCCCAGGATTTTACCGATCTCATTGGCCAGGACGCCATGGTGCGGACGCTCACCAACGCGTTCGAGTCCGGCCGACTCGCCCACGCGTTTATTCTGACCGGCGTCCGTGGCGTCGGTAAAACGACCACGGCGCGGGTGATCGCCCGGGCGCTTAACTGTATCGGTCCCGATGGCGACGGCGGCCCCACCATCGAGCCCTGCGGTCAATGCGAATTCTGCCAAGCCATTGCCGAAGACCGGTTGGTCGATGTACTGGAAATGGATGCCGCCAGCCGCACCGGCGTCGATGACATCAGGGAACTGATTGAAGGCGTACGCTACAAGCCGGTATCGGCGCGTTACAAAGTCTATATCATTGACGAAGTGCACATGCTGTCGCGCAATGCCTTCAACGCGCTTTTGAAAACCCTGGAAGAGCCGCCGGCCCACGTGAAGTTTATTTTCGCCACCACCGAAATCCGCAAAGTGCCGGTGACCGTTTTGTCGCGCTGCCAGCGTTTCGATCTCAAGCGGGTCGATGTGGAAACCCTCAGCCGCTTTTTTACCGAAATCGCTCAGCAGGAAGGTGCCGCCTTATCCGATGCCGCCATCTCGCTGATCGCCCGGGCGGCGGACGGGTCGGTGCGGGATGGTCTAAGCCTGCTCGATCAGGCGGTCGCCACCGGCGCCACCGCCGGGGAATTGGATGCGGGCGCTGTCCGCGATATGTTGGGCCTGGCCGACCGGGAACGCAGTTTCGATCTGCTGGAAAGCATTCTCAAGGGCGAGGTTGCTCAGGCTCTGGATTTTCTGTCCGACGATTACGCCAACGGCGCCGATCCTATCGTGCTGGTTCAGGACCTGCTGGAAGTTGTCCATTGGCTATCCCGCGTCAAGGTGACACCGGACATTGCCGACGGACCCACCATCGCCGAAGCCGACAAAGTGCGTGGCAAGGATTTGGCGGGCCGTCTTTCCATGGGGTCGTTGACCCGGGCCTGGCAGATGCTGCTGAAAGGCCTCAGGGAAGCGCAATCGGCGCCGTCCCCGATCAAAGCGGTCGAGATGATCGTGATCCGTCTGGCGTACCTGGCCGACCTGCCGACGCCCGCCGATGCGGTCAAGACGATGTCCGAAAGTGCCGGTGCTGGGGGAGGTGGCGGGGCCAGCCAGCCGTCTTCGACAGGTGCAGTTCCATCCGGATCGCCGACCGGTGTGGTTGGAAACGGGCCGGGGGGAAGCGCGCCGGCGTTGGCTGTAGAACAGGCCGCGCCATCCCCAATGCAGTCTTCGGAACCGGTCGCCCAATTGAAGGCCGATCCCCAGAGTTTCGAAGAGGTTATCGCGTTAACCGACGAACTTAATGAACGCATTTTGAAGGCCAATCTGGTCAGCAATGTACATTTGGTCCGGTTCGATCCGGTGACGCCGTCAAACCCGGGCAGTATCCTGTATCGGCCGGGCAAGAATGCGCCCGGCGATCTGGCCCAGCAACTCAGCCGTTTTCTCAACGAGCATACCGGGCAGCGATGGGTGGTAACCGTCTCCCTCGACGAACAGGGGGGGGATACGGTTCACGAACAAGAAGAAGAAGCCAAACGATTAAAGCGTGACGAGATTGCCGCCCATCCCTTCATGCAATCCGTGCTGGAAACTTTTCCCGGTGCGAAAATCGAGGAAATAAGAGACATCGGCGGTTACGACCAATCGGCCGCATCCGAAAAAACCGATCAGACCAACGGAGACTACGAAGAATGAAAAATCTCGGGCAAATGATGAAGCAGGCCCAGGAAATGCAAACCAAAATGACCGAGATGCAGGAAAAGCTGTCGGACATGGAAGTTGTCGGTTCCTCCGGCGGCGGCATGGTGGAAGTCACATTGACCGGCAAGCATGAACTCAGAAACGTCAAAATCGATCCTTCCATCGCCGGGGCGGACGATCTAGAGGTTCTCGAGGATTTGATCGTCGCCGCCCACAACGACGCCAAGGGAAAGATTGAAGGCAAGATACAGGAGAAAATGTCGGAAATGACCGGCGGCCTGCAACTGCCACCGGGATTTAAACTGCCGTTTTAGGCCGAGATATATATGTCCACCACCGATATAGACCGCCTTATCCAAATGCTGTCGAAACTCCCTGGTTTGGGACCACGGTCGGCGCGCCGGGCGGCGTTGCATTTGATCAAAAACCGGGAATCGCTGTTGAAGCCGTTGGGCCTGGCCATGGAAGCTGCCGCCGACAATGTAAAATCATGCGGCGTCTGCGGCAATCTGGATACCGCCGATCCCTGCGCCATCTGCACCGATCCCAAGCGGGATCAAAGCCTGGTCTGCGTTGTCGAAGAGGTTGCCGATTTGTGGGCATTGGAGCGGACGGCAACGTTCCGGGGGCTGTACCATGTGCTGGGCGGCGTATTGTCGCCCCTCGACGGGGTGGGCCCGGAAGACCTGGCCGTCGATAGCCTGCTGGCCCGGGCGCGGGAAGACCGGGTTCAAGAAGTCATACTCGCCACCGGCGCCACCGTTGACGGCAAGACCACCGCCCACTACATCACCGACCGCCTCCTCAATTCCGTGGCCAATGCGGGGGTCACCGTCTCTGAACTGGCTCACGGTATTCCCGTCGGCGGCGAGTTGGACTATCTCGACGACGGTACACTGGCCGCCGCCCTCAAGGACCGGCGCGGCGTTTGAACGGCGATTCTGTTAAAATTAGAAAAAAGCACAACCTGTGACGGTTATCACTGATCGGTTTTCGATTATGCGCTTTAATGCATATAGTTTGATGCATGCCGAATGGTCGACCGAGGACAGGCCCGGCGCTTCAAGTTTCTACTCAAAAAATAGCAAGGATACCGGTTTAAATCCGGCTTGAACTGAAACGTGCCTAGAAAAACTATATCGGGATATTGTGGGAAAAGACGAAGGACAATGAAGGTTAAACGGTGGAACAATGAATAATATAACCCCAATGGAAATGTTAGAAGAGTCCCGCAACTCCTCTGTTTTTGATGAAAAGAAACGGGCGGAGAATCTCGCCCAACTGGAAAGCGAAGCGGAATCCCGCGCCCGCCGCATCAAAATGCGGAAGCAGCGCCAAGCGAAACGGAACGCCTTGCGCAAGCAAAAGCGCCGTGCCCGCGCATTTAAGCTGGCGGCCGTGTGGGCGGCAGTTATCGCCACTGGATTTTTTGTCGCCACCTGGTATTCCAAGGATATCGTCCACTGGATGGCCAGCACAGGCGGTCTCGCCTAGACGAATCGTTCCCTTACTTCCCAAACCTTCATTTTCGGGCCCCTATTTTCGGGCCCGGGGATGGCTGTCGCGGTAGACTTCGATCAGCCGTGCCGAATCAACTTCGGTGTAACGTTGGGTGGTCGAAAGAGAAGCGTGGCCCAGCAGTTCCTGGATGGTGCGGAGATCACCCCCGTCGGCCAATAGGTGGGTGGCGAAACTATGACGCAGGGCGTGGGGCGTGGCGGAGGCCGGCAGGCCGAGCAGGGCCCTGACTTTCCGCATTTGCCGCTGCACCACACCCGGGTTCAGCCGCTTGCCCCGGGCGCCGACAAAAAGGGGACCGTCCCCTTTTATTTTAAACGGGCAGGCGTCGAGATAGACGTCGATGGCCTCCACCACCACCGGCAGAACCGGCACCAGCCGCTGCTTGTTGCCTTTTCCCGTGATCACCATGGTATCGCCCCCGGGGGTATTCCCATTCGGCAAATCTTCCCGGTTGAGATCAAGGGCCTCGCTGATCCTCAGCCCGCAGCCGTAAAGCAGCGTCATCAGCGCGATGTCCCGGTCGGCGATCCATGGCGTGTCATGCATGTCGCCGAAGGCCGACAAGGCCTCCATGGCCTCGGCCTCGGACAACGGTTTGGGAATGGCACGGGGCAGCTTGGGTGTTTTGATGGCCTTGATGGCGGCGTTGAGGACTTTGCCGTTGCGGTCCATAAACTTGAAAAAATTGCGCAAGGTCGATACCGCCCGCGCTGTCGACGAACGGGTCAATCCGTCATTGTGGCGTTTGGCCAGATAGCCGCGGAAATCGGCGGCGGCCAGCCCTTCCAAGTCGCTTAGCCCGGGTGGAAAACCCAAATGTTCATTGAGGTAGGTGAAAAAAGCGGCCAGATCGCGGGCATAGGCGTCCCGGGTGTGTTGGGAACAATTTCGCTCAACCGCCAGCCAACGCCGCCACTCGCCGATGACAGCCGCCACCGCCGGTTCGGCGGAAAACAGAATTTCGGCTTTACCGTTTTTCTTTTCTTTTACGCCTGTTTTGTCGGCAGCCATCTCAGAAGCGAAATCTCCAGAACGCGCGCAATGAAGGTCAGCAGATCGGTGCCTTGCCCGCCGTGGAAACTGCCCCGGTTGCGGGCACCGAACGCCATCAAACCAAAGCCGTTTTCGCCGCCGAGCCGGTCGCCCAACTGCAAGCGGGCCAGGGCGGCTGATTTTACCAGACCCGCCGCCTCGCCGAACACGGTGCCGTCATCGCTGGTATGTTCGAGAAGTTTGGCGTACTCATCAGCACCGCCGAGGATTTTATCCACGCTCCCGGGGGCCAGCCACTTGATGTCGTTTTCGCCCAACTCCGAATGACCCTTATCGCCGGTTTCGAAGCACAGCGACACGGCGTCTACGTCCAGCAAAAGCGGCATGTCGTAGCACACCACGTGAACCAGCTTTTCGAAACTGTCCGCGCCCAATATGGCGATCACCGACGCATGGGTGCGGGTTTGGATCAGCATATTGGACCGGGTCGTGCTGATCAGCAAATTGGCGGCGTCTTTCAAATTTTCCGATTCGTCCCGTAATCGGTCCAGCATCACCGTCTGCATGTCCACCACATTGCCGTCCCCCTCCCAGCGCGACGGCGGGTTCAGCGTATCCAGCAGGTCGGGATTGTTTTTCAGAAAGTCGGGATTGTCGCGTAAATAGGCGGCGACGTCGTCTTTATCAAATAATGTTTCACCACTCATTGATCCGCCCTCACAAAATCGACTGGCCGGTGGCGGCCCAGTCTTTGAGGAACGCCTCCAGGCCCTTGTCGGTCAATGGATGATTGTAAAGCTGGCGTATGGCAGCGGGGGGAATGGTAACCACGTCGGCTCCCAGCCGGGCGCTTTCCACCACATGCATGGGATGGCGCACCGAGGCCACCAGGACCTCCGTCTTGAAAGCCGGATAATTGGCGTAAATTTCGCAAATGTCTTCGATCAGTTCCATTCCGTCGCTACCGATATCGTCCAGCCTGCCGACAAAGGGGGAAACGAACGTGGCGCCGGCCTTGGCGGCCAGAATGGCCTGAGCCGACGAGAAACAAAGAGTCACATTGACCATAATATTGTCATCGGAAAGCGCCCGGCAGGCTTTCAATCCGTCCACGGTTAATGGCACCTTGACGGCAACGTTGTCGGCGATGTCATGCAGTTTGCGGCCTTCCTCGATCATGGTCGGCGCATCCGTGGCGGCGACTTCGGCGCTGACGGGGCCGCTGACGATTGAACAGATTTCGGTAATCACTTCGGTGAAATCGCGGCCCGTCTTGGCGACCAGCGACGGATTGGTGGTGACCCCATCCACCATGTCGGTTTCGGCAAGATCCTTGATTTCACCGACATCGGCGGTATCAACAAAAAACTTCATAAATAGTCCTTCTTATCCTGTGTTTGGTCTTGTATTCGGCTCTTCCCAATAACGGACAGGCCTTCAGTTTGACGGCGTCCCCCGAGCGGGTAGAGTGTAACCCATGGCCGAACCGAGCACCAGAAGACGGGACCAGGACGAAGGCGATTCCAATGACCGGCAGGTCAGTGTTTTGCTGCCGCTGCCCTTAGGCCGGACTTACACCTATAGGGTTCCGGAAGACTTTAGCGTGGCGCCAGGCGATTTCGTTCTGGCGCCGCTGGGCATCCGCCAGGTGGCCGGTGTGGTCTGGGATTCTGCGCCTGACGAGGTGCCGCCGGGCAAACTGAAAAGCCTGATCGCGCCCCTCGACGCCCCGACGTTGCCGGAAGTTTCCCGCCGGTTTATCGAATGGGTCGCCAGCTACAACATGTCATCGACCGGCGCTGTTTTGAAAATGGCCATGAGCGTACCCGACGCTCTCAAGCTACCCAAACCGGTCGTCGCTTATGTCAAAAACAGCGAATCGCCTGAAAAAATTGAGGAACTGAGAATGACCGCTGCACGGCAGCGGGTGCTCGACGAGTTGGCCGAAGGGCCACCCCGGCCCGCCACGGAACTGGCCCGTGCCGCCGGCGTGGGACCGTCGGTGGTTAAAGGTTTGGCCAAGGCGTCGGCCATCTCTCAAGTGGAACTTCCCCCCCCGCCGTCTTTTGAGATACCCGATGGGCGCAAGGCGGGGCCGGAGTTATCAAGTGATCAGGCGGAGGTCGCCGAGGGTTTGCGCGGCCAGGTCTCGGCCAACACCTATGCCGCCACCGTGCTGGAAGGCGTTCCCGGTTCGGGCAAGACCGAGGTCTATCTGGAAGCGGTATCGGAAGCTTTGAAAGACGGTAAACAGGCTCTCGTTCTGTTGCCGGAAATCGCTCTCGGAGCCCAGTGGCTGGAAAGGTTCCGGGCGCGCTTCGGCTGCGCCCCCGCCCAATGGCATTCCGATCTGACCGCTGCCACCCGGCGCACCACCTGGCGGGCGGTTGCCAAGGGCGAGGCCAAAGTGGTGGTGGGTGCGCGTTCGGCCCTGTTTCTGCCCTTCCCCGATCTCGGTGTCATTATCGTCGATGAGGAACATGATCCTTCCTTCAAGCAGGACGACGGCGTTATTTACAATGCGCGGGATATGGCGGTGGTGCGGGCGAACTTGGGCGACATCCCCATTATATTGGTGTCGGCCACACCGTCGCTGGAAACCGTGCGCAATGCGGAAACGGCGCGCTATACGCACTATAATCTGCCCAACCGGCACGCCGGCGCCGCCCTGCCCGAAATCGCCATAGTCGATATGCGCGCCGATAAACCGGAAGCGGGCCGGTGGCTTTCGCCGCCCATGATCGCCGGGCTTAAGCAAACCTTTGAAGCCGGCGAACAGGCGTTGTTGTTTTTGAACCGACGAGGCTATGCGCCCTTGACCCTCTGCCGCACCTGCGGGCACCGGCTGCAATGTCCCCAATGTACGGCCTGGCTGGTGGAGCACCGTCTGCTGGGACGGCTGCAATGTCATCATTGCGGCTACAACGCCAAGCTGCCGGAAAAGTGTCCCGAATGCGACACCGAGGAAAATTTTTACGCCTGTGGGCCCGGCGTTGAGCGGTTGGCCGAAGAAATCACCGAACTGTTTCCCGATATCGCTTGCCGCGTGGCCGCCAGCGACACCATCTATACGGCTTCGCAAGCGGAAGAGCTGGTGCGCCAGATCGAGGAGCGCGAAATCGATCTGATCATCGGCACTCAAATTGTCGCCAAAGGATACCATTTTCCCTACCTGACCTTTGTCGGCGTGGTGGATGCCGACCTGGGCCTGTCCGGCGGTGATCTTCGGGCGGCCGAACGAACCTTCCAACTGCTCTATCAGGTGGCGGGCCGGGCCGGCAGGGCCGCCCAAGACGATTACCTGGCGGGCCGGGTCATGGTGCAAACCTACATGCCCGATCACGCCGTTATTAAAACCTTGGCGGAAGGCGACCGGGACGGGTTTCTGGCCGCCGAGGCCAAAGATCGGGAACAAGCTGGCATGCCGCCCTTCGGCCGTCTGGCCGGGGTTATTGTCTCGGGCGCCGACGAGAGCGCGGTCGACCAGGCGGCGCGCAATCTCAACCGCAGCGCGCCTCGCGGCGGTAACGTCCAGACACTGGGACCGGCGCCGGCGCCGCTGGCGCTGCTCAGAGGTCGTCACCGGCGGCGCTTCCTGCTGAAAGCGGACCGCAAGGTAAATATCCAGTCCCATATCCGCGCCTGGCTCCAGGCCACGCAGATTCCCCGCAAGGTGCGGCTGCAACTGGACATCGATCCCTATAGTTTTCTCTGACAATCAACCCGCTAATTGGTTGAAAATGAATGCAAAAATCCAGCCACCCAATGGGCCGTTTCCGCGTCTTGCACAGTTCGGATCAGTATGTTAGACAACGGTCGCTTTTCGCCGAGGCAGAGTCAAAAAGCATCCCTTTTTGAAGGCTCGTTTTTTGACATTGTGGGGGCGAATTGTTGTGTTTTTAGATTAATTTAATTCCACCCGTTCCATTCCGTTTTCACGGTGATGGAGTTCACCAGGGTAATTTAAAGAACCGAGGATCAACTCAGGTGTCAGCCGATACGACCAATGTCTCCGGACTATCCGGACGCTACGCCACGGCCCTTTATGAACTGGCCGAATCCCATGAGGCGCTTGATCAGGTTGCCGACGATTTGCGCCTGATCGCTCAGATGATCGAAAGCAGCGACGATTTCGAGCGCATGATCCGTTCTCCCGTGATTTCCCGCAAAGAACAATCGAAAGCCATCCTGGCCATTTTAGACAAAGCCGAAGTCTCCGACATCTCCCGGAAATTTGTCGGCGTGACGGCGTCCAACCGCCGCTTGTTTGCGCTGACGGATATCATCCGGGATTACCTGACCATCCTGGCCGGCAAGCGCGGTGAGGTTATGGCGGAAGTGACGTCGGCTCAGGCTTTGACCGACGCCCAACAGGCCGAGCTTTCGAAAGCTCTCAACGAAGCCATCGGGGCGCCCGGTGGTGATAAGGTTACGATAAAATCGACGGTCGACCCCGGTTTGCTTGGTGGTCTCGTCGTTAAACTTGGATCGCGCATGGTCGATTCGTCCCTGCGTACAAAATTACAGCATTTACAACTCGCCATGAGAGGGACCGGATAATGGAAATCCGCGCCGCGGAAATCTCCGCAATTCTTAAAGAGCAAATTCAAAACTTTGGTACCGAGGCGGAAGTCGCCGAGGTCGGTCAGGTTCTGTCGGTTGGTGACGGTATCGCCCGTATTTACGGTCTCGATAAAGTCCAGGCCGGTGAAATGGTCGAATTCCCGGGCGGAATCCGGGGCATGACCCTGAACCTGGAAGAGGACAATGTGGGTGTCGTTATCTTCGGCGATGACCGCACGATTAAGGAAGGCGATACGGTCAAACGGACCGGCGATATCGTCGACGTGCCGGTGGGCAAAGGCCTGCTGGGCCGCGTGGTTGACGCCTTGGGCGAACCCATTGACGGCAAAGGTCCCATCGCTTCCGACGAGCGCGGCCTCATCGAGGTCAAGGCGCCCGGCATCATTCCGCGTAAATCCGTGCACGAGCCCATGCAGACCGGCATCAAGGCCATCGACAGCCTGATCCCGATCGGCCGTGGCCAGCGCGAATTGATCATTGGTGACCGCCAGACCGGTAAAACGGCCATCATCATGGACACCATTCTCAACCAGAAGAAAATCAACGACGCCGCCACCAGCGATGAGGAAAAACTTTTCTGCATCTATGTCGCCGTCGGCCAGAAACGGTCTTCGGTTGCCCAGTTGGTGAAGGTGCTCGAAGAAAACGGCGGCATGGAATATTCCGTCGTGGTCGCCGCGACGGCGTCGGAGCCCGCACCCATGCAGTTCCTGGCGCCCTATACCGGCTGCACCATGGGCGAGTATTTCCGCGACAACGGCATGCATGCGGTGATTTTCTATGACGATCTGACCA
>CAZNLR010000062.1:0-21753 GCA_964574215.1 uncultured Rhodospirillaceae bacterium | reverse complement strand
TATCAGCCACGGCAATCCATGATCCCAGAGCCACCGGCGGCAAACCAGCTATCAGGGCAATGTCCCAGTTGCCGCTGTTGATGAGTAGAACGGCGAACAGCAGCCCTGCTACTACTAGAAATAATCCGACAATTAGACTGGATTTCGACATTGCAGGCTCCTCTATTCCCGAATGACCACCGTCACAGACCGTATAAACATTTACGGTTATAAAAATATTAAAATTTATTGAGGATTTTCCCATGACCCCGTTGAAGGTCTGGCACGGCAAGGCCGACCTGCCGAAAGTTTTTTGGATTTTCGGCGTGGTCGGCGAGATGATTGTTGGGTTGCCGTTTTTAGCGCTGTTGCTAGCCCTGACAGATGTTCCCGACAACGAAACGGCTTCCCTTCTCATGGTCTATCTGATTGCCGTGCTTTTCTATACCTGCTGGATATTTGTCGGCATTTGGCGATGCGCCGGAAATTACGACAATGACAACGGTTTAAAGCAGGTAGCGCGTTTTTGCGTACTAGCTGGCAGTTTCATATTTGTGATTTTCATTTGGCAAATTCTATTTGCGGCGACTTAATCGGCCAAACAGCTATTCGGCTATGGTTAAAGCCTGGCGAACCGGCAGCGTAAAAAAGAAATTGGATCCGTTCGGGCGTCCCGGTTCGAACCAGATGCGGCCGCCGAAATGCTCGACGATCTGGCGGCTGATGGGCAGACCCAAACCGGTTCCTTTGGGTTTTCCCGCCAGGGCGCGGGATGCCTGCTGAAACTTTTCGAAAATAATTTTTTCCGATCCTGCCGGCACGCCCGGACCGTTGTCGCTGACACGCACCAACAATCCCTCGTCACCAGTATCGGCAGATATTTGTATTTGGGCGTTAGAACCGTCGCAAAACTTAACGGCGTTGGACAACAGGTTGACGATAACCTGAATGAGCCGGTCCCGGTCGGCATAAACCCTCGGCAGCTCTTCAGGTAAAGCCAGGCCCAGTTCCACATTCTTTTCCGAAACCAGTCCACTGGCCGCGGCGATGGCTTCTTTGATGACCTCGCCGGCATCCACCTCGCTCATTTCCCAATCCATGTTACCAGCTTCCATTTTCGCCAGATCGAGAATTTGGTTGATCAGACGGGTCAGCCGTTCACTTTCGCTGACGATGACGCTGAGAAACTGTTTACGCTGGGACAAATCGATTTCAGACTTGTCGAACAAAATTTCGCCAAATGACCGGATAGAGGTCAGCGGCGTCCTCAGTTCATGGCTGATGGTGGAAAGGAAATCATCTTTGAGCCGGTCCAGTTGTTTCAATTGATCGTTGGCCTGGCGCAGTTCGGACGTCGCCGTCTCGAGCTCTCTCGATTTTTGTTCGAGCTGGTGGCTGTATTCGATCACCTCGGAGGTTTCATCCAGAATTTTCAGCACTTCTTCCAGGCTGACGATTTCGCCTTTAACGATTGAAGACACCAACACGCTGGCCGACGCAGACCCGACGGCACCGGCCAGCAGCCGTTCGGCGAAACCGACAAATTCGGCATCCACCGCCATCAAATCCTCCAAATCCAATCCTCGCATCCGGGCGTGAGCGGCAAAAGCATCATCGGTTCTCTTCTTGCCGACAAACCGGTTGAGCAGGTCCCTGAGGTCGGTTACTTCGGCGGAGCCTTGCCAGATGAGGGAGCGGCCGATGGTCCGGGAAGATCTTTCAACATCGACGAACAAGGTCGCTTGAATTCTCTCCAGGGCTGACTGACGGCTGAAAAGCGAAACACCGACATAGCAGCCGATATTGATCAACATGCTCCAAAACAGGGAGTGGGATAAAACGTCAAATCCGGTCAGCCCCAGGAGTTCGTAAGGTTTGAGCAACTCAATCCCGAACGGGCCCTGTGTAATAAAGCTTTTCGGCAGCCATCCCGACAAAGCGAACGACGGCAGCAAAAGCGTATAGGTCCACATCAGGAAACCGAGGAATAGGCCGGTGTAGGCGCCCCGGGCCGATGCGCCTTTCCAGAATATGCCCCCGAGTATGGGAGGCGCAAATTGGGCGGCGGCGGAAAACGACAGTAAACCGATGGTCACCAAGGTGTAGGATTCACCGATAAATATGAAATAGCCGTAACTCAACGCCATGATGAGAACGCAACTGAACCGCCGAAGGTTCAAAACAAGGCCCGTCGAATCACCTCTCTCGTGAATCTTCAACCATTTCATTCTGAGTAAAGCCGGCATGAGCAGGTCGTTGCACACCATGGTGCTGAGGGCGATGGCGGAGATGATCGCCATACCCGTGGCTGCCGACAGACCGCCGATATAGGCCAGCAGCGCCAATCCTTCATTGTGGGTGAGCATGGGCAGGGTCAGAACAAAATAATCGGGATCGACCTTGCCTTCGGAAAATTGCAACAAACCGCCGAAGGCAATCGGCAGAACAAAAATGTTGATCAGCAGCAAATAGAGTGGAAACAGCCAGACCGCTTTTTTCAGATGGTCCTCATCGACATTTTCAACCACGGTTATATGGAACTGACGGGGCAAAAACAGGATCGCAGCCATGGATAATATAGTCAGGGTGATCCACTGGCCGTAATTGGATGAGGAACTGACCGTAAATAACTTTCGCAGATCTTCATTTTTATTTGCTTCGGCAAACAGCGCCCCGAACCCATCATAGAGACCATAGGTGACGAACAGGCCGACGGCCACGAAAGCAACCAGTTTGACGATGGATTCGAACGCCACCGCCGCCACCACCCCTTCGTGGTGTTCGTTAGGGTCGAGATGCCGTGTGCCGAACAGGATGGCGAAGATGGCCAACAACACGGCGATGATAAAAGCGGCAAAAGAGACCGCCGGCTGTCCACCGATCTCCTGAGGCATGACGATCTCCGGGTACTCCAGCAAAACCGTCAAACTGGTAGCAAGGGCTTTGAGTTGCAGGGAGATGTAGGGGGTGATGCCAACCACGGCGATAACCGTCACCAGGCCGCCGAGAGCGGAACTCTTGCCGTAGCGGGAGGCGATGAAATCGGCAATCGAAGTGATTCTGTTGGCCTTGGCGATCCGCAGAATTTTCGCCAGCACAAACCACCAGGCCACGAACGCCAGCGTCGGTCCCAGATAAATGGTCAGAAATTCAACGCCCTTCGAGGCCGCCCGGCCGACACTGCCGTAAAACGTCCAGGTGGTTGCATAAACGGCGATTGATAACGTGTAGATATAGGGGTTATTGATAATGCCGCGACCGGCGTCGGCCCGCTTGTCGCCGTAATACGCGATGGCAAACAGCAGAGCGATGTAGCCGAATGAGGCAAATATAATGAAGCCGCCGGTCAGCATGCGGCCAATTCCGAAAAATTGTCCACCGTGCTACGCATCCGGCTCAACCTGATCGGCGTCTTCGATGTCCTTGTTTTCCCGTGACAGCTTGTCCGAGATTATCGCGTTCACGGCGATGATCAGCCCCCAGGCGACAAATAAATAGAAATACAGGAGAGGTATGCCGAATACGAAATGCGGCGCGCTGAAAATCGATAGAATTGGCGGATTGAAAAGCAACGCCGCCAAAATCACCAAAGCGGCGAAACGTTCCGTATATCTGCTCGATTTATTCATGTCTGTCTTTGGGCTGTCTTCATCAAGACCGGTTAATTGACAGCAAAACCGTCCGTCATGTTTTTCACTTTTTCAACTAAATCTCTAGTTGAAAACGGTTTCGTGATGTATTCATCCGCACCAAGGGCTAATCCTTTTTCCCGATCCATATCCCGGCCTTTCGCCGTCAGCATTAAAATTCTGACATCCTGCCAATCGGAATTGGCACGGATGGATTCGCAAACCGAGAAGCCGTCCCGGTCAGGCAGCATAATATCAAGGAGTACGATTGACGGAGGTTCTTTCTTTATTTCCTCCAAGGCGGACCGCCCATCGTGAACAACGCGGACTCGGTAACCCGCATTTTCCATCAGGAACTCCAACGACATGACGATATTGGGTTCGTCTTCTACGATCAGCACCGACATGGTCATACCGACCTCACCCTCAAAATCAATTTTCTGCACCGATATTTATTTATGAAACCTCTTTGCCCGGTTATGACCGACCCTGTTTTTTGACAGTTTATCCTGTTCGTTCGGAAAAGTCATTGTTCACGTATAGTATCCATTATCATACATCGTCCACCCCTAAAATTTACAACATTTACATTGTTACCAAACACCTATGTAAAGTGTAATCATAATTACACTTAATTATCAAAAACTTAATTGCTATTTTTGAAAATAGTATGTTATTGACAACCATCCTTCGGAAATTGGTCCAGGGAATATTAAAAGTAGGAGCACCTACATGGTTGAAGCCATAAAAGATAAACCTTGGATCATTGCCGTTGCGGTATTGGTTTTGATGGTCCTGATCGGTGTCGCAACTAGCTGACGATTGATAATCCCTCAATTAATGCGGGACGCTTTAATTCGGGAAACCGGGCGTCCCGCAACTTTTTTGGCGACCCGGAAAATATGCGGTATTGTGAAGTTTCCTTCGGCTGAATTAACCGTTACCGCATTAATCCTTTAGATCGGCAGGTCCAGGCTGCCTTGACCCGAATCCCCATCGATCCTTGAAGAGTGAAGGATCGACTGGAAGGCCCGTTGGCCGCATTCCAGGCGTTCGCAAATCCGGCAGCTCGTCCCCGCCGGCACAATCAGGCTCGGCTCATTGATATCCAACCCTTCGACATAAACCATTTCACCGGCGTGAGAGACGTCGCATCCGATGGCAACGGCGTAGTGACTACGTGGCAGATTATGGCCGAGACCAGGCTTAACCGTCGCACGGGCGATACTAAGAAAAGTTGCACCGTCCGTCATTTTGAGAAATTGAACATTGGTCGATTCCGGCGTCAGAAAGGCGTGATGAACGTTCCAGCGCGGGCACACGCCGCCGTAACGCGGTATCTTAATTCCCGACCCGTCGTACCGCTTGGAAATATTTCCGGCGATGTCAACACGGACAAAATGAAAAGGGATTGCCTCGGCGCCGGGTTTGTTGAGGGTCGCCAGACGATGGCATACCTGCTCGAAGCTGGATGCAAACCAGTTTTGCAGTTGCTCCAGATCGTAGCGGACTTCCCGCGCCGCTTCGAGAAATTCATCGTAGGGCAAAAGAACGGCGCCCGCGAAATACCGGGCCAGCGTATCCCGGCACATGTCCCGCGACGCATCGCTGGTCAACGGTGCATCCCTGACCAGCCGTTCGATAATGCCCGCGCAATAGAGGCGGCCGATCGACAAAGCAATCTGAAACACCAAAGAGTTCCGGGGTAAACTGTTCGACAGACTCAAATTTAAATTCTCACCATCATAATGCACGAGTTTGCTTTGCAAGGCGTCACCGCCGCCGATATCCACCGTTAATCCCTGTTCGTGCGAGGCGAAATGAATGAGCTTCTGCAATCTGTCGAAGCGGCCGAAATTGGCGATATCCACCAAATCGTCGGCGGCTTTTTCCAAGTCCTCGAAATAATTCCGGTGGCTTTGCAGAAAATCGTTCACCTCGTCTAGAGGCGGTCGCGTGCCGACCGAGCGATTAACACCTTCGGCGGAGACGAAACTCATCAAGGTATCGATGTTCTGCGATAACCCTTCACTCTCCTTGACCATAATGCCGAGAAATTTTTGACGATCCTCCTCCGGGATATTGACATTGTCGTGGAGAATTTCGGCAAAGGACCGGATCGATGTCAGTACCGTCCTTAATTCATGAGCGGATGCCGAATACAATGAATCCTCCGACAACCGCTCTCCGAGAAACTGAATATCATCGCGGGCTTTCTGATAGGCGCGATAAATTTTTAATATGGTTTGACTGGCAACCGGTGACTGCGCGACCAATTCATTCAAATCCTCGCGGGTCAAATCTCCCGCTGCCTCACTGCCGGCGAACAGCGGATCACTCAAAATTTCCATTAATTCGGCTAAAATTTGCGATTCGTCGTCTTGCGACAAAGCCTGTAAATCGACGTCGAGCACTTCACCCAATTTGAACAAAAGAGGAACAGTTACGGCCCGCTGATTGTGTTCAATGAGGTTCAAATAACTCGCCGAAATCATCAGCCGCTGCGCGAGCTGCGCCTGCGTCAGGTCCCTTTCCCGCCGCAATCTGCGGATTTTTGCTCCCAAACGCGGTCTTCGTGCCATCCCGTTAAAACCTTCGTAAATTTTCAGATTTACAAATTTACACTATTGATTTGTCGAAAATTTACAAGAAAACCCCCTAAACAACAATAGTTTATTGACCCTGGAACCCACTTTGTGAATTTATGTCATGTTTAATCGGGTCATATAACCTTATGCGGGCCCGGTTAGGAGTGCTTCACAATTAGGAGGGTAAGAGGTGAGTGCAAAAATAGTGTGGCTCTTTACCTTCGTCGTACTTTATTGGGCCTATTGTATATTCTGGGGCATAAAGTGCGCGCGGATGGCAAAGACGGCAGGTGATTACTTTATCGCCGGTCGGCAAATTTCGATGTGGGTGTTCGTCCTTGCGGCGACCGCGACATCGTTCTCGGGTTGGACGTTTATGGGACATCCGGGTCTCGTCTATCGTGACGGGTTCCAGTATGCCTATGCGTCTTTCTATACAATCACCATTCCGTTCACCGGCGTCATTTTCTTGAAACGCCAGTGGATGCTCGGCAAGCGGTTCGGCTATGTCACGCCGGGTGAGATGCTTTCGGATTATTTCCAAGGCGACGGTATCCGTATTCTCACCGTACTCGTGGCGTTGCTGTTCTCGATCCCGTATCTGGGCGTGCAGCTGGGAGCCTCCGGCTTCTTGTTCAACGTTCTGACCGACGGCGCATTGTCGGTTAACGTGGGTATGTGGGTCCTATCGCTGGTCGTGTTGATTTATGTCGGTACCGGCGGTCTCCGCGCGGTGGCTTACGTGGATACGCTGCAATGTGTCCTCTTGGCTCTCGGCATTATCATCACCGGCTTCATCGCCTTGAACCTGGTCGGCGGCTTCGACGCCCTGAACGCAGGTTTCGCCAAACTCGGCGCCAGCAGCGTCGGTAAATGGGGCACCACCAAAGGCTATGGCGGCGGCGACTACAACGCCTACTTCGCCATTCCTGGTGTCATTCAGTTTACCGCCGGTCTCGGCAAGGAAACGCCGGTTGGCGGTCTTTGGACGGGTGTTATGTGCTTGACCTATATGTTTGCGTTGATGGGCATTCAGTCCGCCCCGGCGTTCACCATGTGGGCCTTCGGTAACCGCGATCCGAAACCGTTTGCGATCCAGCAAGTTTGGGCATCGTCCTTCGGTATCGGTTTGATCTTGTTCTTCTTCACGGCCTTCCAGGGCATGGGTGCGCATCTTCTGGGCGCCAACCCGGCCGTGTCGGATGCAGGTCTCGCCTTGAGCTCGGCGTTGCCGGGCGCGATCGCGAAAAAACCTGACTCGATCGTACCGCATTACTTCAACCAGATTGCGGACGCCGCTCCGTGGCTCGTCGGACTGCTGTCCGTCTGTGCCTTGGCGGCTATGCAGTCCACCGGCGCGGCTTATATGTCGACCGCCGGCGGCATGCTGACCCGCGATCTTTACAAACGGTTCCTGAACCCGACCGCTTCCCATGACGAACAGAAAATGTGGGGCCGGATTGGTGTTGCCTTCATCGTTATTTCAGCGCTGTTGGTGGCTACCTTCTCCCGCGATGCTCTGGTTCTATTGGGTGGCCTTGCGGTTGCCTTCGGTTTCCAAATGTGGCCGTCGCTGGCTGCTGTCTGCTGGTTCCCGTGGATTACCCGTCAGGGCGCCACGTGGGGTCTGGCAGCCGGCCTGATCGCCGTGATCTTCACCGAAACCATCGGTGCCACGATCACGGGCGGCGCGCTGCCTTGGGGCCGCTGGCCTTGGACCATTCACTCAGCCGGTTGGGGTATCTTCTTTAATCTCGGCGTTTGCATCATCATTTCAGCGATGACGCAAACCGATGAAGATCGTGCCCATCGCATGAAGTATCACAACTTCCTGCGCGAACATGCCAGCCTCTCGCCTGAGAAAAAGGGTCTTATCCCTTGGGCTTGGGCCGCGGCTATCGCATGGTTGATCTTCGGCGTCGGACCGGGTGCGGTTATCGGCAACGACGTGTTCGGTGCGCCGAACGCGGGCGTCGACGGCTGGACCTTCGGCATTCCGTCCATCTGGGCATGGCAAATCCTGTTCTGGCTGCTTGGCGTAGCCATGATGTGGTTCCTCGCCTTCAAGATGGAAATGTCGACCGTGCCTGATAAGGAAGTGGAAGCACTGGTGGATGACATCGGTGACGTCGCTCCGCAACAGGCAGAGTAAATTAATCTGTACATCCAAAACTGGGGGAAGAGCTCGTCTCTTCCCCCTTTTTCTTTCCCAAAATCAATAGTAAAAAGTAGGTCTAAAGAGGATATCTATGGCCGCTTATTTCACAGCTGACTATCAATGGGCCTGGACGATTGTGCTGGCTTTGGCTCTGTATTTTCCCGTCCGGCAATTGATCTGGTCGTTGTCGATCCGCCGCGCGGAAAAACGCGAAGGTCCGACCGACGACGAACAGAAGCAGGCCTTGAAAAAACGCGCCGCCGTTACGTCAATTCTTCTTTGCTTCGTCTTTTCCTATTTTTATACGGCACAATTATTCTCGGGGCCCCAATGAACCGTCGCGTACTCAAACGATTTATAATTCTGTGCGCCATCGGAACGGTGGTGATGTTTACCGTCTGGACGGGGACCACTGTTTTCCTTAACGAAGAACCCGGTGACTACTATACCCGCGAGGGTGACATCCGATTGGGTGATAAAAAATATGACGAGGCGATAGCGAGCTTTAATAAAGCGCTGGAGGAACAACCCAATCATCGGGGCGCCGTTATGGGCCGCGCCCTGGCTTTCATCCAAATGGGCAAAACCAGAGAAGCCACCGCGGAACTCACGCATCTAATCAAATTTCTGGAAAAAACGCTGGAGCCCGACGACATCACGGGACGCGGCGCATTGGCGGCCGCTTACGCCAACCGCGGTATCCTGAAAGATAGGCAGGAAAAATACCAAGCCGCCTTCGATGATTACGTTATGGCGCTCAAAACGGACCAAGGCGTCCTGGATGGTCCTAGTCTGTTCGACAAAATTCTCTACGGTACGTCCACACCGTCGACCATCCGGGACCGGGCGGTCTATATCCACGAACAGCTAAAACTGCCACCGGAAAAACGTCTGCTCAAAGTGCCTGAGATCGATGATCAACAAAGAATGTACAAGCCATAACAAAACCCGGCCCCTACGATTATTTAGTTGCCTGGGTGTAACCAAAGATTCTTTTGAGCAAACGGTGTCTGTGTCGATAGAAACGGATTGTCGACTTTCAGTATCAGGCGGTTCTTTAAATCGGCGCGCCTTATAAACTCCCCGTGGAATTCCTGGAACAGCCGATCCAAGCTGCCGTCTTCGACCATTATTTCCAATCCTGCTTTGATCCGGTTAAAAAGTCTCGGGGTGCTGGGACTTACGAACATGTAGGTGGGTAACGGCAGAAGGAGAGTCAATTTTGGTTCGATAACCATGTTCGGAAATTTCGCCCTCCGGCTTTCGAATTCGGGATAAATCTCGTTAATGCCCCGTGGAAAGTAGTCAAAGCGTTGATAATTGAGCATGGCGAACAAACCTTCGTAGGAACTGCCGCCAACAACCGTAAATCCGATTTTTTTCAGCGCTTTCGTCGTGCTCCATTGGGCATGCAGCCCCACTCTCAAAGCTTTCAGGTCCGCCGCCGAACGAACGGCCGCAAACTTCGACAAATCCTGCCTGTTTACCAGGAACAATCGGTAACCGAGTAAGCCTTTTCGAATGGGAATTAATATGGGTGAGGATTCTCGTTCCCATTCCAATCGCGTGGCGGTGGAATGAACGTTCACCAGTGAACCCGTAATCAAATCCCGCAAGAGTCTTTTCCGTGCGGGTTCGGGAACGGTCCGCTTGATCGTATAGGGGCCGAACTCCTTCACTGTTTTCATCAGAGCGGCTTCGAGTACCTTGTCGGGATAAATGCGGCGCTGGTCCAGCTCCGAGCGCGGTTTGACTATTTTAACGACATCAACCGACCGCGCCGGGAAAGTTGCAAATAGAACCACGCCGAAAACACATACAAAGAATATGAGTTTCCTTTTAATGAAATTAATATAGCTGATCCGGGGCATTTCTCCCTCTTGCAGCCACGATTATTTTCAAAATGCGAAACCTAAAAATAATTTATTATATCTGCTGGAAATTAAAAATGACCAGGATCAACTAAATGCAGCGGCTGGTCTAAAACTTCACCACTCCCAAGACATCCTGAAACAATACGAGCATAAAAAATACAGCGGCGATGCAGCCAAAAAGTAAATGCACAAAATCCGACTTTCCGTCGGGATTCTTGGCGGTGATTCCTTTGAATGCAATTACGGCCGTTGCGGCAAGAAAAATCCAATTAAAAGCGGGTTCATAGTCCCCGGCAAACTCGAACATAGTGGTATTATCCCCTGGTTTCTCCCGATAATTTAGAGCAAAATTAGTCGCGCTGCCAGGGTAAGACGCTCGATTTATTTTTTTTCAGCTCGTTCTTGTCGAAATAAGGCGGCAGAACCGATGGTCCATCGTGGGCAGAATAGTGTCCGAGTAATATGCCACCGCCGATCAGCCCGATTATGACGCTTGATGCGACCAAAAAACTCCTGACGCCGTTGGGGGTGAACGTCCGGTAATACGGGTCGTAGCGATGGTAATGGGGATCGTTGCCGTCCAGTTGACCCTGTTCATCCAGGGCTATGATGCGGCGGGCGTAGTGACGCACCCAATGGGGCACTTCGTTATGCATCATATAAGCGTGAAATAGGCCGTGGGTAACGGTTTCGGGCATATCATGGCCATGCCATTCATGGTAGGCCAGTTGCAGGAGTTGAAACTCCCCAACCTGTAAAATATTTGCGGCCTGACCGGCTTCGGCGCGTTCTGGACTGTCTTCTCTATCCGGACGTATCAGAGTTCGGAAAAATGACATTTACACCCCAATATTTACTGTGATCTATTAGTTCCTGGTCCAATATGAATTTTCGTAAATATTCTCTAATTAATAGATAGTCATTTGAAAGCAATCCGGCAAATCACAAAGTTGAGTACTCGCCATTTGGTGCTTGGAACCATTGGGATTTCAGCCCTATGCGCTCTGGGTATCCTGGTGGCTTCCGGATGGATGCTCATCTATGCATTGCAATATGCGCCAAAGGAAGAGATCACCGGCATGGTCCTTTCATACGGTGGTATCGGATTGGCTGCGGTGGCCGCCCTTATCGTGTTGTCATCGCTGGGTTTGAACCGGTCATTGACGGCGCGGGAGTACGATCAGCGGAACCTGCCAGACCGGCCCGAATTTTTCGACTACGAACTTCTCAATCTGCCGCATCATCTTGAGGAATTCGACGAGCGTAATTTGCGGGCGCTGACCTTTACCGTTTTCGATACGGAAACCACCGGGTTGAGGCCCTCCCATGGCGACGAAATGATCCAGATCGCCGGTGTGCGCGTTGAAGGCGGCGAAATAAGGGAGGAGAAGGTATTTGACCAACTCATCAATCCGGGATTTGAAATCCCCAAGGAATCCATTCGTTTCCACGGCATCACCGACGACATGGTCGAGGATGCCGGGAACATCGACACTGTCCTGCCGGAATTCAGGCATTTTGTCGGTGATAGTATTCTGGTCGCTCACAACGCAGCGTTCGATATGAAATTCCTGAAATTGAAGGAAGATAGCTGCCAGGTAAAATTCGAGCACGTGGTGATCGATACGTTGCTGCTGTCCGTTTTTCTCGACCGGGAGATCGAAGAACACACCCTCAGCGCCATCGCCAAACGGTTCGGTGTCGGCATTAAAGGGCGGCACACGGCCCTGGGCGATTCATTGGCGACGGCGGAAATTCTGCAGATTATGCTCGAACGGCTGGCCGCCCGCGGCATTACCACCCTGGATCAGGCCCTGCGCGCCTGCAACAGCATGGTCGCCGTCCGCAAACTTCAGGAACAATTTTAATTTAAATGGTGACTGTCACGTAATTAACGAAGTTGTGAACACCCGTGAATTAATCGACAGTCGATAATTAACCTTTGCGGGAGGATTTCAGCCATTTCCTATACTTCAATAATTTATCGACTGTCGATTAATTAAGAAAGTTGTGAACAGGTGTGAATAAGGTTCCGGGTACCGGGTGCCGTTAAAAAATATCGCCGGTGAATTCGCCGCGGACCCGACTGCGGAAGGATCTGATGGCTTTAAACGAGTCCTTTAAGATATCGGTTTCCCGTTTGGTCAGGCTGTCCGGATAGATGTAATAGGACACCTTGCCGCCCTTTCTAAAATCCGCAATCTGGCTCCGCAGGATCAGATCGACGATATGATGGTAGGCGCCAGAAAGATAATCGTGTTCGTGGCGGTCGAGATATCCGGCTTCGAAGAGTTTATCGATCCGCCCCAACGTGGACAGTACGTCGAACCCTTCCCGCAGTGAAATAATCCGAACGGCCTCGATCAAGGGCAGCGAACCCGATTGTTTCAGGTTAACCATGCCCTTGTGTTCTTCATCGTCTTTGGCCGTGATGAAACGGTCAAAAAAGCCGAGGGCAACGCCGGCATCCTTGTCTTCTTCCTCCATATCACGAAGGAAGGATACATTTTTCCCGACGATCTCCGTTATATGACGGCGGATATTCACCGCGAAACCGTTTTCACCCCAAACGGACCGGAAGTCGAAAAGAATGTCGCAAAGCCGCAACGCTGTCGTCGTTCTTTTTTTGGCCCAGATTTCAATTTGATTTTTCCACTGTGATTCGGTTTTCCGCCACAATGGATTGGTCGCCATGACGTAGCCGTTGCAAAGAGGGAAACCGACCTGATCGAGAGTCTGGGTCATACTGTCGGAAAAATCGGCGAACCAGGCGTCGATTTCCGTATGTTGATCATCTGGATAGTCGGCCAGGATCAAGCCGTTATCCTGGTCGGGAAAAATGAAATTCTCCCCCCGGCCGCCGGATCCCATGACGATGGCCGAAAACTCCACGGGCGGGCCGCCCCTGCCCATTTTTTTCATATACTCAATCGTGCAATCGACGACCCGGTGATAAATATCGCTGTTTATCTGGGTCAACAGCGCCAGAATTTCGGGCACGGGTATACAGTCGTCGATCAACTGCGCCGCCAGATCCACCTGGGCTTTTTTTATCGCCTTAAAGCCTTCGATATCATTGTCTCGGGTTAAAATGTCGATTTGATTCATCAACGTTTCGTCGGTGGAAAACAGCGCGTCCTTCAAACGGAGAACACCGGTCAGGACTCCCGTATCGCCATCCACCACCGGCATGTGGCGAATATTCCTCCGCCGCATAACTGCGATAGCGTGGAACAGGAGTTCATCTTCTGAAATCGTCAAAGCCGGCGTCGTCATTACGGTCGCCGCAGGCGTATTCCCCGGCATATTGAATGCAATGCGCCGGGCGACGTCCTGTTCCGTAAGAATTCCTACTGGCCTTTGGTGTTCGTTAACAATCGTCACGCTCGAAGAATCGCCTTCACGCATGGCCGCAATGGCGGCAGCGCAATCTGCACTTGTCGGCACATGAGGCGGCGATTGCCGCATGGTTTCTTTTACCAATTTAGTGAACAAAAGCGATTGCGAACGCAAAATAACTCCCCTGTTTTATTAGCCGTAAATCAGACCATTTGGCGCCTATGATATAGATACAATACTAAAAATTAAACTCCCCCTTTTGCCTTTGATTTAACTCAAATTTATTTGCCTTTCCGCTTTTAACGCGGTTACTTTTAGCGACGAGAGGCGGAACAACCTAGCATATGGAGACGCGAGTGATATTTTCCATTAAAATTTTCGACAAAGAAGACGACGGGTCGTTGCGCGACGCCAACCGGGCGGCGCACCTCGACTATCTCAAGGACTTTGATGAGGCGACCCTCTTTGCCGGTCCGCTGTTGAGCGACGATTTAAAGAAAGAGAAAGGCAGCATCAGGCTGATCGATTTGCCCGACCGGGCGGCAGCGGAAAAAAATGTCGAGGACGAACCGTATGTTATCGCCGGATTGCAGTACGGTCCGGAAATTCATCGCTGGTCGCCAAGCGTGCCCTACACGTGGCGGGACTGCCCGCGAATCAAAGGCAACGTCCAGTACCTGATTCACGCCATCGACAAGCCAAACGTGGGGAAGTTACGGGATGAACTCCGGGCCGAGCACGAATCTTACCAAGCGAGTGTGAGCGGTTTATACATCACCCGTGGTCCTCTGATGGACAATGACGGCGAGCAGCAGGTAGGCAGTTTAATGATAATCGATGTCCCTGATCTGGCCGCCGCGAAAGAGTTCTGGGACAAAGAACCGTTTAATTACGGGGGGTTATTCGAAAAAGTCGAATTTTACGGCTGGCGGTTTGGCCGCGTTTTTGACCGGCCGATGTAATTTTTAATCAATTAAAAAAATATGCTAATGACTGGCAAACAATAAATTTGTCACACTAATTCATAACCTATTAACACCATTTTCATTCCTTCAGTATTAGTCTTTGTTAAAGTTCTTACCAATTAAAAACAATGACATTCACGTTAGGAAGAACAATGGGCGTTATTCAATTTCCAACCAAAAAAGTGCAGTTAAACAGGCTTTCCGCGGCGGTGGCAAGAATCGATGCGGCACTGCAGGAGCAAAGTGAGGCAATAGCCGAATTCAGGTCGGTAAACGCCAAGCTACAGGATAAGATTGAAGCCTTGGGGGCTTCGCTGAATGAATACAGTAATAACCTGGACAACATCAACGTCGGCACTCTCGGAAAACATTCCCGGAAACTTGCCAAAATCGTAGAGCCCTATTCCGCTGTCGCCGCTGGTTAATCCGGTTCTCCCGCCCTAAATTAACGTTAGTTGATCTCTACGCTTTGATCTGAATAACTGATGGTGACCGAATAGCTGCCCTCATTGATCTTCCACTTGTCGATCTTGTACTCGCGCAGACCGGCCCGGTGAAACGGATCAGCATCCGCAATTTCCCGCGCATGATCAAAACTGTCGGCACGAACGATAATCATGCCGCGCACGGGCTTGTCGCTGCCTTCTTCGAACATTGGTCCTGCGGCAAACAGAATGCCTTTGTTCTCCAGATTAACTTGCTGCTCCAAATGCTCCGGTAATATTTTGGCGATCTCCTCGGGCGGGCCTTTCGGGGTCGAGAGGATGACGTATAACTCTTTGCCGAGATAATTATGTGCGGAATCGTCTGCCATTATATTCTCCTGTTAGATCAAGCATCGGGATTGGCGAAAGCAAGCGCGGTTTTGAAAGACTCCCTTGATTGAACCCGTGTCCACCAATCTCCGGTGCTGGGCCTGTTGCTGAAATCGACGAGCCGTTCCAAACCGTTTGCTTCAAACCGCTCAATAAACGGCGCAATTGAAATATCCGCCAGGGAAAAACTGTCCCCGGCAAGCCAAGTCGATCCGCTTAAAGTCGCCTCCATTTCATCCATGACATCGGACAAAACACTTTCGGCAAAAGCCTCGTCATCCGCCGATACGCCCCGCGCCAGGCGTCTCAACATAACACGCTGACTGACTTTGTTCGGGTAACGCATGATAATTTCCCGGCGTTCGTTTTCGGTATAATTCTTCATGCGGGGAATATGACGTTTGTTGTAGGAAATAATATTGATATGCCGATGAACAGTGGTCTCGGCCTTATCCAACCATAATCGCATGCGGGCTTGGTCGACTGGATTCTGCGGCCGCAACGGAATGTCCGGGAAAGCGCTGTCCAGATATTCAATAATAATATTCGATTCAGTAACGATATTGCCGTCGTGATCCAGCGTCGGTACAACGCCGTTGGGATTGAGTTCAATATACCACGGTTCCAAATGTTCCTTTTTTTCGATGATATCGGTATGACGGCTTTCCCATTCCAATTGCTTTTCGGCCAGGCAGAACCTGACCTTGCGTGAACAGGTGGAACTCCAATAGTGGTAAAGCTTCAGCATTCCCGAAAAGACTCCCCTGGGTTCTTCATTGGGTTTCTTTTGTTTATCCCGCCCCTTTTCGTCATTTAGATTACCGTCTATCAATCATCAGGCAAATCAGTATTCGACAAACCGTCTTCTATTTTTTGCACCGCTTGCAGCATCGGGTGAAGATACCTTTTTACGGCCTCATCCAGGGAAATCGCCGACAAGATAAAATGCATGTTGATGGAAGCCAGAACGCGGTCCCGATAGCGAACCGGTACGGCGATACTGCCGATTTTCGGTAAAAGGCCGCCGATCCTGTAACCGTACCCCCGCATTCGAACATCGGCGATCATCCTTTTCACTTCGCCCTTGTCGCGCGCCAGATCCCGGTCCGACGTTGACCCGGCGGCTAAGTTTTCGATGATCAAATCACGCTCCGCTTTCGGGCAGAACGCTATATAGGAGCGGCCGATGGCAGTAGAGAGCACCGGCACCCGCTGGCCCGGCAAACCTTGCTCCAATGAGAGCGGGCTGAAGGCGTGGGTGGTAATGCGAATGGTCATGGAATCGACGTCAAACGTTGCAATGTCGACAGGCCAGACTATTTCCCGCCCCAATTCGGTAATAATAGGTTCGGCGATATCGGTTAACCAATACTCCTCTTTATACCCTTCGCTGAGGGTGTGAACCTGAACGGTGAGGCAGTAAATTTCTTTACGGTCACCTTTTTTGACGTACCCCGCGTCAATCAAGGTATCCAATAGCCGGTAGACGGTCGTCCGCGGTAGGCTGGTTGCCCGGCTGATCTCCAGAACCGATGCTTGGTTATTCGCGTTGAGAACCCGCAGCACCTGTAAGCCACGCTGCAGCCCTCGTACAAACTTTTGATTTTGAACTTCTTTGGCAGGACCCGACATTGGTCCATTACAGCAAAATTCCATCCCCGAGACAAAATAAAGCGTCGCCGCTCCGGTCAGCGGTCGCTATTTCATACCCAACGCCGCCGGCAGCCACAAGGCCAAAGCCGGAAACAAAATGATCAAAGTAATCCGGACCAGGTCGGCATAGAAAAACGGCAAGATCCCGTGGAATATGGTTTTCAAGGCAACATCTTTAGCCGCGCCGTATATGACGAAAACATTCATGCCGATGGGCGGCGTTATCATACCGACCTCCATCACCATGACCAAAATTACGCCCCACCAGATGGGGTCGTAGCCAAGACCGGTGACCAATGGGAATATGAAAGGCAAGGTGATCAACATCGCCGCCACCGTATCGAAGACGCTGCCCAAGACCAGGTACATGATCATCAAAACGAAAATGACGCCCAGCGGCGGTAAATTGGCATCGATGATGGCAGAGGTCAGCGCCGCCGGCATGCGCGTGTCTGCAATAAAGAAGGTAAATATCGAAGCGCCGGCGATGATAATGTAAATCATCGCTGTATTGAGTGCCGCGTCACGCACGACTTCACGCAGGACGCCTAGCGACATTTTTCTCCGAAATACGGTAAACAGAAAGGCCATTACGGCGCCAAGGGCAGCAGCCTCATTGACCGTGAATACGCCACCATAAATGCCGCCGATAACAGCCAGCAACAGCACCATGACCCCCCAACTTTCCTTGACAACCTGCCAGCGTTCCGGCCAGGGCATTCGCTCGCCGCCAGGACCAGCCTCCGGGTTGAGGCGTACAACGACCGCAATGGCCACAAAATGCATGGCGATGGCGATGACCGCGGGAACCAATGCGGCAATAAATAGCGTGATGACAAACTGCTCGGTCAGGAAGGCGTATATCACCATAATAATGGACGGCGGTATCAACATGCCGAGTGTCCCGCCGGCGGCGATTGAACCAGTCGCCAAAGATGGCGCGTAGTTGTGCTTTAACATTTCCGGCAACGCCACACGGCCCATGGTGGCAGCCGTGGCCACTGACGACCCGCACACCGCGCCGAAGCCCGCACAGCCCCCGATTGTCGCCAGGGCGAGGCCGCCACGGCGATGGCCGATAAAGGCATTGGCAAGCTTATAAATATCGGCCGACAATCCCGACGCGCCGGCGAAACTGCCCATCAAGAGAAACAGAGGGATGACGGCAAGATCCAGACTGGCGAGTACGCCCGCCGTTTCAGTGGCAGCCAAGGTAATAGATGATCCGAAATTATTTAGTAGACCGTAGCCGATAATGCCCGTTACGCCCATGGAAACGCCGATCGGCACATGCAGCAAGATAAGCGCAAACATGCTGAGCAATCCGAGGATAGCAAGTAAAATGGGATCCATATTCTCTGTCTACCCCGGGACTTCGGCGGGACGCAGGATCACGCGAAGCAGCACGAGCAATTGCACCGGGGCGCAGAGAATGACGAAGCCGGTCACGACCCACCAATAAGGCGCAACCTTAATGCCGATGATCCAAGTGGTTTCACCGGCTGACGCAAGTTCTTGGGTGTAACCGATAAACTCCCAGCCCATGAGAGCAAAAAAGCCCAGAGTTACAGTTGCCGCGAACACATCGAAAATTCGATACCAGCGGGCCCCTAACCACTTACCAAAAAAATCGATGGAGATGTGATAGCGTTCGATAAGTGCGGCCGGCAGGAAGGTCGCCGAAAATAGGGCGACCCCCAGACGGGCAACCTCTGCAAAGCCATCGATCGGAGCCGAGAAAAGCCAACGCAGCATGACATCTGATATCGTTGCCATGGCGAGAACGACGAACCCGAGAATGCCAAGGAGCGATAGCAATCTGGCAATACGACCACCCCACGCCTCGGCATTCGATATCGTGTCGGACATCCTAAATCTGCGACCAGATCAGGTTATTTACCGGCACGCAGGGCTTTGACTTCGGCCCGCACGGCGGCCAACAGCTTTTTACGCCGGTCGCTTTTACTGGCCCACTCACTGATAACCACCGCCATCTTTGCATCAAACTTTTTTTGGTCATCGGCAGATAGGCGGTTAATGTGCAAGTCTGGATTTTTATCAGAAATCTTCATTAGTTTTGTATTAAAAGTGTCGTGGACTTTAATGAAATTATCGGTCGTCACCTGGCCGCTATGTTTCATTATTGACTTACGTGCTTTTTCCGGCAGGCCATCAAATACCTTTTTGTTCATCACAGTTGCCAAAGATGCCGTGCCAAATAGTCCGGTGCCGGTGCTGGACTGCAAGGTATAGCGGGCAACGTCTTTGATGCGAAAGGCGTAATAGCCGTTAAACTCCAATGTTGATCCGTCCATGATGCCCCGGCTGATATTTTCGGCAATAGCGGGTGCCGGCATGCCGACCGGAGTCGCGCCGACGGCTTTTATCGAAGCGCCAAAGACCGGACCTGCGGCTCTGATTTTGAGCCCCTTCAAATCACTCAATTTACTAACTTTTTTCTTGGTGAATACGTAATAGGGATGATTTTGAAAGAGCGAGACGACGTAAACGTTTTCAAATCCCCGCAGCATACCCTTTTTAAAAATGCGCCAGACCGTGTTAGACGATTCATAAACATTGTTGAATAAACCAGGCAGTTCAAACACACCGTTGTCGGGGAAACGTCCCGGCGTATAGGATGGAATGATCCACGATATATCGACGACTCCATCGAGGGCTAATTTGAGCTGTGACCGGGGGTTTTTGCCCATCGAACCACCTGGAAAGGTATCGATTTGTATGGTGCCGCCAGAATCTTTACTGGCGCCCTTAGCGAATGGCACCATGATCGAATTCGGTGTGGAAAAATATATGCGTGACGCCCTGATGTTCTCCCACATGGACGGCACCAAGGATATCTGCGCCTTCCGCCTGATGCAGAAATTCTTCCCCGAAACCAAGGACGCTTACGCCGGGCCGGTTATCAAACCGAACTAACCGGCCTTGACCACCGGCCCGAATCCCTGAAATTCTCTTCTAACCGCAGGGAGAGGAATAACGCATGGTCAAAATGGGAATGGGACAATCGGTTCCGCGAACGGAAGACCCCCGTCTGCTGACCGGGCGTGGCCGCTATGTCAGCGATACCAAGCTGAGCGGCCAGGCCTATGGCTATACCGTCCGATCCCCGCATGCCCACGGACATATTCAATCCATCGATACCGAAGCTGCCAAGACCGCGCCAGGTGTCCTGGCGGTCTATACGCATGAAGACGTGGTGGCACAAGGACTGGGCCGAACGGGTACCCATTTTCCGCCCCGCACGCGGCCCGATGGATCTTCCCATTACGACGCTCCGCATCCGGGTCTGGTCGGCGATACGGTTCGATGTATCGGTGATCCCGTCGCTTTCGTCGTGGCGGAGAGTGTAAATCAGGCCAAGGACGCAGCTGAACTTGTTCATGTCGAGTACAAACCCATTCCGGCAGTTATGGCAACGGATCGGGCGGCGGATTCCGCGAGCCCGCAAATTTGGCCAGATTTTCCTAGTAATATTTCAAACGTTTCCGATACCGGCGACGTGGCGACGGTAGCAGCAGCCATTCAAGGCGCTGCCCATGTGGTCAAAGAGCGCTTCGTGATCAATCGGATATCGGCCAATCCCATGGAGACCAGAGGCTGTGTCGGCGTCTATGACGCTGAAGACGAACGCTTTACTCTCTACGGTGACACCCAGACCCCGCACATTTCCCGCCGGCAGCTGGCGGAAAGCGTTTTTCAGATTCCGGAAATTCAAATGCGCGTCGTGTGCCGGGATATCGGCGGCGCCTTCGGTCTCAAGGAAGGACACTATCCGGAGATACGCTTGTGCCTGATGGCGGCACGTGATTTAGGCCGGCCCGTCAAATGGGTGTGCGAACGCAGTGAGGCTTTCCTGGCGGACGATCACGCGCGGGATCAGATTTCCGTGGCGGAACTGGCCTTGGACGAAAACGGCAAGTTTTTAGCACTACGTCTAAGGACCACCTGCAACATGGGCGCTTACATGTCGGGCTTCTCAAGCATGGTCCCGACATTTTCAAACCTGGGCAGTCTGGCAGGCGTCTACACCACGCCGGCGATCCATGCCGAAGTGACCTGCGTCTACACCAACACCCAGCCGACGGGACCCTACCGCGGCGCCGGTCGTCCGGAAGCGATTTATGTGCTGGAACGGCTGATCGATATCGCCGCCTTGGAAACGGGCATCGACCGGGTGGAATTGCGCCGCCGCAACATCATTCCCGCCGACGCCATGCCCTACCAGACCGGTTTGATCTTCAACTATGATTCCGGTGAATTCGAAAAAAACATGGACCTGGCGCTTGCCGCCGCAGATGCAGTCAATTTTGACGCAAGGCGAGAGGCATCCTCATTGGACGGTAAACTCAGGGGACTGGGAATCGCCAACATGATCGAGCATTCGGGCGGCGGTTTTGCGGAACAGGTTGAAATCCGATTTGATCCGACGGGATCGGTCAAGCTCATGGTCGGCACCAAGGATCAGGGCCAAAGTCACGAAACCATGTACAAGATCATGCTGTCGCACATGCTGGGCGTCGACGGCGACGATATCCTGGTGGTCGACGACGATACGGATCAAGTGAGTTTCGGTTCCGGCACCATCGGTTCCCGATCGGCCATGATCGGCGGCGCGGCGCTGAGCGGCGCGGCGGATAAGATCATCGCCAAGGGAACGCGCATCGCCGCCCATATGTTGGAATCCGCCGAAGCCGACATGGAATTCGACGAAGGAGCATTCCGGGTCTCCGGC
>CAZNLR010000061.1:0-22717 GCA_964574215.1 uncultured Rhodospirillaceae bacterium | reverse complement strand
ACTTTTGGTCGTTATTTGGATCAGAAATCCAAGTCAAAATCCTAACTTAAATTTTTTCAACCCGCACGGCGGAAAATTTCAATTCCGGTATTTTTCCAAATGGATCAAGCGCCGGATTGGTTAGGAAATTAGCGGCAGCCTCTTTAAAGCAGAAGGGCATAAATATTAGTCCGTCCGGTACAGTTGGCTCGCGTCTTACGGCCAGTTCGATTGAGCCCCTCCGCGTCGACACCCGAACCATTTCTCCCGCCACTATATTGAGACGTTCGATGTCACCGGGCGATAAATGGATCGCAGCTTCCGGTTCTATGGCGTCCAGGTTGGAGGCCCGACGCGTCATTTCACCGGTATGCCAATGTTCCAAGATGCGGCCGGTGGTCAGAATCAGCGGATAATCTTCATCGGGCGTTTCGTCAGGCGGCAGCACGTTGGCCGGCGTTAATCTGCCTCGGCCGCTTTCCGTCGGGAAGCCATCGGCAAAAATGATGTCGTGACCCGGTTGATCCTCGGCGTCGCAGGGGTACGTGACGGCATTCTCTTTTTGCAATCGGCTCCAGGATATTTGCTGCATGGACGGCATGCAATCTTGCATTTCCTCGTGAATTTCCTCCGGACCAGAATAGACCCAGTCGAGACCAATGCGGTTAGCGATTTCCTGGATGATCCACCAGTCCTGGCGGGCCTCGCCCGGCATGTCCAAAGCTTTCCTGCCCATTTGAACCCGCCGGTCCGTATTGGTGACGGTACCGTCTTTCTCGGGCCAAGCCGAGGCCGGCAAAATAACATCTGCAAAGGCGGCCGTTTCTGTGAGGAATATATCCTGCACAACAAGATGTTTCAGTTTGGCCAGCGCTTCTCGAGTACGGTTGGAATCAGGGTCCGACATCGCCGGGTTTTCACCCATGACATAGAGGCCCTCGATTTGACTGCCCCTGATGGCGTGAATGATTTCGACGACGGTTAGTCCTTTGTTCGGATCGAGGTCCGTCTGCCAGAACTTTTCAAAATTTTCTTTGTTTTCCGGTTTGTCGACCAGGCCGTAATCGGGATACATCATCGGGATGAGGCCCGCATCGGAAGCGCCTTGAACGTTATTTTGACCGCGAAGCGGATGGAGTCCTGCGCCGGGACGGCCCACGTGACCGGTTAGCAGCGCCAGGGAGATCAGGCAGCGCGCGTTGTCGGTGCCGTGGGTGTGCTGAGCGATCCCCATTCCCCAAAAAATCATGGCAGCTTTGGCGGCCGCTATCTTTCTGGCGACGGCCCTCAATTCCTCGGCGTCGATGCCACAAAGCGGCGACATTTTCTCCGGCGGGAAGTTGCGAATATGGGCGGCGTATTCTTCAAATCCTTCAGTCTGGGCTTCCACATACTGCCGGTCGTATAGTTCTTCCTCGACGATCACATTAAGGATGGCATTCAACAGCGCGACGTCACTGCCGGGCGAGAACTGCAAATAGTGCTCGGCATAATTGGCGAGTCCATTGTGGCGCGGATCAATGACAATTAACTCGGCTCCATTCTCAACAGCGTTCTTTATGAAACTGGCTGCAACGGGATGGTTGGAGGTTGGATTGGCGCCGATGACCACAATCAGATCGGAATCGAGACAGCTAATGAACGGTGCCGTGACTGCACCGGACCCGATATTTTCAAGCAGTGCCGCGACCGATGAGGCATGACAAAGACGGGTGCAGTGATCCACATTGTTGGTTTTAAATCCGGCACGAACCAGTTTTTGAAAAAGGTAGGCTTCTTCATTTGATCCTTTTGCTGAACCGAAACCGGCCAGTCCGCTGGGACCTTTATCCGCCACTATGCTATTAAATCCTTCGGCGGCTTTATCCAGTGCCTCATCCCAGGTGGCAATCCGGAAAAACTTGAATGGATCAGCCGGATCAATTTGATGTTCGACCGATTTTTCAACGCCCTCTTTGCGAATCAACGGCACGGTCAGTCGATGTTCGTGGCTGACATAGTCCATGCCGAACCGGCCTTTGACACACAGCCGGTTGTGATTTGCCGGGCCGTCGCGCCCCGTTACTTCGACGATATTGTTGTCCTTAACATGAAAAATTACCTGGCAGCCGACACCGCAATAGGGGCAGATGCTATCCACAGACTTGTCCGGCTGAACCGCTTCCCGAGCCGGCGACAGGGCGTCCGTGGGGCAAACCTGGACGCATTCCCCGCAGGCCACGCAGGAACTGGCTCCCATAGGATCGTCCATATCGAAAACAATCTTGCTGGATCGTCCCCGTGCGGCCATCCCGATGACATCGTTACCCTGAATATCCCGGCAGGCTTGAACGCAAAGTTGACAATGAATGCATTTTCCTAGATCGACGGCGATGGCCGGGTGGCTCCGATCTGCCGACGGTACACTTTCTCCCGGAAAGCGGCTCTGGCTGATATTCATTTCTCCCAGCCAGTGTTTAAAGTCACCGCCTGGCTCGTTCTGTTCGGATCGCAGAAGTTCGAAAACGAGTTCCCTGGATCGAACCGCTCTTTCAGAATTTATTTTTACGATCAAGCCTGGTTCCGGTTTCCTCAAGCACGAGGCCGACAAGGTTTTTTCGCCTTCCACTTCAACCATGCAGGCCCGGCAGTTTCCGTCGGGCACATAATCGGTCGCATCCCGATAGCAAAGGTGAGGGATTTTCGTTCCCAACCGTTTGGCCACCTGCCAGATTGTTTCACCCGGTTCGGCCTCGATTTCCTCTCCATCGAGAGTAAACTTAATTGGTTCGCTCATCCCATATCATCCGCAAAAAAATTCAATGCTGAAAGCACCGGGTTTGGTGCCGCTTGTCCTAGCCCACAAATAGATGCATCACGCATGACCAGACTCAAGTCCTCGATGACCTCCTTTTGTTTTGTGCCGTCCTCCACCAGCTCGATCAGTTTGGTGCAGCCAAGGCGGCACGGCGTACACTGGCCGCAGCTTTCGTCTTCGAAAAACCGCAACAGATTCAAAACGACGTCTTTGATCTCGTCTTGATCCGAGAAAACCACGACGGCGGCTGAACCGACAAAACATCCATGATCGTCTAAAGCGCCGAAATCGAGGGGCAGATCGTCAAGCTCCGCTGGCAGGATGCCGCCCGATGCGCCGCCGGGTAAATAGGCTTTGAAACTGTGGCCGTCCTGCATGCCACCACAATAATCATCGATTAACTGACGAACTGTGGTTGCCGACGGCGCTCTTACCACGCCTGGATTTTTAACCCGGCCCGATACCGAATAATATCGCGGCCGTCCTTCATCTTGATACCATTCCCCTCCATTTACCAGAATTTCCCGCACCCAATAGAGGGTCTCGACATTGTTGATGAGCGTTGGTCGTCCAAACAACCCGGCTTGAGCCGGGAAGGGCGGGCGGTTGCGCGGCAATCCTCTCTTACCTTCCAAACTTTCCAACATCGCGCTTTCTTCTCCGCAAACATAAGAGCCGGCGCCCCGGCGAAGATGAATTTTTGTCCCTTCCGCCAGTCCGGCCTCCTCCAAATTGCCGATTTCATCGGTCAGGAGCGTGTGGATTTGCGGATATTCGTCGCGCAGATAGATATATATGTCCTCAGCTTCAATGGTCCAAGCTGCGACCAGCATACCTTCCAAAATTCTGTGCGGTGTTGTTTCGAAAAGATACCTGTCCTTAAAGGTTCCAGGTTCCCCTTCGTCGGCGTTCATTACCAAAACCCTCGGTTTTGGAGCGTTTTCCAAGAAACGCCATTTGGTGGCGACGGGAAAACCAGCGCCGCCCATTCCCCTTAATCCCGCCTTTTCTATCTCCCCGAGTATCTCTTCACGCGTTTTTTCCGCTTTTAGGCATTGGCGCAGAATCTCATAGCCGCCATTTTTTTCGTAGGTGTCGAAATTTTCGTAGTCCGGCAATTCCGGTCCGGTGAGACGTTTCTCCGCAGCGACACCGACGTCTTTTATGATATTTTCCGTAAATTGACGTTTTCCCAGAACGGCAACCGGTGCATTGGCGCAATTGCCGACGCAGGGCGCACGAACGACTCGTATGGCATCGCCATAATTGTAAATCATCTTTTCCAACAACGCGTTCGCACCGGACATCTGGCAGGCGATGCCTTCACAGACCCTTACAGTATAACGGGAGCGGTTTTTTTCGTCGTTATCCCCTTCATCCGTTTCTATGTCAAAGTGGTGATAGAACGATGCCACTTCGAATACGTGGCTTTGCGGCAATTTCATCAATTGGGCCAAGGCCGCAAGATTTGCTTCGGTCAATTGCCCGAACTTATCCTGAATCAGGTGCAATAGTTCGATGAGATATTCAGCCGAACATTCGGCATCGCCAACGATTTCATTAACGATGGCGACTGCTTTTGGATCCACCTGCCGCCCCTTGGGGTGGGCGATCCGATTTTTCCGCTCGCCGTCTGGCGTTGAATTGTCCATCTAAGCCTTTAACCCATTTGTCCTGGTGGAACTGAAATTGACAATTGATTTTAGGAAACTCAATACCGGATGAGCAAATACTATCCTCAAATTGCTTTAAGATTTTTTCGGATTTTATTTTTCTCGGGCTTCCTATATATCCCTAGACAACGGTATTTGCGTTGGCCGGTTGAAAGGGCATGGACAGGATGACGGATGCTTACCTAGGTGACGAGGCATTGCAGACGAAATTGGCGGAACTCTTATGTTCCAAGCTTTGCCATGATTTGATCAGCCCCATCGGCGCCATCAATAACGGGTTGGAGTTCCTGCAAGATACAGAATCCGGCATGGCTGATGACGCCGCTGATTTGATCGGGGGAAGCGCCAAGCAGGCGGCACAGAAATTAGCGTATTTTCGCGTTGCCTTCGGGGCCGGAGGTGCGGGCGATAGTTTGGATTTTGCCGTCGTGAAAAAATTAATTGAGGAATTGGCCCAGGAAAAAAAATTTGAACCGCTATGGAGCGAAATCGGGCAGCCGTTTGCCGGAGAAATATCCAAGAATTTCGGGAAACTATTGTTGAATTTGGCTTTATTAGCGGCAGATTGTCTGCCTCGGGGCGGTCAAATTGCTTTCAAAATACCCAATTTTCCTGAGAATTCAGGCGTTTTGGTATCGGTTTCCGGTGACAGATGTCAACTGCGTGACGATATCCGTTCAGGGTTGGAACCGGATTTGTCCGCCGAAGATCTGACGACGCGAAATATTGTCGGATTTTTTTGCAATTTATTAGTAAAAAGTAGTGGGAAGAGCTTGATTTTAAGAGAAAAATCCCCACATTCCATAGAATTCCAAATTTCCTAGTGGTTAGGATTCAATAGTAATTAAGATAACTAAATGGCGAAAAAGCAATTTTTTTGCTGTTTAGGGGTTCGAATCTCGAAATTCATCACCATGTTGAAACCTGACGCGGTGATTCAATCGAATCCTCGAAAATAAATATGCTGCCGGAGAGTAACAATGGATGATCTGTTATCAGAATTTTTGACCGAAACTTCAGAGAACTTGTCTGTGCTCGACGTCGAATTGGTGAAGTTCGAACAAGATCCAAGCGATGCCCCTATTCTTTCTAATATTTTCAGATTGGTTCATACCATTAAGGGTACCAGTGGGTTTTTAGGCCTGCCAAGGCTTGAATCGGTTGCCCATGCCGGCGAAGACGTTCTCGGTAAATTCCGTGACGGTGAGCTCGAGGTGACACCCCAGGCTGTCTCATTGGTTTTGGCGACAATCGATACCATCCGTGACATTCTTTCCGACCTTGAAGAAACGGGTTCTGAGCCTGAAGGCGATGACAGTGAACTTATCAGCAAGTTAAGAGCCATGGCAGACGGCGAAGCCGCGCCGGCCGCTGAACCTGCGGAGGAGGCAGCCCCCGCAGAAGAAGCAGCACCGGTAGAAGTAGCAGAACCGGCAGAAGAAACCGCTCCGGTTTCCAGTGGCCCCGTACTTGACGCAAACGGCTTCCCGGTAGCAGCAGAACTATTGGCCGAGGTCGAAGAAGCGACATCGCAGGGTACCAAAGCGGCCACCGAATCTGAAATGGCGGCCGAAATGGCGGCGGAAAGTGAAGCCGAAAAAGAAAGTGAGCCGAAAGTTCCTGCCGCGACAAAGAAAGCCGAGCCGGTAGCCGAAGAGAAAAAGGAAAAAGGCTCCAAGGAATCTTCGATCGCCCAGCAAACCATTCGCGTCAACGTGGAATTGCTGGAAAACCTTATGACCTTAGTCAGCGAATTGGTGCTGACCAGGAATTCGCTTAACCAGATGGTGCGCGGCCGCGATGACAGTGAATTCGTGGTCCCGTTGCAGAGGTTGAGCCATATCACTTCCGATCTTCAGGAAGGCGTGATGAAAACCCGTATGCAGCCTATCGGCAACGCTTGGGCGAAATTGCCGAGGATTGTCCGGGACCTGGCCCTTGAAGCAGACAAGAAAATCGATCTGCAAATGGTCGGCGCCGAAACGGAACTCGACCGGCAGGTCTTGGAACTGATTAAAGACCCGCTGACCCACATGGTCCGCAATTCGGCCGATCATGGATTGGAAGGACCGGCGGATCGCGCCGCTGCGGGAAAACCGGAAACGGGCGTGGTTCTATTGCAGGCGTTCCATGAAGGCGGACATATCGTAATTGAGATCGGCGATGATGGCCGCGGCCTGAATACCGACCGAATTAGTCAGAAAATATTGGAAAATGGGTTGGCGACGGATAGCGAGTTGGAAAGCATGTCCGATCAGCAAATTCATCAGTTTATTTTCCACGCCGGTTTCTCGACCGCCGAAAAAGTGACCAGTGTGTCTGGGCGTGGCGTGGGTATGGATGTTGTTCGCACCAATATCGAAAAAATCGGCGGCACGATCGAATTGAAATCGCTAGAAGGCAAGGGGTCGACATTTACTATTAAGATTCCGCTGACTTTGGCGATCGTTTCGGCGCTGATCGTCGAATGTGCCAGCGAGCGATTTGCCATTCCACAAATTAGCGTCCTCGAACTGGTTCGCGCTTCGGCCCATTCCGAAAATGCCATCGAAGTCATCAATGATGCGCCGGTGTTGCGTTTGCGTAACCGGCTGTTGCCGTTGGTGGAACTTCAAGACCTTCTAAAACTTGGCAGTGAACCCAAAGAAGACGTGCCGCTTTTGCCGGCTGCGGATTCAGATGATGACGCCGCAACGGAGGGCGAAGAAGAAATTGAAGCAACGGGTGAAGACCTCGCTGCTGCTGCAGCGGACGAGGAGACCTTCATCATCGTCAGCCAAGTCGGAAATTATACGTTCGGTATTATCGTTGACCGGGTGTTCGATACCGAGGAAATCGTTGTTAAACCGGTGGCTCCGATCCTTAGGGATATCAGCTTATTCTCCGGTAACACGATCCTTGGCGACGGCAGTGTAATCATGATTCTTGATCCTAATGGTATTGCCTCTGCGACGGGAGAAATCTCGATGGGCGCAACGGGTGCGGAAACTGTAGCTACGGATACGGCGACGACCAGTTCCAATCGCCAGTCGATGCTGGTGTTCAGAGCCGGTGGCGATGAGTTGAAAGCCGTGCCGTTGGCTCTGGTTGCTCGGCTTGAGGAAATTGATCTGTCGACCATCGAATACTCCAATGGTCAAAGGGTCGTACAATATCGTGGGCAATTGATGCCGCTGGTCGCTTATGACTCTTCCCATCAGTGGAAAGAAGAAGGACTTCAATCCATTCTCGTTTTCACCGATAGAAACCGGAGCATGGGGCTGGTTGTCGAAGAAATCGTCGATATTATCGAGGATGAAATCAATATCGAACTTCAATCGTCAGAATCAAACCTTGTCGGTAGCGCTGTTATAAACGGGAAAGCGACGGATATCATCGATGCGGGTTACTATTTAACCCAAGGGTTCGGCGATTGGTTCAACAACAGTGGTCAAATTGAATCCGACGACGGAACGGTCAAATCCCAGCGTTTGCTGCTGATTGATGACAGCGCGTTCTTCCGTAATTTGATGACACCTCTATTATCGGTAGCCGGTTACCAAGTAACCGCCGTCGAAAGCGCCGATGACGCATTGAAAATGAGGGATTCAGGTACCCAGTTCGATGTCATCGTAAGTGATATCGAAATGCCGGATATGAACGGATTCGAATTTGCCAGAACCGTCCGTAAGGAGGGCAATTGGCAGGACGTTCCGTTGGTGGCGTTGTCGTCCCATGCCTCAGAAAAGGATTTTGAAATGGGTCGGGAAGTTGGATTCAGCGATTACGTATCGAAATATGACCGTGATGCTTTGCTGGCAACACTTTCGCAAACCGTCGGTGCATAAATTTTCCGAGAATAGTCTCAGTTGGAATTAATTTGTTCAATGTGACAATTGACGAGTTGTATTCTGGAGACTTGGCATATACATTCACGGAGAATTGGAATTATGTCTAGGGAGTTGCCCGGTTTTTTTACCTAAGAAATCAGGCATCTGATAACTGCTAAAACAGGTTTTTTACCAGTAGGAATTGCGACAAAAATTATGAAATCTTGTCTTATCGTTGATGATTCTAAAGTCATCCGTATGGTGGCGAAGAAAATTTTGCAAGAGTTGGAATTCGAAACCAACGAGGCAGAAGATGGTCAAATTGCGCTAGACGCGTGCAAAGGAAGTATGCCGGACGCAGTTTTACTCGATTGGAATATGCCGGTTATGGACGGCATCGATTTTTTGCGCGAGCTTAGAAAACTTCCGGGTGGTGATGCACCTGTTGTCGTATTTTGTACGACAGAGAATGACGTAAACCATATTCAGGAAGCGATGGAAGCGGGAGCTAACGAATATATTATGAAGCCGTTCGACAGCGAAATTATTCAGGCAAAGTTTTCGCAGGTCGGCCTCTTGTAAAGGTTGGATCCTAAATAATAATAATTGGTTTCAATAAATGCCGGAAAATAAGGCATTGGATGTATTGTGAATAGTTCCCAGGAAAATCCGATAAAAGTTCTGGTGGTTGATGATTCTGCAGTAGTTCGAGGGCTGATTTCTCGAATGCTGGATGGATATTCGGATATCAACGTTGTAAACACCTTATCCAACGGCGAACTTGCTGTTAAGTATGTAACAAAAAGCGATGTCGATGTTGTTATTCTCGATATCGAAATGCCGGTTATGGATGGCCTAACGGCGCTGCCGAAAATTCTGGAAGCCGATCCTGAGGTTAAGGTGATTATGGCTTCCGGTTTGACCCTGAAAAATGCTGAAATAAGCTTGAAGGCTCTACAGGCCGGCGCTTCAGATTACATTCCCAAACCCTCCACCAACCGGGAATTGACCGGAGGGCAAGACTTTGAGCACGATCTTGTCGAAAAGGTTAAGGCGTTTGGTGAAGCGCGACGCCACCGTCCGTCTGAGATATCGGAGCAAAAATCAGTAACGCAGCGAACAGCGCCGAAAACAAAAGTTCCGACACCGGTGACCCTGAAACAGTCAACCGGCGTTCATCCAAAACCAAAAATTCTGGCGGTGGGCAGCTCTACGGGCGGCCCACAGGCTTTATTTGAACTTTTTAAAGGGCTTAACGGCAAAATTAACGTGCCCATCGTTGTTACCCAGCATATGCCTCCCACCTTTACCACCATTTTGGCGCAGCACGTGACCCGGTCAACCGGGATTCCCGCCACGGAGGCCCAAGACGGAGACGAATTAAAAGACGGTGAAATTCTGATTGCCCCGGGCGATTATCACATGATCGTTCAGGAACAGGACGGTAAAAAAATCGTCAAAATAAACCAGAATGAACCGGAAAATTTCTGCCGCCCGGCGGTCGATCCGATGCTGCGAAGCGTCGTCGATTTATACGGCAACAAGACCTTCGTCGTCATCCTTACCGGGATGGGCTATGATGGAATGAAAGGCTCAAAGCTTGTCGCCGAAAAAGGCGGCACCATATTTGCGCAAGATGAAGAAACCAGTGTTGTATGGGGCATGCCGGGTGCCGTTGCCGAAGCGGGGATTTGCACTTCGGTTCTACCAATCACCGAACTAGCGCCAAATATTGTCGACTTTTTTAGTAAGGGCATCTGATGGGTCCTGGAGATTTCGAATTTTTAAGTACGCTCGTCAAACGGGAATCCGGACTCGTATTGTCGGAAGATAAGTCGTACCTGCTTGAAAGCAGGCTGATGCCAATTGCCCGTAGAAGAGAATTAGGCGGATTGGAAGAACTGGTGGCTGAAACCAAAAAGGGAGCTGATCCCACTTTGGTTAAGGATATCACCGAAGCGATGACCACCAACGAATCCTTCTTCTTCCGGGATATCAAACCTTTCGATATTTTCCGCGACGCCACGCTCCCCTATTTCCTGGAAAGCCGCCTGAACAAAAAGGCGTTGAATATTTGGTGCGCGGCGGCGTCAAGCGGTCAGGAACCATATTCCTTGGCAATGATTCTTAAGGAAGAAAACGCCAAAATGGCGGGGTGGAGAGTAAAAATCACAGGTACCGATATTTCCACTGATATTCTTGATAAGGCGAAACAGGGGGAATATTCACAATTTGAGGTTCAACGTGGTTTGCCGGTTCAATTGCTGGTCAAATATTTCGAAAAACAGGGTGAAAACTGGCAGATTAATTCGGATATCAAGTCAATGGTGGACTACAAGGAATTTAATTTGCTGGATAGTCTCAAGCCACTCGGTAATTTCGATATCGTGTTCTGCAGGAACGTACTGATCTATTTCGATCAAGAGACGAAATCAAAGGTACTCGATGAGATCTACGAATTGATGCCGGACGACGGATTGCTTTTCCTGGGAGGAGCGGAAACCGTTCTCGGAATATCGGACAAATTCCGTCCCGTGCCCAATTTCCGGGGCGTTTACGAAGTTGCGCGGAATGAAGAGGAATCCAGTTTCGCTAAACACGCAGCCGAAAACGCCTAAGCCAACAAGGCTCAACGAAACCTTCAAAAAAATTAAGTAAAATCAGGCGGTCGCTTTGGCGCGTTTTTTCCCTGACGCCTTTTTGTCTTCGTCCCCTTCCGGGTCGCGCAGTACATAGCCGCGGCCCCAGACGGTATGGATATAATTTTCATTATCCGTTGCGTTAGAGAGTTTCTTGCGTAATTTGCAGACAAACACGTCGATAATTTTCAGTTCCGGTTCATCCATGCCGTTGTAGAGATGATTGAGGAACATTTCCTTGGTCAAGGTCGTGCCTTTGCGCAGGGATAAAAGTTCGAGAATGCCGTATTCCTTACCGGTCAAATGAACCGGCTTACTCTCCGCTTCTACCGTGCGGGCATCCAAATTAACGGCCAGTTTGCCGGTTCGGATGATTGATTCGGCATGGCCTTTCGAGCGCCTGACAATAGCGTGAATACGGGCAACCAATTCTTCCTTGTTGAAGGGTTTGGTCAGGTAGTCATCGGCACCGGTTCCGAAGCCTTTGACTTTGTTGTCGGGTTCGGTCAATCCGGACAAAATCAATACCGGGGTTTCGACTTTGGATGCGCGCAACCGTCTGAGTACTTCAAAACCATCCATATCCGGCAACATCAAGTCGAGAATGATAATATCGTAATCGTAAAGTTTTCCGATTTCCAAACCGTCTTCGCCGAGATCGGTTGTATCTAAAACCATACCGGCCGACGTCAGCATCATTTCAATGCTTTTTGAGGTGGTTGGATCATCTTCTACGAGAAGCACACGCATAGCTTGACTCTACCCGATTTCGTTTACCCGAAAAGTTAATAAATTAACCATATGCCGCATAGGTCACATATTCAAGTTAAGTTACGCCTTTTCGTTCATTAATTATAAATCGGAATTAAGGATAAAAAAATCAACCGTTTATCCCCTTCAATAATTGTCGATGGATTTCTTTTGCTATTTTACCATTCCTTAAAGGCTTGGAATTCATACTGTTCGGCATAAATATATTAGTAAATGTGGTACCTGGACAGGAAGTGGCGTGGCTGTCTTATTCAAGAATATCGTAAACGAAATTGATCGTTTACCTGATTATCATGTGTATGGTCAGGTGACATCGGTTTTGGGCATGTTGGTGGAGGTCGCCAGCGCCGAGGGCGTCCTGTCCATCGGCGATCATTGCCGCATAATCGCCCGCCGCGGCCGCAAGGTGCTGTGCGAGGTTGTCGGTTTTCGCGACAACCGCGCCCTGGTTATGCCCTTTTCGACCCTGGAGGGGATCGGTCTCGGGTGTCCGGTGGAAATTGCCGCGGCCGACCCGGTCATCTATCCCGATGAAGCATGGCTAGGCCGGGTCATCAATGCCTTTGGCGAACCCATTGACGGCAAGGGGCCGTTGCCGACCGGCGCAAAACCCTATCTCGTTCAAAACAGCCCGCCGCCGGCCCATAGCCGCCAACGGGTTGGCGGGAAAATCGATCTCGGTGTAAGAGCCATGAATGCCTTCCTTACGGTCTGCAAGGGGCAGCGAATGGGCGTGTTCGCCGGATCGGGCGTTGGTAAATCAACCATTTTATCCATGATGGCCCGTCATACCGATGCCGATACCAGCGTAATCGGTCTTATCGGGGAACGCGGACGGGAAGCCCGCGAGTTTATCGAGGACGACCTCGGTGAGGAAGGAATGAGACGCAGTGTCGTGGTCGTGGCGACATCCGACGAGCCGCCTTTGGTCCGACGTCAGGCGGCCTATCTGACATTGGCCGTTGCTGAATACTTCCGGGATCTTAAGCGGGATGTTTTGTGCCTGATGGATTCGGTTACCCGTTTCGCCATGGCGCAACGGGAAATCAGCCTGTCAGCGGGCGAGCCGCCGGCCACCCGCGGCTATACGCCGACAGTATTTGCGGAACTTCCCAGGCTGCTGGAACGGGCCGGTCCGGGCACCGTCGATCAGGGCAGTATCACCGGGCTGTTCACCGTTCTGGTTGAAGGCGACGATCACAACGAGCCCGTAGCCGACGCCGTCCGGGGTATATTGGATGGGCACGTCGTTCTCGACCGGGCCATTGCCGAGCGCGGTCGTTATCCAGCGGTGAATATTTTGCGCAGTATTTCCCGGACGATGCCCGACTGCAACACCGATGCTCAAAATGAGCTCATCGACCGGGCGAAACAGTTGGTTTCAATTTACGAAGACATGGCCGAACTTATCCGGCTCGGCGCCTATCGCCAGGGATCCGATCCTCAGGTGGATGAAGCCATACATTATTTCGCTGGAATTGAGGAATTCCTCCGTCAGGCCAAAGTGGATTCATCCACTCTTGAGCAATGCTATACCGATTTGGCTCAACGGCTCGACATGAACTACCAAGCTGATGGGGCGCCTGATAACCAGGCTGAGGTTCCGCTGGAAGAGGTGGTAGACTTTGGTTAAGGGATATCACACGCTGATCAGGTTGCACCAATACCGGGTCGATGAAAAACGGCGGGCGTTGGGTGAACTGCTCGGCCAGGTCGCCGATTTGGAAAATCAGTCGACGGAACTGGAAAATCAAATACTGGTGGAACAGGATGTCGCGCGCGCCGCGCCGGACAATGTTGGAATGTTTTACGGAGAATACGCTGCCGCAGCCGTTCAGAAGCGGACGAATTTGGCGCACGCTATCGATGAGGTCGAAGGACATATAACCGTCGCCCAGGACGAGATGCGTACCGAATACAAGGAACTGAAAGTCTACGAGATTTCTCAGGAAACGGTTGATACTGCGGAGCAAAAAGAACAGGACCGCGAAGAGCAGGCTTTCCTCGATGAACTGGGCCAGGAAGCGCACAGGCGGAAGAAATAGTCCCGCTTAATAAGTTTTCCTATAGAATCAAATCGATTTAAGGCGGGCCAGAAGCCTAGGATTGTCCCAGTTCGGCTGACGATCTTCCAACAAGACCTGATGATTCTGGATTCCACTATCCGACTTTACATCTGATTTGATGTCAATTTGAAGCCAGCGGGCGACGACTTCGTTGTTGAGGTCGTCCAGAACCGCCGCTGCCGCCTCTTCCAGCGAAATCCAGTTTAAATCCGCCAAAGCGGTCAAATATTGTGAAAAACTTTCAGGCGTCAGCACCAGTTTGTCCGGAATATAACGAAGTTGAATAATGGCTTCATCTTTTCCGCCATCCAAATCGAAGGTGCCTTCCAGCGTGATGACATAGTCCAGTCGATCATCTGCATTACCCAATGTCTCCAGCATTGCCCGGCGCGCCAACAACTCCATAAATGTTCCTTCCGCTCCTCTTTAAACCACCACGCCGCCAGGATCACTATCGTCGAGACGCGGCAATTCGATTTCCGCAAATTTTTTATCGGCCTGGAATACGATGCCGCCATTAACGCCGGTAACTTCCGTAAAATCGGTAAATATCCGATTGATGTCCTTACGCATGACTGCGGGCAATGGACCATCCGTCCGAACGATTAGATCGAATTTCTTGCCTTTCGACTTCACCAGACCGTCCAATTGGACACGGCCCAATTGACTGAGTTGGACATCAATTATGAATCGCGATGTTTCTTCATCTCCTTCCGGACCATCCATGTCATTTTGGCCGCGCATATGCATTTGAACCTGTTCAAACGACGTCCCGGTGAAAAATGGCACCAGCGCGGTACGCCAGTCATTTGGTTGGTTTTCCGTAAAAACGCGGCCCAGCTGAGAAAATTCCTCGCTTAGGCGGGTGAGCAACTCCGGATTTGTTTGATCCAATATGTTGCTGGCATCAGGGCCAATCCACGATCTGACATCTCCGCCTTTAAGAGCGCTCATAAAAAACAGCATGTTAGTGGTTAGTTGAGAATTGGCTTGCGGCACCGCATTGTTTACCACCTGCTGTGACACGTTTGGCGCACTTTGTGAAATCTGGTCCAGCGCCGTCTCAAAATTGGGCCATTCCCGAGACTGATACAGTCCGCCGATCGTGCTTTCGGCGATCAGTGCACCCAAGGATTTAACCGACGTAGAGACGATTTCAAGGCGCATATTGGTGCCGGGTTCCAAAGGCGATTTGGTATCGAGTCCGATCATCCCCATTGACGTGAATATGATGGGCTGACCCGAGGGCGTGCTGGCTACGACCGTGCCGTTTAGCGCCGTGTGGCCGCCGCCAATATTGTGGCTATCAGGGCGGGAAGTTCCTCCCGAACCCGCGGTTGGCGAAGACGATGCCAGCATACGAAGTTCAAATTGAGTTCCCGTGGGTAATTGCCGTGGTACGCTACCTGTCCCGGCAGCACCGGATGAACCCTGGCCGGCGGATGCCGAGCCCGGTGCCGCTTGTTGAGTATCAGCCTGCCCCAGGATTGAACCGGACGGCTGCGCTCCTGCTGAATTGCCGATGGAACCTCCGGTTTGCGGCGTCAACGGTTCTACCGAGGAGGCTGACGTGGGTGCACTTTGCGCCGCACCGCCTGTGCCCGTAGAGCCGAAGGAACGCAACAATGTCGCTTTGACAACGGAGCCGATATCCAAGGTGATTGTCGTCGAGACACCTTGTTGCGGCGCTGTGGCGCTGGTCCCGGTGACATTGGCTCCGGCACCTGTGCCTTGAACCATCGTCGCAGACGACGCTGCCGTTCCAGCCGCCGCCGGTCCCGTTGCGCCACCAGCCTGACTGCCCGGTGCTGCGGCGATTAAGCTTCCTCCCGGTCCGGTATTGACGCCTAACGGGTTGCCGTTTACGGCTTTGATTGCCAATAGAACCTGGGGCGCCAGCCTCAGTAGCTGGATTTCCAATTTAGCGTTTTCAGGTAAAGGATACGTCGTTCGAATATCAATTTTGCCGAAAGCGGTTTGTATTTGAGCCTTACCCTTTGCCAACGCCGCCAGCATCTGGGCATCAATCACCGAGCCCGCCGGCAATTGGATGAGCGCTTCCGGTGGATTTGGAATGACAAGGGTTGCGGCCGGGCCCGCAGCGGGCACCGGTATGGGCGGTGGCGGGGGAGGAACAACGGTCGTCATCGATCACCCGGTAAGTTTGTCGACGATAGCTCCCACATCGGTTGCGGCTTCCGTGTTAGGGAATCGCACCAAAATAGATGTTTGGCTGCGAATCGATTCCCGCACTTTGGTATCGCGACGGATAACGCCCGCCAATGGCGGAGAAAATTTTAGAAAACCCTCGCATGCTTTTCGAATCGTATTATACGTCCGTTCGCCTTCCGTGGTGGAATTTGCCATGTTGACGACAACGCGGAGATCCAGATTGGGCCGTTCCATATGGGTCAATTTGATAAACGCATAGGCGTCCGTCAAAGCCGTCGGTTCGTCGGTGGTGATTACCAACACAGTATTCACTTCATTGGCTAGATTGCGGACTGTTCGCTCAACGCCGGCGCCAAGATCAAGAATCAGATTGTCGTAAGCCGCCGACAGCAGCAGCAAATCTTCACCCAAAGTGTGCAACCGGTTGGCGGAAATGCTGGCGAGGTTCCCCGAACCGGAGCGGCCGGCAATAATATCGAAATTACCGTCCTCGTAAGTCGTCGCGGCCTGATTTAGCGGCAGGCGGCCGGATACCACGGCGCCAAGATCGTGTTTCGGCATTAGGCCCAATTGAATGTCCACGTTGGCGAGACCGAGATCGCCGTCGAATAAAAGCGTTTTTCTGCCTTTTTTAGACAGGGCATGGGCCAGGGTGATGGCGAACCAAGTCTTGCCAACGCCGCCCTTTCCCGAGGCCACTGCGATCATTCCCTGGGAATTGACGACCGGGCTGGATGCTTTTGCTTGTGAAGGGGCCGTATTCATGCGCTTCAGTCAAATTCCTGTCTTAAGGTTCCTAACTTCAGGCCCGGTAAAATCTACCCTGGAAAAATCCTGCCAGGAAAGTTTAACCCTTATACTCTCTGGTGAAACTTTCCATCGAAGTACCGGTCTAGGTCAAGTTATTATATAGGGGAATATAAATTAAGAACCGTTAAGCGGGAGTGAATCACACGGCAAAAATAGCTAAATCTGGCCCACAGTTTTAATTTTCGCCTTCGGATGTACTTCATTTTGCGACATAACAACCGTAGAGGGCCGGAATCTCTCCACAATGGAACGGACGAAGGGGCGAATCACCGGACTGGTCAAAAGAACCGGTGTTTCTCCCATCATGGCATGGCGCTCAAAAGTTTGCCGTACGGCGGATATGAAATCCTGAAGTTTGCTGGGCGCCATGGACAACTGTTTCTCTTCACCCGCTCCGACCAACGATTCCACAAAAACCTGTTCCCATTCCGGCGACAGAGTGACCAGCAAAATAACGTCTTCCATGTCCGTATTGGCGTCGCTGATCTGGCGGGAGAGGCGGGATCGAACATGTTCGGTAATCAATCCGATATTGCGCGATTGAATACAGGCCTCCGAAATTCCTTCCAAAATGGTCGGCAGATCGCGAATCGAAATGCGCTCCGCCAACAGGTTTTGCAGCGTACGCTGAATGCCGCCGACGGATATCTGCGAAGGCACGATATCGGCGATCAATTTCTGATGGTCTTTGTCGAGATCGTCGAGCAGTTTTTGGGTCTCGGCATAGGAGAGGAGATCAGCCATATTGTCCTTGATAACCTCGGTCAAATGGGTGGTGATCACCGTCGGCGCATCGACAACCGTATATCCCCGGAACAAAGCCTCCTCGCGGGAACCGGAATCGATCCACATGGCCGGTAGGCCGAATGTCGGTTCCTGGGTTGATTCTCCGCTGAGCGTGATGTCCTCGCCCCTGGGATCCATTACCAGCAACATATTTGGGCGCAGGTCGCCGTTGCCGGCGTCAATTTCCTTAACCCGAATAATATAGTTGTTGGCTGCCAGCTGCATATTGTCCTGAATCCGCACCGCCGGCATGACAAAGCCCATTTCCTGCGCCATTTGCCGCCTCAAGGCCTTGATCTGATCGGTCAGCCGCTGGCCTTCCGCTCCTTCATTGATTAACGCCAACAGACCGTAGCCTAATTCCAGGCGTAAGAAATCGATCTTGAGCACCTGGGAAATCGGTTCTTCGCTGACGGGCGCCGCTTCAGCTTCCTCGACTGCCATCTGCTCCCGAACGATTGCCGCCTTTTTACTGGCGTTGCGAAATGAAACAATGGCAATGCCGCCGGTTATTCCGGCGAGTACGAGGAATGGCGTCGCAGGGATGCCCGGCATGACAACCAGAGCCAGCAGAAGAGCCGACACCATAGCCAATGACTTCGGCTTCGCGCCAAGTTGGCCGAATACCGCTTTTTCCATAGGACCGCTGACGCCGCCTTTGGTGACCAGCATACCGGCGGCCGTCGAAACCACCAGCGCCGGAATTTGAGAGACCAGGCCATCACCAACGGTCAGTCGGGTAAATGTGTCTGTGGCGTCGGAAAATGACATACCCCGTTGGGCAACACCGATGATGATGCCGCCGATGATATTGATAAACGTGATCAGCAAGCCGGCAACGGCGTCACCACGGACGAACTTTGCGGCGCCGTCCATGGCACCGAAAAATGTACTTTCATCCTCCAACTCTTTGCGCCGGACCTTTGCTTCCGCTTCGTCGATCAGACCTGACGACAAATCTGCGTCGATGGCCATTTGCTTGCCGGGCATGGCATCCAAGGTGAAGCGGGCGGCGACCTCGGCGATCCTGCCTGAACCTTTGGTGATCACGACAAAATTCACGATAACCAGAATGCCGAATACGATAATGCCGATAACGAAATTTCCACCCATGACAAAGCCGCCAAAGGCTTCGATCACCTTGCCTGCCGCCCCTGTCCCTTCATGGCCGTTGGCCAGAATTAAACGAGTAGAAGCCAGATTCAGCGACAGCCTGACCATGGTCGCAATTAGGAGAATAGTAGGGAAGGCATTGAATTCTAACGGTTTTTCGAGAAATATCACGGTCATTAAAATGAGAACCGAGAAGGTGATTGAAAACGCCAGACTGACATCCAGCATCCAGGTCGGCATGGGCAGAATGAGGACGACAAGGATGGCAACCACGCCCATGGCCAGCAGGATATCACCGCGGCCGCCGCCCTGGGTCAGGCGCCGGAATAAATCCTGACTGATGGCGCCGATGGCTTCTTCCGTAGCGCTAGGCGGCGGTGCCTGCGGGCCTTCGCCGAAAGCACCGGCATCACCCGCATCCATAGACATGTCGGCCGCAGGCGCTCCGCCGGCTGCCGCTGGTTCTAAATCTGGCGTTGTTTCTGCCATTTAATTTGTTCTACGCCCAAAGTTCAATTGACTAAGCAGAGGGTTGCTGTCCGCCTTCACCAGGCTGCGGCACTTTGACGCCCTCTTGGTTATATTGTTTAAGTTTGTTTCGCAGGGTTCTGATTGAAATCCCAAGAATATTCGCCGCATGGGTCCGGTTGCCGAGGCAATGGTCCAGCGTATCGATAATCAGATCACGTTCGACGGCGGCGACAGTCTGGCCTACGAGATTTGCCGTCGTTTCAGCCCCGGCGCTTCCGGCGCCTGAATCCGAACCGGCGGATTTCAGCTGGATAGCATCGACATCCATTGTGCCGTCGCTGGCAAGGAGAACACCGCGGTGAATGGTGTTCTCCAATTCCCGGACATTGCCCGGCCAGGGATGATTTTTCAGCGCCGTCATCGCCTCAGGTGCCACTTCAACCAGTTCTATTCCATTGGCTTCAGAGAACTTGTCGACGAAATAGTCGGTCAACGGCTCGATATCGCCGGGACGATCAGCCAGTCGCGGAATATCAATGGTCACCACATTCAGGCGGAAGTACAAATCTTGTCGGAAATTTCCGTCCGCCACTTCCTTTTCCAAATCCCGGTTGCTGGTGGCTATGATGCGCGTGTCCACTTTAATCGGCTTTTTGCCGCCAATGCGATCAATCTCCCGCTCCTGGATGGCGCGCAGCAACTTGGCTTGAAGGCGCAGATCCATCTCGCTGATTTCATCCAGCAGCAACGTGCCACCGTCGGCTTCTTCAAATTTGCCGATACGGCGCGACACGGCTCCCGTGAAAGCGCCTTTTTCGTATCCAAACAATTCGGATTCGAGAAGGTTTTCCGGAATGGCGGCGCAGTTTACTGCGACAAAAGGTGCACCTGCGCGGGGGCTTTTGCGGTGAATATAATGGGCTATCAGTTCCTTACCCGTGCCGGATTCGCCAACCACCAGAATGCTGGCACTGCTGTCGGCGATTTGCGCGGCCATCTTCAAAGCCTGCGCCATCTTTGGGTCTTTGTGAACTATTGTATGACTGTCCTCGGTCACGGCTTCCAAAACCGCGGCAATCAACTCGGCATCGGGGGGCAGGGGGATATACTCCTGCGCGCCCGCCTTGATGGCGGCGACGGCCGATTTAGCGTCCGCCTCGACACCGCAGGCGACCACCGGCACGTTGATGAGCTCGCTATCCAACTGGGATACCAACAACGCAATATCCAAGCTGGTGTCGACCATGATGAGGTCGGCGCCTTGGCCCGCTCTCAACGTGTTGAGAGCGGCGTCAATATTATCGGCCTGCGATACTTTCGCACCCCTTGATACCGCTATCTGGCTGGCGGCGCCGATTTGACCATTTAAAGCGCCGATAATGAGTAAGCGCATCTAGTTTAATACTCCTGACGACTACTGATAAAACTGAATTCTTTTTGACGGCGGCATGATGCTGTTCAGCAACATTTCCAGCCGGCGTGGGTTTTCCTGCCGTCCGACCGAAGCCGCGCCCAGCAGATAAACGTTGTTCACTGTCTCTTCCAAAACCGAATTGCGCTCCAATTTCGCCGCCAACGGCGTAAAAACTAAATTAGCCAGAATCGCCCCGTAAAAAGTGGTCAGGAGGGCCACGGCCATGCTTGGGCCGATGGTGGTCGGGTCATCCAGGCTGCCCAGCATCCTGACCAAGCCGATGAGCGTACCGATCAACCCCATCGCCGGTGAAAATTCGGCGGCGCGCCGGAGCACATTGGCGCTCTTTTGGTGACGCTGGGTCATCGCCGACAAATCACGGCGCAATAAATTTTCAACTTCGGCCCCCGGCAAACCGTCGACAACCATGGAAACGCCCTTGTGAAGGAAAGGCTCGGACTTCAGCGAATCCAGAACGTCCTGTAACGATAGTACGCCGAACCTGCGCGCCATTTGCGCTATTTGCATGACTTGAACGGCGGCATCGACCGGATCGCGGGTCGAGTGAAAGATGGTTTTGTTTATGACACCGAAGGTGCGCCCTATTTCCTGGAACGAAAAGCAAATTGTGGTGACCGCAAATGTACCGCCGAGAACAATCAAAACAGCCGGTAAATTAAAAAATGAACTTGCCGTACCGCCCAACGCGATGGCCGCTATGATCAATCCAAAGGCGATTAATATTCCGAGGATTGTCGCTAGATCGAACGTCTTTTTTACTGGTTTTATTCGAACTTCGCCGTCGTCAGCCATTCATTCAGCCTTAGTTCCGGTCAGTTTTGATAATTTCCGTCATGGTTATGCCCAATCGATCTTCAAGCACGACGACTTCACCGCGGGCAACCAATCTGTTGTTGACGTAGATATCAATAGCTTCGCCGACTTTTCTATCCAGTTCGACGACGGCACCGCGGCCCAACCGCAGCAATTGAGCTACTTCCATGGTGGATTTGCCGAGTACGGCCGATACCTGAACCGGAATATCGTAAACGGCCTCCAAATCCTGCGCGCTGCGCGGAACATCCGGCACTTCGGCAATTGCCGCTGCTTCTTCAGACGCCTGGGTTGCGTCATCTGAAGCAGCCACAGGCGCTTCATCTTCGAGTTCGGATAACTCTAAATCCTGGTCACCCATATTCGACTCCTGTCATCATTCCTGATCCTCTCCTTCTTGCTCATTATCACCCGCTAGAGATGAAGATTCAGTTTCATTTTGATCAGATATATCGGTTTTTTCCCGTTCTTCTTCAATGCTTGGCGCTGATTCGTCCTCGGGAACTATTTCCTCAACGGTATTTTCATCTGCAAGGACTTCGTTAGGTATATTTTCATCAGAGGGAATTTCGACGGCACCCGTTTCTCCGTCGCCAGTACTTCCTAAATTATGCGCCATAATTTCGTCAATTTCCTCGATCAGAGCCGCCGTATCGCGATTGGCCGAACCGTCCGACCATTCAATGGCAACGTCACCCGGTGACATGGCATCATCACCGGTCACCGATATATTGTTGTCCAGCCCTTTGTCACGAAGATAGTTGTCCACTCTCTCGTTGATCTGCTGACTCATCTCACCGGCAACCTTTATGATAACGCGCGGCTCTTGGATGAGGCGTTGCAATACTTCTTCCACGACGGCTGTGACTTCTCCCAGCGCACCTCGTTCGTTTAGAGCCGGAAACATCTTCCTGGAAACCGCCAGCGCCAACCGGGCGGCGTCTTCCGAAATTTGATCGCTGCTTTGCGCTTGAATTTGGAATAACTCGTTCAGCCTATTTCCAACGACATCCAGCGAATCGGCGATTTTCATTTCTATACCATTTAACGCCTCCGCCTTCGCTTCTTCCTTCCCGGCGTCAAAACCTTCCTGGCGGGCCCGCGCGACGTCTTCCTCGCTAAACGTAGGAATTTCTTCCTCGGGTTCCGGAAGCAGAAGACTATCGTCTTCCATTTCAACGTCGCTGGGCTTGGGAACCTGTATGGGTTCAAGCTCGTCGAATATCCGGTCAAAGAGAAATTTCTCGACTACCGTCATTTCAAGCCAGCCCGAAAAAGGGGACCGTCCCCTTTTTTCATTTCTGATTCATTGTTTTGGCGGCTGGTCATTCCTAGAACACCAATTCGTCTTCTTCGCCGCCGCCGGCAATGACGATTTCGCCG
>CAZNLR010000060.1:0-23410 GCA_964574215.1 uncultured Rhodospirillaceae bacterium | reverse complement strand
GGCGATTGAGGGAGGGGAGAGAAATGGAAGATTGGGAAGACGACGAATTTGACGGTCCCGTAAAGAAATTTATGTACGTCAACCGCAAAGCGCCCTACGGCACGATTTACGCACTCGAAGGGCTGGAGGTCGTTCTGATCACCGCCGCCTTCGACCAGGATGTCAGCATGGTGTTTATGGATGACGGTGTATTCCAGATCAAAAAGGATCAGGATACCAAGGGCATCAATATGAAAAACTTTTCGCCCACTTACCGGGCGCTTGAAGGGTACGACGTGGAAAAACTCTACGCCGAAAAGGAATCCCTCGAAGCCCGCGGCCTCACTGCCGACGATCTTGTCGTTCCGGTCGAAGTCGTCAGTTCCGCTGAGTTGGCTGACATGATGGACGACCAAGACGTCGTCGTGACGTTTTAGGAGGCGAAGATGGCGGTCTTACACACGGTAAATAAATCACCCTTTGAAAAGAACACCCTGTCCAGCTGTCTGCGTCTCGCCAAAACGGGCGCAGCGGTTTTGCTAATCGAAGACGGCGTCTACGGTGCATTGGCGGAAACGTCGGTTGCCTCTGAAATGACAGATCGGGCGGACGATATCAAAATTTACGCCCTCGCACCTGATATAGAGGCGAGGGGACTGAGCGAAAAACCGTTAATCGATGGTCTGACACTGGTCGATTACGGCGGATTTGTCGATTTGGTTGAAGAGCACAGTACGGTACAATCCTGGCTGTGAGGAATTTGTTTCTAGATTGAAGTGAAGGAGATTGAATGATGAGTTACAACGTAAGCGGACAGGACATCGGCGCCGATGAAGAAGGCTATATCACCGATATCAGTCAATGGTCGGAAGACCTCGCCAACACCATCGCCGAAGCTGAAAATATTGAAATGAGCGACGATCATTGGGAAGTGGTCAATTTTCTGCGCGATTACTATGAAGAATATCAGATCGCCCCGGCGGTTCGCGTTTTGACCAAGGCGGTTAAGAAATCGCTCGGTCCGGATAAAGGCAACAGCAAATATCTCTATGAACTGTTTCCCTATGGCCCGGCCAAACAAGCCTGTAAAATCGCCGGCTTGCCCAAACCAACCGGTTGTATTTGAGTTAGAATCGTGCGTCACGGGTTGGAAAATTTCCCCCCACCCCGACCCTCCCCCGCAAGGGGGGAGGGAGTATACGCTGCATTCCCCTCTCCCCTGGCGGGAGAGGGTTAGGGTGAGGGGGATTTAGTGACCACCATCCTATACGCCCTCTTATTCTACGCCGCCACGCTCATCCTGGTCGTCGGGCTAATCGCGAAAATCCGGCAATATTGGATGACGCCGGCGCCGCTGAAAATTCCGACCACACCGGCGCCGACCACCACCAAGGGTGTAGTATTCAGGATGACCCGCGAGGTGGTGCTGTTCGAAAGCCTGTTCAAATCCAGTAAGTGGACTTGGATATTCGGCTGGATGTTTCATGCCGCGCTGCTGCTGATCGTCGCCCGCCATCTGCGCTATTTCACCCAGCCGGTCTGGGACTGGGTGGTCTTAATCCAGCCGTTCGGAATTTATGCCGGCTTCGCCATGGTGGCGGGATTGGTGGGATTGTGGGTGCGGCGCGTCTTTGTTCAGCGTGTTCGCTACATCACCGGGCCGTCCGACCATCTTATGTTGCTTTTACTCGTGGGAATCGCCGGCAGCGGTTTGGCCATGAAGTTTCTCGAACATACGGACATCGTGGCGGTGAAAGCGTTCATGCTGGGTCTGATGTATTTCGACTGGCAACCCCTGCCAATGGAGCCACCGGTACTGATCCATCTAGGCCTGGTAATCGCCCTGATGATCATCTTTCCCTTTTCCAAATTGCTCCATGCGCCGGGTGTGTTCTTCAGCCCCACCCGCAACCAGGCGGATAATCCGCGGGAAGTCCGGCATATCACGCCCTGGGCGGACAGCCGTGTCGAGCCGGGAGAGTGAGTCATGGATGATTTCACCCTTCCCGAACTAAAGGAATATACCGAGACGCCGGCGCTCTGTCCGGGCGCCATGTCCCACAGTAAACCTTATGCGGCTGCGGCGGATCACCAGGAAGCCCTCGGTTTTCCTGGCGAATTGGTTGAGGACTGGCACGACAAAGCCATCGCTAAGTTCAAAGAGTTGCTGGGAAAATACCGGTCGCTGCCGGTTTACTTCGATTCCTGCGTCAAATGCGGCGCCTGTACGGACAAATGCCATTATTTCCTGGGCACAGGCGATCCCAAGAACATGCCGGTGGCCCGCCAGGATTTGATGCGCCAGATCTACCGCCGCTACTTCACCTTTGCCGGCAAATGGTTTCCGTGGCTGGTGGGCGCCAAGGACCTGACCCGGGAAGTGCTGGACGATTGGTACAGCTATTTCCATCAGTGCTCCCAATGCCGACGGTGCTCGGTTTACTGCCCCTACGGCATCGACACGGCGGAAATTTCCATGGCCGCACGTGAGATCATGGACCATATCGGCATGGGCCAGAAATACTGCAACGAGATCATCGGCAAGGTCCACGATATCGGCAACAATCTGGGCCTGCCCGAGCGCGCCCTCGAGGATACGCTGCTCGACCTTGAAGAAGACCTCGAGGAAGAAACCGGCCTGAAAATCCGCATGCCGTTGGATGAAAAGGGCGCGGATATTCTGCTGATCACGCCCAGCGCTGATTTCTTCGCGGAACCTCACGTGGATGGTCTGATGGGCTATGCCAAGGTCTTTCACCAAGCGGGCGTCAGCTGGACTCTCAGCTCCGAGGCTTCCGAAGCCGCCAACTTCGCCATGTTTATCGGCTCCTACGATCAGATGGCCAAGATCGCCGAACGCATCCGCAAAGCCGCCCAGGATTTGGGCGTGAAGCGGATCATTCTGGGCGAATGTGGTCACGCCTGGCGGGTCGCCTATAATTTCTGGGACACCCTGGTGGGGCCGTTCGACTTTCTCGATCCCCAGTACCCCATGCCCCAGCACATCTGCGAGTTCACCTATGACTTGATCCAAATGGGCGAACTAACGTTCGATAAATCCGCCAACGATCATATGACGGTCACCTTTCACGATTCGTGCAACGTGGCGCGGGCGTCGCGCATGGGCGATATGCCGGGCGGTCAGTTTGTTATCCCCCGCGAGGTTATCAAGGCGTGCTGTAATAATTTCGTCGACATGGCGCCGGACACCATTAATGAAAACACGTTCTGTTGCGGCGGCGGCGGCGGATTGTTGACCGACGATCTGATGGAATTGCGCGCCAAAGGCGGCAGTCCGCGCATGGAGGCCTACAACCAGGTGGCAGAAAATAATGGGGTCACCCATATGGCGGCCATCTGCGCCATCTGCAAATCACAGTTCTCGAAAATTATGCCCATGTACGGCTTCGACATGGACAGCATCGTCGCCGTCCACCAACTGGTGAGCAACGCCATCATTCTGGACGGCCAAATAAGTGAAGAAGAACCCGTAGAACAGGAAGGCGGGCCCGAGGACGGGCAAGCAAACGGAGAGACGGAAAATGGATGACATGACGGACAAGTCGAATCTGACCTGGCGGCGCTACGAGGACGGTGTCACCGAACCACCCGAATGGACGGAAAAAATTCATACGGCGGGTTATTCCCATCAATGCCCCACCTACGTCCACCGCACGCCGCCCTGCCAGGGCAGTTGTCCGTCCGGCGAGGATATTCGCGGCTGGCTTAATATCGCCCGGGGCATCGAAAAAGCGCCCGAGGGCATGGAGTGGCAGGAATACGCCTTCCGCCGCCTGACCGAGGCAAATCCCTTTCCGGCCATCATGGGAAGAGTCTGCCCCGCGCCCTGCGAAGACGGCTGCAACCGCAACGAGGTTGAAGACCATGTGGGTATTAACGCGGTGGAGCAGTATATCGGCGACTATGCCTTGGAGCAGGGCTACAAGTTCCCCGCACCGCCCGCCGATACGGGCAAGAAAATCGCCATCATCGGCGGCGGCCCGGCGGGTCTCGCCTGCGCCTATCAACTGCGTCTGAAAGGGCATGCCTGCACCATATTCGAAAGCCACAAAGAACTGGGCGGCATGATGCGTTACGGCATTCCCGGCTACCGGACGCCCCGCGACGTTTTGGATGGTGAAATCCAGCGCATTCTCGATCTTGGGATCGAGGTCAAAGCCGAATGCAAAATCGGTGTCGACGTCACCCTGGATAAACTGGAAAGGGATTTCGACGCTGTCTTCGTCGGTATCGGCGCTCAGGGCGGATCGCCTTTAAAGGTGGAGGGTGGCGACGCCGACAACTGCATCAGCGGTATCGCGTTCCTGGATGCATTTAACGACGGCCGCATGAGGCACGCCGCCGGAACCGTGTTGGTGATTGGTGGTGGTGACACCGCCATGGACGTGGCGGCAGTCGCCAGGCGTCTCGGTCATATCGAGCAGGTACATGAAAAAGACCGGCCCGAATATGTCGTGCTGGGCCACACCACCCACGATGTGGCCACCGTGGCCAACCGGCAAGGCGCGGACGTACAAATCATCTACCGCCGCCCGGTGGAGAAAATGCCGGCGGCCAAGATGGAAATCGAACACGTGACCGGTGAAGGCGTCGAGATCAAAAGCTCACTCATCCCGGTTAAGGTCATCAAGGACGACAATAACCGGGCCACGGCGCTCCGCGTTGCCAAGGTGGACTGGTCCAGTGGTGAGATGGTGGAAATCGAAGACTCCGAATTCGATATCGAATGCGATCTCATCGTCGCCGCCATCGGCCAGAAAGGCGACTTCGTAGGACTGGAAAAACTGGATAACGGCTGGGGCCTGTGCGATGCCGACGGCTTTTTCCGCATTCCCGAGACGGAGAATTATTTCGTCGGCGGCGACGTAGTGAAGCCCTTCCTGCTGACCACGGCAGTGGGGCATGCGTCGGTCGCGTCGGAAAGTATCGATCATTACCTGAATGACGAAAATTTGAGCAAACGGCCAAAGGTGGATGTTCATCACTTTAATCTGCTCAATAAGCTGCGGGAGACGGGTCTGGAGCCGGAAAACTACGACCACACACCAACCGACGGCACCAGTGACGCCGATTTCGCCGTTCACAATTACGAAGACCGGTCTTCGGTCGCGGTCGTGCCGGCAGATGAATTGTTCCTGGGACACTGGGAATATACCGCCCGCATGCGGCGTCAGGAAAAGGAAATCGGGCCCGAAAATGTGCTCGGTCATTTCGAAGAGCGGATCGACGGCCTCGACGAAGAAGCGGCCAAAGCGGAAGCCGACCGCTGCATGAGCTGCGGCATGTGCTTCGAGTGCAACAATTGTATTGTCTATTGTCCGCAGGATGCCGTGGTCAAGGTCAAGAAGGATCAGTCCACCATGGGCCGCTATGTGGATACGGTTTATTCCAAATGTATCGGCTGCCAAATCTGCGCCGATGTGTGCCCGTCCGGCTATATCCAGATGGGGCTCGGAGAGTAACCGAATGCTGAAATCCCTTGCCCCAATTGTCTTTGCCCTGTTGCTGGCTATTTCGAGCTCGGCAATGGCTGACGGTCGGGTGCCGTTTCCCGATATTCACAAAGGCAAGGGTGACAAGTGTATTTTGGATACGGCCTATATGCGGTCCAATCATATGAAAGTGATCCTGCATCACCGTGACGACACCATGTATCAGGGTAAACGGACCAAGCGATTCAGTCTCAAGGGCTGCATCTCCTGTCATGCGGTTCCGGGTCCCGACAAAAAGCCGGTCTCGGTCAAAAGCCCCAAACATTTCTGCCGCTCCTGCCACGACTATGCGGCGGTGAGGGTGGATTGCTTTCAGTGCCATTCTTCAGTTCCACCGACCGAGGCGAGTCTGAAATGACGGATCGGCGGCAATTTATCGGCGGTATGGCCGCCATGGCCGGGCTGGCCTTGGCGCCGGGGGTGACACTTTATTCGGTGGCTCAGGCCAAGCCGGACAATCAGGCCGTCTCTTCCAAGGTGCGCTGGGGCTTGCTGATCGACGTCAACAAATGCGCCGACGGCTGTGACGCCTGCGTTTCCGCGTGCAACGAAGAAAACGGTATTGGCGGCACCGGGCGGCCCGAAACCGATCCCCAATGGATACGGAAGGTTAATCTTCGCGATCCCAAATCCGGAGCCACCAAGTCATTGCCCATGATGTGCCAGCACTGCGCCGAGCCGCCGTGCGTCGATGTCTGCCCGACCGGGGCGTCCTTCAAGCGCGCCGACGGTATCGTCCTGGTGGACAAGCATATCTGCATTGGCTGCCGTTACTGCATGATGGCCTGCCCCTATAAGGCCCGGTCCTTTGTCCATGAGGACTTGACCGATCAAAAACCCCATGCGCCACGGGGCAAGGGAACGGTGGAAAGCTGTACCTTGTGCGTCCACCGGGTCGACGCGGGCGGCCAGCCGGCCTGTGTCGAGGCCTGCACCGCCAAGTCTTCGGGCGCCCGGGGAGCAATGATATTCGGCGATCTCAACGATCCCAAAAGCGATATCGCCAAACAGGTCAGTCAGTTCAACACCACGCAAATTCGCGCCGATCTGGGGCTTGATCCCGGCGTCCGATACAGGGGGCTATAGACCATGGCTGGTGCGAGCAAGGTCATCTATCGTGAAATCGCCGATAAAAGTGTTGGCCAGGGCGTCAACTTTTATCTCGTTCTGTTGGCCGAGGCGGTTATCGTGGCGATTGGTCTGGCGGCGGCCTATTACATGGAAACCAATGGCCACCATGTCACCGGTATGAATAATCAAATCGTCTGGGGCATGCCGCACGTGTTTGCGATTTTTATGATCGTTGCTGCTTCGGGTGCGCTCAACGTAGCGTCCATCGGATCGGTATTTGGCCGGACGCCGTATAAGCCTTTGGCCCGGTTGTCCGGTCTGACGGCCATCGCGCTGCTGGTGGGCGGTTTGGCGGTATTGGTGCTGGATTTGGGTCGCCCCGACCGGCTTATCGTCGCCATGACCACCTACAATTTCAAATCCATCTTTGCCTGGAATATTTTCCTCTATGTCGGTTTCCTTGCCGTCGTGGCCGTCTATCTGTGGATGATGATGGAAAGGCGGATGAACCGGTTCAGCAGCACCGTGGGGCTATTTGCTTTCGTCTGGCGCTTGATCCTGACCACCGGCACCGGTCTGATTTTTGGCTTCCTGGTGGCGCGTCAAGCCTATGACGCTGCCGTATTCGCCCCCTTGTTTATTTCCATGTCATTTTCGCTCGGGCTGGCCATATTTATTATCGTGCTGGTCAAAATTTGTTGGTTTGAAGACCGGGAACTGGGAGATTTTATTCTCGGCAAATTGGGCCGACTGCTGGGTGTGTTTGTGGCTGCCGTTCTCTACTTCACGCTGGTTCAGCACCTGACTAATCTCTACGCCTCCGAACACCATGGTGTGGAGCGGTTCATCCTGCTGGAAGGTGGCGCGATTACATTACTGTTCTGGTTGGGGCAGGTCGTTCTTGGCGGTCTCGTTCCCCTGGTTCTTCTGCTGCACCCGGTTTGGAGCCGCGCGCGCTACAATATAATGTTGGCGGCGTCGCTGGTGATTTTTGGCGGGTTGGCTCAGATATATGTGATTATCATTGGCGGCCAGTCCTATCCATTGGTCCTATTCCCGGGGATGGAAGTGAGCAGCAGTTTTTATGACGGCGTGATCAGCAGCTACGCTCCGAGCCTGGCGGAATTCGCGCTTGGGATCGGCGGTTTGGCGATGGCGGCGCTGATTATGCTGGTGGGGATGAAAGTCTTGCCTTTCCTGCCAGAAAGCCTAGATGATGCTAAGATGGATCCACATCATCGTACCTAATAACATCGGGAACTAACCTTGGAAGAACATCCATTTGCCGCTTTTGTGCGGATTTTGGCCCGGGGGAAAACCAAGTCTCGTCCTTTCACCGAGGAAGAGGCCGAAACCTCCATGTCCATGATCATGCGCGGGGACGTGCAGCCCGAACAATTGGGCGCCTATCTGATGCTGATCCGTTTCAAAGAGGAGACCGCAGAAGAGGTGGCGGGATTCGTCCGTGGCGCGCGGTCGACCTTAGTGCTGCCGGATAAATTGCCCCCGGTCGACCTGGATTGGTCCTCTTACGCCGGCAAGCGCCGCCAACTGCCTTGGTTTTTGCTGTCGGCCCTGATGCTGGCGGGCGCAGGCGTCAAAGTCTTTATGCACGGCACCGACGGCCATACCGATGGGCGGGTCTACACCAAAGCGACCCTGGAAGCGTTGGGCCTCCCGGTGGCGAACAATCTCGCCGAAGCCGCCACCCATATTGAAAATTCAAATTTCGCCTATGTTTCCCTTGAAGATTTGCAGCCGCGTTTGCAGGAAATTATCGACCTGAAGCCGGTATTGGGGCTCCGGTCGCCCGCTCATACCATCGCCCGCATGCTTAATCCCTTCGACGCCCCTTATTCCATGCAGGGGATATTTCATCGGGGATTCATGGAAACCCACCAGAAAGCGGGTCTACTTCTGGGCCAACCGCACATGGCCGTTTTCAGAGGTGAAGGCGGTGAGATCGAGTGCCGTCCCAATAAGACCACCGACGTCCGGACCGTGCATGAGGGCGAATTGGGCCAGGAAGATTGGCCCCGGGTGCTGGCGGGGTCGCCTCAAGCTGAAGATGAAGAAATGAATATCCTGCGTCTAATCGATGTTTGGACAGGCCAACAGGAAGATGAATATGCTGCCGCAGCGGTCACCGGTACGGCGGCCATCGCCCTGAAGCTGATGGGCAAGGCGGGGAACTTCGAAGAAGCGCAGACCTTGACGGAAGCGATGTGGAACGATCGGGAACGAAATTGGATGGGGCGGGCGGCGTGAGAGACCGATTCTTGAACAGCGAGCCCCCCCATCCCGGCCTTCCCCCTCGAGGGGGGAAGGAGAATAGGTGGCGATTCCTCGAATTCCCTCCCCCCTCGAGGGGGAGGGCTGGGGTGGGGGGGAAGGTATGACCGGACACGCCCTATTCATATCCGCTGCCCATAAATCGTCCGGTAAGACGACGTTCGCTATGGGGTTGAGCCGGGTGCTGAAGGGGCGGGGGGATTCGGTTCAAACGTTTAAAAAAGGACCCGACTATATCGATCCCATGTGGCTTGGCCGGGCCGCCGGACAACCGTGCCGCAACCTCGATTTCTATACCCAGGATCACGAAGAAATATCCGCCACCTTTCAGAATTTCAGCGCCCTGGCCGATATTTCCGTCATCGAAGGCAACAAAGGCCTCTACGATGGTGTCGATACCGAAGGATCCGACAGCAACGGTGCTTTGGCGCGGTTATTGGGCGTACCGGTCCTGCTGGTTATCGATACCTATGGCATTACGCGGGGGGTGGCCCCGCTGGTCAAAGGCTACCAGGATTTCGAGCCCGATCTGAACATCGTCGGCGTGGTGCTCAACAAAATCGGCGGTTCCCGCCACGAAACAAAACTGCGCGCAGCCATCGAACGCTATACGGACATGGAGGTGCTGGGTGCTGTCGGACGGCGGCCGGAAATGAAGATCGTCGAGCGTCATCTGGGACTGGTGCCGGCCAATGAAATGCCGGCGGCGGATTCAAATATTGCCCGTACCGCCCGCATCATCGAGAGCGAGGTGGATATCCACCGCGTGCGCGAATTGGCGGCGCCGGCCCAACCGTCTTTGACTGTTCAAAAGCACGTGCCGAAACAGGTTGTCGCTTCGGATATCCGTATCGCTATCGCCAAGGACGCCGCCTTCGGATTTTATTATCCGGACGATCTGGAAGCCTTAACGGCGGCCGGGGCGGAGTTGGTCCCATTCGACAGTTTGGTGGATCGAAGTCTGCCGGATGTGGACGGGATTTTTATCGGCGGCGGTTTTCCGGAAGTCCATTTGCGTATGTTGGAAGCCAATGAAAACCTCCGCCGCGAAATACGCCAGGCCATCGAAAACGGCATGCCCATGTATGCCGAATGCGGCGGTCTGATGTATCTGACCCGGAGCCTGACCTGGCAAGGGGAGACCGGTGACATGGTTGGCGTCATTCCGGCCGACGCCGTCATGCAGGACCGTCCCGTCGGCCGCGGTTATGTCCGGTTGGTCAATGCGGACGGCGATTTGTGGCAGAACAGTGAGGCGGGAGGAGAATTTCCGGCGCACGAATTTCATTACGCCGCCCTAGAGAATTTAGAGCCGGGTCAGCGGTTCGCCTACAAGGTCCGGCGCGGCCACGGTGTCGATGGCGAGCATGACGGCATCATTATCAACAATCTCCTGGCTTGTTTTGCACATCAACGGGATATCGCCGCCAATCGCTGGGCCGAACGGTTCGTTGATTTTGTCAGAGGCGTAAAGGTCGGGCGGAAAGAAGCGGCGCTTAGCGCCTAATTAGTCCCTCCATTATCCCCTCAATTATTCTTTGGCGAATACCGCTTTTAAGCCGTTGAAGACACTGCCTTCTTCAAGAAATTTCAAACCCCAGACACCACCGAAGATAATCGACAGCAAGGCGATGACCGATCCCAGAGCCAGGGTCGACATGCCCGTGATGCCTTGTCCGACAGTGCATCCCAGGGCCAAAATACCGCCCACACCCATCATCGCGGCGCCGATAATGTGACGCACGAAGTCATCGGCGGTGGTGAAGGATTCGAGGTGGAACTCACCCTTTATTTTGGACATAAGAAATGACCCGACGATCACGCCGCCGACGGCGGCAATGCCGAAATTGATGGTTGCGCCGGTGTAGGTCATCAAAAACTGAATGCTTTCGGCTGTCGGCGATATGAATGTGAAGGTGATGAGGGGCGTGGGCTCGAAATCATCCTGCCCGATGACGCCTGTCAGATACCACCCCGCGGTCACCAGCAGGCCGATGATGATACCGGCGGCAATATTGGACGGCGACGACCGGAAGCCCGTGTCTTTGAAGCAAAAGATCAGCAGTCCGCCGGCGATCACCACCGTGACGATCCAGCTCATTACCTGTTTCGAAACTCCCAACAGGGCGGCCAGGAGCTCGGGCATGCCTTGGGTGGCGAAGCCTTTTTCCTTGAGATCGACGATGGTCAGTTCTTCCAGTTCAAGCCGGGCCGGGCCGATGAACCCCCGCAATGTCATGTAAGCAAAAATACCCAGAATCAAAAACACCACCAGCGACTTCAGATTGCCGGCGCCAAGCCGCACCAGGGTCTTGTTGCCGCAGCCGCCTGACATGGTCATGCCGAACCCAAACATAACTCCGCCGAGGATGGCGCCCGCCCAGCCGAAATTGGCCGTCATCTGTATGGATTTACCAAGATCGATCACACCGTTGATATACATCACCTGGCTGCCGAGAATGGCGACGGCGATGGCCAGCAGCCAGGCCCGCATACGGCCCCAGTCGCCCATAAAGACGATGTCGGAGAGCGCTCCCATGGTGCAGAAATTGGTGCGCTGGGCGGTTCCGCCAAAAACGATGCCCAAAATAAAGCCCAGCGAGGCGACTGTGATCCTTATGGGTACTTCTTCCATCTGTAAAACCCCTGAACTATTATCTGCTATGCTTTAGCGCATATTTGAATTTTGCTTATTTTAAAAATCTAATATACGATATATGGGCTTTGATCCGCAAGTTTAGCTCCAGATGTGGCGCGTGAAATATAGATTATGAATATAAAGCATCGACTTTTTATCATAGGGACCGTTTGGGCTGGTCTGCTGCTGGCTCAAATGCCGGGCTTGCGCGCTGCCGAATTGGTGATGTTTGACGCCGAGGGATGCGAATGGTGCGAGCTGTGGCTGGAACAGATCGGTCCGATCTATCCGAAAACGGCGGAAGGCAAATTCGCTCCGCTCCGTCGGATCGATATGCATGAAGACTGGCCGAAGGATCTGACCGATGTCAAAGCGGTTCATTTTTCGCCGACCTTTGTCGTCATGGACAAGGGAAAGGAAGTCGGGCGCATCCTGGGCTATCCGGGGGAGGATTTTTTCTGGCCGATGTTAGCGGAGATTCTCAAAAAGGCCGGCTTTAAACAGCAACAAGAAACGGTTTCATACTAGCCATCAGGAAAATGCAGGGGGTATGCAAATGATAAAAATAGTCTCATCCTTTCTTGCCGCGTCGACTTTTCTATTGTGGTCGGGTTCCTCGGTAAGCGCTGAAGACGCGCCACCCATGTTCAGTGTTAAATCCCTGACACCGGAAAGTGCATTGATAGTGGCAAAGGCAACGCTGAAAGCCTGCCGGGAAGCTTCATTCCAGGTGGCCGTGGCCGTCGTCGACCGGGGCGGGGCCATGCAGGTGATGATTAGGGACCGGTTTGCCGGTCCCCATACGCCCGAAACCGCCCGGCGGAAAGCCTATACGGCGCTCAGTTTTCGGAGCAATACCACCGATCTGGCGGAATTGACCAAAGCCGGCCAGCCCGCCAACGGCACCCGTCAGATTCCGGATATTCTTATGCTGGGCGGTGGCGTTATGATCCGCGCCGGCGGCCAACTGGTGGGCGCCATTGGTGTTTCCGGCGCACCGGGAGGGCAAGCCGACGAGGATTGCGCCGTAAAGGGCCTCGCATCCATCCAGGACGAACTCGACTTCTAATTTAATTGTACCAGGTACACTAATTTAATTGTACCTGGTACAATTTCGCCCAAATTGCCGTTAATTGTACCTGGTACAATTTTTTCTATTTTTATAGGCTAGGGCCGAACGTAGGACCAACCTTGTTCCTGGCGTTCCATCAGGTGAACGACGCCGGAGGGGACGACCTTGGCGTTTTTCACCAGCGGTACCGCCATGCCTGACTTTTTAGCCATCTTTTTCATGGTATTGCCGCAGGCGCGGAACCCAATGTTGTCGTAATTTTCGTCAAAGATTTTAATCCGTTTTTTGACCGGTGACTTCTCGGCATGAAGCATCATCAGGCCGGGACCGTAGGTGACGATTTCGATCACCAGTTCTTCGCCTTTGGCTTTGTAATACTTGTCGATATTGGCGGCATTGTTGAGCGCCATGTTCATGCGTTTGGGATCATTGTCATCGACATGAATGACCAGCCGATGCACGCCGTCCTTCGGCGCCGCCGCCGAAGGTGCCGACCATAATGAAATAGCAACAAGGGCTAATACGAAAATAAAAGGTGTAAAAATGCGTCGCTTCATTTCAAATGCCTCCTGCATATTGATTTTAGATTCGACCAATTTTGGTCATTGGTTAGTTTTGGAATTTACAGTTCCGTCAACGTCCCCGTGACTTTATTTAAATGATTATTGGACGCATTCAGAATGAGCCTAAGTATAGTGAGGTTATTTAATATTACAATTAACTAATGAACGAAGGGCCGGTAAAGCTTGCTGTCATCCGCTTTCAGTTAATATTACATAAAATAATAGTATTTAATTCTATTTGACATTAAAAAAATATAGAATATATTAGATTTTATGAATGAAGTGTGGATTCAGATTTTTAGGTGACGATCATGCAACCAGCATTGAATGACGTGTCCCCCGACCAGGACAGCGCGCAAAATTCAGCCGTGGTATCGGCGGATGACCTACCGGAAATAGACGTTAAGACAGCGAACGACTGGCTGGAAAACGGCGAAGCCGTAATGATCGATGTGCGGGAAGCCAGTGAATACGAGTTCGACCATGTTCCGGGTACATTGTTGCTGCCTCTTTCTTTTCTGGATGCAGACTTGTTTCCGCAGATTCAAGGTCTAAAAATCATGCTTCTGTGCCAGATCGGCAAACGCTCGGCGGCGGCGCAGAAACAATTGAACAAAGCCGGAATCGAAAATACCTATAATATTACAGGCGGTCTCGATGCCTGGCGGGAGGAAGGTCTCGAACTCGAAGGCAGCCGCCATGAAGAAGGCGATTACGCCATTTAATCCTACGGCCCGTCGACTATTTCCTGCAGTTCCGCGGCAAAGGTCGCAATATTTATAGGTTTGGTGATATAGCCGTTGGCGCCGTGTTCAGCGGCTTTATCTTTCCAATGTTCGGCGTCGCGGGCCGATAACATGACAATTTTAATCTTGTCAAATTTCTTCTTACTTCGCACTTCGTCGCAGAATTCCAAACCGTCCATGGCCGCCATCATCAAATCGGTGATGATAACGTCCGGTCTGAACTCCGAAATATCGCCCAGGGCTTCCTGTCCGGCAACATTGGCAGCTACCTCATGGCCGGAGGCTTGAAGCACGGTTTTCAGAAGTTCGATAACCTCGTTGTCATCGTCGACGATAAATATTTTCACTGCACTCCCCAATCGTGAACCTAGTATTTTATTTACGGCACCCGGAAGCCATTTTTCAATTATCTTAGACGAAGAACTAAATCTCTTCAAATAGTTGAAATCCGCCCACGAATACTATTTATAAAGATACAAACGATACTTAGATATCAAAACAAACAAATAGTCTCGTATAGACTAAGTAATATTTTTTTTCGAGAATCCAGAACCGTTATCGTATATCCTGTTTGAGAAAACGGTAGGAGAATTCATTTGAATTCCAAAAATAACAAGAAAGGCTACAGCTTTCTTCTGGTCGACGACGATCCGACATTAATTGAACTCGTGTCATCGTTACTGGACCTCAGCGGACACAGTGTCGCGGCCTTGGAAAGCAGTGAAGGCGCGCTTGACGTCGTCAAGGAAACGCAGCCTGACTGTGTGTTGGTCGATCTCATGATGCCGGGCGTCAACGGCATGCATCTGCTGAAATCGATTCGGGATGACGAGGAACTCGAAAAAGTACGGGTCATCGTTATTTCCGCCAAATCGTTCGAGTTCGATCAGCGCCAGGCCATGAAATTGGGCGCCGATATGTTCATCGCCAAACCGATTGATCCCGACACCTTCGCCGCCACCATCGAAGAAATTATGGAAGATCTCATTCAACTGACCTTTTGGGGGGTACGCGGCACCCTGCCGGTGTCGGGTGAAAGGTCTTTGAGATACGGCGGTAATACTTCCTGCGTGACCATGGAATTCCCGCGCGGACAATATTTCATATTTGACGCGGGCTCCGGCATAAAGGAATTGTCCAACGCCTTGCTCGCCGAACAACGTCAGAAAATGGAAGCCAAGATATTCGTCTCCCATCCCCACTGGGATCACATCAACGCACTGCCCTTTTTTGTGCCACTGTATATTCCCGGTAACGAATTCGAGATTCTCGGCGCGTCTCACGCCCATATTTCCATGCGGGAAATGATCTCGGCACAGATGGACGATATCTATTTTCCCATTACCATTAAGGAATTCGGTTCCAGGGTTTATTTCCGGGATCTTCAGGAAGGCGAGTATGAGGTTGAAGGCATCAAGGTGAAGACGCTGGGCTTAAGCCATCCCGGAAATTGTCTCGGGTACCGGCTGGAGTACCGCGGACGGTCCATTTGTTATGTCACCGACAACGAACTGTTTTTGCCGGATACGCCCAATTATGATGCACATTATATGGGAAAACTGACGAAATTCGTCCAGGATGCCGATGTTCTCATTACCGATTGCACCTACACGGACGAAGAATACACCAGCAAAATCGGATGGGGTCATTCCAGCATCGGCCAGGTTGTCGATCTGGCTCATAATTCGCAGGTAAAAACTCTCTATCTATTTCACCACGATCCCGATCAGGATGACGACGCCATTGACGCCAAATTCGAGACCGCCAAGCAGCTTTTGGCGGATATGAAATCGGCAACGGTATGCGTCGCGCCGGCGGAAACCGACTCCATCAAAATATAATAATACTGTCTGATATCAGGATTGCGGTCCTGTCTTGGCGAGCGGTTCGATATATTGGGGTTCCGTATCCCATGGAAAAAACACCCAATAGTTCTGCGGCACCTCGTGAACGTAGGTATCAACGAAGGGGCGGCCTTCTTCCTTGGCATAGACGGTGGCGACATGACATTTTGGCAGAAGTTCCCGTGCCGCTTTAATCGTTGTTCCGGTGTCGACCAGATCATCGATCATCAACCAGTTTTCGCCACCTTCCTCGCAAGCCTGATCCGGTTTTTTGATCAAGTTGACCTCACCGATATTTTGATGGTCGTAGGTGGCGATGCAAAGCGTGTCGATATGGCGGATTTCCATTTCGCGGGCAATGATGGTCGCCGGCACCAGGCCTCCCCGCGTAACCGCAATAATGCCTTTCCAATTACCGATACCGATTAATTTCTTAACCAATAACTTTGCGTCCCTGTGGACTTCGGCCCAGGAAACGACATGGTCTACAGTATCGTTGCTAAGAGTATTCATGTGAAAACCGGCGCCCCTGTTACTCGGTATGGAATTCTTTGGGACGCGATCTTACCACCGGTCTCAATTAGGGCAAGTAGGGAAAAAAAGCGGGCGGGAATTTTTACATCATACACGGCCGGTCGGAGGCACTGTTTGCTCTGTTTGAATTCAGGAAATATATTGCCTAAGTAATAACTGTTTGCGATATGCCTTTGTTAAAGGAAATTCCGCGAGAGGCGAAAAAAATCCTTATGTCCAACGATGAGTTTTTGAATCCCGGCAGGTTTGTCGATAGCGACCATCCGGCGGTCATCGAATACGCCCACGAAAATGTAGGCGACGCCGAAAGCGATCATGACAAAGTGATCAACCTGTATTACGCCATTCGGGACGGCATCTACTACGATCCCTATATGGCGATCTCCGATCCGGCCAGCTTCCGGGCCAGTGATGCGGTGATTACGGGGCGGGGCTGGTGCGTGCCCAAGGCGGCATTAATGGCCGCGTGCTGCCGCATTCACGGTATTCCGGCCCGGCCCGGCTATGCCGACGTGAAAAACCATTTGACGTCGAGCCGGCTTCTGGAACTGTTGGGCACGGATGTTTTCGTCTGGCATTCCTATTGCGATATTTTCGTCAACGATAAATGGGTGAAGGCGACGCCGGCATTCACCAAAGCGCTGTGCGACAAATTTAAGCTGCATCCGTTGGAATTTGACGGTTTTGAGGATTCCCTGTTCCATGAATTCGACCAGGAAGGCAAAAAGCATATGCAGTACTTGCAGGATCGTGGCACGTTTGCCGATGTTCCATTCGAAAAAATTCTTGAGACCTGTAAGGAATTGTATAAGCCGGAATATATCAACGGCGCATCCGGCGACCTTTATGCCGAAGCCGGCACCTAGCGGCTAACGCCTGTATTTATTTAGGAAGAACGGGGAAAGAATGTTATCGGTACCGACTTTATCCGAACAGCAGATCAGTGATTTTCAACGGGACGGATTTGTGCTCTTGCAGGGTGCGTTCGGTGACGGTGAGATGAACCAGATAGAAGCCTGGACCCAGGAGATTACCGCGCTCCCGGAAGAGAGCGGCAAGCATTGGGTTTTCCATGAAAAAAGTCTGAAAATTCCCGGCGACGATCTGATCTGCCGGATTGAAAAGATATCACCGTTTCATGCCGGGTTTCAGCAATTGAGCAACGTGCTGAAAGCGCCCATTGCTCAATTGCTGGGCGAGCCCGCCGTCCTGTTCAAGGAAAAAATCAATTTCAAGATGCCGGGCGGCGACGGATTTACGCCGCATCAGGATTCGCAGGCCGGTTGGGAAACCTATGCGGAATTCTTCATCACCGTTATGGTGTGCGTCGACGAGGCCACCACGGAAAATGGCTGTCTGAGAATGGCGGCCGGGCACCACAAAGACGGTTTAATGCGGGAGTGGGAGCCCTTGAACGATAGCGATATGCAAGACATGAATTTTGTCGACATGCCCACCCGGCCCGGCGATATCGCCTTTTTCGATTCCTATGCGCCCCACCGGTCCGAACCCAATATGAGCAATAAAATCCGCCGTCTTTATTTCGCCACCTATAACAAGGCGTCCGGAGGAGACCATTTGGAAGCCTATTATGACGACAAATTCAAAACCTATCCCCCCGACATCGACCGGGATGAGGATAAAGAATATGTCTTCAGGGTCTAAAAAATGGGGACCGTCCCCTTTTATTTATAGTAACCGGGTCTCGGTGATGTGATTGGTTGAATAAAGGACGCCGCGTTATATAGTGAGCGTTCCAAGTTAGTATGTAACAAAAGCAGGAAAATACATGATGGATCAGCAGGTTGTACGCCTGACCGAACTGTCCCACGGCGGCGGTTGAGGCTGTAAGGTAGCACCGTCGGTGCTCAACGAGATGTTGTCCAAATTGCCGCCCCAGGCGGCAAACCCCGCTTTGCTGGTCGGTTATGAGACCGGCGATGACGCCGCCGTATACAAAATTAACGACCAACAAGCCGTGGTGGCGACCACTGATTTCTTTATGCCCATTGTCGACGATCATTTTGACTTCGGCCGCATTTCGGCGACCAACGCGCTTTCCGATATTTACGCCATCGGCGGTAAGCCGATCATGGCCCTGGCTATCGCCGGTATGCCCATTAACAAAATGTCAAATGACGATATACAGAAAATTCTGGCGGGCGGCCAGGCCGCGTGCGATGCCGCTGGCGTGCCGATTGCCGGCGGTCATACCATTGATGCACCCGAACCCATTTACGGACTGGCCGTGGTCGGCCTGGTTCATCCCGATAAGATTAAACGCAATTCTGACGCCAAGGATGGCGATGCCGTCATTTTGGGCAAAGGTCTGGGTGTGGGTATTCTCGGTGCGGCCATGAACAAGGACGAGCTTGATCCCGACGGTTACGCTGAAATGGTGGAAAGCACCACCAAGCTGAATGCCGTCGGTGCCGATTTGGCGGCCTTGTCGGAAGTTCATGCCTTAACCGATGTGACTGGTTTTGGTCTGCTTGGTCATCTTTTTGAACTCTGCGAGGGAGCCGGATTGGCGGCTACCGTTACCTGGGATGAACTGCCTATCCTCGATACGGCAACCGCCTATGCCGAAAAAGGCTACGCGACGGGCGCCGGCGCCCGCAACTGGCAAAGTTTCGGGGATCATGTGATCCTGCCTGACGGTGTTGAGGATTGGCGCAAAAATCTATTGGTGGACCCGCAGACCAGCGGCGGTCTCCTGGTGACTTGTCCTCCCGCCGCCGTCGATGATATTTTAGCCGTATTCCATGGCCAGGGCTTTGATAAAGCCGCCCGAATTGGAACCATGTCAGCGGGTGAGCCGCTGGTATCCGTAGAGTAGACCTGACGACCGGTATTGTTATCGCCGGTCGAAGGGGGGGAAATGAATACACCTAACGGCGGTCGTCCGCCTGCACCAAAACTGCCCACATCGGCATTGCTGCCGCCCGGCCTGGGTGAACTGGCCGGTGCGGTTTTGAAACCCTTGCCGTTGGCGCCCTTGCAGCCGCCCCTGGACCTGGCTTTTTCCGTCATGCGACGGCGTCACCCCGCCATCTTCGAACGGCTGGCCGAATTGGGCGACTGCCTGTTCGTTATCGATCCCGTGGATTTACCACTGGTGTTCATGCTTCGCCCCGGCGGCACTACACCCGGTTTGAAAATCGCCCGAAATGCAGAAGGCGCGACGGCGACGGCCACCATCCGTGGACCGTTGCCATTGCTGATCGACTTGCTGGAAGGACGCCTGGATGGGGATGCCTTGTTTTTCACCCGCGAACTGACGGTGATTGGCGATACCGAGGCCGTTGTGATGCTGAGGAACGCCGTCGACAGCGACGAGGTGGATGTGTTGGGCGATCTCTTGTCCGTGTTTGGCCCGCTGGCGGGTCCCGCACGTTCGGCGACGGAAAGTGCCGTCAAAATCACCGCCCGCATTGCCGCTGATCTGAAGAATGTGCGCGGCGCTGCAATTTCGAGAATGCCGCGCAATGTTCCAAAAGGCGGATCGTCAGTATGAGCGGTCCCCTTGAATTGGTTTGTCCGGCAGGGACACCGGCGTCCTTACGCGCGGCGGTCGATGCCGGTGCCCATGCGGTCTATCTGGGGTTCCGGGACGAGACCAACGCGCGCAACTTCCCTGGCTTGAATTTCAGCCGCCCGGAACTGGCAGAGGGTGTGGCCTATGCCCATGACCACGGCACCAAAGTGCTGGTGGCGATCAATACTTTTCCGCAGGCGGGTAATCCCGGCCCCTGGCACGAAGCGGTTGCCGATGCTGAAACATGCGGCGCCGACGCCGTCATATTGGCGGATATCGGGCTCCTGGATTACACCGCCAAAAACCATCCCGATCTGAGGCGGCACCTTTCGGTGCAGGCGTCGGCCTCCAACGCCGAAGCCATCCGCTTTTATCACGAGGAATTCGGCGTCAAGCGGGTGGTATTGCCCCGGGTGCTGACCGTGCAGGAGATCAAGGCACTTAACGCCGACTTGCCCGTCGAGACCGAAGTGTTCGTTTTCGGTGGCTTGTGCGTCATGGCCGAAGGGCGGTGTTCTCTCTCGTCCTATGTCACGGGGCAGTCCCCCAACATGAACGGTGTTTGTTCGCCGGCCAGTCACGTGCGCTACGAGGAAAAAGACGGGCGCATGAATTCCAAACTGGGCGATTTCACCATCAACTCCTTCGACGCCGACGAACCGGCGGGATATCCCACTTTGTGCAAGGGCAGATTTTCCGTCCAGGGCAATGTCTCGTACCTGTTCGAAGACCCCACCTCTCTCAACGCCATCGAAATGCTGGGGCAGTTGGTGGATGCCGGTGTGACCGCCTTGAAGATTGAAGGCCGACAGCGGGGCCGCGCTTATGTGGCCGAAGTGGTACGCAACTTCCGCGCTGCCGTCGATGCGCTGGAACAGGGTGTCGCACCCGAGGTCGATCTCAGCGCCGTCACCGAAGGCGGGCGGGAAACCGCCGGCGCCTACGACAAGATCTGGCGCTAGAGGAGGGTTATGGTGGCGAAACTATCCAACAAACTTTCCCGCAAATTATCCTTGGGGCCTGTACTCTTTAATTGGCAGCCAGAGGATTGGCGCGATTTCTATTTCCGTATCGCCGACGAAGCGCCCATCGACAGCATCTATGTGGGTGAAGCCGTTTGTTCCAAGCGTCAGCCCTTTTTCGAACCTTTTATGCCCGAAGTGATCGAACGATTGACGAACGCAGGCAAAGAAGTGGTCTATTCAACCCTGGCCCTGGTGATGACCAAACGGGAGGCCGAGATCATGGCCGATCTGGCCGAAAACGCCGATCTCATGGTAGAGGCCAACGACCTTTCCGCCGTCTCGCATCTCAACGGCAAGCCTCACGTCGTCGGCCCCTATATCAGCACCTACAACGAAGGTACGGTAAATTATTTCATGGAGCGGGGCGCGTCCCGCATCGTCCTGCCCGCTGAATTGCCGGCTTCGGCGCTGGGCGTTATGGCGGATTGCGGTGTCGAGATGGAGGTTCAGGTGTTCGGACGGTTGCCGTTGGCCATTTCCGCCCGCTGCTATCACGCTAGATCCCGGAACCTCCACAAGGACAGCTGCCAATATGTCTGCGGTGAAGACGCTGACGGCATGGATTTGGAAACCCTGGACGGCGATGCCTTTTTGTCGGTCAACGGCACCCAAACCCTGTCCCACAGCTACTACAATCTGGCGGCGGAGTTGGCGGAATTGACCGGTCTGGGCGTCGATATCTTCCGCCTCAATCCCCATCCCATTGACATGGTGGCGGTGGCCCATTGCTACCGGGATTTGCTGGACGGATCTGTGGACATTGACGAGGCCAATGATCAACTGACGGAATTGACCGACGGCGTTCCCTTTGCCAATGGTTTCCACCATGCTCAGCCGGGCGTGGCGTACACCTCGGGTCACATCGGCGCTGAATAATGGACACGCCGGTTGCCTATGGCGGAAATTTCCACATCATGGCCAAGCCCGCCGGGTCGGCCTGTAACCTCGATTGCACCTACTGTTATTACCTGGAGAAAGAGGACCTCTATCCCGGCAAGTCCAGTTTTCGCATGTCTGACGATGTGCTGGAACAGTATGTCAGGCAATTCATCGAGACCTGTACCCTTCCTGAAGTGACCTTTTTCTGGCAGGGAGGCGAGCCGACCCTAATGGGTCTGGATTTTTTCCGCCGCGCCGTCGATTTGCAGAATAAACACGCCCGCAACGGCCAAGTGATCACCAATTCTTTGCAGACCAACGGTACGCTCATCGATGCGGATTGGATCGAATTTCTCGCCGTCAATAACTTCCTCATCGGGCTTAGCATCGACGGTCCGGAACGCCTGCACGACCGTTTTCGGGTGGATAAGAAGAACGCGCCCACCCATGAAAAGGTGGCTGAAACGGTGACACGCCTAAGAGACGGTGGGGTGGAGTTCAACACCCTCACCACCGTTCACCGGCGCAACGTCAAGTTCGGCGGGGAGGTCTACAAGTATCTCCGCGATCTGGGTGTTGAATTCATGCAGTTCATTCCCATTGTCGAACGCAAGATGCCGGACGGGGATTTGGCGGGCCCGCCCGACGGTGGCCCCGTGGATGACGCCGCCGCAACGACCGAGTGGAGCGTTCCCGCCGACGGTTTCGGCGATTTCATGTGTCAGGTGTTCGACGCCTGGGTAAGGCGGGACGTGGGCGAGGTGTTCGTGCAGATGTTCGATGTCCATCTCGGCGCCTGGCTCGGGGAGCCACCGGGCCTCTGCGTCAACGCCAAAACCTGTGGCCAGAACATGGTGCTGGAGCACAACGGTGACCTCTTCGCCTGCGATCACTACGTTTATGACAGCCACAAGCTGGGCAACATTGTCGATACACCCCTGATCGACCTGGTCAATAGCGCGCCGCAACTGAAATTCGGCGCCGACAAATTCGATCAACTGCCGGGTGAATGCCGAGGCTGCCGTTTTTTGAGAATTTGCCATGGCGGCTGCCCCAAACACCGCTTCGCCCATACCAAAGACAATGAGCCCGGCCTCAACTATCTCTGCCCCTCGTACAAAAATTTCGCCGCCCACACCGAACCGGTGATGTCCCAGATGGCGGAGCTGTTGAGGCGGCAACAGCCGGCGGCGCGGATAATGGAGATATTGGAAAGTCAGAAAACGACGGACAAAACAGAGTCGGCGACACCCGGCCGGAACGACCCTTGTCCCTGCGGCAGCGGGAAAAAGTACAAGCGGTGTTGCGGGTAAATTGAGCTAGTCACCCTTCTATTTGCCCGAATGCTCCGATATTAATTCCTTCAGTTCGGATAATGATCTAGTGTGGTTTGGTGCGATTTACTTCAACAAATGGTGACGATGTGCGGTCCATCAATGTTCTTTTCATTCTGTTTCTGATATCGGCTCAATCAGCCAAAGCTGATACCTATAAAATATCAACAGCCGAGTTCCTTGAGGCGGAGAAAATTGCCCGCTTACTCAAAGAAGTCTATCGCCAGATCGGACATGATATAGAGCTGGTTTACCGGCCCGCGAAACGGAGTCTGATTGAAGTCAATTCCGGTGTGTCCGACGCCGAACTCGCCCGTGTCACAGGCGCGGAGGCTGAATACCCAAACCTTGTTCGCATCAAAGAACCCGTATTCGCCCTTAG
>CAZNLR010000059.1:0-23455 GCA_964574215.1 uncultured Rhodospirillaceae bacterium | reverse complement strand
CAATGGTATTAATGCAGCGGAAACTGACCAGCAGGTTGCCGTCGGGCAGCATGGTGATGGCGTTCAAATTAGTCCAGCGGTCGCGGGGATGCAGCGGCCCCAGAATATCGATCGCCACATCCAAATGGTCGAAGGAGTTCCATTCCCAGACGACTTCTTTGGTGTCCTTGTCGATTTCCTGGATGGCTTCGCCCCACATGACGCCGTTCAACTCGGTCCCCGGCTGGCCGCCCTGTACTGTCTTGGCGATATGGTCAGGCACCTCGCGCCACACGGCAATCATCAGATTGCCGTTGTCCATTTCGGCGAAACAGTGACTGTGTAGGGGATCGATATATTCCCAGAGAATATTACCGTCCCAATCGACCTCGATAAGCTGGCCGCCGTTGCCGCCGAACTCGGGCAGCGGCGACGGTATCAACTTGCCGATATAAAGCAGATTGCCGTTGGTCAGGAGCTTGCCGTAATTGCCGGGGATGTTTTCCATTTTCCACTGATGAACCACCCGCCCCATCATATCGATCAGCCAGACATTGCGGCCCATCATGGGGGCGAACAGTGTATAGCCATCGAAGGCCCGGCCCTTTTCGTAATGGGTGACGCCGTGGATGTTTCTTCTGACAATGCTCATCTCACTTTTCCTCCGATTTTATTTCTGGTCACACCAGGCAAACAACCGGCCTGGTTTCGACTTGGTAATTAAAACCTGAGAAACGCTCGACCGCGAGGTCTAATCCCGGTTTTTTGCGTATCGTGGAATTGTTTTTTGCGTATAGTGGAATTTCCACGAAATAACATCCTGGGATCTTCTTAAATTAATCGCTGGGAAAGGATGCGTAAGGAGCGTCCGGGCTGACCTGATTTTCGGGGATCGGTTTTTTCGGCCCCCACATGCGGTACTCGAAGGGCGGCGCGCCTTTTTGGAAAGCGGGGCGTTCCTTGATGCGCTCATACCAGGCCGCCACCTTGGGCGTTCCCGCCAACAGATCGAGCATGTCGAGATAATCGATGCGGTCCAGGATGGGACCGAGACTGATATCGGCCAGGGAGTAGGTCCCGCCGCAGACCCAGGGGCCGCCCGACGCTTCGAACTGATTTTCCAGCCTTGCCATAAACCAGGCGAATTTTTTCCCGGCCGCATCGACCGCTTCCTGGTCCATGGGCGAGGACACCCGGTTCAGATAGTCCTGGGCCCTGGCCTGATCGGGATGCCGTTTCGACCATTCCTTCAACTGGTCCATGCCGTAGGCTTTTTCCCGGAGCGTCATCATCAGATTGAAGCTCATAATGACGATCAGGGGAAAAAGGTAGGCTCCCTCCTCGTAGGCCCACTGGCGCATGATAGCGCGCGTCACGGGGTCTTCGGGCTTCAGCGGGTTATCGGGATACGCCTCATCCAGATATTCGGCGATGACGCCCGATTGCAACAGGATGTTCCCGTCGTGGATCAGGGTCGGCACGATGGAATGAGGATTGATCGCCTGGTAGTCCGGCTGAAAATGGTCGAACTGGACCGAGGCGATAAGATGTTCCTGCCAGTCCAGATTTTTTTCCGCTAGCACCGTGCGGACTTTGAAACAGCACGGTGAATCCCAAAAATGATAAAGTTCAATCATAACTCCCTCCCCTAATTGTTCTATTCCCGCCGCCGCGCCAGTTTATCCGCCAGCCGGGGTGACGTGCCGGGGCGGGACCAGGGGCATTGGCCGATGCAGGCACCGCAGCCGTTGTTTTCCACAAAATACAAAATGCAGTCGTCGAAATCCACGTACCATTTCCTGTCGCCCCGCACGGGTTGCTTTTCCGCATAGATGGCGTCCACCGGACAGGCCCGGGAACAGACCTGACAGTTGGTGCAGAAATCGTCGATGCCGATCTCGTCCGGCCGGTCGGCAATCAGCGGCGCGTCGGTGAGCACGCAGGCCAGACGGAAGGCCGAGCCGAATTGGCGGTTGATCATGGAGCCGTGCTTGCCCAGTTCGCCCAGACCCGCCTGGATGGCCGCCGGGATGATCAGCACCGGTCCCGCCATGGGGCCGCCATGGGGGTGAGCCTCCCAACCCTGCTCCCGAAGCCAGCCCGCCAGCTTGTAGGCGGCGCGGGTGCCCCGGGCATACTGGTTCTGCACTTCGGTCTGGGATTTCTCGCTGGGGGCGGTTTTGAGGCACTCGTAATCCATGGCGACGGCGATGACGATCATCCATTTGTAGGGCGCTTCATATCCTTCAAACACCCAGTCCGGGTTCATCTCGGCAATGCCCACCTGATCGGCCTCCCGCGACAAAGCGGCTTGCTTGACCTTGGAAGTCCATTCCTCCGGTGACCAATCGGGCCGCGTTTCGGCCAGCCCGGCCAAGGGCTGCTTCATAAACTCCATGCTTTTTAAACGGTGTTCGGTCGCCCCCGGCGCGTTGGCGTGGGCGAAAAACCAACTTTGCAGGTCGCCATGGGCCAGGATATCGGGGCTGTGCCACATGATGGGCGACGGCCGGCGGACGGTGTCCTCGCCGAGCCCGTTGATATCGTTGCCCCTGGCGTCCGGCAGCAAGGCCAGCACGTCTCCTTTTGGGGTAAAGTCGGGCCACTGGCGGTGGGTGTCGGCGGTCATGGATCGGTTCCCTGTTTCATTCTTTGCCATAGACTTTAGAATTGACGGTCGGCAGACTGCAAGCACAGAAATCAAATGAATCGCAGTTGAAAATACATCGGGGGAGGAATGATACGCATCGCCTACGAGCCGGACTTTTTGCCGCTGACCTGCGAAAACGACGGCGCACCGGAAGGCTTAGTCATCGAAATTCTGAACCTGGCGTTTTCCCGCGCCGGTCTGGAGGCCGCCTATGTCCCACTCCCTTTGGCCGATCATATAACCGCATTGGCGGCGGACGACGTGGACGCCATCGCCTTCAAGGCCATCACGCCCGGCCATGATCGGGGCTGCGATTTCTCCGATCCCATAATCAAAACGGGCGCCGCCTGGTTCGCTCCTACGGCCCGGCCCTGGACGGTGGCCGACGGCGTCGACCGGCCACGTGTGGCGACCCCGGCGACCGGACCTTTGGTCGCCTTGATCCGGGATCGCTTTCCCGAATTGCAAATTTTCGAGACCTCTTCCTACGATGAGTCGTTGAATGCCGCCGCTACCGGCGAAGCCGACGTGACCGCTCTCAATTATCACATCGGCGTTCACTTGGTGCGGCGCGGCTACAAGAACGCCCTTTCAATTCCCGGGGCGCCGTTCGATGAAATGGATGCGGCATTGGCCGTGGCGGTGGATGATCCGCAAAATATCTTGCCGTCTTTCAACCGGGCGTTGGCGGAGTTCCGATCCTCTGGAGGCATTGCGAAAATCGAAGCCGCCTGGCTTTAGGCGGGTGGCGTTCAGGCGAGGGGAAGTTCGAAATAGAAAGTCGAGCCGATGCCGACCCAGCTGTCGAAGCCGATTTCACCCTCATGCTGATCAATGATCGATTTGGAAATGCTCAGCCCCAGGCCCGACCCTTCGATGCTGCGCGTATCCGAGGAATCCTCCTGGGCAAACCGGTCGAATACCTGATCCTTGAAGTCATCATTAATGCCCGGACCATTGTCGGCGATTTCGACCCGGACATGAGCGTCCTTGACCATAGCGGCGATTTTCACATGTTCGTCCTTCGGAGAGAACTTCACCGCGTTGGAGAGGATATTAATCAGCACCTGGCCAATCCGATCGCTATCCACATTAACAATTAAATTTTCCGGTAACGGTTCTACCTGCAACGTCACCCCCAAATTTTCAGCATAGGGCGCACATTGACGCACCGTTTCCTTGATCAACTGAGCCAGATCACAGTCCTTAAATTCAAACTGCATTCTACCCGATTGCAGTCTTTCAAAATCGAGGATGTCATTTACCAGCAATTCAAGCTTGGCGGCGTTTTTCTGCGCCAGTTCCAATAGCTCGGTTGATTTTTCAGATATATTCCCGGTCGCTCCACCCAGGATAAGACCCAAAGATCCCTTGATGGAGGTCAGCGGCGTCCGCAGTTCATGGCTGACAATCGATACGAATTCGGATTTGAGCCGCTCGACCTCTTTGAGACGGGTGATGTCCTGCCCGATGAAAAGCAGCCGCTTTTCATCTCCGACATCAATCATTTCCCCGGATACCAGCATATCCAGTTTATCGCCATTCTTGGTCCGGAATACGGTTTCCCATCCGCGCAGGTGACCATGCTTGTCGATCTCCTGGAGAAACCGGTCACGCTCGGCCGGCCGGTCCCAGATACCAAGTTTGGTAACCGACGACTGCATGGCTTCGTCATAGGTATAACCGGTGATATCGGTCCAGGTATTATTGACATCATAGAGACGCCCGCCGGAAGGCCGTGACACGGCCATCAGGGCGGGACTGGAATGAAAGGCTTTGGAGAAAAAGGCTTCGCTGACATCCCGCTCGTTGAGCAGATGGGAGCGCTCAACCTTGAGCGATAGCATTTGTATCATCGAATTGTTGAACGATTTCGCCAATACGCTGGTGAAGATCAAAAACAAGGCCAGCATGGCGCCCATGATCAAGGGCAATTCACCAGGTTCCAAAAAGAACCTGACCGCCAAGGGCGAAATGGATAAAAGACTGAACGAAAAGAAAGCCGGTAACCAGGAAACGTAGGTGGTAACAGCGCCGGCGCTCAACCCGCCCAACACGAAAGCCAAAAACACGTTAAGATGGGGTGCGTCACCGGCGAAAAACAATATCCCGGCGACCCCCCAGGCGATCCCCAATATACCGACGCTGACTGTATATTTCCATGCCCAGTGCGTTCTTTCGACGGACGTCAGGGAACTAACCGGTTTAAAACTGAAAAGGGCCAGACGGGTGATATTCAGAACCAAAACCGACGCCAGCCAGGATATCAGAACAATTTCCTCGACAGCGTTGCGCATGACGTAGGCGACAGCGACCGCCAATATGGAGTTAGCCAAAATGGGGATGAAGATATTGCTTTGCAGCTGCTGAATAAGGAGATTATCGACCGCATAATCACGGCGCGCGGACGGGCCGCCGCTGTCTCCCCCGCCGGTATTTGCCTGATTCAGGCCAGGGAAATTTTCTGGGAGCCCACTGGGCTCCGAAACTGAAAAATAGGATATCCCCATTACGATATTTTAGGGACCCGATGTATACCGGTTGTTACAAATATGTGAAAAGATGTGAACAGGCTATTTACAGCCGTTCCCGGCGGTATATCCGGTTAATCGGCCTTTCCGTCGATCAGCACAAAGGCGACCCGGCACGGTTTTCCGGAGCGGTTGGCCCAGGCATGATTGGTGCCCCGCTGGATCAGCACGTCACCGGCCTTAAGCACGGTTTCCTCTTCATCCAAAATCGCCAAAATCTCGCCGGACATGACCAAAGCATAGTCGATGGTATCGGTCTGGTGCATGCCGGGATGCTGTTTCGGGTCACCCTCCTGATGGGCGTCGCTGAACAATTGGCCAAAAGACGCTTTCAACATACGCGCCAGTTCTTCCTTGTCTTCGGGTTCCGGCGGGAAATCGATGACCCGGATAACGGTGCCACCGGCCGGCGGGCTGACGCCGACATGATCGGCAATACCGTCGGGCGCATCCACATCCGACGGTGCGGCTCCCGTCGCCCAGATGTTGTTCACGATGTAACCCGGTCTTTCAGGAACTGTTCGAATCGAAGGTGACGGGCCATCTTCTATTATTATAGATTTTCCATCGCTATCATGGCCCGTGACGACACGGCGGATTTTGGGAGTATCTGTCATATTTCTCTCTTAGTTGTTAGGTCACAACAGGGCCAACGCAAACCACGGCTCAATGACGATAATGACCAAAACAAACAACATAGTCAGCGCAAACGGGGCGGCGCCGATAAAGATGTCGCCGAGGCTGACACTGTCGTCATTTAAATTGGTCTTGATGACAAAGCAGGCGATCCCCAGCGGCGGCGTCAGCAGGCCGATTTCAACGGCAATGATGGTGACAATGCCAAACCAGACGGCATCGATTCCCAGAGCCTCAACCACCGGCATCATCAGGGGAACAAGGATTAGAATAATCGACGCCGAATCGAGAATTGTGCCCAGCAGGATGATGATGATGAGGTAGATGACCAAAGAGGCGGCGAAGCTTAATTCATGGGCCTCCATTTGCTGGGAAATGAAATCCGGCAAGCCGGACAGCGCCAGCATATTGGCGTAAAGATGGGCGGCGATGAGCAAAAAGGCGATGGCGCCCGTCACCATCCCAGTCTCCACCAGCACGTTCCAGAACATGCGCAACGTCAGTTTGCGCTTGATCAGGGCGATGATCAAGGCGGCTAGGGCGCCGACGCCGCCGGCTTCAACCGGTGTAATAATGCCGCCGTAAATACCACCCAGAACGATCAAAATTAAAATTATAATGGGTGATATTTTTGCCGCCATGGCGCCCAAGCTGTCGTCATATTCTTGAAGACTTTTATTGCTCTCGGGTATCGTTACGGTTTGCGGGAAGAAGCGGCTCATCACCATGATAACGCCGATAAAAGCGGCCGAGAGCAAAATTCCCGGCAAAATGCCGGCCGTGAACAACGCGCCGATGGAAACTTCCGCTACAACACCGTAGATAATCAAAAGGAGGCTCGGCGGTATCAACATGCCGAGGACCGAGGAGCCGGCCACCACGCCGACGGCAAAGCGCTTGGTGTAGCCGTGGCGGATGAGCTCCGGCACCGCCACTTTGGTGAAAACGGACGCCGAAGCGATGGTGGTGCCGTTGATGGCGGCGAAAATGGCGTTGGCGCTCACCGTCGCCATGCCGAGCCCGCCTTTCATGCGGCGGAATATCTGTCCTGCAACGTCGAATGTATCGCGGCCCATACCTGTAGCGCTGACGATCAGGCCCATGACGACGAACAATGGCAGCACGCCGAATTCATAGCGCTGCATACTGTGTTGAGCTGAAATGGCGACAAGCCTTCCGGCTATATTCATATTGTCTTTCATCAACCAGACACCGACAAAAGACAAAAGAAACAGCGCCACGGCCACATGCATGCCGGTCTGGATGAGAAAAAGCATAAGAACGATGGCGGCCAAGCCGATCTGCATTTCATCCATCTTTTTGGCCTCCGGTGACGGCCTTTTTAAAGTCTTGGACGGCAATAACGGCAAATTGAACCACCGAGGTTCCGCAACCGATCAGGATGACCAGTCCGACCGGCCAGATAGGCGCCGTGAAGTAACCGAAGCTGCCGATGTATTCATCGGTGTGATAAGCCTCGATAAATTTCGGGTAGACGAAAATAAACACCACACCAACCAGAATCGCGCCGACCAGATGATGGAAGCACAGCAGCAAATGCGCAACCCTGGGCCGTCTGAGGAGAAGGCGGCTGATAAACATATCGGACCGGATAAACCGGTCCTGACGGATGGCGTGGGAGATTTGCAGATAGACGATGCCGACGATGGCCAAACTGACCACCTCGGGCACTCCCGTTAGGGGCGAGTTAAAAACATACCGACCGATAACATCGGTATTGATCAATACAATTAGAATCAAAATCCCAACCGTACCGAGCCCGCTTTGCAGCGAGGTCAGACGATAAAGAAAGGAAGACCCATCGGATTCGGATCTTGATCCCGATGGGTCTTCTTCTGTGATGTTATCCGCCATGCTGTGCGGACAGTTTTACAATTGCTTGACCAAGATACTATTTGTCCCAAGCGCGGGCATGAGTGATGCCGGCTTTTCTCGACAATTCCATATAGGTGTTCAGAACTTTGGTGCCGGGAAGACCCTTGGCATCAATGCTCTGGGCCCATTTCTTAGCAATATTGGGCATGGCGTTGGCGAAGGCTTTGCGCTGCGCCGCCGAAACCTTGAATAATTTCGCACCGGATTTCTGGGCTTTATCGAGACTCCATATGCCTTTTTTGGTATTGCCGGTAACCGTGCCGATTTCATACTCGACCGCCACTTTGGTCATGATATCCCGGATTTCCCTGGGGAAGCCATCCCAGCGGGTTTTGTTGATGCTAAGGGTCGAGGCGATCATGGACCCCAAATTGACCTCGGTAATGTTCTTCGCTACTTCATGGAACTTGAACGGTGCAATACCGGAATCGAAGATAATAATGCCGTCATAAACGCCCGTCTTGAGCGAATTATAATAGCTGGACAATTTGCCGGAAACCGCGATACCGCCGGTGCCGGTCAGCCAGTTGGCGGCCAGACCCGGCGCACCGAATTTGTGTCCTTTGAGATCGCCGACGGACTTGATGGGATAGGTGGAAAGGAAATAGTAATTGGGGATACCGATATGGGCCAGATCGATCTGGTTATATTTACGGTATTCCTGGCTCATTTCCGGAATCCGTTTGCGCAGCTCCAAAGACAGATTGCGCAATTTCATCAAATCGGTGTCGCCATAGGGCGTCACATAAGTGTATTGCTCCATGGGCATTTTCGCACCCTCGAACAAAATGTTGACGTATCCGATATCGCCGATGCCATCCTGAATGGCCTCGAACCCGTCGGGTTGTTTGGCCACGGCGCCACCATAAGATTGAATCCATTTGATTTTATACTTACCGGCCTTGGCCAATTCTTCGTCTACTCTTTTGATAAATATGGTTTTGATCAGCTTGGTGCCGACACTGGCCGCCGACAATCCTGATATCGCCGTCATCTTGATTTCCTTGACGGCCATCGCCGGATTCGAAGATAGGACCGCCAAACCGGCGCCCATCAGACATGCAGATGCAACTTTCTTAAGCATATTTGATACCCCCCCTGGGTAATGATTTGACCGAGCCAATTCGGCTCATGGTTACAGTAGTATGCAAACCATTGCACAAATTGGTTTCAACTGCAACTATTTCTCATAATATGGGATTTAGGGTTTGTCCGTATTTCCGAAAAGTCCGTCTCAACTTAACTTGAACAATTTGCGCGAATTATCGCGGCCAATTTTTTCCCGGTCAGCTTCGCTGATGCTGACACTGTCGAACCACAAGGCAGCATCTTCCACGCTTTCAAAAGGATAGTCGGTGGAAAACAGGATACGGTCGGCGCCAATCTCCAATATGGCGTCGATCAAGGTTTGGGTTCTGAAATTACCCGACGTGGTGATGTAAAAATTCTCCTGGAAATAGTCGGCGATCAATCGTTTGGCTGGATAGGTCGGCGGTTCGTTATACCAGGCGTTGCGGTTGTCCACCCGCCACATGCTGTAGGGCAGGCCCTCGCCCATATGGCCCAGGATAATCTGCAGCTTGGGATAGGCGTCAAACAAACCGCTGCCCATGAGGCGGAGGGCGTGGACCGCCGTTTCCTGGCCGAACGCCCAGGTAGGTCCAAGCAGCCAGTCATGCCCCTCGTATATTTTCGTCTGGCTGGGCAACGGATTGCGGGGATGCAGATAAAAGGGCACGTCCAGTTTTTCCATTTCCGCCCAAAACGGCCAATATTTCCTCAGGTCATAGTAATGGCAGCTGTCCTCAACATCGATTTGCGAAAAGCCGTTGACCAATGCCCCCTTAAATCCCAACTCTCGAACGCAGCGCTGCAATTCCGTCGTGGCCGCGTCGGGGTCTTGCATCGGTAGTGCCGCCAGGGCCTGAAACCGGTCGGGTCGTTTGGCGACTTCTTCGGCCAGGAAGTCATTTGTCCTGCGGGCGATTTCGATGGCGTGCAATGTGTCAGGGATGGCCTGAACGGCCGGGGCATTCAGAGAAAGAAGCATCATTTCAACGCCGAACCGGTCCATGAAATCCAACCTCATACCATGGATGTCCGACAGACGCTTTTTCAGTTCGGGCCAAATTCCCGGCGGTGAAAAAATTACTGATTCCTCGATCGTATCCGCAGTGGCGAAATGTTCCTCCAGTCCGATTTTACCGTCCATTTAAATAATCCTCCCCGTTTGATTTGTTCCGCAAGGGCATATTACCGGCCCAACAGCCTCTGGCAATAATGCAGTATTTCCGGTTTTCCAGAGCCATAACGTTTTGCATAATGAGATAAGACAAGAAACATCCACCACGGGGGTATCCAACATGGTTAATCGATTTAAAGCGGCGGTCCTCAGGCAGCCAGGAATGACGCGCCCCTATGCGGACAGCCAGCCCCTGCAGGTTGAGGAGGTGGAAATCCGGCCGCCGGGTCCTGGCGAGGCTGTGGTGCGTATTGTGGCGGCCAGCCTCTGCCGGTCCGATCTTTCCGTGGTGTCGGGAATCCGCGCCTGGCCGATGCCGATCATTCCGGGCCACGAAGCCAGTGGCGTGGTCGAGGAAATAGGCGCCTCGGTCACTTCGGTCAAACCGGGTGATCATGTCGCACTGGTATTCCAGCCGAGATGCGGGGCCTGCCCCGATTGCCTGTCCGGCCACGCCCATCTTTGCGCGCCCGGCCTGGCCGCCAACCGGGCGGGCGGGCTCCTTGAGGGCGGGGTGCGGCTGCATCAGGGAGAGGCCGACATCCACCACCATATGGGCCTGTCGGCCTTCGCTGAATATGCCGTGGTCTCGGAACATTCATTGGTCCTTATGCCACAATCCATCCCCCTGGAAATCGGCGCTTTGTTCGGCTGCGCCGTCATGTGCGGGGCCGGGACGGTGCTCAACACGGGCCAGGTGGGCGCCGGCGATACGGTGGCCGTCGCTGGTGTGGGCGGGGTCGGTCTCAGCGCCATACTGGGCGCGAAAATCGCGGGCGCATCCAGGATCATCGCTGTCGATACGGACCCGGATAAACTGGATTACGCCCGGGAGCTGGGCGCCACCGATAGAGTGTTGAACGAGGACGGCAACGGCGCCGGGCAAATACAGGAACTGACCGGCGGCGGCACCGATTACGCCTTCGAGACGGCCGGTACATTGGGCGGCTTCGAGACTGCGTATAACGCCGTTCATCGTGGTGGCACGGTGGTCACGGTCGGCCTGGTCGATCCCAAGACGCCCATGTCGTTGGATATCGCCGGATTGGTGACCAGCGCCAAAACCGTCAAGGGCAGCTATATGGGAAGCTGCACCCCCGCCGTTGACATTCCGCGCTTTATGGCGCTCTACGAGCAGGGCGGTTTCCCGGTGGAAAAACTGATCAGTCACCGCCTGCCACTGGCCGACATCAATACCGCCATGGACCGCCTCGCCGACGGCGACGCCAGGCGGCAGATTTTAACGCCCTAACAACAGAGTAATAATTTTACGATTTTGAAAAGGTCGCGAGCCATTTAGTCGAACATGGCGATGCAGTCGATTTCCACGTTGACGCCTGTGCGGTGGGGTGTGCCGCCGATGCAGGTGCGGGTGACTTTTTCGCCCTGCATGAAGTCCCGGAAGGTCTCGTTGAATTTGGGAAAATCTGCGGTGTCACGCAAACAAACGCGCATGTTGACCACATTTTCCAGGGTGGCGCCCGCTGCCTCCAGGACACCTATGAGATTATTTAAAGTCTGCCGCGTCTGAACCTCTATATCGTCCGACACCACCTCTTTGGTTTCCGGATCGAGGGGACCCTGACCGGAAACGAACAGCGCATCGCCCCAGCGGATGGCCTGGGCAAGGGGGGAAGGTGTGGCCTGATCGGTAAATCCGGTGGTCGGGGCTGTTTTTGAGGTGATGATTTGTTTCGGCATGGGTTGATTTATTCCTCTCTAGATTTTTTTTAAGGCGCCGGCATGACATGACCGCAGTCGCCACAGGTGCGGAATTCCTCGGAGTCGAAAAAATTCTGATAGGCCTTGGAAACTGGGTCCAATCGATAGTCGCTGACGATAAAGGTTTCCTCATGCAAGAAGGCGTCGCATTCGGGACAGTACCAATGAAACCGGTCGATCTCGCCCTCCCGCCGCTTGCGCTCCAACACAAGTAGAAAGGCGTCGGGCGGGAACCGGGGTGAATGGGGAATACCGGCAGCAGTGAATATCGCCTCTCCCTCTTTCAGGACCGAAATATCCTCGGTGCCGTCCGGCGCCCGGAAATGCAGGTTCATTTCGCCCTTGATCATGTACATGACTTCATCGGAGGGATCGATGTGAAATTCACTGCGGTATTCCCGCCCCCGCGCGACAAAGGCCAGCGACCCTTCTTCCTGCCACATGACGTGAACCCGCTCGCCGCTTTCCCCCAACTGGCGGGAAATCTCCTGAAGGTCGGCAATGGGCATGGGCAGCATTTTGAAACTCCAACAATTTCACGTCACAGCCTAGGCCGGAATGCCCGGCCTAAGCAAGAATGATTCTAATAAATGCAGTAATTAGTACTACTGGCAATATGCCGTACGAATTCTGGTCAAGTCTGGCGTGAGAAATGGGCTTCCATCCCAATAAAACTCCCCGTCTGCTTTCTCAGCCAGAATACCTATCTATACCCTGACCAATTACGACAAGTGCCGGGCGTGCGGACAGACGGTGTAGGCCCGCTGGAACTCCGGTGTTGGACCGGAGGCTCCAGTGGGGAGAATATTTGCCTTACTGTTTGAGGGCTTCAACGTCGAGGAGAAGCGTAACCTCATCGCCGATTCTCGGCAGGCCGTATTTCATGCCGAAGTCGGACCGTTTGATGGTGCCGCGCGCCGACCATGCGGCGATGGGCTTCTTGTTGAAGGGATGAGGGCCGGCTTTTACCAGGCGGGCGTCCAGAGTGACGGATTTGGTCACACCGAGCATGGTCAGATTGCCTGTAATTTTGCCGACGTTATCACCGGATTTTTCGAGTTTCGTGGATACGAACGTGATGTCCGGGAATTCCTTGGCATTGAAAAAGTCAGGAGACTTCAAATGAGCGTCCCGTTTGGCATGGTTAGTATTCACCGTTCCCGCCTTAATAACCACCTTTACGCTGCTGGCGGTAGGGTTGGCGGCATCATAGTCAATGGTGCCGGAAATTTTATCGAAACGGCCATGCATGATGGAATAGCCAAGGTGGCTGATCTGGAAACCGGCATAATAATGAGCCCCTTTGACATCAATGGCGTACTTGTCTCCAGCAAAAGACGGCAGGGCCGTTAATAAGGTGAGGGCTAGACCGAATAAAGTCGTCGAAATTTTACTCATGGTGTTTGTCTCCTGGTTGGTTAAATAGTTCATCCTGCGTAAGGATCGAGTGGTGGTGAGAAAGTTAGCGCCACGCCGAAAACGGCGGCTGCCAAAATGGCTGACACGGCGCCGATAAATACTGGCCGAAGAGTCGCCGCCCGGGATCCACTATGACGGAAATCATGCGGAAACCACAAGTCGAACAATCGACCGCCAAAGAATGCCGGAAGGATGATCACCATGCTCCAGACGGGGGCTTTGGTAAAAAGCATCATTTGACACAACAGGGCCGCCAGGACAGTGAATGACAGAATCCGACCGGTTGCACTTGGCAGAAAACGGCGTTTCGGCCAATTGAGAACCAAGACTCCGCCCAAGGCCGCCGCCAGGACCCCGCCATTCTGACCGATGGAAGCTGAGGCCCCGACGATCGCTATGCCGGCAAGAGTTCCGGACACTATTCACCACTCTGGTCCGTTTCGATCCTGTCTACTTTGGGCATTTTAAATGCAACCTGAAACGGATCGCCGATTACCCCAACCTATCGAATTATGTACGAGATTTGTATCAGCAGCCCGGCGTGGCGGCGACGGTGAATATGGACCATATCAAGTCCCATTACTACGGCAGTCACGAAAGCATCAATCCGACACGCATAGTTCCCCTGGGTCCCGATATTGACTACGCCCTGCCCCACAACAGGGCCCGATTCTAGGTTATTTTTCCCCAAATATTTCCGAGTAATTTCGGGGACGGTTTCTCTTCCACCATTCTCTCAACCATAGCTCCCGGTTATCGGTCTCGATGAATTGATCACTAGACCTTTGGGCGGTGTCCCGGCATCATTGGACCAATTAGAGTTGTTTAAAAAAGGGACGCGGACGATCATATGAGCGGCGGGTTGATCGATATTAAGGAATGCATTCGGCTGGAAAAATGTCGGCCGGACCGGCGGGAGCCCGGCCTGACGATATTCAATATTAGGCCCGGCGGCTCGGTCGAACAAACCACCCAAATGGGCTGGATCATCGGCATCAATCAGCAGGGAGAGGTCGCGCTCAAATTACCCTTCGACACCCAAACCCAGGATGTGCGGAGCCTTCCTAACGGCAACTTGGTTTTCTCGCGCACCGGTGACGGATTGATCACCGAGATGACGCGAACGGGCGAGGTGATCCGTCATTGGCATGCCGCTGGCAGATGGCGGGGAAAAACGCTGCCGGAAGGGTCGACCGAACTGGACATCCCGTTTTTTCATCACACTTTTAATCTGACACCGGACGGTAACTTCATACTGCTGGGTGCGGAACAAAGAATTTTTGACGACTGGCCCAGTAGTGACAGCGAACCCAACCCACCCCTGGAATCGGCCAAGGTGATCGGTGATATCATATACGAGATATCCTCCGACGGAACGCTGCTTAACCAATGGCACATGCTCGATATTCTCGACCCCTACCGCATGTGCTACGGCAGTAGATCAAAATACTGGTGCGGCCGGGGATTCCCCGACAGCAACGATTGGGGCCATGCCAATTCGGTCAGCCATGACCCGGCCGACAACAGTTTTATTGTGTCGCTGCGAACCCAGGACTGCATTGTAAAAATTGATCGCAGCAGCGGTGATTTGAAATGGATTCTCGGCGATCCCGGAAACTGGCGGGCGCCTTGGTCGGATAAACTTTTAAAAGCCGAGGGCGACGTTGATTGGTCGTACCATCAGCATGACGCCACGGCGACGCCGGAATCTGGCATTCTCTGCTTCGACAACGGTAATTACCGGGCGACGCCGTTCGACGAAAAAATGCCCGAAGCGGAAAGTTACAGCCGGGCCGCCGAGTACGCCATTGACGAAAAGACGGGAACGGTGAGCCAGCGCTGGTCTTATGGTGAAGGCGACGGTGAAAAACTCTTCGCCTGCTATCAAGGCGGCGCTTTTCGTCTGCCCGAAACCGGCAATACATTAATAACCTATGGCGGTACCGTGACCATGAACGGGGCACCTTCAGGCGACGTGGAAAACGGCTTTTGTCAGGCCCGCCTGGTGGAGGTCAGCCCCGACAAGGAAATCCTGTTCGATCTGTGGATCGATGCGTCTCAATTGAATGAACCCATACCGCTTTCGGTTTTCCGCGCCGAACACGCGCCCGAATCGTAAGAGCCGGCAGAAAATTCCCTGGTTGAATGTAATTATTACTCGACCTAGGATATTGATGTTGCAATAAAAATAATTGAACCAAATGACACAAGTGGGGAGTAAAAACATGCAGAATTTCAAAACATTAGCTGTCGCCGTTGCTGTCGGCGGTCTGATCGTGTCTGGATCAACCGGCGCTGCCCAGGCCGGATTTTACGACGGCAAGGACGTCACGGTAATCGTCAACGCCGGGGCCGGTGGTGGGCTGACACGGTCCGGTCGCCTTTTTACCAACACCATGAAAAAGTATCTCGGCAAAGGCACCAACATGGTCATCAAAAATATTGGTGGCGCCGGCGGTGTCAAAGGCATGAATTTTCTTGCCGAAAAGGCCAAGCCGGACGGATTGACCGTTTTGTGGGGAACCTCGCAACAAATGGCTCAACTTCTCAAACTACCCGGCGTCAGGTTCGATCTCAAAAATATCACCGTGATTGGCGCCGGCGCCTCTTCCTATGTGACCATTGCGCGCACGGATTTTCCTCCCGGATTGAAATCGGCCGGTGATCTCTTGAAGGTCAAGAAAATGATCGTCGGCGGTCGTGGAACCACCGATGGACTGGGTCTCTGGGCCCGCATGCCGCTGAATATCCTGGGCGTTGATTACCGCTATGTTCCGGGTTACCGGGGACAACCGAAACTCAACGCTGCCATCAGGGCCAAGGAAATTGGACTGCTCGGCACCGGGTCCACGGGATATTTCGCTTTTTATGAGAATACCATCCTGAAATCAGGCGAAGGGATCGCCCTCTATTATCACTCGGCCCTTGGCGCCGACGGCAAATTTTTGGACCCCGGCGTGTTCCCGAAAAGCCTGAAGCACTTCAGCGATTTTTACAAAGAAACCCATGGCGGCAAGTCGCCGAGCGGCCCCATGTGGGAGGCTTATAAATGGGTCTCCAAGTTCAATTCACGGCCCTTCGGCATGTATACCTTAAGAGCCGTTGATCCGGCCAAGGTCACCGAATTGCGCGCGGCCTTTAAGAAAAATCTAAGCGATAAGGATTTCATTGCCGGATGGCAGAAGGCGCAAAAAAACCTACCTAACTTTGGCGTTGGTAAAGAGGTGGACTGGATTCTCAAAGAATTCAGGAATGTTACGCCAGGCGCTTTAGCGGGCTTGAAAAAGCTGACGGCCAAAAAGAAGAAGAAAAAATAGAAATTGCAATTAGGGTGGGGAGACTGAAATTTTGTTCAGCCGCTCCACCCTATCTCGGCATTCAATCTCAATATATTTGAGTTATTAAAATTTTTGGCTTGCCGTTGCTGTTGGTAACGAACGAGGGAAGCCATAAGGCAGCAGAATGTTTGAAGCATTAATCGCAGGCTTGATCGCGGTCTTTCAATGGCCGGCCATCGGCTTTTTGTTTCTCGGCGTCCTGCTGGGTATCTGGCTGGGCGCCGTACCCGGTCTCGGCGGCATTATCGGTCTCGTTCTTTTACTGCCGTTCACCTTCGGCATGGAGCCCATCCCCGCCTTCGCTTTGCTGCTGGGCATGTTCGCCGTGACCTCGACCAGTGACACCATTGCATCGGTGATGTTGGGCATACCGGGAACGGCGGCGTCACAAGCGACCATTCTGGACGGCTATCCGCTGGCACAGCAGGGGAAAGCCGCCCGCGCTTTCGGGGCGGCCTTTACAGTATCAGCCGTCGGCGGTGTATTCGGCGCTATTATCCTGGCCGTCTCGCTGCCGCTGATCCTGCCAATCATTAAGTCGTTTGCTTCGCCCGAACTATTTGTCCTCGGCGTTCTCGGGCTGGCCATGGTGGGCTCGCTCAGCGGCGGGTCAATTGTTAAGGGACTAACCGTCGCCGCGTTGGGAATCCTCTTGTCCACCGTCGGCTATGGCGAAGCCGAATCAATCGCCCGCTATCATTTCGGCACCGATTATCTGCTCGACAGCCTGCCGCTGATTCCGGTTGTCCTCGGACTGTTCGCCATTCCGGAACTGATGGAACTGGCCATCCGCAACGTTTCCATATCGCGGGTGCCCAAAGACCAGACCAGCGACGGTGGCATGCTGGAAGGTGTCAAGGATGTGTTCCGTCACTGGTGGCTGGCGCTTAGATGCGCCGCCATCGGCACCTATGTGGGCATGCTGCCGGGGCTGGGAGCGGCCATTGTCGACTGGGTGGCCTATGGTCACGCCGTGCAGAGCGCCAAAGACAAATCCCAGTTCGGCCACGGCGATATTCGGGGCGTCATCGCCCCGGAAGCCGCCAATAACGCCACCCGCGGCGGATCGCTGATTCCCACCGTCGCCTTCGGCATCCCGGGTAGCCTGGGAACGGCAATTCTTCTGGGCGCCCTTCTCATCCAAGGGCTGAGGCCAGGTCCCGATATGCTGACCTCCGAACTGCACATTACCTTCAGCATGGTCTGGACCATCGTCGTCGCCAATATCGTGGTCGCCGCGCTGCTGATGATGTGGAGTAAACAGGTGGCCAAAGTCGCCTTCCTACCCGGTCATCTGATCGTGCCGGGGGTTATCCTGTTTGTCTTTATGGGCGCCTGGCTGGGCGGTGGATCGATCGGCGATTGGATATCATGTCTGGTGATGGGTGTTATCGGGTTTATTATGAAAAGGGGTGGGTGGGCGAGACCGCCGCTCATATTGGGTCTCATTCTCGGCAGCATCATGGAAAACGCCTTTCAGATCAGCGTCGTCGCCCACGACGGTTACGGCTGGTTGACCCGCCCGGTCGTCCTGATCGTGATCGCCTTGATCGTCCTTACAATCATCTTGTCCGCCCGCGGCGTCACCAGGAACAAGGCGGACAGCGAGGATGATGTCGACTTGCCTGGGGACGTGCCTGGGGACATCGCTGAAACGAAAAAGAAAGAAGCGGCGGAAGGAGCGGCCAAGAACCCTCTCATATCCCTGCCCTTCAGCTGTTTTCTGTTCGCTCTCTTCGTCTGGGCGGGATACCAGGCGTTTCAATGGCCCGAATCCGCTCGTGAATTTCCGGTCATGTCCACGGTGACCGGAGCGGTCCTGGTATTTTTTGCCGTCTTGGCGGACTTCCGAAAAGTCAGCCAGGAAATCCGGGATCACGGCAGCATTGGAGCCGCCTGGACCGCGGCTTCTTCGAAGGCCATATTGGATAAGGCAGCACTATTTTTCGGCTACCTCCTCGTTATGATCCTGGTCATGCTGGTGGTCGGCCAAAAATTCGCCCTGCCGCTTTTTGTCTTCTTCTATTTGCTCCGATGGGGAAAATACAATTGGCGGCTGGCTGCCGGTTACGCCGTTGGCGGCTGGGCCATGATCGTCGGATTTTATGACCGGGCCCTCGATCTTGTCTGGTATCCGTCCTGGCTATCGACCTGGCTGCCGGAACTGCTGCCGGCATGGATAAAGCCTTGGCTGTTCGTGTAATTCAGAAGCGTCTGACCAATTCCCGGTTTTCAACCAAGTACGATTTTGTTAGACCGGAAGACAGTCAACTGCAGCAAGAGATAAAAAATGAAGGCTATCCGCGTCCATGAGAAATCCGAAAGTTCGGACAATCTGAAATTCGAACTCACCGATATCGACACGCCGGAAATCAAGGACGGTGAGTGTTTGATCAAAGTGCAGGCCAGCGGCGTCAACCCCAGCGACGTCAAAGCGCTGTTGGGCAAGATGCCCAACCTGGTCTGGCCCCGGACGCCGGGCCGGGACTACGCGGGGACGGTGGTCGAGGGACCGAGCGGTCTGATCGGCAAGGAGGTTTGGGGAACGGGCGGTGATCTCGGCATGTCCCGCGACGGCGCCCATGCACAGTTCAGTATCGTCGACGGCGGTGGGGTGCGGGAGAAACCCAAGAATCTTTCCATGGAGGAAGCCGGTTCGGTCGGCGTCGCCTGGACCTGCGCCTGGCTGGGCATGACCCGGTCCGACGTAACATCGGGTGAAACGGTCGCCGTGCTGGGCGCCAACGGCAAGGTGGGCGAGGCTTCGATTCAGATCGCCACGGCAGCCGGATCACGGGTCATTGCGGTGGACCGCAGCCGCGACGAATATTTCGGCCACGCCTCCGGCCCGGTCAATGTGGTCAATCTCTCCAAGGAGCCCGACCTTCGCCAGGCCATCATGGACCGCACCGAGGGCAAAGGCGCCGACATCATTATGAACACGGTGGGCAGTCCGTACTTCGAAGCGGCTTGCAATTCTCTCAACAAAGAAGGAAGGCAGATCATTCTTTCCACCAAAGAAGAGGAATGTACGATCAACTTAAAGACTTTCTATCGGGGCAACTATCGCATGGTTGGGGTCAGTAATATGGACCACGGCAATATCCTCTCCGGAGAATTGCTGGAGGAAATGCGCCCCGGATTTGAGAGCGGTGTATACAAACCTTATCCCGTCAAGGACGACAACGTTTACGGATTGGATAATGCCGGCGACGCTTACTGTATTGTGCTCGAGGGCGAAAGCCGCGACCGCATTGTCATAAATCCGCAACTGTAGTTCCCATCTACTCGTTGGTACTGCGCCTTTATGCTCCGGGCGAAACTTTGACCAGGAATATTGAATGAAATCATACTCTCTCAGCCGCCGCCTTTTCGCCGAAGCCCTCGGCACCGCTTTCTTGTTGGCGACGGTGGTTGGCTCGGGCATCATGGGCGATCAACTGTCGGGCGGCAATGTCGCCATCGCCCTTCTGGCCAACGCCATCGCCACCGGCGCCATCCTGGTGGTGCTGATCCTTATTTTCGGACCTGTTTCGGGGGCCCATTTCAACCCGGCGGTCACGGTGTCCTTCGCCATCCAAAAGGAAATTAGCGCCGGACAATCCCTTGCCTATATCGTGGTGCAGTGCATCGGCGCCATCATCGGCGTCATGGCCGCCCATCTTATGTTCGGCGAGCCGCTGCTGACCCCATCCACCACGCTCCGGACCGGACTGGGTCAATGGACCGGCGAGTTCATCGCCACCTTCGGGCTGATCGCCACCATCATCGGCTGCGTCCGCACCCGGCCAGAAGTGGTCGCCTATGCGGTGGGTTTGTTCATCACCGCCGGCTACTGGTTCACTTCTTCGACCTCGTTCGCCAACCCGGCGGTAACCCTGGCCCGCGCCTTTACCGATACCTTTTCCGGCATCAATCCGGGCCATATGCCGTTGTTCATTGCCGTTCAGCTTGCTGCGGCGGTGGTGGTGACGGTAGTCTTCGTCTGGCTTTATAGGAAAGATTGATTCCCATGATTGCTTTGGCGGACGAATCGGACGGCCCGGTCATCCCGGTTACATTGATTGGCAAAAACCAACTCGGTGACTGGGTTAATGAGCAGCCGGCGGCTCTAAAGAAGTGGATTCAGGCCACCGGATTTAAAGCCGGGCCCGGCGAGTTCAGCCTGCTACCCGATGGCGACGGCGGACTTGGCGGTGTTTTGCTTGGCATAACGCACGATGATTTCAATATGTGGGACACCGGCGATCTGGCGCGTAAACTTCCCGAGGGCGTTTATGCGCTGGAAGAAGGATTGGACCAGGACCGGGCCATGGGGTTCAGCCTGGGCTGGCTGCTGGGCGCCTACCGGTTCGACCGGTATAAGGAACCCAAACCCGACGCTGCCGACGCACCCGACGCCAAACTACGCTGCCCGGACAATTGCGACCGCAAACTGCTCAAAGACACCGTCGCGGCAATTTTCTTGGTGCGCGACCTCATCAATACACCGGCGGGGGACATGGGTCCGTCGGCGCTGGCCGAAGCAGCCAGGGAAGTGGCCGGCGAATTCGACGCCGAATTCAGCGTCATTGCCGGCGACGATCTGCTGGCGGCGAATTATCCGGCGATCCACGCGGTGGGACGGGCCGCCGCCGATGCCCCCCGTTTGATTGATCTGATCTGGGGTGATCCGTCGGCGCCCAAAGTGACTTTGGTGGGTAAGGGCGTCTGTTTCGATACGGGCGGGTTGGATCTCAAAACCTCGGGCAGCATGAAACTGATGAAAAAGGACATGGGCGGGGCGGCTCATGTCCTGGGACTGGCCAGACTTATCATGGCGGCCAATTTGCCTGTGCGCCTGCGCGTCTTGATCCCCGCCGTGGAAAACAGTGTTTCAGCCAACGCTCTCAGGCCGTTGGACGTGGTGCCCACCCGCAACGGCAAGACCGTCGAAATCGGCAATACGGACGCCGAGGGCAGGGTTATTCTGGCCGACGCCCTCGCCGAGGCCAGCAGCGAGACGCCGGACGTCATCATCGACTACGCCACGTTGACCGGCGCGGCGCGGGTGGCGCTCGGCACGGAACTGCCGGCTTTGTTCTGTGATGATGATGATTTCGCAGAAGCAATATTAAGTGCGGGAAAAGATACCCGGGACGCGCTGTGGCGGCTGCCGCTTTGGCCCGGTTACAAAAAGTCGGTGGAAGGCAAATCGGCCGATCTGACCAACGCGCCGGAAGGTGGTTACGGAGGCGCAATTACAGCCGCCCTGTTCCTGCAGGAATTCGTTGCCGAAAACGCAAAATGGGCCCATATCGATTTAATGGCCTGGAACCTGGCCGCCAAGCCCGGCCGCCCCGAAGGAGGCGAAGCCATGTCTCTTAGAGCATTGTATACGGCCCTGTCCAATCGCTATACCTGATAACGATTTGTAAATAAATTTCGGGCAATTGTTACGAAGTATTGGCTTTTTGCCGAAAATGAAATAAAAATGATACGTTATCGTAACGAGATGGTGGCTCATGAGCGTGAATCTGACTCCCAATCAGGCCCTGGAACTGTGGCAAAAGTCAGTAGTTGAAGGGGTAAAACGTGAAGCGCCGGATTTGTCGGCTCGGCAAATGGCGCTTCTGTTGCTCGTCTATATGACGGAAGGGCCCCATACGGTCCGCGGCTTGGCGGAATCGCTACGTGTTTCCAAACCGGCCATCACCCGCGCCATCGACCGGCTTTCGACCTTGGAAATGGTACGCCGCAAGCCCGACGAAAACGACCGCCGCTCCATCCTGGTGCAACGCACCGTCAAAGGCTCAATTTTCCTGCGTGAATACGGCGAGATAATTTCCGATGCGGGAAAAACAATCTCCTAATTAAATGCCTCCCCGATATTACGGTCGCGGGTCAGTTGGAACCGGGTCAAATAGTTGGGCAGGATGGCATCGGCGCCCGTGGCACTGACACCCAGATCGGCCAAACCTTTGGCGCTTTCTCCGACAACGTTGTCGACCATCAATTGCCGCACCTGATCGCGGGTCAGGATGGTCTCGGGCCATTTTTCCAGGAACCAGGCATAGAACGTCAACCAGAAAAAGGGGATGGGAATCAGCCAGCGCTTTCTCTGGATGTGCTTGAGCAGAAGTTCCATGATTTCCTTGCTGGAATACACTTGCGGACCGCCTAACTCGTAGGTCATGCCTGCCGCATCCGAAGACTTCAAGGAAGCAACAATGGCGTCCGCCACGTCGCCGACAAAGACCGGTTGAAACTTGGTGCCGCCGTCACCGTAAATATCGCAATGCAAAGCGCCCTGGTCGGAAAACCAGGTCAGCTTCGGCATCACCGGGCAGCCGAAAACGGGCAATACCGGTGTATACCGCGACAGTCCGGCGAACAGATTAAAAAATCCGTCTTCCGGACCGAAAATAACGCTGGGACGCAGGATGACGACCTCGGGGAAGGCTTCCCGAACGGCTGCCTCGCCGGCGGCTTTGGTGCGGCCATAGACGGAATTAGATGCTTCGTCGGCGCCGATGGCGGAAATATGCACCATCCGGGATGCACCGGCGGCCTTGGCGGCCTTGGCGATGTTGGCAGCGCCCGTCACGTGAATGTTTTCAAATTTTTGCGTACCCCATTGGGATAAAATACCCACCAGATTGACCACGCAATCAGCGCCTTCGACGGCCCGAATGACCGATTCTTCGTTCAACACGTTGGTAGCAACCGGTACGATCTGGCCGATGTCACCCATGGGTTTCATATAGGCCGCGTCCTCGGGATCGCGGACGGCAACACGGATGATCCATCCATCGGCCGCCAGACGTCGCGCCAGGTGACGGCCGACAAATCCTGAACCGCCGAATACAGTGATAGTGCGCTTTTTCATTTCCCCACCCAATCCTTAACCAATGCCCGTAACCAATGAGGTGATACGACAACTCTAATATACGTTCTGGCAGGTCAAAACAACCTGCCGCTTACCTCAAATAGGCACTGCATTCAGACGAAACAACATTGACAGGCCCGAGGCGGGGCGGTACCACCTCCCCTCGGAAAAATG
>CAZNLR010000058.1:0-24790 GCA_964574215.1 uncultured Rhodospirillaceae bacterium | reverse complement strand
TTCCACGATAAATCGCTTAAGGGGGAGTACAGTTTTTTAAGCTTATGGATTTTGTCGGGGTCGGGTGTGTCCCCGTCTTCTAGTGCGACTATGACACGGCCAAGGTTTTCAATTAATTCATCACGTAGTTGATCGAGGTTGTTTTCTGACATCTGAACACTTCCTAGAGTTTGCGCGGCAATACCTTGAAGTCAAGTCCCCCAGCACGCTAGATTAAATCTCCCATACCGCAACCATTGCGGTGGCCTCTAGAACACGAATCTAGGCAATGCCCCTTTACCCCGCAAGAGTTAATTTTCAAAATATACCTACTAGGGAGAAAAACACCCACTATATGTTGTGTTTATCCCCGCAATTCGACCACGTTTGAATCATCCGGCGGATTGACAATTAGCTGTAATTTATCCGCCCAGGCGTCCAGGGCGTCCCGCTTTTCGTCTAAATAGCTGCCGTGGTCGTACACCGCCGTAACCGAATTATCGGCGTGGTTTAGAACGCGCTCGATTACAAAGCGGGTGAAGTGGAGCCGGCTGATATTAGTCGCCATTGTCCGTCGGTAGTCATGGCGCCGCCAACCGGCAACACCGGACTTTTCATCCAAGACAGCTTTACTCTTGCTCTGCCCGTTAATTGGTTTGTCGCCAATCCGCCCTGAGGTAAACAGATATTCGCCGGTGCAGGGGGTGGCCTCGATAATCTCTAACGCCAGATCAGAAAGGGGGACTTCATGGCGCCGATTGGCCTTTGTTTCTTCGGCCGGCAGGGTCCAAACCCTATTATCAAAATCTATATCTTCCCATTGCATTTTGGAAACTTCGCCGACACGTTGGCCGGTCAGGATCAACAGCTTGTCCATATTCCCATAGGGATAGCCGGTCTTGTCGGTAGCTTCCCAGATAGCCTTTAACTCCTGATCGGTGAGAACACGGTCCCGTTTGGTTTCCTTGCCCCGTGACATGCCGGGGATGATCGGAGTGGACTCAATTATCGCTCTTTCGATCATGGCCCAATTGAACATCTTCCTAATGGCGGCGAGGGTACGGTTGGCGCGATAGATGCCCGACCGGTCTTCAATCCAATCCAGAAGGTCAACAACGTCACGGCGCTGTATTGACCCAATAGGGCGGTCGCGCCATTTGGGAAGGACGCAAGTGTCAAAGATGGCCTTGGTTTGGTGCCAGTATTTTGTGTTCTTCTTGGCGTAGCGTTCGATGAATAGTTCGCAAACGGATTCAATGGAATCTTCGTCACGACGAGCCTCGGCAATCTGCGCCTCTTCCTCCAGGCGGCGTTCTTCCGCCAACAGATCCACACCTTGCCGGGCATGCTTCTTGATTTCCTGGGCGCGTTCTCTGGCGTCAGCAAGTTTTATGTCGCCTACTATTCCTATGGTCGCACGCCGGCGTTTTGAATGTCCCTTGACCCTATATTGAACGGTGAACGACTTCGTGCCGTTATATGACACGCGAACTCCAAAGCCGGGGGTTGTGGGGGCGATGTATACCTTTTGACCGGAATCGGGGATAGGAAGCCCCTTGATATATAAATTATTGAAAGCCATAATAACCTCGCTAAGGTGCCACTAAGGTGCCAAAAATGGTTCGTCGAAGCACTCTAAGGATTCTACCAAAAATGAGCAAAAAAGCAAGTGTTTCTGCGGTTTATTGGAGATTTTTACACACTGCTGAATAGTCCTGCTTGGCACCTAAAACGGACTTCTAATCCGTAGGTCGCAGGTTCGAATCCTGCCGGGCGCGCCAAATTTATCGTTTGAAAAAATCCAATTTTACGACAAATGGGGCTTCGCCGGTTTGTTTCCGAAACTTCAATATTTCCTGGTACGCAAAGCCAGCGTGGCCATAAAAAAACAATGGGTCGGATGGACCTCGTTAAAACTGTTTCATCCGAGCGCCCGCCTGCATTTCGGTAATTGGCTGCCGTCGGGCGCCTACAAGGAAATTTTTGTCCGGCACAGCTATCGTCCGCCGATTCCGTTGGGAAAGGGTGCGCGCATCGTCGATGGCGGCGCCAATATCGGTCTATCGTCTCTCTACTTCCTGGCGAATTTTCCCGAAGCCCGGATAGAGGCTTATGAGGCCAGTCCGGCGGCCTTCGACCTATTGCAAAGGACCATAAAATCTTCCCGGAATGATCCGGAGCGTTACGTGTTGGAGAACAAGGCGCTTCATACCGCTGACGATACGGTCAGCTTCTATGTGCTGCCCCATACGGCGTCGGCACTCAACGCCTCCATATCGGGGCGGGATTCTTTGGATGAACTTGGCGAGAAGATCGAAGTGGATGCCGTCGACTTCAGGAAACTTTTAGAAAAACCCATCGACTTCTTGAAACTGGATGTAGAGGGCCATGAATACGAACTTCTCAACCTGCCGGAAGTATCTCCCTCGACGATAAGGTCCATGGCCGTCGAATTTCACGATCTCGAACTAAACAAGGAGAAGTTCTTAAATTTGATGGATGGATTTCGTGACCAGGGATATCAAATTGAAACATTGGCCGGTTCCGAGTTTTCGAATCCGGGTAATGAGTTGCCCAGCGATGAAATTATCCTGAAAATTTTCGTTCCCTAATTTTTTCTCTCGAAAAAATCCACATCAATCACCATATATCTATAGAGAACGATGAATATTCACGGAACATTCGATGACCGATACCAATCAACAACCCGGCAATGAGAACTGGCTTTTCGAGACTCTAACCCAGTTGGAGGACCGCGGCGTCCTGGCTGATTTTTGCCGGCAGATAGGGCTGAATATACCTGCCGACGCGACGGTGATTGCCGAGGGCGTTTGGCCATTGATCAAAGGTCACTATCAAATCGGAAAAGGCCTCATTGATGTCACCCAGGCATCCCGCGACCTCTTGCGCTTTCAGCCGCTTAATAAATCAATCAATAGTCTGTTTCAAAAACGAAACTAGCGCGGTGCCGATGTGGGTTGGCCGCCCAGGCTGCGCCGGTCGATGGCGACGGCTTTGATGAGGGCGAAAACCGATTTGCCTTTCGCCAGTTGCAAATCCGTGTATGACTTGCGGGTGACCCGCGCCATTAACGGGGCGCCGATATCCATCAGGATGTCGATCTGCGGCCCACCGTAATCGCCGATCTCCGTGATCCTGCCTTCGAAGACGTTGAGAATGCTGGTGCCTTCCGGCCGGGTCAGCATCAGTGATACGTCGCGGGCCCGGACATGGGCGCGAAGGGGGGTTCCGGCCGGCAGGTTGACCCCTGTGACCCGGAAGGTGCCGCCGCCGAAAGCCAATTCACCAATATCGAACTCGGTGTCATAGCGCGAGAAGGTGGTGGACAGAACGGCACCGGCATCGAACCGGCCGGTCAAGGGATGCAAGTCCAGCCGGCTCATGATGTCCTCGACGCTACCCGTGGCGGCGATCTGGCCGTCTGACAACAGGACCATTTTATCGGCGAGGCGGATAACCTCCTCGATAGCGTGACTGACATAGATGACGGTCATGCCGATCTCGTCGCGTAATTGTTCGACAAAGGGAAGAATTTCATTGCGCCGTTGAACGTCGATGGACGCCAGGGGCTCATCCATCAGCAGCAGTCGCGGGTTCGATAAAAGGGCGCGGCCAATGGCGATTCTCTGTTTCTCGCCGCCGGACAGGTTTTTGGGGCGGCGGTCCAGAAGAGAAGAGATTCCCAATAGGTCGACGACCTGATCGAAACTCATTTCGCCGTTTTGCGATTTTTCGTCCGATGCGCCGCGTGGCATTCCATAGGTCAGATTGGCTCTGACGTTCATATGGGGAAACAGGCGGCTATCCTGAAAAATGTATCCAATACGCCGCTTTTCGGGAGGCAGGTCGATGCCTCTTTTAGAATCAAACAGCACATCATCGCCGATGGAAATATGACCGTGGTCTGGTGTCACCAAGCCTGAGACCATATCGATCAACGACGATTTTCCGGCCCCGGATTTTCCGAACAGGCCGGTGATGGAATTGGCCTCCGCTTCGAATTCGGCTTCCAGGCGAAAATCGCCGAGGCGATGATTGAGATTGACTTTCAGCATATCGTCAATCTCCCAGCCGGCGTTGGATGCGCTTTGCCAGGATTTCGGAAAATACCAAGGCCAGCAGTGCTAAAATGACCGAAAGTACGACCAATCGAAGGGCGCCGGCTTCACCCCCGGGGGTCTCCACCAGGGAGAAAATCGCCAAGGGCAGGGTGCGGGTTTCGCCGGGGATATTGGAGACGAAAGTAATCGTCGCGCCGAACTCGCCCAGGCTGCGGGCAAAGGCGAGAATGACGCCGGCCAATATACCGGGAGATATGAGGGGCAGGGTGATGGTGAAAAATACCCGCCACGGGGAGGCGCCCAAAGTTCTGGCGGCCGCTTCCAACCCCTGATCGACCGCCTCCATGGACAGGCGGATGGCCCGGACCATCAAGGGAAACGCCATGACGGCGGCGGCAATGGCCGCACCTTTCCAGGTAAAAGCGACGGTGACACCAAAAGCCTCGTACAGGAATTGTCCCACCGGTCCCTGGCGGCCCAAGGCGACCAACAACACATAGCCGACCACCACGGGAGGCAACACCAAGGGCAAGTGGACGACGCCATTGAGCAGCGTCTGACCGTAAAACCTGCAACGCACCAGCAGCCAGGCGATGAATATGCCAACGGGCAGGCTGAACAGGACGCTCCAAAACGCGACTTTCAGGCTGAGCGACAGGGCTTCCGATTCCAAGGGGGTAAGGGCAAACATCGTCCTATTTCACCAAAAAACCGTGCCGAGTGAAAATACTTTTGGCCGCAGGGCCTGACAGTGACTGATAAAACCGCCGCGCAGTCTCTGTGTTTTTTTGCCCGACGAGGGCTGACGGATAAACAATCGGATCGTGACTTTTGGCGGGGAAAGTGAAGAGGCGCTTGACCCGGGCGTTGGCATGAGCGTCGGTCGCATAGACGATGCCGGCACGCGTTTCACCCCGTTCGACCAGAGCCAGGGCGGCGCGCACATTTAACATGGGTGCCAGTCTGTCTCTGGTTACCGTCCACAAGTTCAAGGATTTCAAGGCCTGAACGCCGTAGATGCCCGCCGGGACATGGGCCGGATCGGCAATGGCCAGGCGCCGGTCGGACAGCAATAATTCCATCGTTTTCGGGGTCAGTTCATTTATTGCGGGTCGGTCCGTTCCCGGTGCAATAAGAACCAGACGGTTGATGAGCAAGTCGCGGCGGCTTTTCCCGACGATCAGTCCTTGATCCTCGAGAAAGTTCATCCATTTTAAATTCGCCGAGATATAGAGGCTGGCGGGCGCGCCTTTTGAAATCTGGCGGGCCAGTGCCGAACTGGCGGCGAAGGAAATACGGATTTTGTCATTGCTCCGGGTTTCGTACGTGTCGGCGATTTCCTGCAAAGGTGCGGTGAGGCTGGCGGCAGCGAATACCAGTATGTTTTCCGCTTTGGCGGGGGCCACGAAAAGGTAAAAAAGCAAGCCGGATAGGATGAGTTTCCCTCGGATAATGGTCATTTGTCGCCGTAGAGATCGTCCGGGTTGATTTGGACCTCGGCGATATCCGTGACTTCCCCATTGCGTACGGCCCGGAAAAAACAGTTGCGGCGGCCGGTGTGACAGGCAACGCCCGTTTGATCGACTTGCAGCAGAACCGTATCGTTGTCGCAGTCCCAGCGGAATTCCTTGAGTTCCTGGGCCTGTCCCGAACTTTCGCCCTTGCGCCAGAGTGTGCTCCGTGAACGCGACCAATAAATCGCCTGGCCTTCGGTCAAGGTGGCGGCGACGGCGTCCCGGTTCATCCAGGCCATCATCAGCACCTCGCCGCTGTCGAACTGCTGGGCGATGGCCGGAACCAAGCCGTCATCGTTGAAGATCAGTTCCTTCAACACCTGATCTATGGTCGACGTATTCATTGGACTGCCAAAGTTATCCTCTTTCCAGGCAAGTAATCGGCTTTTTGCGGCGGTGATGTCAATACCAGGGTTATTTACTAAGGCAGGTGACGAAAGACCCCGCCAATTTTCTCAAGAGACTCGAATAGGTGTTAGCTCCCGGTTTCAAGGATGAACCCAGGGGATCGATCTCGGCAAATCGAATTTTACTGCCGGCGGACAAGGTTGCCAGTTTCGATGATCCGAATTGGGGTTCGGAAAAGAGGCAAATCGCACGTGAGTCCACAATTCGTTTTCTAATTTGACGGATGCGTCTGGCGCCCGGACGGTGGTCGGCGCTCTTCACGACAGACCCTTGAGAATTTAGGTCATATCGTTTTTCCAAATATCGGAAGGCGTTGTGGTAGACCAGATAGGGGCGGTCTGCCACCGTTGCCAATCGTGACTTTAATTCCCGGTCCAGGCCAGCCAATTTTTCTACCAGGGCAGTCGCGTTTTCGTTGTAGGTTAAACCGTTTTTGGGATCGATACTGCTAAGCAGACGAGCGGCTTCCACCGCGATCACCTGTGCATTACCGATATCAAGCCAAAGATGGGGGTCTTTTAAATCTTGGCCATGGCCATGATCATGGCCATGGCCAGTATTATCCAGCACGGTTAATTTCTTGAAGCCGGACAATTGCCATACCATTGTCTTTTTCTCGACGGATCGTATCGGTTTAGCCAAAGCCGTTTCAAGAGTTTCTCCGATCCAGACAATCAACTCAGCCTGATGAAGGGCGCGGACCTGGGACGGTTTCAAACTGAATTGGTGGGGGGAGGTGGCGCCGTCGATCAGTAAAAGTGGCCGGCCAACGCCCTTCATAACTCCACTGACCAATGAGTGAATGGGCTTTATGGAGACAACAACCTTTGGCCCGTTTTTCGCGATCGCGGGACCGGGCATGACTGCTTGCGCAAGGATTGCAGCGCATAGATAGAGGATGCCAGTTGAGCGTTTCATGGGCCTGGGGGCTTTTCTTTTTTCGTAAATGTTATATTATAACATAACATTTCTATTAGGTATCAGATGACAAAAAAGGCCGCAACGAAAAAAAGTCTTACCGCCAAAAAGCATTGGCGGGGCTCTCACGACCACGAGGCGTGTGTCGTCGCGGCGATGAGCGCGGCGTCTTCCCTCTGTGATAAAAGGCGGGTTCGGCTGACGGCGCTACGGCAGCGGGTGTTGGAACTCATCTGGTCTAGCCACAAACCCATCGGCGCCTACGCCATCCTTGATATTTTGAAGAGCGAACACGGCAGTGCCCAGCCGCCGACGGTCTACCGGGCACTCGATTTTTTAAGGGAGCAGGGGCTGGTGCATCGCATCGAAAGCCTCAACGCCTTTATCGGCTGCGCCGAGCCGGACCATTCCCATAGTGGCATGTTTCTGATCTGTGATCGATGCGGTGATGCGGTTGAAATGGCGGGCGCCGGCATTGATACGGCAATGAGGAACTCGGCCAAGTCCCGCGGTTTCCAAATTCAATCACGCACCATAGAGGCGTCGGGCCTGTGCCCGGGCTGCCAATAAAGACGAGCGGCAGGTCAGGCGCATGGTTGAAGAATTATTGGTTGAGGCCAGGGGGGTCAGCGTCACTCTCGGCGGTAAATCGATTATCAACGAAATTGATCTGACCGTATCAAAAGGTGAAATCGTCACCTTGATCGGCCCCAACGGTGCCGGAAAGACCACCCTGATCAAATCGGTTCTGGGATTGCGGAAAATTCAGCGCGGCAACGTTCAAATCAAACCGGGTGTCAGCATCGGTTATATGCCCCAACGCCTGACCGTCGATCTAAATCTGCCCATCACCGTGCGCCGGTTTATCGGGCTGGCAGGGTCGGTGGGGGCGGGAAAGCGGCAGGCAGTTCTGGAAGAAGTCGGAGTCTTGCCGATCATCGATTCCTCCATTCACGATATTTCCGGCGGCGAGATGCAACGGGTGCTGCTGGCGCGCGCCTTGCTCCGGGATCCCGATCTGCTGGTGTTGGACGAACCCGCCCAGGCTGTCGACATCGTCGGGCAAGCTGATCTCTACCAGCTCATTTCCAGGATACGCGACGACCGGGGGTGTGGCGTTCTGATGGTGTCTCACGATCTTCATCTGGTCATGTCGTCGGCGGACAATGTGGTCTGTATCAACAATCACCTCTGCTGCGTCGGTCACCCCGAAGCCGTCAGTCGCGATCCCAGTTACGTCGAATTATTCGGCGAGCAGGTTGCTCAAAACCTGGCGCTCTATCATCACCATCACGACCACACCCATGCGATGGACGGTCACGTCGTGCGGCATGGTGACAGGAACGGTGAGGACGGAGGCACACACAATCATGGATGATTTCATTCTCCGCGCCATGATCGCCGGGTTCGGCGTGGCCGCCGTCACCGGTCCGCTGGGCTCTTTCATCGTCTGGCGGCGCATGTCGTTTTTCGGCGACACGCTCGCCCATTCGGCGCTGTTGGGTGTAGCGTTGGGTCTCATGCTGGGGACCAATTTGTCGGTCGGTGTCATTGCCGTTTGTGCGGCGGTGGCGGTTGCCATGGTTCTGCTGCAGCAACGCAACCGGCTGGGCGGCGATGCTATTCTTGGCATTCTCTCCCACGGGACATTGGCCTTGGGGCTGGTGATTGTTTCCTTCCTCGACAACGTGCGCTTCGATCTGATGGCCATCCTGTTCGGCGATATTCTGTCAGTCACGGATGCTGACATAATATGGATCGTGGCGACTTCTTTTGTCGCTTTGGTCATTCTCGCCATGATTTGGCGCCAGTTATTGTCCATCACCATCCATGAGGATCTGGCCCGCGCCGAAGGCATGCCGGTGGCCCGCGTCAATCTGCTGTTTATGTTATTGGTCGCCCTGGTGGTTGCCGCCGCCATGAAGGTGGTTGGGGTTCTGCTGGTCGCCGCTTTGCTGATCATTCCGGCCTCGGCGGCCCGGCACTACGCCAGGACGCCCGAGCAAATGGCGGTCATGGCGTCGGTGGCGGGCGGTGTGGCCGTGGCGGGCGGGCTAACCGCATCGCTGGCATTTGATACGCCGGCGGGGCCGTCCATTGTCGTGATGGCCTTGATCCTTTTTGTAATCAGCCTGGCCGTTCCCGACGTCAGCCGGCAGCCGTAAGGCGCTTCACGCCGGCAGCCAAATCCTCCATCAGATCGTCTGGGTCTTCCAATCCGGCATGGAATCGGATGCAGCGTCCGTTGTCTTGCCATTCCGTTGCCGTGCGGATGGCGTTGGTCGGAAGTACCAGGCTTTCGTAGCCGCCCCAGCTGCCGCCGAGGGCGAAAAGTTCCAGTCCGTCCACCAAAGCGGCCATTCCGGCCGGAGAGCAATTCTTAAACACCACACTGAACAATCCGGATGAGCCCGTAAAATCCCGCTTCCAGATTTCGTGCCCGGGACAGTCTGGCAGAGCGGGGTGGAGCACCCGGTCGACCTCCGGCAGGCCCTTGAACCAGTCGGCGAGTTTTAACCCGGTTTCCTGGTGGCGAGCCATGCGGGCGCTCAGGGTGCGCATGCCGCGTAAACCCAGATAGGCGTCGTCGGGCGCCGCGTTGTTGCCCAGCACCCGCGCGGCATCGATGATGGTGTCCGTATCCGCCTCTTTGAAAGTAATGCTACCCAACATGGCGTCGGAATGAGCCACATAATATTTGGTCGCCGCCTGAACGGAAACATCGACGCCATGGTCGAACGGCTGAAAATAATACCCGGCGCTCCAGGTATTATCCATGACCACCTTGACGCCATGCCGGTGGACGGTGTCGGCAATGGCGGGGATATCCTGGATTTCAAACGTGTGGGAGCCGGGCGATTCCACGTAAATGGTTTTGGTGTTGGGGCGCACCAACTCCGCGATACCGCTCCCGATCATGGGATCGTAATAGGTGGTTTCTACCCCAAAGCGTTTGAGAAACTCCTCGCACAGCCGGCGGGTGGGGCCATAGGCGCTGTCGCAGACCAGCACGTGATCGCCCGTACCCACAAAGGCCAGCATGGCGACGCTGATGGCCGCCAGCCCGGAACCGACGGCGACGGTGCGATCGCCCCCTTCCAAAGCCGCGACGGCTTCTTCGAAATCTCTGGCGGTTGGCGTACCGTGGCGGCCGTAGAGGAAATTATTGATCGGGTCCTTCCGCTTTTCCTCGAACTCTTTCAGGGATGGGTAGGACACGGTCGAGGCATGATAGACCGGGGGATTGACGATGCCGTGGTTTTTCTCCGGATGGCTGCCGGCGTGCACCAGTTTGGTGTCGCGTTTGGTGGGATGTTTCATTTTCTAGGTTCCACCGTTAAGCCGCTCAAAGCCCGCTGCCAGATCGGCGATCAGGTCGCCGGGGTCTTCCTGCCCGGCATGGAGGCGCAGGGCCGGGCCGGCGGCGTCCCACTCGGTGGCGGTTCGGGTGCCCCTGGGATCGAAGGGAATGATCAGACTCTCGAAGCCGCCCCAGCTGTAACCGAGGGCGAAGAGATCCATACCGTCCAGCATGGCGTTGACGCGTTCCTGGCTGTAATCTTTCAGAACAATGCTGAACAGCCCTGACGCACCGGTGAAATCACGCCGCCAGATGTCGTGGCCCGGGCAGTCGGGAAAGGCCGGATGCAGAATGCTCGCCACTTCCGGCCGGTCTGCCAGCCAATTCGCCAGAACCATGGCATTTTCCTGGTGACGTTGCAGGCGGACGCTGAGGGTGCGCATGCCGCGCAGACCCAGATAGCAATTGTCCGGCTCGCCCCCGTGCCCCATCAAAGCGGCGGCGGTTCTGACGGTCAGCCAGTCTTCCTCCGATTTTGCCGTGATATGACCCAGCATGACATCGGCATGGCCCGCCAGATATTTTGTCGTCGCCTGAATAGAGATGTCGACCCCGACATCGAAGGGCTTGAGGTAGACGCCGGCGCTCCAGGTATTGTCGAGCATGACTTTGATATCGTTTTTGCGCGCCGCTTCCGCGATGGCGGGCAAGTCCTGTATCTCGAAAGTCAGAGAGCCGGGCGACTCGGTGAATATTACTTTGGTCTCCGGCCTAATGAGTTCCGCGATACCGCTGCCGGCCAAGGGGTCGTAATAGGTGGTCTCGATACCATAACGGGTGAGAATGTTGTTGCAGAATTTCCGCGTGGGGCCGTAGGCGCTGTCGACCATCAAAAGGTGATCGCCGGTTTTTAAATAAGCCATCAACGCGACGGCGATGGCGGCCAGACCGGAGGCGACGGTGACCGAGCGGTAGCCTCCCTCCAGTTCGGCAATGGCTTCTTCGTAGGCAAAGGTGGTCGGTGTTCCGTAGAGGCCGTAAAAGACGGTATCGAAGCGCTTGGCCTCTGCTTCGTTCATGGCGTCGACGGTCGGAAAGGTCACAGTCGAAGCGCGGTAAACGGGTGGGTTCATCACTCCCTGCTGCTCTTCAGGACGAGACCCTGAATGAACAATCTGGGTGTCCGGTCGGTGTTTGGCGCTCATGATCGCGGTATGTACCTCAGACCTCGATGGGTGCGTCGTCGCTGCTGGCCCATTCGGTCCAGGAACCATCGTAGATGGCAGCCCGCGGATAGCCGAGCAGATAGAGCGCCATCACCAAAGGCGCGGCCGACACTCCCGATCCACAAGAGGACACGACCGATTTTTCCGGATCGATACCGGCCGTCTCCAGTACCGCTTTGAGTTCGTTGGCCGGACGCATCATCATGTAATGGCTGGTGTTCAGCAGTTCCTGGAACGGCAGATTGACGCTACCGGGAATATGCCCGCCCTTCAGTCCGGGCCGGGGTTCGGGGTCCTGGCCCTTAAACCTACCCTCCGAGCGGGCGTCCACCAGTTGTTCGGAGCCGTTGCCCATATTCGCTTTTACCTGATCGAAGGTGCGGACCAGTTGTTGATCGAACTTAGCAAAGAAGTGCTTTTCGACGATTTCGGGAATGCCGCTCTCCGCATCCCTGCCTTCGGCCAGCCATTTTCCCAGTCCGCCATTGAGTACCGAAACGCGGTCATGGCCAAACAGGCGAAACATCCACCAAGCGCGCATGCCGGCGGCGCAACCGCCATTGACATCATAGGCGATGACGTGGTTTTCGCTGCCGATTCCCAGGCTGCGCATGCGGCTGGAAAATTTGGCCTCGCTGGGAATCATATGGGGGAGGTCGGTGTCGCTGTCGGCGATGTCATCGATATCGAAAAAGACAGCGCCTGGAATATGGGTGTCCTCGAATTCCTCCCTGGGATTCCGGTTTGCTGCGGGCAGATGAAAGCTGGCGTCGACAATAACGATATCGGAAGCACCGAGATTGTCCGCCAGCCATTCGGTTGAAACCAATGCTTCAGGATGTACATATTCCATGGTGATTACCCCCTTTGTTTCAGGCAAGCCAGTCCGGATAGGGCAGCCCTTTTTCCTTGAGAAAATTCACGTTGAAGAGACGACTTTGATAGCGGGTGCCCGAATCTGCCAGAATAGTAACGATGGTATGGCCCGGGCCCATTTCCTTGGCCAGCCGGATGGCGCCGGCGACATTGACACCGCTGGAGGTGCCGACGCACAGCCCTTCATATTTGAGCAGGTCGAAAATAACCGGCAGGGCTTCTTCGTCCGGGATGAAATAGGAATCGTCGATAGGCGCTCCCACCAGATTTTCGGTCTCCCGCCCTTGGCCGATTCCTTCGGTAATCGAGGTGCCCTCGGCCTTCAATTCGCCGTGTTTGTAAAAATGATAAAGCGCCGAGCCGGGCGGGTCTGACAGAACGATCTTTACGTCCGGGTTCCGTTCCTTAAGCGCCATCCCAACTCCGGCAATGGTGCCGCCGGTGCCGACGGAACAGGTAAAGGCATCGATCTTGCCGTCCAACTGATCCCAGATTTCCGGGCCGGTGCCCAGGCGATGGGCGTTCCGGTTGGCGGTATTGTCGAACTGATTGGCCCAGATCGCGCCATGAGGATGGGTCTCCGCCATTTCCTTGGCGATGGCGCCGGAAACGTGGACATAGTTCCCCGGGTCCTTGTAAGGCACTGCCGCAACTTCTCTAAGATCGGCGCCGGCCAGACGCAGCATATCTTTTTTTTCGTCGGTCTGGGTTTCCGGAATAACGATGATGGTGCGGTAACTGCTGGCGCACCCGACCAGGGCGAGACCGATGCCGGTATTGCCCGCCGTGCCTTCAACGATAATACCGCCGGGCTTCAGCAAGCCTTTTTCCTCGGCATCCTTGACGATGTACAAAGCCGCCCGATCCTTGATGGACCCGCCCGGATTGAGGAATTCGGCTTTACCGTATATTTCGCAGCCGGTATTTTCCGACGCCTCCCTGAGGCGGATTAGTGGCGTATTGCCGATGGTGTCTCTGAAACCGTCACGGACATTCATGTTAGCTCGCTTATTTTGTTCACTCGGAGAATTTTTAATTGTTCTATTCCAGCCGAGATTAGCCTTGCAACTACGGCCAATCAAGCATTCCCCTCAGGCGGATCATACTGTCACGAATTTGTGTTGGCCGATTCCGCAGACCAGGCAAGACGCCACTTTTCGCGCAAATTTTCATGGTGCAGTTTCAGCCATTGCAGGGCGATAATGGTCATGCCGTTGGCTATTTCCCCCCGGTCCAGCATGGTGAACGCCTCCTGGGCGGAAACCGTAAATACGCGGATATACTCACCCTCATGGGCTAAGCCGTGCACGCCGCCGACGCCTTCAGAGTCAACCTGCCCGCAAAACATCCGCACCGATTCCGACGTGCAGCCCGGGCTGGAGAGGTAATGGTGAATAGGTTCCAGTTCCCGGATTTCGAGACCCGCTTCCTCGTGGGCTTCCCGGTGGGCGGTATCTTCCGGCAGATGCCCGGTCTCCACCACACCGGCGACGCATTCGATCTGCCAGGGTGAGAAATCGTGGGCCGTGTAGCCGCCGATGCGGAATTGCTCGATCAGGACGACTTCATCCCGGTCGGCGTCATAGGGCAGAACGGCGACGGCGTGCCCGCGTTCCAGCACTTCACGGGAAATTTCGTCGCTCCACCCCTGGTCGAACACCTTGTGGGCCAGCTTGTACACATCGATCCGCACGTAACCGCGGTACGGTGTACTACGCTGGGCGACTTTGACTTCGTCTTCGCTCATATTGCCACTATAGCCGCTTTGCGGACTCGAAAAAGGTACTTATGGCGCGGGGTCTGCATCGACCAGCACGAAGGCAATGCGGCACGGCTTACTGCCACGGTTGGCCCAGGCATGATAGGTGCCCCGCTGGACGACCACGTCTCCTGGGGTGAGATGGGTCTCGCCATCTTCCAGCACCAGATCGATTTCGCCGTCCAGAACAATGCCGTAGTCAATGGTTTTGGTTTTATGCATGGCAGGATGCAAGCCGCCGTTCTCCGGAGTTTGGCAGCCCATCATTTGAAGAAAACCTTTCATGTCGGCGGCGATTTCGTCGGTCATTTCCGGCGGATCGGGCGGGAATACGACAATCTGAAACATGGAGCCGTTAGCGGGCGGCGGGATCGACATGTCGCGGTCGCCGCCGTCTTCCGATCCGTTATTGACAGCCGGCATGCGGTCGGTCGCCCATATAATCGCCTGACCGTTTCCCGCTTCTCCCTCCATAATCTGAACCGGCTGCCCGTCTGAGATGAAAGCGCTTTTTCCGTTTTCATCGTGGCCGGTAACCACGCGCCGCACTGAAAATGTCATAATGAATACCCCCGAGATATTATTAAAGTATCCGTTATTTCACCATTTTTCGGATCGTCCGTTTATGACCAAAATCAAGAAAATGTGTAATATTAAAGCGAACAGAATTATGTCTTTTGGTGTTATTCTCTTATTGAATTAAACGGAGAGAACATGCCCGATACGGAAACTATGGTGACCATTGATGTCAGCAGTGTCGTTGACTGGCTGGTCGATGGCGCCCAGTCGGTCAACATGCCCCAGGACGTTCTGTTCGAAATGAGCGAGCGTCTGCTGGCGCTCGGTCTGCCCATCTATCGCGTTGCCGTTTTCGTCACTACCCTCCATCCCAATGTGGCGGGACGCGGGTTCTTCTGGCGACGAGGCGCAGACGCCGTCGAGGTGTCCGAGGCCAGTTATGAAATTCTGGATACCGACCTTTACTTCAAAAATCCGGTTTACGCCGTGTGCCTGGACGGTAAAGAGATCAGGCGTAAATTGTTCGATCCAGACTGTGAAAAAGATTTCCCGCTTTTAGAAGATTTACGGGGGGAAGGGGTCACCGATTACATCGCCATGCCCCTCGACTTTATCAACGGTGAAATTCATGCGGTGAGTTACACCACCGACCATGAAGGCGGTTTTAGTGACGATGACCTTGCCGCTCTCAGGCGGGTGCGTCCCGCCTTGACCCGGGTCGCGGAAATCTACGCCGCCAAACGGACGGCAATGAATTTACTCGATGCCTATCTTGGCCACCAGGCGGGTGAAAAAGTTCTCAGGGGGCAGATTAAGCGGGGCGACGGGCAGGATATTCATGCCGTCATCTGGTTTTGCGACCTCAGGAATTCCACCCCGCTGGCGGATTCCATGGATCGGGAAGCCTTCCTGGCGCTGCTCAATGACTATTTCGAGTGCATGGCCGGGGCGGTCCTTGACAATGGTGGCGAAGTTTTGCGCTTTATCGGCGATGCCGTGCTGGCGATATTTCCCGTGTCCGAGGAGGACCGGACGGTCGAGGAAGCCTGCGCGGTCGCGGCGACGGCCGCCAAAGACGCTTTGGACAGGATGGAAAAACTCAACAAGCAGCGGGAATCATTCGGCCACCCGCCGTTGGGGTTCGGTATCGGTCTTCATCTCGGGGACGTCATGTACGGCAATATCGGCACTCACGAGCGGATCGAGTTCACCGTCATCGGCGCCGCCGCCAACGAAGCGGCGCGCATCGAATCCATGTGTAAAACCCTGGGCGTGAATTTCCTGCTGTCGGAGCAAGTGGTGGCCAATCTGCCCGATGCCTACAAATCCCTCGGCAAACACGCCCTCAGAGGCGTCGGCGACGAGATCGAAGTATTCACGATATAATTAATCGACTGTCGATAAATTCACACTCGTTCACAACTTTCTTAATTTATCGACAGTCGATTAATTAATCTTTTCGCCTAAATCGCGGCCATGGAGGGGGAGAATTCGTAGGTGACGGCGCCCTTGGGGCAGTCCAGACGGCAGGCGCCGCAATGCCAGCATTCCTCCGGATACCGAACCACCGCCAACTTCTCTTCCATATGGATGACGTCGACCGGGCAAAAGAGATCGCAGATACCGCAACCGTTACACTTTTTTTCACTGATTACCGCAGGCATTGACCGTCTCCTGAATTCTAAATGGCGTAGTCAAGGGGCTCGAAGCGCGTTTTTGCCTGGCCGTTGCCGCCCTTGCTGATGCCGATGAGGCCGCAATAATTGTCGTTGTCCGTTTCCAGGTAATCGGCCCGATAGTGGTAGGGAGCGAAGCGCGACTCTTTCCGCGCCAAGGCGGCATGGGCCATGATCTTCGCCACCTGCTGAATGTTCATGCTCTCGTGGCAGCGCATCAGTTCATGCATGTTGTTGGCTTTTAACCGGTCCCGCTCGTCGTCGATTTTGCCGAATTTGTCCAAGGCCGTGTTGAGGCTCATCTCGGTTTTGACCGGACCGAAATGGTCTGAAGAGATGATGCGCACGATATTCTCAAATTCATTGTAGGCGGTGCCTTTGTTGCGTTCCAACGGCCTGAACACGCGGTCCCTTTCCGCCCTGACGGCGTTCATATCTATGGGATGATGAGCCCCCGCGGCGGCGGCGTAGGCGGCGGCGGACTTGCCCGCCGCGTAACCGCCGGTGGTGCACATATGCAGGCATCCCATCTGGTCGGAGGCATCGCCGGCGGCGAAAATGCCGGGAACGTTGGACGCGCAGTTCTCATCGATTTTGATGCCGGCGCCGCAGAGTTCCGAGGGCCGCGCCTGCATGGGCTCCGAGACCGTCATTTCGATCATGGCCCCTTCCTTGAGATAACCTTTGGCGGCGAGGAAGTCCGGCAACGTGTCCTTGTCGGTGCCCAGGGTCTTGAACAGGTGATCCAGATCGGGCTCGCTCAAATGGCGGGCATCCATATAGATCGGCCCGCGGCCTTCCTTGGTTTCCTGCAAGGCCGCCCAGACCATGACGTTGCGGGGCGCCTTGTCGCCCATCTCGTGATAGTCCTGCATGAAGGTTTCTCCCAAGGAATTGACCAGCTTGCAGCCCATACCGAAGAAGGCATTGAAGCCCGGCGTGCTGAAACCCTTGGTGACGATGGTCATGCGGACGTATTCCATATTGGCTAGTTCGACGCCCACATCGAAAGCCGCCCGGTGCAAATCGCCCGTGTTGGCGGGGCAATACCACAAATTGAACGGATTGCCGTTCTGGGTTTTGAACATGCGGTTGGTGTTGCCGGTGGAAATAATGATGGACTTGGCGCGAATCAGGTAAAAATCGCCGGTGCGGATGTCGAAGCCCATCAATCCCGCCAATTCGCCGTCATTCAGAAGTAAATTGGTGACCTGAATGCGGTTGAGAAAGCGGGCGCCCCGGCGCTTGGCCTCTTTGGCCATGAGGGGTTTTAATTGCTTACCGTCGAAGTTGATCCAATATGGTCCCGGCTGTCCCATGGATTGGGTGCGGAAAAATTCAGTGCTGGTCGTGTTACGGGGATCGCGGAGCGATATCCCCAGCTTTTCAATGCGGTCGATGGCGGCGGGCAGTTCGTCGCAATAGACCTTTTCGGTGATGTCCAAATTGGCGGCGCCTCTAGCGACCCGGGAGACATAACCCAGATAGGCTTCCCGTGAGTCCCATTTCTCGCCGTTTTCCATATAGGCCATGAAGTGATCGATGCCGCCGGCGATGGCGCCGCTGCGTTTGACATGGGCCTTTTCCACCACCAGGACGTCGCAGTCGCTTTCCGCCGCCGCCATGGCGCAATTGAGCCCGGCCGTGCCGCCGCCGATAATGGCCACGTCGGTGGTGATTTCGTTGATTTCTTTTGAAATCGAGTGAGCGTTCATTTGGGGCCTCCACAAGGGGATTGATCTCACCGAGAAATTCCGGAGACACATTATCTTTGATGATGATTTATTTGTAAAATTTATATAAAATATAAAATACTATGCACGAAATTAATTTAAGATCGATCGATCTCAATCTGCTGACCGTCTTTCACGCAATCTATGAAGAGGGTCAGATCACCAAAGCCGGACGGCGGCTTGGACTGACCCAACCCGCCGTCAGCCATGGACTGAGCCGACTGAGAGCCCTGTTCGGCGATGAACTGTTCTATCGGGCGAAATCGCAGATGGAAGCGACCCCGCGGGCGCGGGAGTTGGCCGAACCGATCAGCGGCATTTTGGCAGAGATCGAACGGGTGGTGGCCAGCGAGCGGCGTTTCGATCCGGCGACGGTCAAACGGGAATTGCGGCTGGGTGTGCTGGATTACGGTATGACCTTGTATGCGCCGGCGGTATCCGGAATTTTGGCGGCAGAGGCCCCCGGCATGGTGCGGGATTGCCATCACATCATGGTCGACCGGGCGATTGAAATGCTTGATGAGGACGATCTGGATTTCGCCATTGGTCCCTTTGAGTCGGTGCCCGCCCGGTTTCAATCCCGATTGCTGAAGGAAAGCGACGTCGTCATCGTGGCGGCCCGTGGGCACCGGGAACTCAAAAACGGTTTGTCGGCGGAAATCTATGCCGCGTTGCAGCATATCAATTTGTCCTATCTTGCGGGCGTAAACAGCCGCTTGGATACAGCGCTCGGCGACCTTGGTTTGACCCGGCAGATCGCCATGAACGCGCCCCATTACACGGCCGCGGTCTTTACCGTCGCCAAGAGCAGGTTGCTGGCGGCCATTCCCCGGGGACCGGCGGAACTTTACCGTGATATATGCGGTCTGGAACTCTACCTGCCGCCAACCGGCCGTATACCCTTGAACATTTCCATGCTTCGCCGCCGCCCGGAACGGACCGATCCCGCCATGGACTGGGCCTGGGAGAGACTGGAGGAATTGGTGGGAATCTAACCGTTCCCTGATTTTTATCCTGGTAAACTTTTCCTGATTTGCCGTTACCTAGGTTCAAAGGCTAGGCTCCGGTTGCGGCAAAAATAGGAGAAGTCCATGTCTGCAGGCAATAAAATCACCTTTACCGGCGCTTTGGGAGAAGACCTGGCGGCGCGGCTGGATATGCCGTCCGGTGACCCCACCGCCTTTGCCCTCTTCGCTCACTGTTTCACCTGTTCAAAGGATATATTCGCTGCCGCCCGCGTCAGCGCCGGGTTGGCTGAGCGGGGTATTGCCGTTTTGCGTTTCGACTTCACCGGACTGGGTCACAGCGACGGCGAATTCGCCAACACCAATTTCACCTCCAATGTGGATGATCTGGTCGCGGCGGCAAACTGGCTGACGGAAAACCATCAAGCACCAAGCATTCTGATCGGTCACAGTCTCGGCGGTGCGGCTGTATTGGCGGCGGCGCAGGAAGTTCCTGGCGTCAAAGCGGTGGCAACCATCGGTGCGCCTTTCGATCCCGCCCACGTTTCGGACAATTTTTCCAGCGCGGTGGAAGAAATCAATGAAAAAGGCGAGGCCGAGGTCAGTCTCGGCGGACGACCCTTTGTCATCAAAAAACAATTTCTCGACGACATCGCCGCCCAGGATCAAAAGGAGCGGATCGCCAAACTAAATAAAGCATTGTTGGTGTTTCACGCGCCGGGCGATCAAGTCGTCGGCATCGAAAACGCCGCTGAAATTTATGGCGCCGCCAAACATCCCAAAAGCTTCGTTACGCTGGACAATGCCGATCACCTGCTGAGCCGCAAGCAGGATGCGGTTTACATTGCCGAGGTGATCGCTGCCTGGGCGAGCCGGTATCTGGGTGAAGCCGGGGAAGCGATTCCGGCGCCGAAGTTTTCTCCCGGCGAAGTTACCGTCCAAGAAACCGGCGAGGGCAAGTTCACCCAGATGATTTCTGTTGGCGGCAAACACGTTCTGCGGGCCGATGAGCCACCGTCCTATGGCGGAACCGATACCGGCCCGACGCCCTACGATTATCTCTTGTCGGGCCTCGGCGCCTGTACCACCATGACCATCCGTATGTACGCCGACCGTAAAAAAATTCCTTTGAAGCGAGCATCGGTAACGCTCAAACACGAAAAAATCCACGCCGATGATTGCGCCGAGTGTGAGACCAAAGGCGGCAAGATTGACGTCATCGAACGGGAAATCGGCCTGGAGGGAAATCTATCGGAAGAGCAACGCCAGTCTCTTTTGGCCATCGCCGAAAAATGCCCGGTTCACCGTACCCTGCATTCGGAAGTGGTGGTGGAGAGCCGTCTACGGGAAAGCTAGGTCTTCTATTTGATCCCTTGCTAGGTTATCGTTTTATTTCAACTGACCTTTTGTTGGGGCGGTGTGATTTCAAGTTTGGGGGGAGTATTTATGTCATCGATTCCGGCTAAATATAATAATTTACAGGTGGTTCTGCATTGGCTCACGGCCCTGTTGATCCTGTTTATGCTGGTGATGGGGCAATTTGTGCTGGAACAAACACCTAATTCGGACCCCGAAAAAATTAACGGATTGCGCGGTCACATTATTACCGGCAGCGTGATATTACTGCTGATTCTTGTTCGGCTTATTTGGGCGCGCAAAAGTGCCCAACCGCCCCATGCCGATACGGGTAACGGCCTGCTCGACAAGCTCGGTGTGGTAACCCATTACGCCTTGAACATCACAGCCCTCTTGGTGGCGGCAAGCGGTATCGGAATTGCCGTCCAGGCCGGTCTATTTGATATCGTGTTCGGTGGGCAGGGTACCTTGCCTAAGGATTTCTGGGATTTCCCGCCGCGTATTGGCCACGGCATTCTCACCAAGCTGCTGGCGGCATTGATTTTGTTGCATGTCGTGGGGGCGCTCTACCACCAGTTCTATCTCAAGGACCGATTGTTCCGGCGCATCTGGTTCGGTAAGTCGGAAGGCGAATAGCTGGATTATATAAACTGAAATTCGCCGGTCGCCTTGAAACGAAGGTACGCCTCAATCGTTAAAGTTACATTGGGCAGGACCTCGGGTATGGAGTCGACGGGGAACCAACTGACGGCCAAACTTTCTTCGTTGCTTTCGATCAGTTCACCCGTGAACTCTGTCGTATAAAACATTAGGTCGTGGTAGTGGCAGACGTCGCCATTGGGATAGTACATGGTTTCGCTGGCCGGTTCGGAGGCGTAGCCGAACGGTTTCGGGTTCAGGATGGTCAATCCCGTTTCCTCTTGGGCTTCGCGGGTGACTTGATCAAAGACGTTCTGGCCGGTTTCCGGACCGCCGCCGGGAAGGCCCCAGACTTTAAAATCGGGTCTCAGGTGAAAGAGAATTTCATTCTTTTCGTTCTCAACAACCACCCTGACGCCGGGTATGTGAACGAGGTCGTGACCGATTTTTGCCCGGAGTCGGCCCAGGTAGCTGCTGGCGAAATCACTGCTCATTTCCTGGTTGGCGCAACCGTTAAACGGGCAGGAAATCGTTGTCGTAAAAATTATCGAGGACTTCCATGATGTCGCCCGGCAGCGGCCCGTTCTCGGCTGCCTCCAGCCCTTCTTCCAGCTGATCCATGTCGGAGACGGCAAAATCGATGCAACTGATGTCGGGATGGGCGAGGACAAATCGCAGCGCCGTTTGCGCACGCGTGCCCTGGCTGCCGCCGATTAAATCGAACACGGCCTTGGTTTTGCGCTCTTCCTCTTTGATATCCGTATCTTTGGTGAGGACGACCTCCCGGCCGTGCCGTTGGTCGGTGGCGAGTACGCCGGCGGCAAGGGAGCGGATGACGATGATGCCCATATCCCGCTCTATGCAGCTATTGAGAACACCGGTAAAGTCCTGGCCGGCGCTGGGCTTGTCCTTTTCCTGGCTGGAGCTATGCCGCGGCATGGCGTGGGCGGCCGTGGGATTGATCATATTGAAATACACCTGCGCCGTATCCATGCGGCCGGATTCGATCACCCGCTTCACCAGACCCGTGTCGCCCAGCGCCGTCATGCCGAGCCATTTGGTCAGCCCCTCGGCTCTGACATGCTCCATCCCGACGATAGCGCCGAGACGGCCCAAAACATTATCGGTGCATAAATGACGGCCGCCGTCGACGCCTTCAATGCCGTTGTGCAGTTGCAGCAGATCAATACTGTCCATCTGCAACCGTTCGAGGCTTTCGTGGAGTTTGCGTTCGATTTGTCCGGGAATGTCGTCCAGTTCGTCCGGGTCGATCCTGAGCTTGGTGGAGATAAACGGTTTGGCGTCCAGTTCCCTTAAGGCGCGTCCTAGATTTTCTTCCGATTTTCCGTCACCGTAGCCGGCGGCTGTATCGAACCAGTTGATACCAGCATCCAGCGCCCGTTTGACGACGTTGAATTGGGTCTCCGGGTCGGCGTGAATCATCACTCCACCCACATTGCCGCAACCGAAAATAAATTCGGAGACTTCCGCCCCGGTTCGTCCCAATGTTCTTGTTTTCATATTCCCTGCAAAGCTCGTTGTTGTCTGCCTAGTCAATTTTTATTGATATTTTCGGATTAGATCATCGGGATCCAAACTATCAACTTCCCGCAGTCGTGGAAATATCTTAGCAAAAAGAAACACGATTGCGATAGTCCCTACGCCACCCACCACGACCGCCGGAACGACGCCCCACCAAGCGGCGGTGACACCGGATTCAAACTCGCCCACCTCGTTGGAGGCGCCGACAAATACGGAACTGACAGCGGTAACGCGGCCGCGCATGTTGTCGGGCGTAATGATCTGCACCAGATTATTGCGGACAAATATGCTGATGGAATCGGAAGCGCCAATGATGAAGAGGGCGGCCAGCGTCAACCAGAAACTGGTCGAAATGCCAAAAATAACGGTGGCCGCGCCGAAAATGGCGACGGCAATCAGTAGTTTATGCCCGGCCCGGCGCCGGATGGGAATTTGGGTCATGAATAAGGCACCGGCGAAAGCGCCTACCATATGCATGGCGCGGAGGCTGCCAAACCCGGCAGATCCGACGTTCAAGATATCGACGGCGTAGATCGGCAGCAAAGCCGTGGCGCCGCCAAGAAGGACGGCAAACAGATCAAGAGATATGGCGCCCAATATCAATTGCCGCTTGAAGATGAATCTGAGCCCGGCCAGCAAATTTTCCAGATTGACGGGATCCTTGCTGATGATCTGCGTGTTGGCCTTGATGAGAAAAGTGGTGACCATGGATATTAGAAACAAAGCCACAACGGTGCCGTACACCAGTTGTTCGCCGAAAATAATCATCACCCCGGCAATCCCGGGGCCGGCGATGCGGGCCATCTGAAGCCCGGTGGACGTCCAGGCGACGGCATTGCCGAAATGTTCTTTGGGGACCAGTAAAGGCACAATGGCGCTTTGCGCCGGCGCCTGAAATGCACGGGCGATGCCGAGGAATATAAGAATTCCGAATATCAGCGGGAAACTGGCGTTACCCGTGGCCGTCATGACAAAAAATGCGGTGGCGCACAGGGTCTGTATGGAAACGCAGATGGCCATGATGCGTTTGCGCTGGAACCGGTCGGCAATGGTGCCGGAGACCAGAAACAACAGTAGAAATGGCATGAATTGCGCCAGTCCCACGAGACCGAGGTCGAGGGGCTGTCCCGTCAATTGATAGACCTGCCAACTCACCGCCGTGATCTGCATATCGATGGCGAAGACGCCGGTGACCCGCGCGACCCAGAATTTCCGGTAATCCGCATGGCGAAACGCCACCCGGCCCGCCAGCGAACTTTGAGCGGGCTCAGTACTGTTACTCAAATTTAGGATTCCTCAAAAAAATGTCATTGGGGTCTGAAAATACGTGCTTATTCTGCTCGGATTTATACGAATGTCTAGCGGAAATCCCCTATCTGAAATCCCGTGACCCGGGCATGCGCGGTTTGGTTTTTGGCGTGTTGCCGGGAATATCCCTAATGCTGTTTATGGGACCGGGTTCCAGAACTTCACCGCTGGTTAGGTGGCTCAGTCGATAAGTGAAATCGTGGAGCTTTTCGGACACCACATGGGTGACGATGCCCTCCCGTTGCAGTTTGCCTTCCACCCCCAGCACGTAGGAGCCGATGACGGTGCGGCGGTAGCGTTCCATCTTGTGGGGCCAGACGATCAGGTTGGCGATGCCGGTCTCGTCCTCCAGGGTGACGAAAATAACGCCCTTGGCGCTGCCGGGGCGCTGACGGATAAGGACCACACCGGCCACCCGGACGATACTGTCAGGCTTGGCAGCGACCAGATCAGCGCATTTCATAAAACCCTCCCGGTCAAAATGGTCCCGGAGCAGCGCCATGGGATGGGCTTTCAACGACAACCGGAGGGCGTGATAATCCGCCGCCACGTTTTCCCCCAGACTGATCTCCGGCAATTGGGCATTTGCTTCCCGCCGGAAGCGGTGCTCCGGCAGATGAGCGAACAAGGGCAGGGGGGGTGTATCGATCAATCCTTTGACCGCCCACAAAGCCTGGCGGCGGTCCAGCCCCAGGGATTGGAAGGCGTCAGCCTCGGCCAGCTTTTCCATGATCCCGCGTTTGAGGCCGGTCCGTTCTTTCAGCGCCGGCACTTGCCCATAGCCGCCTTCCCGGGCATCCACCAGATCGTCCGCCGCCTCCTGCCGCATGCCCTTGATCTGCCGGAATCCGAGGCGGAGGGCGGTGCGATGATCGTCAGGGTGACGCCAGTTATGGGAACAACCTTCCCCCCCACCCCGACCCTCCCCCGCCAGGGGGGAGGGGAAAACGGGTATCGTACCTTCTACTTCCTCCCCCCTGGCGGGGGAG
>CAZNLR010000057.1:0-25803 GCA_964574215.1 uncultured Rhodospirillaceae bacterium | reverse complement strand
CTCTTGGAATGGGCCAAAATGTGAATACTTCGAGCTTATCTATGTCAGCCCCATAAATATTTTGAAAGTATCATGTGTCATCTTCCCTGTTATTTTGAACTAACTTTTAATGACGCACCGCCTGAGAGGGCGGTTTCGATAGGCTGGCTGTTATTTATGATTCATTGCCTATTCCTTTGGCCGGCCACCTTTCTGTCAAACACTCTTCTATAAGAGTGTTTTTTTATATCAATTACTCCTAACCAATTCAATATTGGATATTTACGGTGGTTTTTTAAAACGTTCAAAAGGAAGTGAGGCTAAGCCAGCCGCTTGGCCGCTTGGATGGTGGTTTCGAAATGGTTGAGGAAGGCCGACCGGTCAGATTTGCTGAACGGTCTGGGGCCGCCGGTGATTTCGCCGCTCTCTCTCAATCCCTGCATAAGTTCACGGTTGGCCAAGGCCATGCCGATGCTGTTTTCCGTGAATGCGTCCCCATTGGGTTTGAGGGCCAGTGCGCCTTTCTCCAAACACCGGGCGGCCAGGGGAATGTCGTTGGTGATGCAGATATCGGCTTTCTGAATATGCTCTGCGATCCAGTCATCGGCGGCATCCGCGCCCTGGGCTACGACCACCAGCTCCACCAGCGGCGACGGACGGGGCCTGATGCCACCGTCACTGACCAAGTAGGTTTTTATCTGATGGCGGGCGGCAACCTTTACGGTCTCATCTTTGACCGGGCAGGCGTCGGCATCGACGTAAATTTCCACCATGAAAAATCGCGCTATTTTCCCAGTTTACTTTCCCCGCGAGCTATTTTCTCGGCGTCCCTGCTGCGGCAGTTTGGGATCCTTTTCGGGTTTCTCCGGCCCCCAGATGTGGCGGTAGTAGGAATTGGCCATCTCCAAAGCGCCGATGGGGTTGTGGGCCAGCACCCGGTCTTTGGCCACCAGGGTGGTCGCCAATCCTTCCGAATATTTAAAAAACAAGCTGTCATGGCCGATGCAGAGCCCGAGGACCACGTTGAATTCACAGCCCGCCTGGTTAAGCAATTGAGCCTGAGACACCGGATTGCACAGGGATTCATGACCGCCGGGAAAAATCTTTTCGCCGTCCTTGAGATCGACGTCCTCCTTGGCAATACCGTCGTTTTTGCAGGCCGCCGAGGCTACCTCGAAGCCGTGGCTTTCCAGCACGCGGCTCAGCGTGTTGGCGTAGTCGACAAAGCCGATGCAGGTGGCGATGCCGATTTTTTTAAACCCCATTTTCTTGGCGAACTGGCAGACCTCTTCGACCCGGCTCCATTTGCAATAGCCTTCCGATTCGACCCGCGCCGCTTCCTGGGACACGCGGCGGACAAAGGGGTCGTCGTAAAGCGCCCGGGCAACATCCTGGCCGTCGGGATTGGTGTTGGAGGGACAGAAACCGGGACCCCGCTCCTCGTCCTCGCCCTGGATGCAGGCGCGGACCGTGGGCGGACAGTAGGCGCAGCCCGGGTCCGTATATTTATCATCTTCCGTCGTCATAATTCCCCCACTACCGGTTATTGCCGAATAGATGTTCTACCGGCTCCCCCGACCGCCCGCAAGGGAACCCCGAAAAACAGCCTGGGAGTTGTCTTCGCACCGATTATTTCCCACAATGATTTTTGAGCAAAAATTCCACGACAGGGGGCGGTAATGCTGGAACTTTATTATTTGGAAGAGGCCGATTCCATTTGTTCGAACCGGGCGGTGATGACGCTCGCCGAGAAAGGCATCACCGACTGGGTGCCGCATAAACTGGTGCTGATGAACGGCGACCAGTTCAAGCCGGACTACAAGAAGCTCAACCCCAAAACCCAGGTGCCGACGCTGGTGCACGACGGTCAGGTCATCCGGGAATCCTCCATCATCTGCCGCTACATCGACGGGCTCAAGGATGACCCCGCCCTGTCGCCCGCCGATCCGGTCGAGCGGGCGCATATGGAGGAATGGATCAAGGACTGCGATGAATCCGGCTACCAGGCGACGGCCTCTATCAACTTCGTCACCAAATTTCGCTTGGCGGTTCCCATCGAAAAAATGGAGGCCAGATGGAAACAGGTGACCGATATCGACCGCGTTCACCGCCAGCAATCCTGTATCCGGGACGGCCTGGACTCCCCTTATGTCTTGCGCGCCGTCGGCGCCTGGGACCGCATTCTCGGTAAAGCCGAAAAGACGCTTTCAGATGGCCGCCCCTGGATCATGGGCGACGATATTGGCTTGGTCGAAACCACCCACGCGCCCTTTATAAAAGTGCTCGATCTGTTGCGGCTGTTGGATTTGTGGCTGGAAGACCGGCCCCACGTTCAAGCCTGGTGGCAGCGGGTCACGGCGCGGGACAGCTATCACCTGCTGGAGGAATATCCCGGCCAAAGCGAAGACGACGACGCCCCGCACGCGGTGGCCGGACTGAAAGTGGCATCAAAATTTCGGGAGCTATTGCAAAACTATCGGGAAATGATGCCCGCAGGGCTTGATTGACGCGCCCGATCAATCACAATAACGCCTTAGTTGCTGGTATATATTATAGCGTCGTTTAAGAGTTAATTTGCAGGGAGATTTGCCGATGAGGCATTGGGCTTGGTTTGCCGTCTTTATAATTTTGATTTCGCCGGTTTTGGCCCAGGAGAAAAAAGCCCAAAATACCACTGGGCCCGTCCACGGTATCGCCATGCATGGGACACCCAAATACGGGCCCGATTTCAAGCATTTCGAATACGTCAACCCGAACGCGCCCAAGGGCGGCACGGTGCGGCAGCATGCCATCGGGGCCTATGATTCCTTTAATCCGTTCATTATCAAAGGCCGCCCGGCCGCCGGGTTCCGGGCGTTGGGGGCAGGCCTGGTGTACGAGACCCTGCTAACCTCGTCGTCCGACGAAGCCTTTACCGAATACGGCCTCATCGCCGAAAGCGTTGAAATGCCGGAGGACCGGTCCTGGGTCGCTTTCACGTTGCGGCAAGAAGCCCGCTGGCACGACGGCAAGCCCATCACCGTCGACGATGTGATTTTCAGTTTCAACTCTCTCAAGGGTAAGGGCTCGCCCTTTTACAAATTCTATTACGGCAACGTGGCCAAGGCGGAAAAGGCTGGTGATCGCCGCGTATTGTTTTCCTTTTCGCCCGGAGAAAATAGAGAACTGCCCCTGATCGTCGGGCAGTTGCCCATTATTCCCAAGCACTATTGGGAAAAGAAGGACATCACCAAAACGACGCTGGAGCCGCCTCTCGGCAGCGGGCCCTACAAAATCGCGTCCTTCGAAGCCGGCCGCTCCATCACCTTCGAGCGGGTGAAGGATTATTGGGGCGCCAATCTGCCGGTCAATGTGGGCCGCCATAATTTCGACCGTCAACGCATCGACTATTACCGGGATTCATCGGTGGCCCTGGAAGCCTTCAAGTCGGGCAACTACGATTTCCGCGCGGAGAACACGTCCAAACTGTGGGCGACGGGCTACGATTCGCCATCCTTCAAAAAGGGCCTCTATAAGAAAGAGGAAATCCGCCACGAAAACCCGACCGGCATGCAGGGCTTTCTGTTTAATACGCGGAAGGATTTGTTCAAGGACCCGTTGGTGCGGAAGGCCTTGGCCTACGCCTTCGATTTCGAATGGACCAACAAGAATTTGTTTTATGGCCAATATACGCGGTCGGAAAGTTATTACTCCAATTCCGAACTGGCGTCCCGCGGTCTGCCGTCCAAGGAAGAACTTGCCATCCTGACCCCGTTCAAAGGCAAAATTCCGCCCGAGGTCTTCACCCAAACCTATAAACCGCCTTCCACCGACGGCAGCGGACGCATTCGCAAAAACCTGCGCCAGGCCAAGAAGCTGCTGGAACAGGCGGGCTGGAAGATCAAAAACAAGAAGCTAACCCATACGACAACCGGTAGAACTTTTGAGTTCGAATTACTTTTGATATCTCCTGCCTTCGAGCGCATCTCCCTGCCGGTCAAAAAAAACCTCAAGCGGCTGGGCATCGAGATGAGTATCAGGGTGGTGGATTCGGCCCAGTACCAGAAGCGGGTTACGGATTTCGATTTCGACATGATGACCGGCAGCATCGGCCAGTCCCTGTCGCCCGGCAACGAACAGCGGGATTTCTGGGGCAGCGCCGCCGCAGGGCGTAACGGCAGTCGCAATTTCATCGGCATCAAGGATTCGGTGGTGGATCAACTGGTGGAGAAAGTCATCGCCGCGCCCGACCGGGAAAGCCTGATCATGCGCACCCGCGCCCTCGACCGGGTGCTTTTGTGGAACCATTTTGTCATCCCCCACTGGCATATCCGGAGCTTCCGGGTGGCCTATTGGGACAAGTTCGGCCGCCCCGCCACGCCGCCCAAATACGGGCTCGGGTTCGACGGCTGGTGGGTCGACAAGGCCAAGGAAAAAACCTTGTCGTCGCAATTGAGCAGTTTCAAGAAATAGCGGTCCATGCTCGCCTATATCATCCGCCGCCTGCTGCTGGTTATTCCCACACTCTTGGGAATCATCACCATCAATTTCATCATCGTGCAGTTCGCGCCGGGCGGGCCGGTGGAGCAGGCCATCGCCCAAATTCAAGGCACATCGGTGGAGGCGACCGCCCGGGTCAGCGGATCGAGCCAGGGTGAAACCACCGGCGCCCAACCGCAGAAACCGGGCGGCGGCGGCGACAGCGCGGCCAGCAGCAAGTACCGGGGTGCCCGTGGGCTTGACCCCGAGCTGATCAAGGCAATCGAAAAGCTCTACGGCTTCGACAAGCCCGCCTACGAACGCTTTTTCCTGATGATCAGGAACTACGCCCAGTTCGAATTCGGTGAGAGCTTCTTCCGGGACCGCAGTGTGGTTGATCTGGTGATCGACAAGCTACCGGTTTCCATTTCCCTCGGCCTCTGGACCACAATTCTGGTGTATTTGATCTCCATTCCCCTGGGCATCGCCAAGTCGGTCCGGGACGGTGAAAGCTTCGACATTTGGACCAGCGTGGTGGTGATCATCGGCAACGCCATCCCTAACTTCCTGTTCGCTATTCTTTTGGTGGTGCTGTTCGCCGGCGGCAGCTTCTGGGACGTCTTCCCGCTTCGAGGGCTCACCTCGCCGGATTGGGAGACCCTCTCCTGGCCGGCCCGCATCGCTGACTACTTCTGGCATATTGCCCTGCCGGTGTTCGCCCTGGTGATCGGCGGTTTCGCCAGCCTGACCATGCTGACCAAAAATTCGTTCCTGGAAGAGATCAACAAGCAGTATGTCGTCACGGCCCGCTCCAAGGGACTGGAGGAAAACCGCGTTCTCTACGGCCACATTTTCCGGAACGCCATGCTGATCGTCATCGCCGGCTTTCCCAGCGCCTTTATCGGCATCCTGTTCACCGGTTCCATGCTGATCGAGATCATTTTCTCTTTGGACGGTATCGGCCTGCTGGGTTTTGAGGCCGTCATCAACCGGGATTATCCGGTGATGTTCGCCACCCTCTACGTCTTTACGCTGCTGGGCCTGATCATGAATTTGATCGGCGACATCGCCTATCACGTGGTCGATCCCCGCATCGATTTCGAAGCGCGGGAGGTGTGAGAGCATGAGGCTGGTTCCCGATCTGACCCCCATCAATCGCCGCCGCCTGGACAATTTCAAGGCCAATCGGCGGGGTTATATTTCCCTCTGGGTGTTCCTGGTGCTGTTCCTCATCACCCTTTCCGCCGAGTTCATCGCCAACGACAAACCCTTGTTGATCGGCTATGACGGCAGCCTCTATGCGCCGGTGATTTTTTCCTATCCGGAAACCACCTTCGGCGGTGATTTCGAGACCGAGGCAGAGTATGCCGATCCGGAAGTGGTGGAACTGATCGAGGAAAAAGGCTGGATCATCTGGCCCCTGATTCCCTACAGCTTCGACACTGTGGTCTATGACCTGCCCACGCCCGCACCCTCGCCGCCGACGGGAAAGAACTGGCTGGGCACCGACGACCAGGGGCGGGACGTGGTGGCGCGCCTCATTTACGGTTTCCGTATTTCCGTTCTGTTCGGTCTGATCCTGACGGTCCTCAGCTCCATCGTCGGCATATCGGCGGGGGCTTGGCAGGGCTATTTCGGTGGACTTACCGATCTTTTCTTCCAGCGCTTTATGGAAATCTGGGGCGGCATGCCGCAGCTTTATATCCTGATCATCCTGTCGGCCCTTTTCGTGCCCTCCTTCTGGCTGTTGCTGGGAATTTTGCTGCTGTTCAGCTGGATGGCCCTGGTGGGCGTCGTACGGGCGGAGTTCCTGCGCGGGCGTAATTTCACCTATGTGCTGGCGGCCAGGGCGCTCGGCGTCTCCAACAAGAAGATCATGTTCAAGCACATTCTGCCCAACGCCATGGTCGCCACCATCACCTATTTGCCGTTTATCCTGTCCGGCGCCATCACCAGCCTGACGGCTTTGGATTTCCTCGGCCTCGGCCTGCCGCCGGGCTCGGCGTCTTTGGGCGAACTTTTGAACCAGGGGAAAAACAACCTGCAGGCGCCGTGGCTGGGCATTTCGTCGTTTATCGTCATTGCCCTGATGCTGAGCCTGCTGATCTTTATCGGCGAGGCGGTACGCGACGCCCTTGATCCCAGAAAGACCTTTAGGAACTAGATGATGGAGAAGATGCTGCACATAACCGATCTCTCCGTCAGCTTCGGAAGTGGCGCCGCCGAAGTGAAGGCCGTGCGCGACGTCGATCTTGAAATCGGCCGGGGTGAAACCGTCGGACTGGTGGGCGAGTCCGGGTCCGGCAAGTCGGTGACGGCGCTCTCGGTGATGAAGCTCTTGCCTTATCCCCTGGCCTCCCATCCCGGCGGCAGCATCCGGTTCGACGGCGAGGAACTGATCGAGGCGGGCGAAAGCCAGATGCGGTCGATCCGGGGTAACCGCATATCCATGATCTTCCAGGAACCCATCAATTCCCTCAATCCCCTGCACAGCCTGGAGAAGCAGATCAGCGAGGTTCTCCATCTGCACAAGAAAATGACGCCGGCGGAAGCGCGGGCGCGGGTCGAGGAATTGCTGGACCTGGTGGGAATGGCGGAAGCCAAATCCCGGCTGCACGCTTTCCCCCACGAATTCTCCGGCGGTCAGCAGCAGCGCATCATGATCGCCATGGCCCTGGCCAACGAACCGGAACTGCTGATCGCCGACGAACCGACGACGGCTTTGGATGTCACCGTCCAGGCGCAGATTCTAAAACTATTGAAGGAACTGACGCAAAAACTGGATATGGGTCTCCTCCTGATCACCCACGATCTGGGCATCGTCCGGCGCATGGCCGACCGGGTCTATGTGATGAGCGAGGGACGGGTTGTCGAGGAAAACGAAACGGAAGCCTTGTTCGAAAATCCCACCCACGCCTACACCCAGCATCTGCTCGCCGCCGAACCCAAGGGCCGGCCCGATCCGGTGCCCGGCGACGCGCCGGAAATCATGACCGCCAAGGATATCCGCGTCTGGTTTCCGATCAAAAAAGGTGTGGTCAAGAGGGTGGTGGATCATATCAAGGCGGTGGACGGCATCGATGTTCAATTGATGGCGGGGCATACCCTGGGTGTGGTCGGTGAATCCGGTTCCGGCAAATCGACCCTGGGGCGGGCGCTTCTTCGGCTTGAAACCAGCCGCGGCGAAATTACTTTCGAAGGCAAGGACATCCAGTCCTATGGCTGGAAGGATATGCGGCCGCTGCGCCGGCAGATGCAGATTGTTTTCCAGGACCCCTTCGGCTCCATGAGCCCGCGTCTGTCGGTCTTCCAGGTGATCGAGGAAGGCTTGCTGGTGCATGGATTGGGAGAGACCTACGAAGAGCGGCGAAAACTGGTGGCCGATGTGCTGCAGGAGGTTGATCTCGATCCCGAGACCATGGACCGCTATCCCCACGAATTTTCCGGCGGTCAGCGCCAGCGCATATGCGTCGCCCGCGCCCTGGTTCTCAAACCCAAATTGATGGTGCTGGACGAACCCACCTCGGCCCTCGACATGTCCGTGCAGGCGCAGATCGTCGAGTTGTTGCGGGACCTGCAGAAAAAACACGACTTGGCCTATATCTTTATCAGCCACGACCTCAAAGTGGTCCGCGCCCTGGCCCATGACCTGATTGTCATCCGGCGGGGCGAGGTGGTGGAAGCCGGTCCCGCAGACAACGTTTTCGACGCCCCGAAAGAAGCCTATACCCAAGCCTTGATGAAAGCCGCCTTCGACATCGAAGCCGACGAATCGGGCGTGGTCTCCACCTAAAAGGTATTTCGGTGACAGTTTACTAGTTAGGAATTAAGTAAACTGTCACCGAAATTTTGAGGCCTGACCTAAACCCCATTTAAAACTAAGTGATCACCTCAATGTCGGTATGTTGGAAATCGTTGCCCTTGAACAGCAACGGTTCCCCTGTCGCCTTGGCCAGTGCGTAGGAAAAACAGTCGCCGAAATTCAGACCGGCCCGGTGCCGGCCCTTGCCGAAACGGCGAAAGGCCGTGCGGGCGATTTCGGTTTGATCCGTATCGATAGCGACAATTTCCATGTTCGATCTGGATATAAAATTATCCAAGATCATCACGCCGACGTCGCCTTTTCGGCGTTCGAGAATTATGGAGGATTCGATAAAGGATGCCGATGACAAAAGCCGTGTCCGGGCGGTGTCGATCTTATCCACAAATGATCGGGTTTCCGGCTCACCGAGCAAAATTGCCAGAAGCGCTGACGTATCGACGACCATCATCCCGGCATCCCGTCTTGGTCATAGCCGATGATTTCATCGGCGCTTCTGGTATCCAGGTCCGGTAAGGCCGCGCATCGATCGGCGAGTTCATTCAATTCATCTGCCAGGGACCGCCCCCTCATGGCCGGTTGTACCCGGCTCAACCGTTCCTCCAGGGCCTTTCGAATGGCCGTGGTCAGGCTTTCCCCGGTTCTTTTCGCCAGTTCGCGGGCCATTTGGTCGGCTTTATCGTCTTTGATGCTCAAGGCCATAATTATATATTTCTATAAAATTTTCTATAATCTAGAATTTCAAAAATGGAAAATCAACAACTTTTGTATTTTGCCTCCAAATTAATTGGTTAGTTGGGAGAGTCCCGGCGCGCCGTAAGCGTAGTAAAGCAAGGCGGCGCCCAGCAAAAATCGATAAATGACAAAAGGCGTGAAGCTGGCCCGCCTGAGCCAAACCATCAACAGGCTGATGGCGATCAATGCGAACAAAAAGGCCAAGCCCCCGGCTTTTAAGGCGACACCCGCCAAAACTGGATCGCCCGATTGATACAGTTCAAGTCCCTTGAGGGCGCCGGCCCCGATGATCGCCGGAATGGAAAGCAACAGCGAAAAGCGGGCCGCATCCTGGCGCTCGACGCCCAGAAAGCGCGCGGCGGTCATGGTGATGCCTGCCCGGCTGGTGCCGGGGATCAAGGCGAAAATCTGAAAAATACCCACCACAAAGGCACCAATAAAAGTGATGTGTTCGATCTTACGGACGGTCATGCTGGTCTTATCGGCCATTAAAAGAAGCAGACCGAAGCCCAAAGTTGCCCAACCGATCACCTCAATACTGCGCAGAATATCGCCCATATAGAAATTGACCAGAAATCCGACAACGATCACCGGCAAGGTTGCCACGATCAATTTCAGGAACAACCAGTATTCGGGATCAAAGCGACGATGGTTGGCGATCTGGCGGGGCATGTGAGCCAGCGCCGCCGTCATGCCGAAAAGATCCCGCCAGAAATAAATCATCACCGCCAGCAACGTTCCCACATGGACCGCCACGTCCAGCAACAGGCCCTGATCCGGCAAGCCGGTCAGCTTTGGCACCAGAATTAAATGGGCGGACGAAGAAACGGGCAAAAACTCCGTGATGCCCTGAACGGCGGCGAGAATAACAATTTGAACCAGTGGCACGTCTATTGGCCTTTAATATTGGATAATTTCGGAAAATATTTGAATACAGTCAGCATTGCTAAATAAATGTTAAAGGATGCGTCATTGTGGAAAATTCGCATTTGTTTACCTGGGTATGATTACGTTATAAGTCAAACAAATGCGAACGCTATACCATCTTTGGTTATCCCCCTTCTCCCGCAAAGTCAGGGTCGTTCTGGCGGAGAAAAACATCGATTTCCAGATGAATGTGGAACAGGTCTGGGAACGCCGCAGGGAATTTCTTGCGCTCAATCCATCAGGCGAGGTACCTGTGCTGGTTGAACCGGATAATACGGTTCTCGCCGATTCGACGGCGATCTGCGAGTACCTGGAAGAGCACACGCCCGACCCCAATCTCATCGGCCGCAAACCTTACGAGCGGGCCGAGGTGCGGCGTCTGGTCGCTTGGTTCGACACAAAATTCAACCAGGAAGTCACCGACAAGCTGGTAGGCGAAAAAGTGATGAAGCGGTTTTTGGGGTTAGGAGAGCCGGATTCCCGCGAAATCCGCGCCGCTCAGCAGAATATCCATACCCATCTGGACTACATTACGTTTCTCACCGACCGGCGGTTCTGGCTGGCCGGTGAGCAGATGACCCTGGCGGACATCGCGGCGGCGGCGCATCTGTCGGCCATCGACTATCTGGACGACGTGCCATGGAGCGATCACAAATCGGCCAAAAACTGGTACGCCCGCATCAAATCGCGGCCCAGCTTCAACCCCATTTTGGCCGACGCCATCCCCGGCCTGCCGGCTCCCAAACACTACGCCGATCCAGATTTTTAGGGTTTTATAGTGCTTTGAGCCGGGCCGTCCATGCGCTCGATATTGGCCCGGGCCGATTCGGCAGCGGCACTTCCCGGCGATGTCACGATGACTTGCAGCCAGTCTGCCCGAGCGCCGATTTTATCTTCCAAAAGCCGCCGCAGGATTCCCCTTTCCAACAGGCCTTCCGGATGATCCGGTGATAGGGTGAGCGCCCGGTCCACGTCGATGGCGGCCTCGCTGTTTTTACCCGTCAGCCGCAACGCACTGGCGCGAAACACCAAGGCATCCACGTGACTGGGTTTTTGGTTCAGCACCTTGTTCAAATCGGTGATTGATCGCTGATGATCGTTGCGGGCCGCGGAGATTTGCGCCCGGTCGATCAATAGATCGATATCCATGGGCGAGAGGGAAAGGGCTGCCGTCGCCACATTTTCGGCACGGGATAGTTTGCCGCCGAGCAGCCAGGCCTGCGCCGCCTGACCCAATAGCTGCGCCCGGAATTCCGGCTCGGCCGCCGTATCCTGTGCCAGTTCCTCGAATCGTTTGGCGGCTTCATCGTAATGTTTAAGCCCCAGCAGCGATACCGCCGCACAATGCCGGGACGCATTGCCACCGCCCAGTCCCCGCCAGGCAAGCGCCACCTCGAAGCCTTTGTCCGGTGCGGTGGCAGCCAGATCCATGCAGCGCCTGTACTCGGCCTTATGATCGATTTCCTTACCGTCCGATGCGATCGGCCAGGCCAACAGGGAAAACCCGACAAGGAAATTTGACCAAACAGATATGAAACGCATGAAGAAGGCTTGTCCCGCTGTGGAATAGACCGTTAGACTCCCTGATCATTATCATTCTGGCAAGTTCAATCTGGCAAGATCGTAACAATGAAATCTGAAAACTCCCTCTTTTGTTTTGGTTTGGGCTTCACCGCTCTGGCGTTGGCTCAATCGTGTCTTGCCGACGGCTGGCGGGTAACCGGCACCTACCGGAATGAAGATGAAAAAAAATCAATTGAGGCAGCGGGAATCGCGGCAATTGCGTTTGACCAAGTCCGAAAAGAACAACTCGACACGGCTTCTCATCTATTGTCGTCTGTCCCGCCGTCCGCCGATGGCGACCCGGTGCTTCGAAAATTTGGCGACTGGCTGACAATGTTAAATAATCCCGAGTGGTTTGGCTATTTGTCCACCACCGGCGTATACGGTGACACCGGCGGCGCCACGGTCGACGAGACGGCATCGCTCAACCCCAGCAACGACCGCAGCAAATGGCGGGTCGAAGCCGACCAGGCCTGGCGAGAATTGCATGCCGCCAACGGACTACCCGTCCACGTATTCAGGTTGTCGGGCATTTACGGTCCGGGCCGCAGCGTCTTCGACCGTCTGAGAAGCGGTCTCAAGCGCCGAATTGATTACCCGGGACATCTTTTTTCCCGAATTCATGTGGACGATATCGTCGCCGTGCTGCGGGCCTCGATGAGCATGCCCGCACCCGGCGGAATCTACAATCTGTGCGACGATCAGCCCATCGAGCAGCAATATGTGGAAGAATACGCGTGTGAATTAATGGGCATTGAGCCGCCGCCCCTTGTTCCCTTCGATGAGGCAATCAAGGATATGTCCCCAATGGCTCTTACGTTCTGGCAGGACAACCGCCGCGTCGACAACAGCAAAATCAAGCGCGATCTGGGCGTGACACTGAAATATCCGGACTATCGAACAGGGCTGAAGGCGATTTGGGAACTGGAATAAACTAGCTGACCTGATCCGCCAGTTGACCCACCACCCTTGTGAGTCTCTCCAAGTCGGGGTCTTCGCTCAACCGGTGGTCACCGTTTTTGATGAGGATCACCTCCACATCGTCCGAACGCAGTTTTTCCTGGATGCGCAGGGCGGTTTCCCAGGGAACGCTGACGTCCCCCATGCCGTGCAGCAGCCGCACCGGACACTCCAAGGGAATTTCATCCCTGAGAACCAGATTGTTGCGGCCGTCATCGAACAAGGCTTTGGTGAAGGTATAGTCGTCCTCATATTCGCTGGGCACGACGACGAAACCATTTTCCTGGATTTCCGCTTTTTGCGCCTCGGTCAGCTCATTGGGCAGCAAGTCTTCGGTAAAATCGGGCGCGGCGGCGATGCCCACCATGCCGGCCACCCGATCCGGGCGGGCGATGGCGGTCAATAACATCATCCAGCCTCCCATGGACGACCCAACGATAATCTGCGGGCCCTCCGTCAGTTCGTCAAAAGCAGCCAAAGCATCACCAGACCAGATACCTATCGTACCGTCGGAGAATTCACCGGACGAGGCGCCGTGACCCTGATAGTCGAACCTGAGAAAGGCCAGCCCCCGGTCCCGCGCCAGTTCTTCCAGGGCCAAAGCCTTGCCGCCCGTCATGTCGGACATAAAACCGGTCATAAAGACAATACCGGGTGAAGAACCGGGCGTGATATGGTAGGCAATGGACGCGCCGGACTTAAGTGTTAGTATCTGGGGTTCGCAATCGGGGGTGACATTTTGACCGGACATATAATTACCAATTCAATCAATATAATAAGGCAATGAATATAAACGCCGATCCAGATTTGGAAAACACATCTTCGGAAGAGAGTCCTGCCGAGCCTGCGCCGGGTGAACTCAGACCGCCGACGGTAATGCAAATATTGCCGGAGCTGGTGACCGGCGGCGTGGAACGGGGCACCGTGGATGTCGCCGGCGCCGTGGTCGAAGGTGGGGGGCGTTCCGTTGTGGTTTCCGCCGGCGGACCCATGGAGCATGAGCTCAACCGGGTCGGCGCCGAACATTTTACCCTGCCGGTCAATTCAAAAAATCCCTGGATCATCAGACAGAACATTTCCCGCATTGCCGATCTGGCCCGCCAGGAAAAGGTCGATATTATCCATGCTAGATCCAGGGCGCCGGCCTGGAGCGCCTGGTATGCGGCGCGGCGGACCGGTATTCATTTCGTCACCACCTTTCACGGCACCTACGGTCACGGCAATTGGGTCAAGCGTTGGTACAATGCAATTATGACCAAGGGCGATCTGGTTATCGCCATTTCCGATTTTATCGCCGGACACATCAGAAAGGTCTACGGCGTGCCCGCCTCGAACATCCGTGTCATTCCGCGGGGCATTGATATCGAAAAATTCGATCCCGCCAACGTATCCACGGAACGGGTCGTCGGCCTGGCGGAGAAATGGCGGCTGCCGGACGGTATGCCGGTGGTTATGCTGCCGGGCCGGTTAACCCGGTGGAAAGGTCAAACCGTCTTTATCCAAGCCATCAAGAAACTGAACCGGAATAACATCCAATGTCTGGTTGTGGGTTCCGATCAGGGCAGAGAAGAGTACCGGCAGGAACTGGAACAGGAGATCGAACGTTTCGGCATGACCGGGCTTATTCACGTCATCGATCATTGTGACGATATGCCGGCCGCTTTTATGCTGACCGATATCGTTATATCGGCTTCTACCGAACCGGAGGCTTTCGGTCGGGTCGCCGCCGAAGCGCAGGCATTGGGACGGCAGGTAATCGCCACCGACCACGGCGGTGCCAAGGAGACGGTGATTGAAGGGGAAACCGGCTGGCTGACGCCGCCGGGTGACGCCGACGCCCTGGCCACCGCCATTGCCGAAGCCATCGATCAAAGCGACGAGCAAAGATCGACGTTCGCCGAACGCGCCATGCAACATATTCGCGAGACCTACGCCAAGGATGTCATGTGCGCCAAAACCCTGGACGTCTACAATGAGGTCATCGCCCAAGACACCTCTTCGGCACGGCAGGACCCGTGAGCGAAAACATCCTCGTGATAAAGCTGGGCGCGCTTGGCGATTTCGTGCAGGCGGCGGGGCCGTTCGCGGCTATCCGCGATCATCATACCGGAGCCAATGTGATCCTTCTGACCAGTGAACCCTTCACCGCCTTTGCCCATAAGGCGCCCTGGTTCGATGATACCTGGGCCGATACCAGACCGCGTCTCTGGCAGATCGGCGGCTGCTTGAACTTGAGAGCCAAATTGCGCAGTGCGGACTTTTCCCGCGTTTACGATTTACAGACCTCGGACCGGAGCAACTTTTATTACCGGCTTTTCTGGCCGGGCCCCTATCCGGAATGGTCCGGGATCGCCAAGGGCTGCTCCCATCCTCATACCAATCCCCAGCGCGATTTCATGCACACGGTGGAGCGGCAAAAAGAACAGCTGGCCATGGCGGGAATTGATAACGTTCCCGCACCGGATTTTTCCTGGATCAATTCGAGTGGGCCGGGATTTGATTTATCGGATCGTTATGCTCTGCTGGCGCCGGGGGGAGCCCCTCACCGACCGGCCAAGCGATGGCCCCGCGAACATTACCGGGAACTGGCGGCATATTTTACCGGCCGGGACATTCAGCCGGTTTTGATCGGCGGGCCCGATGAATCTTCCCTCCTTTCGGAAATCGCCGGCCATGTGCCCGGCGCAAAAAATCTGGCCGGACAAACCGCCTTGGAGGATTTATTTATCCTGGCGCGATCGGCCGTGGCGGCGGCCGGCAACGATACCGGTCCCATGCACGCGATCGCCGCCCAGGCCTGCCCAACAGTGGTTCTCTATTCCGACGATTCCGATCCTTCCCTTTGCGCTCAACGGGGCAACGCTGTCTCGATCCTGCGGCAGGAGAGCCTATCGCACCTTCCGGTTTCCGAGGTCATAAATGAAATCGAAAACCTATTGAAAAAATAAACGTTTCGGGTGGCGCCCCGCCTTGACAGCTAGCCAAAACAAACTACATTCCGCCGCCTGTTTGTAAGCATGAAAAATCTGAAGAAATAAATGGTTAAACTAACACTTCCTGACGGCTCCCAACGCGACTATGACGGCCCGGTTTCGGGTGCCGACGTCGCCGCCGATATCGGCCCCGGCCTGGCGAAGGCGGCCCTGGCCATCCGCGTCAACGGCGAGATGAAAGATTTAGCGACCATAATCGAAGAAGATTGCGATTTGTCCATCGTCACCGCCAAGGACGAGGATGCGCTGGACTTGCTGCGCCACGACGCCGCCCATGTCATGGCGCAGGCGGTGCAGGAATTGTTTCCCGGCACCCAGGTGACCATCGGACCTGCCATCGAAAACGGCTATTACTATGACTTCGCCAGGGAGGAACCGTTCTCCACCGAAGATTTCGAAAAAATCGAAAAGCGTATGGCCGAAATCGTCGACCAGAATCTGGAAATCGTCCGGGAAGTCTGGGAGCGTGACCAGGCCATCGAGCATTTCAATTCCATCGGTGAGAAATACAAGGCGGAGATCATTGCCGACCTGCCCGAAGGCGAGGAAATTACCGTCTACCGTCAGGGTGACTGGTTGGATTTGTGCCTGGGCCCGCACCTGCCGTCGACCGGCAAGCTGGGCAAGTTTTTCAAACTGATGAAGGTCGCGGGCGCCTACTGGCGAGGTGATTCCAATAACGAAATGCTGCAACGCATTTACGGTACCGCCTGGGCCGACAAAAAGGCGCTCAAAGCCTATCTTCACATGCTTGAAGAGGCCGAGAAGCGGGATCACCGCCGTTTGGGAAGGGAAATGGATTTGTTCCATTTTCAGGAAGAGGCGCCGGGCGCCGTCTTCTGGCACCCCAAAGGCTGGACCCTGTTCCGTTCCCTGATCGACTATATGCGCCGCCGTCAGGAAGAGGCCGGCTATGTGGAGATTTCCACGCCTACCGTCATGGACAGTCATCTTTGGGAACTGTCGGGCCATTGGGAAACCTTCGGGGAACATATGTACACCACCGAAACCGAAGACGGCCGGAAATACGCCTTGAAACCGATGAATTGCCCGGGCGGCATTCAAGTGTTCAAGCAGGGCATCACCAGCTACCGTGACCTGCCGGCGCGCATCGCCGAGTTCGGTCAGGTCAACCGTTACGAGCCCTCCGGCGCTCTGCATGGGTTGATGCGGGTGCGCGAGTTTACCCAGGACGATGCTCACATCTTCTGTACCGTCGAACAGATGGAAGAGGAATGCCGCACGGTCGTCGATCTGATCATCGATATCTACAAGGATTTCGGTTTCGAGGACGTCAAAATCAAATTCGCCGACCGGCCGGAAAAACGCATCGGGTCCGATAAAATATGGGACCGGTTGGAAAGCGCTTTGAAGGCGGCGCTCGAAAACATGGAACTGGACTATTCCTATAATCCGGGCGAAGGCGCGTTTTACGGGCCCAAGCTGGAATTCGTTTTGCGGGACGCCATCGGCCGCGATTGGCAATGCGGCACCCTGCAGGTGGACATGAACCTGCCGGAACGACTGGACGCCTCCTACATCGGTGAAGACGGCGAAAAGCACCGTCCTGTCATGCTGCATCGGGCGCTGTTCGGATCGCTGGACCGTTTTACCGGTATTTTGATCGAGCATTACGCCGGACGTTTCCCCTTCTGGCTGGCGCCGCTGCAAGCGGTTGTGACCACCATTACCGATGACGCGATCGAATACGCCAATGACGTATTGGCGGCGCTGAAAGCGGCGGGAATCAAAGCCGAAGCCGACCTGCGCAACGAAAAAATCAATTATAAAATCCGGGAGCACAGCCACAACAAAGTGCCGGTGATCCTGGTTGTCGGCGGCCGCGAGGCCGAGGACGGTACCGTCGCCATCAGGCGTCTGGGCGGAAAAGAGCAAGAAATTGTTGCGCTCGATCAGGCAGTTGATACACTGCGCAGTGAAGCAGCCGAAATCGGAATTAAAAATTGAGTATTCCGGTCCGGCGATGATTTAAATTTAGGAGGAAAAGACCTTCATCTTGCCTAGGGTGCAAAAAATACGACGATCTCCAGATCAAGCCCCCCGGAACAGATGGGGGCAGGATATAGGAGAAAACTAGAAATCGCACGTCCACCCGTAAACGCCGTCCCCGCCAAGGAGGGACCGGCCGTAAATGAAGATATCGATTCAGAAACAGTCAGGCTCGTCGGTGCAGACGGTGAAATGATCGGTGTCGTTCCCCTCGACGAAGCAATTGAAAAGGCCTTTGATGTCGGCCTGGATTTGGTAGCAGTCTCGCCCAACGCCGTTCCACCCGTGTGCAAAATACTCGACTACGGCAAATACAAATACGAGGCCCAGAAAAAGAAAAACGAAGCCAAGAAAAAACAGAACGTCATCGTCGTCAAAGAAATCAAAATGCGTCCCGGTATTGAGGAACACGATTATCAGGTCAAGCTGAGAGCCATGAACCGGTTCATCGACGAAGGCGATAAGGTCAAGGTGACGCTCCGCTTTCGGGGCCGCGAAATGACCCACCAGGACTTGGGGGCCAAAGTCCTCGACCGGGTTCAGGAAGATTTGGACGCGGTCGCCAAGGTGGAACAGTTCCCCAAAATGGAAGGCCGCCAAATGACCATGGTCTTCGCACCGAGATAAATCGATATCGGTGAATTGAGTTTAGGCGCCGCTGTATCTAGCCCATCCATTCGCTGACCACCTCTTCCGGTCCGACCCGCTTCCTCTCTTTGGGCGGCTCGCTGGGGGTGCCGATATAGATAAACCCGACGATATCCACATCTTTCGCATGGCCCAGTAAATTTTTGACCTTGTCATGGTAACTTGGCCATTCGGTGAGCCATTGGGCCGCGTAACCAATTGCATGGGCGCCGTTCAAGATATTCTGACAGGCCGCACCCACCGACATTTGCTGCTCGATCAGCGGCACTTTGTGGATTTTTTCCAGATTTGGATAGCAGCTCACGACCAGCAGCAGCGGCGCACTCACTGGACGCCGGCGCCAATATTCGATCTGTTCATCGGTGGCGTCCTCATTTTCGTTGGCGAACAATTCTGACCACAACGCCCCCAAAGCCTGCTGACCCGCTTTCCCCACGACCTGAATCCGCCAAGGACCGCAGCGGCTATGATCCGGCACCCTGAGGCCCGCTTCCAATATTTTTTCGATATCCCGTTCATTGGGACCCGGCTCCGACAGGTTTGCCGCCAGCACGGACCGCCGGGAGACGAGAAATTCTATAGGGGTCATATTATTATTTTCGGGCATGGCAAATATCCAAATATTTTACATCGATTCAAGAAATATTCCTTTATCCACTGAAGGTACAAGTACTTTTTTGAATAATTTTAATCTTTGAATTTAGTCCAACCCGGTGATATTGCGATTGCGGGTCCAGGTTCAATCTTTAATATGAACCCCGGCAAAAGGCGAAAGGGAGAGCACAAATGACCGAGCCGATCACGCTAGAAATATTCACCGACTACGTCTGACCGTGGTGTTATCTCAGTACCGGGCGTATTGAAAAGCTGAAACAGAATTTCGGCATCACCGTAAAGCTGGTGCATTTTCCACTTCACCCGGAGACGCCGCAGGAAGGCCGCGCCTTGCAAGACCTATTCGGCAGCGGTCCCGAAGACATCGAAGCCAAAAACGCCAATATGAAAAGCCTGATGGAAGCGGAAGGACTGCCCTACAATTCCCGCACCCACACCTTCAACAGCCGCCTGGCCCAGGAATTGGGGTCCTGGGCGGATACCCAACCGGGCGGCGAGGCCATTCACGACGCCCTTTACAAGGCCTACTTCGTGGACAGCGGCAATCTGGCAGACGTGGATTTACTGGTGGAGGTCGCGCAGTCTGTAGGATTATCTGCGGATGGTGCCCGGGAGGTGCTGACGTCGCGCAGCTTCAAGGAGGCGGTTGACGCCGACTGGGAAAAATCGCGGCACTATGGCGTCACTGGCGTTCCCACTTTCGTTGCCGGGGAGGCCGGCGTGTTTGGCGCCCAACCTTATGATGTCCTGGAACAACTGCTGTTAAATGCCGGGGCGACACCTTCAACCGAATGAATTCAGTCCTCAATAACGGCTACGTCCTGATGGTCGTCACGGCAATTGCCTGGTCGGGCAACTCCATCATCGGCCGCGGCCTCCATGACATCGCGCCATCCATCGGATTGGCCTTTTGGCGGTGGGCCGGAACCCTGCCCATATTTCTAATCCTCTGCTGGCCCTATCTCAAAAGGGACTGGCCGGAAATTCTCAACCATTGGAAAATCGTTCTATTGCTGGGTGTGCTCAGCGTCACCATCTACAACAGCTTTATCTATCAGGGGCTGACCACGACCACGGCGATCAATTCGTTTTTGCTCAACACCTCGCGGCCCATGATCATCGTGCTGATCTCTTTTCTCCTGTTCCGCGACATCATTACGCCGTGGCAGGGTGCCGGTTTTGTCCTGGCGTTCTGCGGCACCCTGACCATTATTGCCCGGGGCGATCTGGACGTGCTGTTGGCATTGAACCTAAATGTAGGCGATTTTTGGATACTGTCGGCGACCGTGGCCTGGGCCCTTTACACGGTCCTGCTGCGCAACAAGCCGGATGTACACCCGACCTCCCTCCTGTTCGCCACCGTTTTGTTCGGCATGATTCTGTTGACGCCGTTCTATATTTGGGAAACCGTCACCTATAAAGCCATGCCGGTTACCTTGGAAACCATTGGCGGGGTCGCCTATTTGGCGGTGATCTCTTCGGTGGTCGCCTATCTGGCCTACAATCGGACGGTGGAACTGCTGGGCGCCAATAAAGCCGGGCTGACCTCTTATCTGCTGCCCATCTGCGGCAGTGTGTTTGCCGTTATCCTGCTGGACGAAAGCATCCGCATCTATCACGTCATCGCTTTTATCCTGATCATCGGCGGCGTCTCCATCGCGGCGCGGGCCAAGACTCGGTCTGAAAAAGTGACGGTTGGGGAGAGCTAACTTATTAAAAATTATACGGTTTTTCCCGATCTCATATTCTGATTCATTTTGCCGCAGTCGCTTACACTTTATGTCATTTCCTTTCGTGATTATGCGCCCTGAAAGGCCGATATTACCGGTAGATCAATTTTCACCCGGCGGATTGCCGCCTAGAAGAAAGATTTTACCATGGAAAAGCAGGTAACCGTCCGCAACGCCTCGGAATACTATCTCGATTTGGTCATCCGTAACGAATTCGGCGGTCTGGAGGGAATCAAAATATCCAAGGAGCAGGCCCGCGAACTGGCGGTGTCGATCCTCAGCATTCCCGAAAATTCGTCGGACTATTGCAGCCCCAAATTCGACGCTTGAGCGTCTCAAATTAAATTCAAAAAGCCCTAAAATGCCTTGCATTGCCAAGGCCATAAAGCTATAAACCGCGCTTCGCCGAGCGGTCCGGTCGGGCCGGAGCCACCCACATGGTGGCGCCAAATTATGACCCGGGGCATACCCAGCCGCTTTAGAACAACACCTGACCAAAGGAAGAGAAAATGCCCAAGATGAAGACCAAGTCGAGCGCCAAGAAGCGCTTTCGCATGACGGCGTCCGGAAAAGTCCGGGGCAGCGCCGCTTTCACCCAGCATAATCTGCGCAAACGCTCTCAAAAAATGAAGCGTAAAGCCAGAGGCACCATGATTTTGGCCGACACCGATGCGCGTAAGATCAAAACCTATATGCCGTACAATAGGGGGAAATAGCGATGTCTCGTAGTCAAGGTAAAGTCGCCAGCCGCGCGCGGCGCAAAAAGGTCGTCGCCCAGGCCAAAGGGTATCGGGGCCGCAGTAAGAATAATTTCCGCATTGCCAAGCAGAGCGTCGAGAAAGGGCTGCAATACGCCTATCGCGACCGCCGGGCGCGCAAGCGCAGTTTCCGGGCCTTGTGGATTCAGCGGATCAACGCCGGCGCCCGTCTGCATGGGCTGACCTATTCGCAATTCATGAACGGGCTTTCCAAAGCCGGTATTGAACTGGACCGCAAGGTGCTGTCGGATATCGCCACCCGTGAGCCCGAATCGTTTAAAAGCTTGGTAGAACAGGCCCAGGCCGCCCTCGCCAAGACCGCTTAGACGAACAACATAAAGATGGTCAAAGAATTTGGGGGCGGCCCGAAAGGCGGCCCCCTTTTGCTGCCGAAATGGAACTGAATAAATGGAAGATCTGGACGCTTTAAAGGCTGAAATCGCGACATCGATCGAAAGCGCTTCTGACCTTAACGCTTTGGAAGAAATCCGCATTGCCGAACTGGGCAAAAAGGGCCGCGTATCGGGACTGATGAAAAGCCTCGGACAAATGGACCCGGAAGAACGCAAGACCGCCGGACAGCAATTTAACGAACTGAAGCAGGCCGTCGCCGGCCTGATCGAGGCCCGAAAAGACAAATTGGAGAACGCCGGCCTCGACGCCCGACTGGCGGAAGAGCAGATCGATATCACCCTGCCAACCCGGCCGGAAACCCAGGGTTCGATCCATCCCATCAGCCAGACCATGGATGAGGTGGTGGCCATCTTCGGTGAGATGGGTTTCGCCGTCGCCGAAGGTCCCGACATCGAAGAGGATTGGTACAACTTCACCGCCCTCAACATTCCGGTCGATCATCCCGCCCGTCAGGAACACGATACCTTCTACGTCAATGCGGAAAAAGACGGCCAGCGCATGGTTCTCCGCACCCACACCTCGCCGGTGCAAATCCGCACCATGCAGTCCCAGGAACCGCCCATCCGCATCATTGTACCCGGCCGCACCTACCGCTGCGATCACGACGCCACCCATTCGCCCATGTTTCATCAGGTCGAAGGGCTGGTGGTGGATGAGACCACCCATATGGGTCATCTCAAGGGCTGCCTGATCGAATTCTGCCGGGCCTTTTTTGCGGACGATAATCTGCCGGTACGCTTCCGTCCCTCATATTTTCCCTTCACCGAACCGTCGGCGGAAGTGGATATCGGCTGCTCGTTCGAAGAGGGCACATTGAAAATCGGCCACGGTGACGACTGGCTGGAGATTTTGGGCTCCGGCATGGTCAATCCGGCGGTGCTGGAAAACTGCGGCATCGATTCCACCAAATACCAGGGCTTCGCCTTCGGCATGGGGATCGAACGCATCGCCATGCTGAAATACGGCATTCCCGATCTCAGAACCTTTTACGATTCCGACCTCCGCTGGCTGCGCCATTTCGGGTTTCGGTCGCTGGACGTGCCCAGCATGGTGGGGAGGGCCTCGCTATGAAGTTCACCCTGAGCTGGCTCAAAGAGCATTTGGACACCGACGCGTCGCTCAATGAAATCACCGATACGTTGACCATGATCGGTCTCGAATTGGAAAGCGTCGAAGACCGCACCGAAAGCCTCAAGGAATTTGTCGTCGGTTACGTGGTGGAGGCCAAGCGGCATCCCGACGCCGACCGTCTGCAGGTCTGTACCGTCGATTACGGCGATGGCCAGATCGACGTGGTGTGTGGTGCACCCAACGCGCGGACTGGCATGAAGGGCGTGTTCGCCACCAATGGCGCCTACATCCCCGGCATCGATACGGTACTCAAGACCACCAAAATTCGCGGCGTGACCTCCAACGGCATGCTGCTGTCCGAACGGGAAATGGGATTGTCCGACGACCATGAAGGCATAGTCGAACTGTCCGACGACGCCGAAGTGGGGACCCCCGCCGCCGAAGCCATGGGTCTGGGCGATCCGGTCATCGACATCGGCGTGACGCCCAACCGGGGCGATTGCCTTGGTATCCGGGGCGTCGCCCGCGATCTGGCCGCTGCCGGTATCGGTACACTGAAACCTCTGGACGCAACGCCCGTGCCGGCGTCTTTTGACAGTCCCGTTAAGGTCCATATGGATCTGGACGACGACCACAAGGACGCCTGCCCCTATTTCGTCGGGCGTTATTTCCGGGGCGTGAAGAATGTGGAAAGCCCGCAATGGCTGAAAGACAAACTGCTGGCCATTGGGCTCCGTCCCATTTCGGCCTTGGTCGACATTACCAACTATTCCACCATCGCCCTCAGTCGTCCCCTGCACGTCTTCGACGCCGACAAGGTCAAGGGCGACATCCATGTGCGCATGGCCAAGAAGGGCGAAAAGATGCTCGCCCTCGACGGCAAGGAGTACGAACTGGACGGCGAGATGACCGTCATTGCCGACGAACACGACGCCGAGGCCCTGGCGGGGGTCATGGGTGGAGAGCGCACCGGCTGCACCGAAGAGACCGTCAACGTCATGCTGGAGGCCGCCTATTTCGATCCCGTGCGCACCGCCATGACCGGGCGCAAGCTGAATTTGCAATCGGACGCTCGTTTCCGCTTCGAACGGGGCGTCGATCCGGCCTTTCTGGTCGACGGCACTGAAATCGCCACGCGGCTGATCCTGGAGCTTTGCGGCGGCGAGGCCAGCGAAGTCATCACCGCCGGCGGCGAACCCGGCTGGCAGCGCAGCTATTTCCTCCGGGGCACCCGCGTTAAGCAGTTGGGCGGCGTCGACGTATCGCCCGAGAAAACCAAGGAGATACTGGAAAACCTCGGCTTTAACGTCACCGATAAGGATGGCGGTTGGGATGCCGGTGTGCCGCCGTGGCGCTACGACGTGGTGGGCGAGGCCGATTTGGTGGAGGAAGTCCTCCGCATCAACGGCTTCGACGAAATCCCTTCGGTGCCGCTGGAACGGGAAACCGCCCTGCCCCATGGCGCGGTCGATCTGCCCCAAGAACGCCGCGCCCAGGCACGGCGGGCGCTGGCGGCAAGGGGCCTAACCGAGGCTGTTACCTTCTCTTTCCTCCCGGAAGCGCAGGCCGACTTGTTCGGCGGCGCGCCCGACAGCATTCATCTGGTCAACCCCATCAGCGCCGATCTGGATGTCATGCGCCCGGCCATTCTGCCCAACCTGATCACGGCGGCGGGCCGCAATGCCGATCGGGGAGTCGGCGATGTCTCGCTGTTCGAAGTGGGGCCGCAATATACCGGTGAAAATCCCGACGACCAGGCCATCGTCGCCGCCGGCATCCGCGCCGGCAACGCCGTCTCCCGCAACTGGGCGGACCAGCTTCGCCCGGTGGACGCCTTCGACGCCAAAGCCGATGTTTTGGACGTGCTGGCGCAACTCGGCGGCCCTGCCGGCAGCGCCCAGATCACGACGGAAGCGCCTGCCTGGTATCACCCGGGGCGTTCCGGCCGGCTGCAATTAGGGCCGAAAGGAATTTTGGCGGTGTTCGGTGAAATTCATCCGGGTATTCTCAAAGCCCTGGATGTGGACGGTCCCATGATCGGGTTCGAAATCTATCTGGATAATGTTCCCCTGCCCAAGGCGGGCAAGGGCACGGCGCGCGCCAAGCTTGACCTATCGCCCTACCAGACCGTGGAGCGGGATTTTGCCTTTATCGTCGATGACGGCGTGACGGCGGAAAACATCCTCAAGGCGGCCCAGGCGGCGGACAAGAAGCTGATCGAATCCGTATCGGTATTTGATATCTTCACCGGCGGCGCGTTGGAAGAGGGTAAGAAATCCATGGCCATCACCGTCACCCTCCAGCCCACCGAAGCCACCCTCACCGACGCCGAAATCGAAGCGGTATCGGACAAGGTCGTCGCCAACGTGGCCAAGCATACCGGCGGGGTGCTCAGGGGGTAGGTATCACCCCACCCGCTTTTCCCAAAATTGTACCAGGTACAATTAATCCAAAATTGTACCTGGTACTAATTTCATCCCTTCATCATCGCCTCGATTCCCAGCAGGGCAGCCGCGTTGCCGCCCATCACCAGGGCTTTGTCGGCATCGCTCAAACCTTTGACCGAGTTGACGTGGCCGACGGGGTCCGGTTCCGCCATGTCGAAGGGATAGTCGGTGCCCATGACCACATGGTCGGCGCCCCAGGTTTCGATCAAGTACCGCAATTGGTGTTCAGTGAAGACCACCGTGTCGAAATAGAGCTTCTTGATGTACTCCGAGGGCGGTTTGTCGATGTGGACCCGGCAATCGTCCCGCAAATGATAGGGATGATCGAAGCGGCCCGCATAGGCGGGGATATACCCGCCACCGTGGGCGACGCAGATTTTCAGACCCGGATAGCGGTCCAAGTAACCGTCGAACACCAGATGCCCTACCGCCAGAGCCGATTCCACCGGATGACCGATCAGGTTGCGGAAATAATGATCGTCCATGCGGTCCTGATAAGACGTGCCGATGGGATGAATAAATATCAAGACACCCAGTTCCTCGGCCCGGGCGAAGAAATTTTCCAATCCGGCGCGGGTCAGTTCCTCGCCATTAATGTGGGTGGAAATCTCGACTCCCTTGAAGTCCAGATCATTTACACAGCGGTTCAACTCGTCCACCGCCATGACGCCGTTC
>CAZNLR010000056.1:0-26975 GCA_964574215.1 uncultured Rhodospirillaceae bacterium | reverse complement strand
TACGCCGGTGCAAAAATCGAATAATCTTTTCGGGGGGGGGGACAATAATGATTATCGATTGGCAACATCACGCATCACCGAAGGAATTTTTTGACCGGAGGGGCGGCAAGGCGGGTGCGCCCGTCATCCAAAACGGCAAAGTAAATTTACGGCTTCGTCCCGAGGTCTATCAAATCGATCTGCATCTGAAATATATGGACGAGTCCGGCATTGATCTTTCCGTCCTGTCCGCCACTTTGGAAAACTTCGAAGATTGTCCGATTACAAACGAATTTTACGCCAAGGTTACAAAAGAAAATCCAGGCCGCTTTGTCTGTCTGTCGCCCTGCATCCCGACCTATGGCCAAGCGGCGCTCGATGAACTCGAACGGGCCATTTATGATCTTGGCCTTAAAGGTGTTGTTATCAGCCCCCAGAACCACAGCCATGCCATGGACTCCATGGAAATGTGGCCGTTTTACGAACTGGTGCAAAATCTGGACATACCTGTTTTCGTCCACATCACCGGGGTACCGACTGGGTATGACGCCCTGGAAGCCAACTGGAATATCAACGTAACGTTGACCCGGGAATTCGATATCGCTTCAAATACCATTCGCTTGGTGGCCGGCGGTGTGCTGACCGATTTCCCCGGTCTGAAGTTCGTAATCGCTCATTTCGGCGGCGGTATCTCATCCGTCTATGAGCGGGTTGAGCGCTACGCAAACGTCTGGGGGGATCGCTTCTGGGAAGATCAAGGCGGTAAATCGCCGTTGGAAAAACCCTATGGGGAAAATTTTCGCAAGCAGTTCGACAGGCTTTATTTCGACATGGCCGGTTTCGAGGGCGGCATGAATGCGGTCAATTGCGCCCTCACCACCATCAAGCCGGAACGCCTGCTTTTCGCCACCGACTATCCCTATAATTTCTCCAACGACCCGGACATGACCAAGGACTACATCAATAATATCCGAAACCTTGATCTGAAACCGGACGTTATTGACGGCATTCTGGGCGGTACGGCGGCGGAACTCCTGGGAATATAAATAAAGAGGACGGTCCTCTTTTTACTATTCGGCGGCGACGTCCTCGAACCAGTTGCCGGATTGGGTCGTAACGTAATCGTCCCCGTCTGTCCTGGCGGTATTGATGGGGTCGCCGCCGGCAGCAATGGCGGCCAGTTGCTCATTGAACAATTTGCGCAGCATGATGATACCCTTGTCACTGACACCGAGATGTTCCTCCGAATGGTAGGAAATCGGCCCCTGCCCCACCTGGGCTTCCCAGTCACCGGGAAATTTCTGATGCTCTTCCTCGGTCATATCGAACCACATTTTACCGCCCAGTTTGGAGCGGTTCTTGACCAAGGCTCCTTTTTCGGTAACGCGGGCCGCCGTATAGATACGGTAGTGGGTGGAATCGATGGGCAATGTCCACCCGATAAATCCGCACCGGCCAGGGGTCAATACCGGGCTGGCGACAATCCGCAAGGTCGGCAATACGGTTTCGGTAATGCGGCGGAGTGTCCTGCCGTCGTCTAGTTCGCGCACCTGATAGCTGCGTACACCGTGCTCGAAATTTTCGTAAGTTACCTCCGGCATGATACCCATGGGTTCGACAAACTGGGTGCCGCTGAACCCGTCATGTAAAACGACGACATGAAACGGGTCCATGACATTCTCGAAATGCTGAAGCCAATTGCAGGGAGCTATTACATCGCCGCCGCTGCCCAGGCTGGAATCGTCCGCGTCGATTAGCTCGCCGTCTTCCAATTCCTCCAATATGGCGTAGCGAGGCAACAGGGGTTTTTTGTCCGGCGGACCCATATAGGCGAAAATCAGTCCATACCGTTCTTCGACCGGATACCAGGGCTGGCGCACCTTGCGCCGAAAATTACCGCCGTTTTCCGGCTCCACCGGCATATCGAGGCAATGGCCTTCCACATCGAACAGCCAGCCGTGATAACAGCAACGTATCCCTTCCTCCTCGACTTTGCCGTAATAGAGCGTCGTGCCGCGATGACAACAGCGCGGATAAACCAGACCCGGCCGACCTGTACCGTCACGGAACAGAATGAGGTCTTCACCGAGAATTCTGACCTTCCTGGGTGTCGCCCCGGCGTCCGACGACAAGCCAACCGGATGCCAGTAGCGGCGCAGCAACTCACCCATTGGCGTGCCCCGCTCCACTTCCGTCAGTTCCGTGTTGTAATTGGGTTCGGGTAGTAAATAGGCGGAACCTTCCATACGAGCGATCCCTCCTTCGTCCCTGGCCTGCACCCCCCTCATTTAGATGCAAACTATATTTCGGGGCATTACCGAACGCGTATATTGACCCAATTCGCCGACCAGGTCCAGGCAAAGACATTTAAAGTCAATGATATCAGTATCTTTTAGTGTTGAGATTTAATATGATATAATTAGACATCTTAGTGTTTCGTTTGCTCATTGATTGAGATCATTTGATGCAGATGGAATTTAACTGTAGTCTGGAGCCGACCGTTCCGGATTAATTTAACTGGGAGCCCCAGCAGTGACGGAACCCATTGTCACCGATGAATCCGCCGTACTTTGGTACCGGCCTTCGCGCGAATCGAGCGAATTAGCCCAAGACAAAAAAACGTCTTCCGATGCGGGTGCAAAAAACCCGGAAAACGATCAGAGTGAAATTGAAATCAGAATCTCCTTGTTCGGCGTATTGTCGATGCATATTCCGGAACGACCGCTGGTTTTGACCAAGCCGAGATCGACGACGGTTTCACAGATAATTACCCATCTGGAAGATAAATATTTGCAATCCGTGCCGGAAATGGCAGCCCAGGATCCTGCTGGCCTGTCTCCCTATTGCCGGGTTTTTATCGATGGGTATCCGCTGGAGGAATTCGATCAGCCGCTCGACAACGGTAAACCGATGATCGAACTAGAGATGATTTTGCTGCTGGCCTATGAAGGCGGCTAGAGGGGGAGTTACGCATGGACGATATTCAAGCCCGCGAACAAATTGAAAGAGAAGTCGTTAAGGAAGACGATTGCTGGGTGCCGTCATCCTGCGCTCTCTGCTATGGCTCTTGCTCCATCAAGGCTCATCGGGTCGACGGAACGGTCGTGAAAATCGAAGGCAATCCGGATAGCGTTGTCGGACAAGGCCGTCTCTGCGGTAAGGGCGTCAGCGGGCTGATGTCCCATTACGACCCCAATCGTTTAACCAAGCCTTTGCGCCGCACCAATCCGGAAAAGGGCATCGGCGTCGATCCCAAATGGAAGGAAATTTCCTGGGACGAAGCCCTGGATGAAATCGTCGAGCGGTTGAAAGAACTCAGGGCCGACGATCCCCGTAAACTGCTGGTCCAAAGAACGACCACCGTGACAGCCGGACGTATTCCGTTTACGACGTTTGCCTCCGGTTTCGGCACGCCCAACCATTCGACGGCAGGCGGCGGCCTCCATTGCGGCAACGGCGCCCATTTGATCAGCGGCGTCCTGCACGCTTCTTGGAGCGTGGTGCCTGATTTTCACCACTGCAACTACGCCATTTATTTCGGCGCCTCCAAAGGGCACGCAGCCGGTCACGCCTCGGCCTCCAATATGGGTCTGGCGGCCGACGCCAGAGAACGCGGCATGAAAATGGTGGTGGTCGATCCCATGTGCAATTTCGCCGCCGCCAAAGCGACCGAATGGGTTCCCATCCGGGTCGGTACGGATGGCGCGCTGGCGCTGGCGATGTGTAACGTGTTGGTCAATGAATTGGGCACCATCGACGCCCCCTACCTCAAGGCCAAGACCAATGGGCCGTACCTGATCGGCCCTGACAAACGCTATATGCGCGATCCTGAAACCCAAAAACCATTGGTGTGGGACGAAGAAGCCGGCGCAGCCAGGCCCTTCAATGTTACGGATCCTGAGAATATGGCCTTGGAAGGCGACTTTGAGATTGACGGTGTAAAATGCCGGCCATCTTTCGCCATCCTCAAGGATCACTTGAAAAAGCACACGCCGGAATGGGCCGAAGAAGTCAGCACGGTGCCGGCGGAGAATATCCGCCGCATCTCCAAAGAGTTTGCCACGGAAGCACGCATCGGCAGCACCATTACCATCGATGGCGTCAATCTGCCTTACCGGCCGGTGGCCACCATTGCCTTCCGGGGCTCTCAAGGGCATATGAACTCGGTTTACAATTTTCAGGCCATCGACCTCCTCAACCAGTTGGTCGGCGCCGCCGATGTGGTGGGCTCCTGTCTCGGATTTAATCCGACCTGTCACGGCCATCCCAATACTGACCAACCCTGGTACGAACCCAATCCCGATGAAGACGGCATCATGGTGACCGGCATGTGGATGGGGTATCACTATCCCTATCCCGTCGGGGAACCGCGGATGCCTACCAACATGGGGCTTCAGGATTTGTTCGTCATGGGCATGACCTCGCCTTTCCTGGATTCGACCGACCGGAACGAGCTATGGGATAATTTCGAACTGCCCTACCGGCCCGAAATTCTGATCAATTGCGGCGCCAATTTGCTGATGAGCATTGCCAACAAGGATGTGGTCGCCGAATCCCTCAAAGAGTACAAATTCTTCGTCAGTTTCGATCTGGTTATGACCGAAACTTCGGAATTCGCCGATATCGTGCTGCCCGATTGCGATTACCTGCAGTCTTACGATTCCCGCTCCAACTTCCCTTTCATTTTCAGTCTGCCCGGCGGCATGGGCGAGTGGTGCTGGCCCATCCGCCAGCCCGTCGTGGAGCCCTATGGAGAACAACGCCGTTCTCCGGAAGTTCTGCTGGAGATCGCCGAACGGGTAGGGTTCACGTCCGATCTAAACGCCGCCTATAACGGGTCGCTGAATTTGAAACCGCCCTTCCGGCTGGAACCGGACAAGGCATACACCTACCAGGAAATTTGCGATCACGATCTGAAAAATAATTTCGGCCCGGATATGGGGCTCGATTGGTTTATGGAAAACGGCCTGACCAAATGGGATAAGAAGCCGGAAGAAGTCTATTGGCGCGCCTTTGTCGATGTCCGCGTTCCCATTTATTGGGAATGGATGCCGGATACGGGCGAGAAAATCGCCGCCATTGCGGAGCCACGGGGCTTGAATATACCCATGAATTACTATGAACCCCTGCCGGATTTCCTCCCCTGCAAATCCCACGAGGATCATGACGAAGGCTTCGATTTTTACGCTTTCTATTATCGCGATATCATTCATACGAACAGCTACACCATGGAAAATGCCTGGCTTGACGAAGCTGCCCAGCTGGACCCCTTCTCCTATACCATTGCCATTAATAGCGCCATGGGCGAAAAGAAGGGGCTGAAGTCGGGAGACGTTATTACGGTGGAAACGCCGGCCGGCCGGCAGGTGGAAGGCAGGGTCCGTCTGACCGAGGCAATTCACCCCGAAGGCTTGGGCATCGCCGCCCTGGCAGGTCATTGGGGCGACGGCATGCCGGTAGCCAAAGGTAAAGGCGTTTTCTTCAACGAACTGCTGGAATTGGACTATGAGCATTGCAGCCCGGTCAATCTGAACCTTGACCTCTGCGTCAGGGTCAAAGTGACGGCCAACGGTTAAATCTCTTACCGATCTTCAACAAGGAATTAAAAATATATGAAATGGAATAAGAAACTAAGCGTCGGCAACGATAAGCTGGATGAAGATCACCAGACGTTATTCAAAATCACGGACCGCTACTTGAAGGAATCGTCGGATCTTGACCGCGAATATACCAAGACCGTCCTGGCGCAATTGACCTACTACGCCAAACGTCATTTTAAGCGCGAAGAAGACTATATGGAAGAAATCGGTTATCCCGGATTGGAAAATCACCGGGAGGCGCATCAGAAGATGAACGGCTTGCTTGCCGCGTTGATTGAGCGCAACGACGCCGGGGAAGAGAACGTACAGGCCGACGTCGCCGATTTTCTGGCCAATCTTTGGACCGATCATATCCGCGTCGACGATTTGAAATACCGGGAATTCGCCGATTCCCGTAAATAATCATTATTCAGCTGGCTTGGAAATCTTGGTGATCTTAACCTTGGCGCAGAGATCGAGGTTTAAGTTCGATGGGCTGGAGTGATCCCAGTCCAGTTCCAGGAGATCGTTGAAAAACACGCCTTTTCCCTTGGCCACGGGCATGCCTTCGCTCCAGTGACCGGCCAGCGCCGCAATGCCGACACCTTCGGGATGGATCGATTCGGTGAGCCGGACTTTACCATCCACCGATAGTCCCGTGTCGGTCTCCACCTTGATCCAATTGCCGGTGTTAATGCCTTTCTCGCGGCCGGTATCGGCATTGATGGCGATGTTGTAGGAGAAGGGATCCAGCTGGGCCGCCTCATCGAGCCAGGCGTTTTCCATGGTGAAACTGTTGGTGTGGATGGTGTCCCGGTAATAGAAGGCAAAAAGATCGAAATCGCTGTCCGTGCATTCGTGGGACAAACATGGCAACCATTCGGGCAACGGTTCGTAATGCTCTTTGGGCAGGTCCAGACCGCAAGGTTCGGCGATGGCGGCGGCTTTGTCGAACAGATCGCTCATCCACTCCAGGTATATAGGTACCCGTACATCGACAAACGACCGCCAATAGACCTCTTCCGGTTTTTTCTGCCAGTTGAGCACGCCATTGTTTTCCTTGAACCAATCCAGGCCTTTCTCGTCACCGAACTTATCGCGGAGATCGGCATCGCAAATTTCCGGATAGGTGTAGCGCTTGTCGCCCTCTAACCGATACGGCGGTCGGATATCCAGCAAGGCATTTAACGCCGCATGCATATCGGCGGCAAACCCGACCCGGTGGGCGATTTCCAGTAGGACGTCGGCAAAAAGGCGTTCTTCTTTGTCGGGACCTACCACCGGCTGGCGCACCGGCCAACTCCAGGTTCCCATACCTGCGGGGTGGCTGAAAATGAAGGGAAAGTTGGACCGGGAATCATAGGTCTGCAGATAATCGCAATCGGGCAGAACGATATCGGAGAACATGGTCGTTTCGTGCAAATTAATGTCGAACGACGCGATAAACTTGAATTTCTTGAGAGACGATTCGACGGCCGCCTTGTTGCCCATGCTCATCAGGACATTGGTGCCGTAATTGAGCATGACTTCGGGCCGGTAGGGCAGATCAAATTGTTCCCACCATTTATCCTGCTCATTGGAATTGAGGATGGCCGACAACATGCTCATGGGAAACAAATCCTGTAGACCCAGCCTTTCCGGATGAACGGGTTCGTCCACGGGATAGGGCTTGTGCGGCCCCATCCAGGAACCGGCGATCATTAATCCGTCTTCAGCGGGATAAGGCTCGTACGCCATGCGGCCGGTTTCGGGATAGCCGTGACAGGCGGGATTGAACCCCAGACATCCGCCCGCCACATCCGCCGCACCGACCAATTGGTTCAGGAGATCTATGGCGAACATATTGTAGGTGGAATTCTTGTGGCCTTGCGAGCCCCGGAAAGCGATGGCCGCCACCGGGCGGTACGGTACTGTAACGCCGTCGATGACGATGGTGCTGCCGACCCTAGCTTCGGTGGCGAATTCTTGGCCCAGCCGCCTGATATCCTCGGCCGGAATGGTCGTGATGTCGGCGCTCCGTTCCGGCGTGTAGGTCTTAAGATGTTCTTTCAAAATATCGAAGGACGGACGGCAAGGGTTGCCCAGAACCTCGAACTCTCCTTCGATCGCCATGAATTCTGGATCGGCGTCGTCATAAGTACGCGCCGAGCCGCTTTGTTCGTCCCAAACGAGAGGTTTATTGGTGCCCGGATCGCGGACATAGCGCTTGTCGGGCCCGATCAAATAGGGCGCGTTGGTTTTGGCTTTGAGATAGGGGGCATCGAAGACGCCGAGCTCGTTGAGCATGACGTTCGCCATAGCGAGAGCCAGAGCGGCGTCGGTGCCGACCCGGATGGGCACCCATTCGGTCGCCTTGGCCGATGCGAAGTTGCTCATGGGATCGATCACCACCATCTTCATGCCACGGGCGCGGGCGTCAGCCGCCAGTCCCATGTTCGACGTCGCTACGTGGCCGGCGCCATGGCCCTTTGAGGCACCGAAATAGACGGCGTAATTGCAGTACTCGAAATCGGGTACGATGGACCAGGAGGCGTGCATGATGCCGCTGATCAAATGGGCGCCATTGCCGCAATGAAGCCCGCCGCCACCGGCACCGCCGTTTCGAGAGCCGAAGCTGGACATAAAGGCGAAATAGGGCTGCATGGAGGATTGCACCGTGGTCGTTCTCTGGAAGACCAACTTGCGGGGATCATCCTCCCGGACCCGTTTCAGATGGCCGACGATTTCGTCCATCGCCTCGTCCCAGCTGATTTCCTCCCAACCGGGATCGACGCCGATGCCCTTTTCCGGATTGGTCCGCCTGAGAGGAACCTTTACCCGGTTGGGATCGTAATGGGTCATCAGACCGCTGACGCCTTTGCCGCACAGCCGCCCTTTGCCGACGGCGCTATCGGGATTACCTTCAATTTTGACGATGACGCCGTTTACCTTGTGGGCTTTGATGGAACACGAGCCGTAGCAAAGGCTGCAGGATGTCGCCAGCCAGACATCTTCTTCATCGGTATTTTGGTCGGTTGAGATATTTTGCTCGGAAATATCCATCCTGTGCTCCGTTACGCTCTAGAGTATATCACATCCTTTGGCTTTATTCCCTTTTTCCGGGTCCGTGGATAAACGGCCAAGGCGCCGCCTCGGATCCCGGTTCGACAACCACTTCGATGAGAGCCGGCTCGTTATTCGATCTGGATTTCCCCAGGGCCTGCTCAAGGGCTATGTCGAATTCTTCAGGTCCTTCAACGCGGTAGCCGCCGACACCAAAGGCTTCCGCCAGTTTGACAAAATCGGGATTTTTCAGATCGGACCCGATTACCCGTCCCTCATATTGGTTTTCCTGGCTGCGCCGCACATTGCCGTATCCCTCATTGTTGAATATGACCGTCACCAAACCAATGCCGTAAAGCGCGGCCGTCGCCAAATCCTGCACGCCGAACATAAAGCCGCCGTCACCGGTGATGGACACAACATCCTTATCCGGGTTACCGAATTTCACGCCCAGGGCCGTTGGAAATCCAAAGCCCAGAGTGCCCTGGTAGCCACAGGTGATATAGGTGCGGGGTTCCAGCACGGGATAAGCGAAGTTGGAGGTAAATCCGGCCTGGGTCAGTTCCTCAACAAAAAATCCATCCCTGGGAAGCTGTTCCCGAATGATGTTTAAGTATGATATCTGCGGCTGCAAGTTCTGGAAGTCTGCCGTCATTTTTGATTTAACCGCGGCCACATCATCCCGTTGATCCTGGAAATTGATGCCGTTTTCGGACAAGGCCGAGATCAACGCGCGAACACTGTGCCCGGCGTCACCGCAAATTGAAACATCCGCCGGCAACCGTGTCAGTTCATCAGGATCAATATCGATGCGGACGAGCTTGGGCTCGGCAGGACGCTCGACGATCTTCATGGTTTTATTCCACACCCGGTAGGGCGCTTCCAGCCGGGTGCCGATGCCGATCAGCAGGTCCGTATCATGCCAAAAATCCCGCGCCATGGGCAGCGTCACACCCAGGGGATGATCGTCGGGCACAATACCGCGTCCGGTTCTGAAAGATCCCACCGGCGCGCCTAATCGTTCCGCCAGCTCCGCCACTTCGTTCCCGGCGTCCCGGGCACCACCGCCGATGAACAGCAACGGCTTCCTGGCGCCGGCGATCATTTTTGCGGCCTCGGCGATGTCGGCGGTATCGGGTTCCATGCGTTCCGGTGTCACCCCGCCTTTTGGAATCGTAACGTCACCCACCACCCCCATAATATCGTGCGGCGTTTCCAAGGCGACGGGACCGGGCCGGCCGCTTAGCGCTTGTCGAAAGGCTTCGGCCACCTTGGCAGGGGCTTCTTCGGGACTGTTGATCCGGTCCGCCCACTTGATGAAACTTTTTAACGTGCCGAGCTGGTCGGGCAATTCATGGAGCAGCCCATGTTTCTGTCCGATGCCGGCAGAGGCGATCTCCGAGGTAACGCAAACGACGGGGGTATTGCAGGCGTAAGCCGTACACAAGGCGGCGGCGGAATTGAGCACACCAGGCCCCGGCACTACAGTGTAAACGCCCACTTTGCCCGTTGATTGGGCATAGCCGAAGGCCATATAAGCCGCCGCCTGTTCGTGGCGGACGGTCACCGTTTGAATGTTATCCTGGGCCTTGTGAAGAGCATCGAAAAGCTCGTAAGTCTGCACGCCGGGGAGTCCGAATACGGTATCGACACCCTGCTCAACGAGTGTCTGAACGATCGCCGTCGCCGTAGTAATCTGATTCACTTTCCCCCCTTGCCGGAGCATTTCGATTGGCAAACGACGTCGACTTAAAGTCAAACCAGTTTGGATTGCAAACAAAAATTTATGGCTTCGCCAAAGGCCTCATGACGGAATCAAGGGTAAAGCGATCTTACGAAAGCCTTTGGAAAACTGTTCCAAAGGTGGAAAATCATGCGTATTGTCCAGGTGAATTTGGCGTTAATTTTTGGACAAAATCTTATTGATTTGAATGTTGCATGAGCACTTCTTTTTTTGAACAAGCTGTCTTCCAGCACGGCAACGGCGAATTAAATGCAGCTGAATCGTTGTATCGAAAAGCCATTGATAGCGGCGATCAGAAGGACAACGCATCCTATAATTTGGCCCTTCTATATGCCCAGACGGATCGCCCGGAAGCCGCCCAACCGCTGCTTCGCGAATTGATCGATAGTGATCCGAGCGACGCCGCCGCCCATGCAACGCTCGGAAAGATATTGGCGGATGCAGGGGAACATTCACAGGCGCGGCAAATTTTGGAAAAAGCGGTCGAATTGGAGCCCGGGAATATAAATGCTGTCCTGTCCCTGGCGGAAACCATGCTGGTGGAAGAACAGTTCTCCGACGCCGTCACATTGCTGGAGAACCGTCAGTCATCTTCCAAAGCCGACAACGACGGCCAATATCTCGTTTTACACAAAATGGGAGAAGCTTATACCGCCTGGGGCGATATTGACCGTGATGCCGGTCTCTATGAAAAAGCAAAGAATGTTTATCAGCAAAGCTCGTCCGAACAGACCGGATTTTTGCCCACCCTAATAAATCTCATACGCGTTCACGCCAAGCTCGGAGAGTTCGAAGAAGCGGAATCTCTGGCTGATACGGCCATTAATACCGCTCCTGAAAGTACCATTGCCTGGATGACCAAAGCGTCGGCGCTGACCGGTCTGAGCGAAGAAAAGGAACGAAAAGCCGTTGACGCCTACCGGCAAGTTCTAGAGAGAGAACCCGACCATGCGTCGGCCCATTGGAACCTGTCGCAAAGTCTGTTGCGTCTGGGGCAATACGAGGAAGGCTGGCACGAGTATCGCTGGCGGACTGAGCGGCAACACGACGATTTTAAAGTTCCCGTAGGGCCCATATGGCGGGGCGAGGAAACGGATGGCCCGGTTGTCGTTTACACCGAACAGGGTTTCGGCGACGCCGTACAATTCGCCCGCTTTCTTCCCGCCGTGGAAAAACGGGTTGGGTCGCTGCTCGTCTCCTGCCAGCCGAAACTGATGGGTCTGTTTGATCGAATGGCCGGCAATCATGGCGTTTGTCCGCGCGACGACGAATTGGATCCAGATATTCCAAAAGCATCCATTATGGATTTACCGGATATCCTGACAATCGATTCCACTGGCATAGAAATAGAACACCCCTATCTGACGGCGAAAGAAGCCACGCCCAAAAAGTTTCATTTTTTGCGAGACCTTCCTCATCCGCGGGTCGGTATCGTCTGGGCGGGAAATCCGTTTCCCGATCCCCTAAGAACCTGCCCCCTGGATTATTTCATCGATCTATCCCGATCTCAGGGAATCCAATTGCAAAGCTTGCTCGTGGGACCGGAATCCGCTGAAATCACCGATGATGTTTTGACGAATATAAATGACCTTTCTTCTCTCCAGGATAATTTTGACGATACGGCTTCGGCAATAAAGGAGCTTAATCTTGTCATCTCGGTAGACACCGCCATCGCCCATCTTTCGGCCGCGATGGGCAAGGAAACCTGGCTGCTGTTACCCTACAGGGCCGATTGGCGCTGGCCTTTGGAAGGGTCCACGACGCCATGGTACGCTTCCATGCGCCTTTTCAGACAAAGTGCTTTTAGCGATTGGGCAGGTGTTTTTTCCGAGGTCGACGCCCAATTGACCGAATGGCGAAATTAAGAGCGTCTACAAAGACGCCGCTATATCCTCAATTTCGTGGCGAAACCATTGGTGTTTAGGGTCATTGTCGTGACGGACCAGCCACGCCATTTTGCCGTCGAGCACCCCCGTATCAATCGGCACCGGCAAAGTGGCCAAATCAAAATCCTCTTGAAGAACGTCACAGACGCGCTGCGTAAATACGCCGATCATGTCGCTCTTACGCAGCAGTTGGGGCACCATGGCGAAGTTGGAAACGGAAACCGCAACCCGCCGCTCCAGATTGTGTTTCGCCAGCAACCGGTCGAATAGTCCTTTTCTCGCACCTTTTGAATCGGCCAGAATATGGGGGAAAGACAGAAACGCCTCGACATCGAACTTTTTTCCCAATGCGACCGCCGGATGATCGTTCCGGATCAAGCAGATGAATTTTCCTCTGAGAATTGTTTTGGAGTGGATCGGCGCCTTGCGGGCCGGCGCCGGGTCGATCGCCAGATCGATGCGCCCCTGGATTAGGGATTCAAGCGCCTTTTCCTGTCCTTCGGTGTCGATATGAAGTTCCATCTTGGGCGCGTATCGCGTCATTCTCTCATAAAGCTTGGGGATGATGGGAAGGCATAGATTGTCCGGTGCACCGATATTGAACACACCGGTGGCACTGGCGGGATCGAAAGTTGACGCATCAGTCAGGCAGGATTCGATGGAGCGGATAATGTCCCGCACCGGCTGTTGCATGGTCTCGGCCCGGACGGTCAAATCCAGCCCGCCATTTCCACGCACTAATAGAGGATCGCCCAGCAGGTCACGCAGTCGATTCAGTGCGTTACTGACGCCGGGCTGGCTTCGCCCCAGGCGCTCACTGGCCTTGGTGACATTTCGCTCTTCCAACAGAACATCCAGAACTTTGAGTAAATTTAGATCGACACTGGCCAAATTCATCGTTGTCGCCTCCTCGGATAGTATTCATACCATGAATATAAAGTATATGAATTATCAAATTCAACAATGATTTGAACTGGCGTACCATAATGTGACTTGGTGATGGATGAGAAGCCATACACTAGGATACGGGAGGGGAGCCCACGTAAATGGGAAGTAATACCGTAACAAATAAAATTTCGTATGTGGCCGCGGCGAAAACGCGTCTCGGTTGGCTTACCCCTTACTCATCTCGCATCAAAAATCCAAAATCGAAATGACCGCCGTCCACCCTGCTGGGCCGGGATGGCGCTCGACCAACCCATAACCAAAAGCAAAAAGAATTACGGAGAAATTGAAATCAGACCATTTTAACGGAGGCATCACAATGAGACGTCAAATTATAAGAAAATTATCTGTACTTTCACTTGCCGGATTTGTCGCCGGAGCGATTTCATCATCCGCCGACGCGGGCATGGACAAAGCTGCCATTGACGCCCTTTACCAAAAAGCCAAAAAAGAAGGCACGGTTGTCGTCTGGGGACCGCAGAAAAATACGGTCGCCTATATTGCAGAAAACTTCAACAAGGATTTTCCGGGCATCAAGGTCGTTACGGCTGCCTCGCTGCGCGCCGGGCCCAAGATCATTGCCGAAGCCAAGGCGGGCAAGCACTCCGTCGATGCGTTCATTTGGCCTATCAGCAGCGGCATGCTGCCTCTCTATCAACGCAAGCTCCTGGCCAAAGGCCCATGGGATACCTTCGGAGTCCCCAAGGAGAAACAGTATCTGGATGGCCACGTCGCCGGGCTCAACAATCTGGCCTATGTGGTCGTTTACAACACCAAATTTGTGAAACCGGAAGAGGTGCCAAATAAATGGGAGGATCTGCTTCATCCGCGGTGGAAAGGCCGGCTTTTGGGCAGTCCGTTCCTGTTCCCCCATTTGATGTCGTATTTTAATCTGGTGTGGAAAGACGAAAGAGTCGCCGCTTATACGCGGAAAATGGTCAACGAGCAGAAAATACTACTGCCTCGCGGACCCCGTGAAGGTTTCCTGAAGACCGGCGAGCGGCATTTGGTGGTTGGCGATTTCACGCAGTTGAGCAAAATCTACAAGGATCACGGTGTGCCGACAAAGTATAAGTTCATGGACCTGACGCCTTCACCTCAATTTACATCTGCCGTCATGGCCAATGCGCCCCACCCCAACGCGGCCCGGCTGATAGCTGGTTGGCTGACTACGGATACTGCGGTGAAACTGCGCGAACAGAAGTACATGTTCGATTTGACGCCTTCCTCCAACTCGGAGTTGGCCAAGGAAATGCGCGCTTCCGGTACCAAGCATGTTTTGGAAACCACCGCGAATTTCAAACCGCGGAAAGTTAATCTCAAGAAATTCAGGCCCATCATCACGGGCCGGAAGAAATAGGCCGATCTGTATCATTAGATCGGTAGGTTAGTACTATGACGGCGATAGCAGCGTTGCTTTCGGGTCGCCGGGGTGGTGATCTTGGCGTCGGGGGCGTTCTCGTCCTCGGCGCCGCCGTTGTCGCTGCACTTTATTTTATTTCTGCACCCTTGTTTACGATGGTGTTGTCGGCCTTCAAGGGTCCGGAAGATATGTTGCCTTTTGAGGAGGCTGCAGAATGGACCCTGGATCATTTTTCCGAGGTCTATGTAAATCCGGTCCTTTATCAGGAGATCATACCGCAAACCTTTGTCTTCGGCTTTGGCGCGGTCGCCGTCGCCTTTTTGATCGCCTTTACCCTGGCCTGGCTGGTGGAACGCACGGACTTGCCTGGCCGCAACGTAATTTTCACGCTTATTCTGTTTCCACTATTGGTGCCAACCATAATGCTGGGCATCGCCTGGATTTTCATGTTCGGCCCTAACGCCGGCTGGATCAATCAGGCGATCCGGTTTCTTTTCGGATTGGAGGGCGGTGGACCGTTTAATATATTCAGCATGACGGGGTTAATTTTCGCCCAGGGGGCGGCTTTGGTGCCGTTCGTTTTCCTGCTGCTGACGGCGGCCCTACGATCAATGAACCCGTCTTTAGAAGAAGCCAGCGCGGCTTCGGGCGCGTCGCCGATCACGACTTTCTTCCGGGTCACTTTGCCGATATTGAGACCGGGCATTCTGGCGCCGCTGATCCTGGCCTTCCTGATCGCCATGGAACAATTTGAACTGCCGCTGATCATCGGCCTGCCCGCCCGCATAAATGTTTTCTCCATCCGCATTTTTTTCGAACTCAGCCCCGATACTGAGCTTCCGGTTTACGGCAGGGCAGCGGCCTTGGCGCTACCGTTTCTGGGTATCGGTATTATGTTGTTGTTCGCCTACAATCATATGATCCGCCAGGCCGACAGTTTCGTGACGGTTACCGGCAAGGGATACCGGCCGGAGAGATTCAAGCTGGGCAAATGGAAATGGCCGTCCCTGTTGTTCGTGATCTTTTTCTTGTCCTTTGCCGCCATCCTGCCGGCTCTGGTTCTGCTTTGGACGAGTTTTTTCGGTTTTAACCCTCCGAGTCTTGATGCTCTGGCCAATATATCATTTAAGCCCTATGTGGAATTGTTTCAGGAGACACGCTTCTACCGCGCCATAGGTAATACATTCGTGGTGGCCGGTGGCAGCGCCATTGTTGTTACACTCATCGGCGCCATGCTGGCCTGGATTTTAGTTCGCACCAAAATGCCGGGCCGGTCGATCCTCGATTTTGTCAGCTTCTTTTCCATCGGTATTCCGTCGGTAATCGCCGGATTGGCCGCCATGCTCCTTTATCTCAGCCTGCCCATCGGCGTTTACGGCACGGTTTGGGTCCTGATACTGGCTTACTCCTATCGCTTCGCCGTTACCACCCGGCTCAACCGGGCCGGCCTGATGCAACTGCACGAGGAACTGGAGGAGGCTTCCTATGCCGCCGGCGGCACCTGGATAACCACCGTCAGGCGTATCGTTCTACCGCTGATGGGGCCCTCTATATTGGCCAGCATGGTGTTGTTGTTCATTATCGGCTTCCGGGAATTCACCATTCCGCTGATATTGATGACCGAGGACAACATGGTGTTGAGTGTGATCCTGTGGCGGCTGTTTGAAAATCTTGAATTGTCCAAGGCCGCCGCCGTTGGCGTCCTGATTATTCTATTCGTCATTCCCATCATCTTCTTAATGCGGCGGGTTCTACTGCCAAAGACGGAGTAAAATAGACTGATGTTGAGCGTCAAAGGACTGACCAAAACCTATGAAACGCCGGAAGGACCGGCGCATGCGGTAAAAGGCATCGACTTCACCGTAAAAGAGGGCGATTTCTACACCCTGCTGGGTCCCTCCGGTTGCGGTAAAACGACCACGCTGCGCTGTATCGCCGGTCTGGAGAAACCCGACGCGGGAGAGATTTCCATTGATGGCAATGTGGTCGCCAAACCCACGGAAAATCTATTCGCGCCCACCCATCATCGGGATATCGGTATGGTGTTTCAGTCTTACGCCATTTGGCCCCATCTGAATGTCTTCAACAATGTCGCCTATCCATTGCAGGTGCAAAAACCCCGCCCGGCCAAAGCCGAGATCAATGATCAGGTGATGGACGCCCTGACCCAAGTCGGCATGGAGGATTTCGCCAAGCGTCCGGCCACCAAGATTTCCGGCGGCCAGCAGCAGCGGGTCGCCCTGGCCCGCGCCCTGGTGCGCCGGCCCAAACTGCTTCTGTTGGATGAACCTTTGTCCAATCTGGACGCCAAGCTGCGCGAACAAATGCGGGTGGAACTGGAAGAAATGGTGGCCAGGATCGCTATTACAACCCTCTATGTCACCCATGATCAGTCGGAGGCCCTCTCCATGTCTGATCAGGTCGCCGTCATGTCCGACGGACTTATCGTTCAGGAAGATGCGCCGAGAGATGTCTACAGCCGCCCAACCGATGAATTCGTCGCGTCATTTCTCGGCACCGCGAACTTTATCAAAGGCCAGGTGCTCCGGCGGACCGAGAACGGTCACGGTTTGGTTCAGATCGACGAGGGTAAAGGCGATCTAAACATTCCCCTGCCCAACGGCATGGCCGAGGGCGAACATTTGGAAGTTGTCGTGCGCCCCGAAGACGTTCACGCCTCCGAAGCGCCGCCGGAGGGTGAGCACAACATTCTGGAAGGAACCATCGACTTCATGAATTTCCAAGGCGGATACAGCGAATGTTTCGTTCATTCCGGGGGATTGCGTCTCCGTTGTATCGTGCATCAGTCCATGCAGGCGAAACGGGGCGATAAAATCTGGCTGACCGTCGATCCCCAGCATTGCGTCGTCTTTCCGGGGACGGAGTGAGTCATGAACCGATTGCCAGATTACACCATTCTCAATCCCATGATGGGGCGCATGCCTCTGGACGAACTTCGAACGCTGCAAGGCAAACGTCTGGCCGCCATGGTGAACTATGTCTACGCCAACGCGCCATTCTGGCGGAACAAATTTGACGAAGCAGGCGTGGCGCCCGGAGATATTCAAGGCTACGATGATCTGACGAAAATTCCTTTTTGCACCAAAGCTGAATTACAGGCTGACCAGGACGCCAATCCGCCGTTCGGCTCCTATAAATGCACCGACCAATCCCATTGGGTGCGGCTGCTGACCACATCCGGCACCACCGGACGTCCTCTCAGACGTGCTTTTTCGCAACGGGATTGGGACTACATTCTCGACCGGTTTCAGCGCAAACCCATTTACGCACGCGGCGATATTTCCATTATTCTGGGACCAATCGACGGGTTGATGGGACCGATGGCGGCCTACGAAGCCGGTGTCAGGCAGGGCGCCATTATGGTTACCGCCGGTCTGATGGATTCACGATCCAAAATCCGACTGATTCAGGATTTTAAGCCGGTCACCATAAGCGGTACGGCCTCTTATCTTTTACGATTGCTGGAAGTTGCTAAGGAAATGGGCGTCGATACCACCCGATTGGGGCTTCGGGCCGTGGCGTCTGTGGGTGAGCCGGGCGCCGCCATCCCTGCCACAAGGAAAAGATTGGCGGAAGGCTGGAACGCCGCCGTCGTAGATGGTTTCGGCATGACTGAGATTTTTCCCCTGGGCGGCAGTTGTCCAGGGAATCAAGCCCTGCATATCTCCAACGATATGGCCATTATGGAGATTATCGACCCGGATACCGGCGAGCAACTGCCGATGGGCGAAACCGGTGAGGTCGTATTCACCAACATCGTCGGCGATACCCAGCCCCTCCTCCGCTATCGCACCCGTGATATATCCCGCATATCTGAAGAAACCTGCGATTTCTGCGGTCATGCCGGGCCGAAGCTTGAAGGCTCCATCATCGGCCGTGTGGACGATATGATCTGGTACAGCGGCGTCAACATATATCCGTCGGCGATTGAAGAGGCCGTACGCAGCATAGACGCTCTCAACCACGAATTTCAGATCGTCCTCGACGGCAATGGCGCCAAACCAACCATGACCGTTAAGTTGGAAACTGTTGACCAGGATAACGGCCTGGAAAACAGCCTGGACGTTACCGGTCTCAAGGCCGATGCCCAGGACAAGGTCAAACAGGCGATCAGAATCAATGCCGCAATCGAAATTCTACCACCCGGTACTTTGCCCCGCGATGACAGTGGCAACAAAGTGCGCCGCGTGATCGACAACAGAACAGAGTGAAATCAAATTCTAATTAAAGGGAGAATTACATTATGAAAATGGGCCGGTTTATTGTCGACACCCACGTCCACGCCCAAAGATTCGCAGCGGGCAAAGCCTTCAAAGAAAAAAAACTGGAAACGGACAAGGCGAGCTACAACGATCTGGCCCAAGCAATCAGGGGGTTGGTCGCCTACGACAATTCTCCCCGGTTGCTGTTCGATATGGATTGCTATGATGTCGATATGTGCGTCCTGTTGCCGGCTTTCGGCATGTCCAATGAAATGAATGCTGAGCTTGTCGAGCGCCATCCCGATAAGTTCGTCGCCGTCTGCTCGGCCATGGAAACGGCTAAGAAGGCGCGTATGGGGGAAGAGCCATGGACGATTGAAGCCGCCGCGAAGGAAGTTGACGAGTTGCTTGCTACCGGAAAATTTATCGGCATCGGCGAGGGCGTACCGAACGATACGACGCGGCGAAAAACCATGAGCCAAACCGAACGGCTGGATCAAATGCGCGTAATAATGGATGTCGCCCGCAAACACGAAACCGTTGTGCAGGTCCATAGCGGAGTGGTCATGGGCTACCCGCTGACCCATCATAACTGGCCAGAAACCCTACACCCAATGTGGATCTCCGACTTGGCAGTCGAATATCCGGATGTACCAATTGTCATCAACCATGGCGGCGTCCAGGGCTGGTGGACCGAACGATTTTACGAAGAAGCGCTTCTGGTGGCGGCCTCCAACGACAATATCTATTTGGAAACCGGCCTGTGGTGGGCCGAGCTGTATCACAAAGCGCTGATCGATCCCAATATCGGCGCTGAAAAACTCATGTGGGGCTGTGACTGGGGCGCTTCGATTCCCTTCCATTCCCAGCCCGGTAACTATCCCTCTTCCTACGCCGTCCAGATTCGCAGCAAGAAACTGGTTAAGCACCAGGTCGACGTTTGGGGCTGGAGCCTCAAACAGCTTCTCAAGTTGGAATGCACTCAGGATGACCTTAATTTGGTTTTGGGCGGCACGGCGGCGCGGATATATAAACTGACAGTGCCCCATTCCCGCCTGTTCCGCCCCATCGGCAAGGAATTGAATCCGCAGGAGGAAGGCCGTATCGATATCGCGCCCACTTGCTGCTAAGGGTAAGCAAATCAAGATAGGAGCGACCAGCTGTGGCTTGGCTTCAATTCGGTGACATTGCTGTCGATCGGGTGATCGAAAACGAAGGGCCGGGTTTTATGCCCGATTTTTTCCTCCCCGATTCGACGGAGGAGGGTCTGGCCGGTGAAATGGACTGGCTGGCGCCGCGGGTGATCGATCCGGAAACGGGCAAGATCATCCGCGCCATTCAGAGCTTCGTCATCAAAACCGATCATCATACCATTCTGGTTGAGGCCTGCGTCGGTAACGACAAGGAACGGCCGTCAACGCCGCCCTGGCACATGCAGAAAACGTCCTGGCTGCAGGATTTGGCGGAATTGGGTGTTCATCCCGATAACATCGATATGGTTCTCTGCACCCACCTGCATGCGGATCATGTCGGATGGAACACGAAATTGGAGAACGGCCGGTGGGTGCCGACATTCCCCAACGCCAAATATCTGTTTCATAAGGACGAATACAAATACTGGAAGGAACAGGGCCAGGAACTGGAAGGTCCCGGTTCGGCGGACGGCAGTATCGAGGATTCGGTATTGCCAATCATGGAGGCTGGACAGGCGGTATTGGTGGAAGGAGATCACGCCATCGACGACCGGCTGGTGTTGGACCCAACGCCGGGGCATTCGCCGGGTCATGTTTGCCTTAATCTGAACGCCGGCGGGCAAAGGGCAGTGTTTGCCGGAGATACCATCCACCACGCCGTTCAATGCGCCTACCCGGAATGGAACAGTCGATTTTGCATCGATAAGGAACAATCCCGGCAAACCAGAACAAAATTCGTAAAGCGCTACGCCGATCAAGATGTCCTTATCATTCCAACCCATTTCCCGACACCGACGGCAGGACATATTGTCGGTAACGGCGATCGCTGCAAGTTCATTTTTTCGGGGGAAAGATAGAAAAAGAGCAAAATTTCTCGACCAGTCTCCTCCCTTCCCTGTATAATAAAATTGAACGAATTCAACAGAGTGGGAACCGAATTGAACGAGTCGGAGTCTGACAGGCGGCATGGCGAACGGCGGAATGCCGATAGAGAAAGCCGGGAAGACAGGCGGCAGGACCAACGGCGCCTGCATTCGCGTGAAAGCACCAATATCCCCGTAGAAATATATTCTTCGACGGGTTCGATGGAAGGATCCATTGTCAGTGTTTCGCCCGGCGGCAGCGCCGTCGAGTTTTCCTCGGCCCTGGGCAAATCTAATCCGGCTTTTGATATCGGTATGAATGTAGAACTGACTGCATCCAAGGAAAATAAATTAAATGGCAGCGTGGTGCGCCATTATGATGAAGGTATCGCCGTGAAATTTACCGATACGGCCAACGTACTTGAACTCCTAAACAATATCATTTCGGACAGCTAGTTGCGGAATATTAGACCAACGAAATTTTAACCGACTAAAATATAATTGGGGCCATTATGGAAAATGTGAATAACTACTTCGTAGAACGCGTCGAAAATGTTTCCTACGCCAACGGTGTATTCAGAGTGACGTTTGGCCTTCAGGAGGAAGACGGTCAACCAAATCCAGTTGTCCGGGTGATGATCCCCGCCAATCAGCTTTCGCCCATTCTGCAGGGCATGGCCAATGCCGCCAAGGATATTGACGAAAAAGTACAGGCCCGAATTGGCGCCCTCTCGGCTGAGGGGGGCGATGAAGACGCCAAGGCGCCAGCCAAGAAAAAGGCCGCCCCAAAGGGAAAAAAATAATTTTCGGAATTTAAATTATTACCGTTCCTGCATGGCGTCGCCCATAGACGACAGGAAGGGTTCAATCAAATATTCGATGACCGTCCGCTGACCCGTTTGGATATTGGCGACCACCTGCATGCCCGGAAATAAGTTATAGCGGCTCTTTCCCCGCTGGAAAAAACTTTTATCCGTTTGGATTCTGACTTTGTAAAAAGGCGATCCTTCGGGCGTCAACAGCGTGTCCGGGCTGACCGACACCACCTTGCCGTCAAGTCCGCCAAAACGCGCGGCATCGGCGGACGCCAATTTAACGACGACATGCTGGCCGCTTTCAACATAGCCGATATCCTGGGTCGCTAATTTTGCCTCGACAATTAACTTGTCGCCTTCCGGCACCAGATCGACAACCGGCTCACCCGGCTTGACGACACCGCCTATGGTGGCCACATAAATCGTCTTCACGATACCACCGACCGGCGCCCGCAAGATCGTTCTTTCCAGACTGTCCTTAAATTTTTCCATCCGCTGGCTGAGCTCGGCATAGGTTTGCCGCGCCTCGTCTAGCTCTTTGCGGTTTTCGTCTTCGAATATGTTGCCGATGGCAGTCAATCCGGCCTCGGCTTCTTCCAGCGCCGACTGGGCACCGATCAGGGCGGCGGAATCCTGTTCCACCCCTCCCCTCAACCGGGCTTCCTCTTTCAGTAGATCGAGGTGTTTATAGCGGTTGGTAAGACTTTCTTTAAGAAGCTGATTGCTGATTGCCACCTGCTCCCGGATCAGTTTCAAACCCGTGCGATTATTGCGGATACGGACTTGAATTTCTGCGATTGCATGTTTCCGCTGGTTGACTGTTTTTTGCTGTTTCGCCAACTCTCCCTCATTCCGCCGCAATGAAATTTCAAATCTTTTGAGGGCCTGTTCCACCTGGCGGGGAAATTTTTCCTTAAGTTCGGCATCGAATTCAGGGCCTGCAAGATCAGTAAAATGACCTTTCAGCCGGGCGATGTCTATCCGCAGGCCGGCCAGCCGGATTTCCAATTCTTTGACATCGGCGCTGGATGACGTGGGCGCTAGGACGACCATTTCCTGGTTTTTATCCACCCTCTCACCTTCCCGGACCAGAATTTTACTGACGATACCGCCTTCCAAATGCTGGACCGTTTTCAGTTGGGTCGATGGTATGACCTCACCGGTCGCCATGCTGACGATATCGAGAGAACTGACCGCCGACCAAATGATGAAGGCCATCGTTACGACGGCGCAAAGCGCATAAGATAAATGGGGGATGACCGTTATTTTGACGTCGTCGGCGGGGTCATTGTCTTTGGCAACCTGATCAGTCATTGGTCACCTGCCGTATGGCCTCATCCGCCGGTTCCTCGTTCTTAACCACGCCGGGAACGGCGGAAATTTTCGGGACCGGTTTGGAATCCAAGTCCAGAACGATATGCCGTCCCATAACGATTTTCGGATCGTGGGACATGACGACGATGGTCCGGCCTTCCTTGGCCAAAGTACTGAGAACGGTATGAACGACCTGCACCCCCGCCGCATCGAAACTTTCGGTCGGTTCGTCGAACACCACCAGTTTGCCATCGGTCATCAAGGCCCGCGCCAGCGCCATACGGCGGCGCATACCTTCCGACAACCGCCAACCGTTATCGATAATCGGCGTCTCGACACCCGCCTCCGATTCATCGACGAACCTTCTGAGCCCGACAATATCGATCACTTGATTTAGCCGTTCGTTGGAAGCATCGGGATTGTTGATTTTAATGTTGTCTTCGATGCTCCCGCCGATGAGGGCCGGTTCCTGGGGCAGATAAATCACCTGCTTTCGCCACCATTCGGCCGCCGTTTGTTGCAGATCCAAACCGTCCACCAAAAAATTTCCCCGGGTCGGCTCAATGAGGCCCAGGATCAATCGCGCCAAGGTGGTTTTACCGACGCCGTTTCCACCGGTAACCACCAGAACCGACCCCGGATCCAGTTTCAATGAAAGCGTTTCAAACAAGGGATTGCTGTCACCGTGATAATTGAAAGAGATATCGCGGAACTCAATACCGCCTTCATAGTCGCTGAGCGCCGATCCCCGCTCCTGCTCCAACGGCAGGTTTGAAAACTCACTGACGAGTTGCAGCGCCTGGCGGGCTTTGGCGAATGTGGACCCCAACTGGGAAAATTTCGAAATGGGTTGCAGGGCGCGGGCGCCCAAAATGTTGGCGCCGATCATCGCGCCCACATCCATCTCACCGGACACCACCAGAATACCCGCCGTTACGATAACGGCCACACTCATCAAGGCGTTGGAGCTTTGGGTCAGGCTTTGGATCAACCCTTGATGCATGGTCAATTTCCGCCTGAGATTCATCAGGTGTTTCGACTGCCCCTCCCAGGTTTGACGTAAATACGCGGCAACGTTAAAGGCCCGAACCGTCTCCGCTTCGCGGATGGCCGTTCCCAGCAAGGCGCTATTTTCACTCGACGCATTGGTGATGTCGTTGGTTTTTTTGCCCATGCCCGAAGCGCCGTAAATTCCACCCAAGAAAACGGCGACGATAAAGAAGAGAACCACTCCGGCAATGGACGGCTCCAGAAGGTAGAGGACAAACACGAATAACATCGCAAACGGAACATCGAGAACGGTGGTAATGTTGGTGGCGTTGTAGGCCTGTTCGATATTCTGTAGCCCGTTCATAATCTCCCGCCTGGTATCCGGAGGCACCCGTTCCAGCGACGCTAATTTAGAACGCACCAAGGTGGAATAACCGGTCAGGGAATGTACTTCGTCTTTTTCGGAGCTCACCAGCTGAGCGAGATGCATGCGGGATTGGCGGAAGATCAGTTCGAGAACGATGGCGATCAAAACGCCGCTGGTCAGGGTGATGAGCGTGGCGTCGACCCCCTGCGCCACATACCGGTTCAGCACCTGCATGACGAACAAAGGACTGGCGAGCGCCAGGATGCTGATAAACAGTGACGCCGTTATCAGTTCTACCGCTATCGCCGGCTTAGCCGACAGTCTGGCCCAAAATTCTTTCATGCCGAAACTGTTTCAAACTTTCAATTGCTGTAAGTGCCTATGATAACACACTTTTCCATCATTTTGATAGGGTGCGGTATTTCGGTGCGTTTATAGGGGCGCCGGTTCGGCCACATTGAGCGTCCGTCTTATATCATCGGCAACAAATCCGACCGCCATCGGCCTGCGGATATCGGGCAAGGCTACAACGTCATACAGTTCTTGAATCAGGCCATCGATGCGGAGCCAATGAACGATATCGCCTGTCCGAAGATCAATCACGTAAACCGCGCACTGGGAATCGGCCTTGTGGTCGGACAACGCCTGGTCCAAAGGCAATCCGGTAAAGGTCTTGTGCCGCGGCCGGGACAATCCGACCAAGGCGTACCATTTGTGAAACGCCAATCCTCGAAGATAGCCCGGGCAAAAGGCGATAGGGTTAAATTCACCCGTTTCCCGGTTGATTTCGCCGAATTCGCCGGTGCCGGAATTCAGCACGTAAAGCTTGTGGTTGTACAGTCGGGGCGAATGGGGCATGGACAGGCCGTGGGTCATTATTTCCCCGCTATCCACATCGATCAGACAACCGCCGTTTTCCCGGCGGTCGCGCCAGCCATTGGGCACGTCGGTGTCGGCCACGGCACTGACATAACGGGGCCTGCCGTCCTCCATGGCCAGACCATTCAAATGGCAGCGGTCCTCGGCGGCGATCTTGCTGATAAATTTAGGCCACCAGACAGGAACGAAACTGTGGCGCTCGTCGACGGTGGCGAGACAGCTGAACAAGGTGTTGACGAATATCGGTCGCCCGTCGGCCAGTTGAGCAATATCGTGAACATCAACGTCACCCGTCGTATGCCCGTTCACCGGCAAATACAGGGCATCAAAATTGTCGTGGATTTGGCCTTTTTTGAGAATATTTTCGAACCGCCAGAGCTGATACAGCGAGCTCATGTAAAGAGCGCCATCGCCGTTGTTGTAAAGACCCATGCACCGGTTGAAGGTGCGTTCGAATATGGATAACCGGCCGTTCGGCTGCAGGCCGATAAAAAACACCTTACCCGCCTGATAGGTGGAAAAGGCGAAGCTGAGATTGTTTTCGTAAAGCCAGGAAACGAACTGGCGCGAGGACGACATTTCCAAGGGCGGGGATTGGCTGTCCGCAGCCCTGTTCGCCGGCGCATTTCTTTTTGCCGCGCGCTTCTTCGCCGCCGATTTCTTAACCGCCGCTTTCTTTGACGTTGATTTTTTAGCAGTTGCCTTTGATTTTACCGCCGCCTTTTTCTTGGCCGCCGATTTTTTTGTAGTTTTTTTAGACGTTTTTTTCCCGGGCTTTTTTGCCGCCGCTTTCGCCACCGTCCCCTCCTTAAATATTATAGGTATTCATTCTGCTTTATTCAGGAAGGAATTCCTAGCCTCCGCCGCCAGAACCGGTATCGAAATCATCGCTGGTCAAGTTTGCGAAGTCCACATTTTGAAGTGTGATTTCAAATTCTGCGTCCGTATCGGCATCGGTGCTTATTTCGAGAAGTTTGGTGCTCTGGTTAAATTGGGCCTCAACGTCACCGCCACCTGTAAACAACGATCCACCACTAGAATTTCCCAGGAATGAGAAAGTTGCGCCGTCCACGATGTCGGCAATATCCAGAATATCGACGACACCGGCGCCGACACCGGCTTCGAAATCGGTGATGGTATCGCCGTCACCCGCTTCGGAATCGAAGATGGATTCATAAATAAACCGATCGCCGCCGACACCGCCGGTAAGAGTATCGGCACTTTCGAGGCCCATGATTTCGTTGTAGCCGGTGTCGCCGATTATCGTATCGACGTGTTCCGAGCCCTCGATATGCTCAATATTCTGGAGACTATCGGTACCGGAACCGTGGGTTACGAACGTCGTGCCGCCACCGGACAGATCGACCACCACGCCGGCGCTGGATTTGTGGAAGGTAACGGTGTCGTCGTCGGCGCCGCCATTGATCGTGTTGCTGCCGTCTCCGCCGTCGATATAGTCGTCGCCGCTGCCACCGCTTAATATGTCATCACCGGCATTACCCAAAAGAATATCGTCGCCGGAGCCGCCGTCAATTGTGTCGGCAGTTACCGCACCGGCAATGGCCATATTGTTGCTTGCGCCGGATTGATCGAAGGCGTCGGCCACGAAGAAGAGATCCAAGACACCGTCTTCGTCGAAGTCGAAGATCAGTTTGACCAAGGGGTCGGACAGGTGGTTGACAACCGTCGTCGTGTAGATGGTGTCGAGGCCGTCTGTTTCATCATCAATGTAGAAGGCCAGATCGTCGAATACGCCATCTGAGTCGCCATCCAGCAGCTCGGCGCCTTCGAGG
>CAZNLR010000055.1:0-28916 GCA_964574215.1 uncultured Rhodospirillaceae bacterium | reverse complement strand
TCGCTTACTTGCTGTATCATATCGCTGGAAACGACCCGCATTTTGTCGGCACGGTCTTCCAGGGTTTCCCAGGTCTCGTCCATCCGGGTCACCGCAACATCCGTGATATCGGTCAGTTCGCGCGACCTGAGGTGGAGTTTTTCGCCAACCGTTTCAATTTGATCGGCAGCATTGTCGGTGGTGCGGCTCAAATCCTTGGATTGCTGACGCAAGGCGTCGTTGACCAGTCCCAACAGCTTGGCCGCCCGGTCGGACGCTTGAGCGACCTCTTCGGAGCGATATTCCATGGTCTCGCTCACGATACCGATATCGGCCACGGCCTTACTCGAATTTTCCGCTAAATCTAGAGATTTTTGACGCAGCATTTCGGCGGCATTGCTGACTTTGGCCGACGCATCGTTGGCAGCTTCCGACAATTCCGTTGACCGTCTATCCAGAACGATGCCGATTGATCGCAGCCTTTCCGTCACTTTTGTGGAAGATTCACCCACCAGTTTGGTTTCTTCCCGCAAGGCGGTACCCACCTCTCCGACTTGATCGACAGCGGTTCGGGTAACGTTATTAATGAGATCGGACTGCTGTATGATTTTATGACTGACGGCTTCCATGTCACCGCCCGCCGTATTTGAAGCAACCGCCAACTCTCTAATATGGTCATCCATAATTTCCATCAGATGCTGCAATTTTTTCGTTGCACCGTCTGATTCCGTGGCCAACTGAACCAAGCGAACGCCAAAACCGTCACTGATTTCACCGGCGCCCTCGGCCGCCTGTGTCAGTTCCTGAAGGTCCCTTCTCAAGGCCGCCGCAACGCGGTCTACATTACCCACGCTGGCATCGGTCACTTCCCTGATTTCGGATTTTGATTGATGCAATTTCGTGGTGACATCGTCGATCTGAGCATTTGCTGTTTTCGAGGTTTCGCCCAATTCTTCGGCCCGTTTCTGCAAGGCTTCGATGGTCGACCCCAATCGAAGAACAACAAGATCACTCAGGCGGACCATATGATCCGCCCGTTTTTGCAGAACCTCGCCGGAATTCTCCATATCACTGACAGCCCGCTCGGACTGTTTGGTCAAATCTTCGGTTCGAGCCTTCAGCGAGTCGCCAACCTGTTCGACCTGCCCCAATACCTTGTCGGCGGCGCGCTCTAATTCTCCGGACACCTCCTGGATTTGAGTTCCGACGATGCGGGCCCGCGCCGACGCCTTGTCGGTCGACTGGTCCAATTCATCAATGTAGTGGCGGTACGTTTGAGTGGTCTGATCGATCTGATCGGACGCCTTATCACCAGCCGACTGCAGATCCCGGACGCTGGCCGATAATTCCGCGCCGGACTCCTTGACCTTGCCCAGAGTTTCATCGGTCGCTGTCATCAAATTATTGGCCTCACCGTTTATGGCGTCGACTATTTCAGTGGTTTGCTGCTTGGACTTTTCGATTGCTTCCGCCAGAATTTCAGACTGGTGGGTCAGCATCTCGCTGACAACTTCCGCCTGACTTGAAAGCTGGTCGGACCGCCGGGTCATGTCTTTTCCGTAATCGCGCAGATTATCAGTCGCAGATTCAACCCGTTGAGCGGCCATTTCAGTTGCACCGGCCAGCGCGTCCGTTTCCGCCGCAAGATCGGAGCCCATTTTCTCAGCCCGGGCCGCCGCCTCTACCGAGACGGTCGCCAGGCGATCGGATTCATCGCGGAACAATTCCGACGTATTTTGAGCGTTTTTCGATGCTTCGTGCGCAATGCGCAGAAGTTCCTCGCCGCTTTTCTGCAACGTGTTGGTAATATCCTCAGTCCGGGACGACGCCTGCTGGGAGACGTTGATCAGATCGTGAGACTGATGATGCAGGACGTTTCCAGCTTCGCGCGCCCGAGCGATGGCCCGGTCAGACGCCGATACTAGGTCGTCGGCTTGTAGGCGTAGTTTCTCGCCGGCGCTATCGGCCTTTAGCCCGGCATCTTCAGAAGCAGCAGTCAGCTCCGAGGTTCGCCGTTTGATCAAATCCGACGCCGCTGCCGCCTTTTGAGCCGCATCCTCGGAAACCTTGGTCATCGCCGCAGTTTGCGCTCTTAACGCCTCGGTAATTTCGGCAACCCGGGTTTCGGCGGCATCCGACGGATAAGTCAACTGTTTCAAATGCCACCGCAATGCTCTGGCTTCGGCCTGATACAATTTGGAGCGCTCGTAAAAGGCGGCGACGATCCATAAGAGAGCGATGGGCACAGCGATGCCCGCAACCATTCCGCCGATCTCGTGCGGCAACAAGGCGGCAAGTTCTTCGAATCCCAGATGCTGCGACACATAGTCCGCCGAAACCACCAGCCAGACCACGGTGGCAATCAGGGCGGCAATGCTGAGTAATCGGAAACGAACATGAAAAGGCGGATTCCAATCGGGTGCTTCCAAACTACTGAAGTGGTCGCTAAGGACGCCGCTATTGGCGTCTTCTTGGTGCAAATGATCTGCATCGGACGCAGGAGCTGGCTCGGCATCATCCGGCTGCTGCGTATTAGCGTCGTGAACCACTTCTATCGACCGATTTTCCGAATCTGGCCGATCTGGCTGATTAAAAGCCATTAATACCTCCCGAATTGAATCGAAAACGCCACCCCCGGCGTTCCCAGGGATCGTACCACAGGCGGGCAATCGCTAACAATTACAATGAAACCGCATCCTGTTGATACCTTTGTGTATAGGTTGTGGATAGAGTGTTATTTCAATCTGAATAATCTGTAGATAACTTTTTCCTATTGCCGCCTTTGCATTTCGGTGTCCCTGAACTAAATTAATTTTCAAGGGGGGCTCATTCTAGTCTGGGGCCTTAAAATGGATGACAAGACCAAAACCGAAATCGAAGCCGCCGCTTTTCGCGGCCTGATTGAACATCTTCAAAACAGGACCGATGCACAAAACATCGACATTATGAACCTGGCCGGATTTTGCCGTAACTGTCTTTCCAAATGGTATTTTGCCGCAGCTGAAGATCGCGGTGCAGGCATTACCTATGAAGATGCCTTGGAGGCCGTCTACGGCATGCCTTACGGCGATTGGAAGAAAAATTACCAAAAAGAGGCATCTGAAGAACAAAAGACAAAGTTTCAGGAAACGAAACCGCTGCACGCTAAAATCAGCGGCCATTAAATTAGCTTTAGATTTTGGTAATTCCAAAGAATTATCATTCAATTTTCCATGGAATATCTACGATTCGCTAGATAGCGTTTCACTAAAGCAGTCGTTACTTGCTTGGCTAGAGCACTAAATCTTTACTGCCAGATTCCGGTTTCCGGGTTGATCACACTGCCTTGCTTGTATAGGAGTGACAGCCTGAAATTCACCAATCAATTAATGGAAATCGGTCGAGCATGGGTAAAGTCAAAAATATTCTCTTCATAATGTGTGACCAGTTACGCGCTGACTATCTTTCCTGCGCCGGTCATCCAAGGCTCGAAACGCCGAATATCGACGCCCTCGCCGAACGCGGGATGATGTTCAATCAGGCTTTTTGCCAGGCGCCCATATGCGGCGGATCGCGCATGAGCTTCTATACCGGTCGTTATAATTTCACGCACGGCGCCACCTGGAACGGCGTGCCTCTACGCGCCGGTGAACTGACGCTGGGTGATTATCTCCGCCCCCTCGGCCATCGCGTCGCCCTGGTCGGCAAAACCCATATGAATGCGGATATCGAAGGCATGAAAAGATTGGGCGTCGACCCACGGTCCGATCTCGGCGTGTTGATCAGTCAATGCGGATTCGAGCCCTACGAACGCGATGACGGACTTTGGGGTAACGAGCACTTCCCGCCGCCAGAACTCGCCTACAACAATTATCTCAAGTCATTGGGGTATGAAGGCGACAACCCGTGGCACGACTACGCCAATTCAGCCGAAGGTCCAAATGGTGAAATTCTTTCGGGATGGTATATCCGCAATAACCATCTGCCGGCCCGCATCAAGGAAGAGCATTCGGAAACCGCCTACATGACCAACCGGGCCATGGAATTCATCACCGAGAACGGTGAGGATCCCTGGTGCCTGCATCTCAGTTATATTAAGCCCCATTGGCCTTATATGGCGCCGGCGCCGTATCACAACATGTTCGGTCACAACGATGTCCTGCCGGTAAACCGTCATCCCAAGGAACTGGAAAACGGTCATCCCGTGCTAAAGATGTGTGCCCAGCGGGAAGACTGTGAAACCTTCGCCACGGATGAAGCGCGCAATAACGTAATCCCCGCCTATATGGGGTTAATCAAACAGATCGACGATCATATGGGCCGGCTCATCAAGTTTCTGGAAGATTCAGGACGGATGGACGACACCATGATCGTCTTTACCAGCGACCATGGCGACTATTTGGGCGATCATTGGATGGCCGAAAAAGAATTATTTCACGAGGAAAGCGTTCGCATACCCATGATCGTTTATGATCCGGACAGCGCCGCCGACGCGACACGCGGCATGAAAGACGACCGCTTGATTGAAGCAATTGATCTGGTCCCGACTTTTGTCGATGCGGCTGGCGGAGAAGTCGCCGAGCACATTCTCGAAGGTTGTTCTCTGTTGCCGATTTTGCGCGGCGAGGATGTCAAAGACTGGCGCCAATACACCATCAGTGAATCCGAGTTTGCACCCCGGTTTGACTTAAAGGAAACCGGGATTAAGGCGAGTGAAGCCCGCGCAACCATGGTTCGGACCGATCGATGGAAATATATACACTACGAAGCCTTCCGGCCCGAGTTGTTCGATCTGGACAACGATCCCCATGAATTTAACGATCTCGGGGAAGATCCCGAATATGAAGATGTTCGAAAGCAAATGCGCGAATATATGTTTGAATCTTTGCGGCGGCGAAAATTTAGAACGACTTTGCCGGATAATCCGTTAGAGTTAAAAGCCGAAAACGCGCTGTCCAGAGCCGAAAAACGCCCCGTTTATATCGGTGTCTGGTAGATTCGAACCCACCCTGGAGAGGCTAGGATAGGTTAGGCGGATCGGTTTCTAGGCAGCTGCATACTGCGCCAGATCGGTCTGGCTGATGACGCCTCTCACATTGCCGTTTTCGACAACCGGCATATGGCGAAACCCTTTCTCCTTCATCACCTCGAATACGTCTTCGGGTTTGGCTTGCGGGTCACAGGCAATAACGTTCCGGGTCAGGAGGTCACCGACGAATTTTTCGCCGATACTTGCCGCATCCGTTGCAACGGATCGAACGATATCCCTCTCCGACAATACACCGACGAATTTTTTATTTTCGTTCAGCACTACCAATAATCCAATTTTCTTGTGCGACATAAGCCGTGCGGCGTCCGATATCGAAGCGGCAACATCGATCGCTATCACCTCCAGGCCTTTATTTCTCAGAATATCGCCCACAAAAACGGCCATGCCTACTTTCTCCCATGGTGAATCTGCGCACCGAGGCGGTGCGACTCATAAAATATGGTGCTTAATCTTGATTTTTACAGGTGTGAAGCGTGGATTTATTTATACTTTTTCGTTAAATTTTTCGAGAATGGTCACCATTTTAATCAAATCCGCCAAGGTCGCCGCTTTCATTTTTTCCATCATTTTTGCGCGATGAAATTCGATGGTCTTTTCGCTGAGACTCAACTTTCCGGCAATTATCTTATTCGACTCACCGCCAACAACGCCATCCAGAACCTGCCGTTCCCGTTCCGTCAAATTGTCCAGCTTGTCGCGGATCGACTTCAATTGGATTCTGGCCGACGTATTTGACGAATCTTGGCGGATAGCTTTTTGAACCAAATCGAGCAGCAACTGGTCGTTAAAGGGCTTTTCGACAAAATCGAATGCACCCGATTTCATGGCTCGTACGGCGAGATGAACGTCGCCGTGACCGGTCAGAAAAATAACCGGAATATCGACTTGGCGCACTTTGAGTTCCTCAAATACGTCGATACCGCTCATGCCCGGCATTCTAATATCGAGAATGACGCACCCCGCCTGACCGGGCGCATCACTGTCTAGAAACTCCATACCTGTGGCGAAAGTCTTAACCGGCAGCCCCACGGACTCGACGAGCCAATGCAAGGATTCCCTTACGGCTTCATCATCGTCGACGATGAAGACAATTGATTCAGTTTGGTTGGTCACAAATATCCCTCATTCGTATTCTTTAGGTTTTGCCTTTTTTCGGCATTTACCCGGCTGGGCGGTAATAATTTTTCAGCGATGAAACCATCACCATTCCCAGAATTTTCGGTCCGTCTTAATCTTAATCGGTAATCTGGTTGAAATCTCCCTCAAAAGTATATTTCTACATATGACGCTAATTAAAAATTTCAATGTTAAAGATACTTCGCTGAATCTATTAATATTTGAGACGATCTCAAGAACCATCAACCCGCAAAAAAAACGAGCTATAGGACTTAATAAAGGAAATAATACCATATTATTCAATTATTATTAGATAATTAAAACACAATTTCTAAGTTCCAATTAAGTCGCTTTTTTGTTTTAAATTCAACATTGAACACCATATTTAAGGTGTCACCGCTTATTTTTAAATAGAGATCGCCGAAAAATTTTAGTGAGTACCGGATAACTTTGATTATACAGCTAACAAAAGAGCGCATTTCTTACAGGCTTGCCGTTATCTGCGTCGCCATGACTTTGATCCTGGGGTCGCTGTTCGGCTTGGCTCAGGTTGCTTCCGATTTTAGAGATGAAATCACGCTGACGAGCGACCGTATTCAGCGCATTCTCAACGGAGCGGAAATTAACGCGACCAATGCTGCGCTGCGTCTCGATGATATTCAGGCGGCAGAAATCGTAAAAGGGCTATTTGTGTACGATTTTATTGTACGCGCGCGAATTGAGGATGAACGCGGCGGTATATTGGGGAGTCTGGAGAGACAGGCGCCGCAACGCAAAACCAGATGGCTGACGGATCGGTTTACGGAAAGTACGTTAACCAGACGCATGATACTCACCGCTCCCGGCAACTCTAATAAAGTTATTGGTACCCTCGATATTGAAGTGAATTTCGACCTGGCACTATCGGCATTTTATGAACGATCATGGTTCGCCTTAATATCAGAAGTCATTAGAAATATTATCCTTGGCGGATTACTGGTCATTTTATTCTACTTCCTTGTTACCAGAGCCCTAATGCAGCTTGCCAAATCCGTTGGCGACGCCAATCCCGAGAGTCTCGAAAACTACCGCCTCAAAGAACCGGAGGGCCATGTTGAAGATGAACTTGGCCAATTGACCCGCTCAATCAACAGCTTCTTGCGGACGATTTCCGAAAGCCAAAGAAAGCAAGCCAGTGCTGAAGAAAATTTAAAGAGGGCAAACGACGAGCTTGAAAGGCGCGTCGACGAAAGAACCAGTGAACTCAGGGAGAGAGAACTAACTCTTCGACTAATCACCGATAATATTCCCGTGTTGGTCGCCTATATCGATGCGGACGGGATTTATAGATTCGTCAATGCACAATATGAAAAGGACTTTGCTTTAAACCGGGATAACATTCTGGGAAAAACTGTATCTGAACTTTGGGGAACGGAAACGTATGAAAAATTGAAACACCACCTAGACCAGGCGGCTGGCGGTGAAATTTCCATTGTCGAATTCGAAGCACAAACTGCCGCGTCCGATCAGCCGGTAATAAGACGCAGCACTTATGTGCCGAACATGGACCACAACGGGAACCCACAAGGATTTTATGTTCTCAGCGAAGACATTACCGATTCCCGAAACCGGGAACAGGAACTCAGAAATGCGTTGATCGAAGCGGAAACCGCCAATCGCACCAAAACCGAATTCCTGGCCAATATGAGCCATGAACTCAGAACGCCTCTCAACGCGGTGATTGGATTTTCTGAATTATTGACCGAGAAAATATTCGGTGAACTGGCAAATGAACAACAAGAGGAATACGTCACCAATATTTATGAATCCGGCCATCACCTGCTGCATCTCATCAATGATGTTCTCGACGTCTCCGCCATCGAAGCCCACAAACTTGAACTCAATGAATCGGAAATTGAAATTGAGCCAACGGTCGAATCCGTCCTGCGCATGGTCAAATCTCGGGCGGAAGCAGAAGGCGTGGAATTGAAATTCGAAAAACGTAATTGCCAACAAATGATCCTGGCTGACGAACGTCGCATGAAGCAGATTTTGGTAAATTTGCTTTCAAACGCCGTTAAATTTACCAATAGTGGTGGCCGCGTTACGACAAACTGGGTGTTAAACGAAGACCAGTCGATGGATATATCGATCAGCGATACCGGTATCGGAATGCGAGAAGAGGAAATAGAAATAGCGTTGCAAAAATTTGGTCAGATAAAAAGTTCTGATACGGATGTAATCGAGGGTACCGGACTGGGACTGCCATTGACCAAGGGCTTGGTTGAAGCCCACGGCGGCAATATGATAATCGAAAGTGTTTTCGGCGAAGGAACAACCGTGATAGTTCAACTGCCGAGCGAGCGTGTCGTTGATGATAGTTTGTTGGAGGTCAGTTAAATGAGGTCATTTTCTCTCGCGGTTATTGCAGCGGTAATCCTGCTGTTTCATACGGCCTCGTCCCACGCGATTGATTTGAATCCCCTATCCATGATTAAAGGCGCCGTGGAAGCAGCCGTCGAGGATAGAAGCTCAGAAGATATTGCCGCCGATTTGGCGATCAAAACCGAAATCACGGCCAAGGTCGTCGAAAAAATGGGCACGGATGTGGTTTCTATCAGCGCCGACGTGTACGAACAGGATGTAATGTTGACGGGTTCGGTCGAAACTGGAGAACAAAAATCACAAGCGGAAAAACTTACCCGCGGCGTTGAGAATGTAAAAAATATCTACAACGAGATATTGGTTATAAAATCCATCGATAAGGAAAAAGGTGCGGTCGAAAATTTTGTCGACGACACGGTTATCGAAAGCAAAATCAATGCACTGTTGTTGGATGCCAAAGGTGTCAACGTCACCAACTTCAGATGGCGGTCGGTCGGTGGAAAGGTTTTTCTATTCGGACGCTCATTGTCCGGTAAGGAAAAAGAAAAAGCGACCATTGTCGTCAAAGGGATAAAAAACGTCGTTTCGGTAAAGAATCTGTCAAAAATCAAGCCAAAAAGCTGATAACCAACACGCGGGCTTAGCGGAATGGCCTGGCCCGCCGACTTGCTGGGAGAAATGCAATGGAACTCAAAGGATCGTGCCATTGCGGCGCCGTCAAATTTAGTTTTTCGTCACACACCCCCCACCCGTTTAATTATTGCTATTGCAGCATTTGCCGCAAAACCGGCGGGGGGGGCGGCTATGCCATTAACATCATGGGCGATGCCGGCAGTTTGAAAGTGGAAGGCGAAGAAAATATTTCAGTCTACCAATCGCGCAATAATCATCGCGATGTTTATGACGAGGAAGGCCTAAGCTCCAATCATCGTCATTTCTGTGCAAAATGCGGATCGGCGCTTTGGTGTTTCAGTCCGAACTACCCGGAGTTCATTTATCCTTTCGCATCGGCCATCGATACACCGTTGCCCACTCCTCCCGACCGCGTTCATCTCATGCTTGCTTATAAGGCCGATTGGATTGACGTGCCTGAGGGCGAACATGACGTCCATTTCGATCACTACCCAGAAGAAGGTATTGAGGAATGGCACAAAGCCAGGAACCTTTATTCCGGGAATTAATCCGTGGCTTACGAGTATGGTAACGATCCAAAACCGAAGCTCACGGCACCCCCTGGGGCCACCGACACTCACATGCATATTTATGAGCCGCAATACGCCATGGCGCCGACGGCCCTCTTGGAACCGCCGGACGGTCGTTTGGCCGATTACCGGAAAGTTCAGGATAGGTTGGGATTGGACCGCGTGGTCATCGTACAGCCAACGACTTATGGCGTCGATAATAGTTGCACTCTTGATGCCATGGCGAAGATCGGTGACAGCGCCCGCGGTGTGGTAGCCGTCGACACCTCCGTAACCGACGGCGAATTAGAGGACTTAACTTCGAAAGGCGTGCGGGGCATCCGATTTCATATGTTGCCCGGCGGCGCATTGCCCTGGGAAATTCTGGAAGAGATGGCGGCGCGGGTCGATAATTTCGGCTGGCACGTGCAACTACAATTGGATGGACGGGAACTGCATGACCATATTGATGCCGTCAATCGTCTTCCCGGGGGTCTGGTCATTGATCACGTCGGTAAATTCCTGGAACCGGTCAAGACGGATCATATTGCGTTCAAGATGATGCTCGATCTTGTCGACAATGGCGCCTGGGTTAAGCTTTCGGCGCCTTATGAGGTTTCGAAAGTCGGTCCGCCTCATTACGATGACGTGGGAATTCTGGCCAAAGCCTTCGTCAAAGCAGCGCCGGAGCGCATGTTGTGGGCAACCAACTGGCCGCATCCGGCACAGGACCCAAGGCCGGATGATGCCATTGTTATGGATATGTTGTTGGATTGGGTAGACAACGAACGGACGCGCCAGAAAATCTTGGTCGAAAATCCCGCCGAGTTGTACGGATTCTAGCCGAAATCTCAACTTTCGATACTATAGCCGTACCCATTGCCAGCCCATTACTAGAATCATAACCGTGGGTTATGGTTGTTGCCCCATCCAACATTAGACAAATTGCCACACAATCGTCATTGTGCCAGTTCCGACTGCTTGAAATATTTACGTTAATTCACTCTATCGGTTAGGTAAAATACAAAGACTTGCGGCAATCGCCCATAATTTGTTAATGGTTTACCTAACGAACTCGGTTGGGCACGAATTTCACTTAAATAGTGAGATTTTTGGTCAATAATTTCGTATATTTCAGGTCGAGTGATTTTGGGGGGTCTATTATCCTAATTCACTTATTTTTGCCGTATTTCGGCAACAACATATGTAAATGACCGGCGGTTCAAGCCGGGAAGCTACACCAGCAAGGAGACTTTGATGTCTAGATACGTATTTGGAATTATCGGCGCTGCTGCGATGATGACTGCCATCAACGCAAAAGCGGAAACAGTTATGAAATTCAGCAGTTGGGCGCCGCCTACTCATCCGCAAAACTCCCAGATGTTCCCACAATGGGGCAAGCGGATCGAAGCCGCGACAGAAGGCCGCGTGAAATGGAAAATCGAATATAAATTGGCCTCACCGCCGAAACAGTTCGAAGTTGCGCGCGATGGTATTGCCGATGCCGCATGGATTTTCCACGGTTACAACACCCGCTATCTGGCCACTCAGGCGGTCGAAATGCCGGGTCTCGGCGCAACGGCGGAGGCTGCTTCCTATGCTTCTCAAAAAGCCTTTGAAGACCATTTGAGCAAAGCCAATGAACACCGTGGTGTTGTCGTCGCTGCTATGTTCTCCCATGGTGATGCGGTTATTCAAACCAAAAAACAGATCAATTCACTGGCCGATCTCAAAGGTTTGAAAATTCGCGTAGCCGGCGGTGTCAGCAGCTTGGTTGGCAAACAACTGGGTGTTGTCGCCGTTAAAGTGCCGGCTCCCAAAGTGTACGAAACCGTATCATCGGGTGTTGCCGACGGTGTCTTTATGCCGGTCGAAACGCAGAAGAGCTTCCGTCTCAAAGAAATCGTCCCCTACGTAACGTTTATGAAGGGCGGCCTCTACTACGGTAGCTTCGCGGTTATTATCAGCCCGCAGTTCCTTGACAAGCTGTCGGCCAAAGACCGCCGCGCGGTTCTCAGCACCACCGGTACTGAATTCTCCAAACAGATTGGTAAAATTTGGGAACATGGTGATGTCGTTGGATTGGCCGCCGCCAAGGCAGCCGGCTCCAAAATTCAAACGGCGTCCAGCGCCATGATGGCGGACTATAAAAAAGTCTCGGCTAAAATTGAAGCCAACTGGCTGAAGAAAATGGCCAAGTTTAAAACCATCGACGCCAAAGCCGCTTTGGCGGATCTGCGTGCCGCTGCAGCTAGTTACAAGTGAGCAGCACACCCGAAATAAAGGACGTTAAGTCTGAGGAGAGCGCCGTAGCCAATAGGCTGCGGCGTCTCACCGATGGCACGTCGTCCTTGTTCCTGTTTGCCATGATGTTGATGACCTGCATTGATGTGGTCGGACGTTATGTTTTCAATTCTCCTCTCGATGGCGCTACAGAACTCACCGAGTTTTTCATGGGCATTCTGATTTTTGCCGTTCTGCCAACTGTCAGTTTTCGCGAGGAACATGTCGCCGTTGACCTAATGGATTTGTGGTTTCCCGTAAGGTTGATTAATGCGCGCCAGCTTTTCATCAATGTACTAGCGACAATTATGTTGGCGACAGTCGCTTATCGTATGTGGGACTTTGCCATGAAGGCTACCGACTACGGCGATGCCAGTGAGTATCTGGAAATCCCATATGCGCCAATTTATTTTTTCATCTCAGCAATGTGCGGCGCGACTGCCGTGGCGCTCATTTTGAATATCCCACGCTATATTCAGGGTCGAGGTCCACTTTCGCCCGGTCATGATGATTCAATTCATGACGATTTGAAATCGACCTAGATTCATATTTAACCATTAGATCGGACTATCTGTGACTGTTGCTCTCGTTGGATTTGTCATTCTTATTGCGCTCGTTTTTATGCGCCTGCCCATCGCCTTTGCCATGGGACTGGTTGGCGTCTGTGGCTTTGCCTACACCAGTGGCTGGGGACCTTCGCTGGCAATGGTCAGTACGCGCTTTTCCGAAACGGCGCTAAGTTACGGGCTGTCGGTCGTGCCGATGTTTATCCTGATGGGCAACCTGGTCTCCAAAGCAGGTTTGTCATCTGAATTGTTCACTGCCTCTCACGCTTTTCTCGGTCATCGAAAGGGCGGTCTTTCCATGGCGACCATCGTCGCCTGCGGTGGATTCAGCGCCATTTGCGGCTCCAGCCTGGCGACGGCGGCCACCATGTCCAAAGTCGCCTATCCGGAAATGCGTCGTTTCGGCTACGCCGAAAGCTTGTCGACGGCATCGATTGCGGCCGGCGGCACGTTGGGTATTCTGATCCCGCCCAGCGTTATTCTGGTGATTTACGGCTTGATGACCGAAACCAGTATCCGCGAACTGTTCGCCGCCGGCTTCCTGCCAGGATTTCTTGGAATCTTACTTTATCTGTGTGCCGTTCAATATGTCGTTTGGCGCAAACCGGAGGCCGGACCAAGGGTCGCTAAAATGCCTTGGAGCGAACGAATTCAAGCGCTCAAGGGCGTTTGGGGTACGCTTCTCCTGTTCATTTTGGTGATCGGCGGCATATATGGCGGCATCTTCACCCCGACCGAGGCAGCCGGCATCGGCGCCGGCGGCGCGTTTTTGCTGGCCCTCGCCCGAGGCGTCAGAAATTTTCGGGATTACTATGATGTCCTGGTCGACAGCGCCAGAACCGCCGCCATGCTTTTCACCGTGCTTTTCGGCGCCATGATTTTTTCGAACTTCGTTAACCGGGCCGGGTTGCCGGATGGTCTCTTGGCAATGGTTACCGGCTTCGAAGTCTCCCCACTGGTTGTCATTTTTATCATTATCGCAATATACATTGTCCTGGGCTGTATTTTCGAAAGCCTGTCCATGCTGCTGCTCACCATTCCAATTTTCTTCCCGGTTATCAAAGGCCTTGGTTATGCCGGATTGGGTGAAGAGGCAATCCTCGTTTGGTTCGGCATTGTCGCCGTCGTGGTAACGGAGATCAGTCTGATTACTCCACCCGTGGGGCTAAATGTATTCGTGCTGGCCGGCGTCCTGAAGGACGTCAAAACCACCACTGTATTTAAGGGCGTTACGCCGTTTTGGTGTGTCGATATAATCCGCCTGCTGATCCTGGTCTTCCTGCCGGGCCTGGTAATGTTCCTACCCGATTTTCTCTATAGATAGCCCCCGGCTACATCCCGATCTGTAGTGAGCCGCCGTTAACGGCTCTTTCACCGGTTCGTGGCACTCTAATTCCCATTTTCCGCCTCTGGGAGACGGAGCTGAGGGAATCGGAACATGGAAAAACTGCTCGATCCGCATTTTGTCGAAATGCAACTGCTGGCGTTAAAAGACTGGGTTTTTACCGAAATTCTCGTCTTTTCGAGCCTGGGGCAGTTGGTGGTTATTGCCGTGGCCTTTCTTATCGCCCGGATGGCCAAACCCAAAATTGACGAATGGATCACGAAGCTCGCCACCTGGAAAAAGGCTGAGTTCTGGTTTTTCAAGCTGACGCAATCGTTGGCGATCCTATCGTTGCCTTTGGTTTGGATTATTTTACAGTGGTTTTCCTCGCTGGTCGCCGGCTACGCCAAATGGCCACACCACTTATTGACCGTAACCGTCAGTTTGCTGACAGCCTGGATCATTATCCGGCTGACGTCGGTTCTCATCCGGGATAAAACCTGGGCCAAATTGATCGCGACCGCGGCCTGGATCATCGCCGCGTTGAATATTCTCAACCTGCTCGACCCGACCATCGCTTTCCTCGATAGTCTGTCCGTCAATCTCGGTGATTTGAGGCTGTCGGCGCTGACCGTGATCAAAGGCATGATCGCCCTCGCCGCCCTGCTCTGGCTGGCCCAGTTCTCGTCGCGGCTGTTGGAGCGGCGCATCAGCCAGTTGCCCAATATCACACCGTCGGTGCAGGTGCTGTTCACCAAGCTCTTTAAGATCGTCGTCATAACCATCGCCATCGTCGCCGCCATGAGCAGCGTGGGCATCGATCTGACGGCCTTTGCGGTTTTCAGTGGTGCTGTCGGTGTTGGTATCGGTTTCGGCCTGCAGAAGATATTCTCCAACTTAATCAGCGGCCTTTTGATCCTGGCGGACAAATCGGTCAAACCCGGCGATGTTATCGAGGTGGCCGGCACCTACGGATGGATCAACACCCTGGGCGGCCGCTATGCATCGGTGATCACCAGGGACGGTGTCGAACATCTTATTCCCAACGAGGAACTGATATCCCAGCGGGTGTCCAATTGGACTTACAGTGACACCCAAATTCGTCTCAAGCTGCCCATCGGCGTCGCCTACGAAACCGATCTGCCAAAGGCCATAGAGACATGCATTGATGCGGCTAAGAAGGAGGAACGCATCATTGATTCTCCTGAACCGGCCTGTCTGGTGAAAGGCTTCGGCGACAGCGCCGTCGACCTGGAACTGCGAGTCTGGATTGATGATCCGCAGAACGGCATTTCCAACATTAAAAGCGCCGTCTATCTCCAGGTTTGGCAGGCTTTCAAAGACAACGGCATAACCATACCGTTCCCCCAAAGGGATGTTCATATTGTCGGCGACGGCCAAAATCCTGTGGCCCAACCGGCAGCTTAGCGGGCGGCGATCAGGAATCCAGGGCCAGTATCCCGTGATACGCCTCAATCAGCCTGTCCACGCCCTCTGGCGTCTCATCCGCCGACAATTGCCGGCTATGGAGGATCACCGACATCCACGGGTCTCTGGCATGAGCCAGGGCAATCACCGAATGCCGCGCACCGCTCTCTTTGGGAGCGGACGTCCTGCCAAATAATCGCGGAAAAAATCCTGTTGGGCTCTCGATCCCTTCCGCGATAACCCAATGCCTGACCGTATCATAAGACGAAAGCGGCTCGGTCCAGGTCACTTCCTCGTTGTCTTCGGTGCTGTTGGTAATGTGAACGGCATCCGCATCTATTCGATAGCGGGCTTTACCGTAGGTAATCTCAAGGGGTAAAGCCGACGGCGCCATCCCTTCCGGATTGACCGGCTGACCATCGAAGTGAGTGGGAAATTGATCTTTTTCCATACCAACTTAATACAAGCTGGCGGAACCGACGCCCAGCCCGAATTTGGGCTTCGTCAAAATCGATGGAAAAGTATCAATAAATGGTAAGCGCGACAGGATTAGCACTTGTGACCGTCCGTTCTAAAACCTATTTATAGAATGTGATCTACATCACTAATCTAACCATTAGACTCGCTTATAATCTAATACTGAGAAGATGGTGTAAAATTGTTTGAGGAACAGTCGAACTATCAATTCGCGTCTATTTAGTTTACGAAATTGGACACGGCGTGCAGAAAATAGACAAAGTTCAAATCGATATATCTAAGCTATCCGCTGTCGTCGGCGGTTGGCCAAGGGGTAACCACGCCGAAATTCAACGTCATTTGAATATCCTTGGAATGAAGGACGTCCAGATGGCGCACAGTTTTGAAGAAGCCCACCAAAATATAGCTAAAGACAAGGCCGATCTATTCCTGTGTAACGTCAACGGGCAAAGATCATCGGCCCACTCGATCATTCACGGCGTCCGCCATCAGGAAATTGGGAAAAACCCGTTTTTGGTTGTGATAAGCATCGTCAAACCGAAGAATAAATCGGAAGTTGAAGAAACAATAGATTCGGGCCCCGATGATCTTTTGATGTCCCCTTTTCGACGTGACACGTTTATTAATCGAGTTAAGGAAATCGGCATAAAACGAAAGAAATTTGTCGCAACGGCAAGTTTTGTAGGTCCTACGCGTCGCACTTCGGCTCGACCGGGCCAAAAAAGCGCACCAGAATTTGAGGTGCCCAACCCGGTACAATCTCTTGGGACTGGCGTTCCAAGGGAAACCTATTGGAAGGAAATCGAGACCGCCGCAGTATCATTAAACAGCCGAAAAATGAACTGCGATGTCGATACAATCAAAATGCTGATCGAGGAAATTATTCCAGACTACGAAAACAGCAGTATCGGTGAAGATTTTCGTCGTCGGATCACGTTATTGCAATCCTCCGTCGAATCCCTTCACAACCGCGCCATGATATTTGGATATCTTGACGTCGCCAATCTGTGCAGCATGTCGGGAAACATTATTACTGATATTAAGGAACATCCGGTGCCGCCGAATTTGCGGCATTTGGAAGTCATGCCAAAAATGGTGCAAGGTTTTCAGGCAGCTCTCGCAACACTGAGCAGCACGACAGGAACTGCCTGATTTAATCGCTAATTATTTTCGTCGACTGACTGCGCCTCACCATGTAATTTTTTTCTTCCCTATCTAATGTCCACAACGGAAAATTAGCGGTCTCCTTCGCACCCTGGAATCATCGTTTGCTTCATCCTCAAAAGCGAACATCAAATGAACGCCGAGTGGGAGACTGAAATTTCGGAAATCGCCGTATGCTTTGAAATATGGTAGGCGCGACAGGATTCGAACCTGTGACCGTCCGCTTAAAAGGCGGGAACTTTGCCAATAGTTTGAGAGCGGTTCGCGAGTTGCGTCACGTTTTTGTCATATAAGAAATTGTGGAACTTTCAAATGATGGTGCCAAACTTTTTGGCGTTAACTAGCTCAGCAACAGCCATCGCTTGAACTGAAGTTGAAGTTAATTTATCTCCATCTTTCTGAATGTCAGAGTAGGTTATCTTGGGTTTATACCAAACCAACAACCCGATTATTGATTGTCAATTTCGACCTTTGGCTCTTTAACCTTCTTTGCTTTCCTATACCAATAATCTTTCCCTTTAATCAAAACCTCTTCTTTAATAATCTTGTCCTCAACAACTTTCATTTTGCCCAATACAATTTTTTGCACATGCTTAACAAGAGACTCAAATGATATCTCACCCTCATCGTCAAATAGCATATCGGCCTGGGTCAACTCTCTAAAAATTATGGGAGGAAGGTTTTGTTTTTTCTTGGGAGGTAAGACCAATGCAATCATCACCTCTTCAAATTTATCAGCACCACTATGAGCCGCAAAGTTATGACGCATTAATATGATCTCACTATGAGTATCATGGTATTTCTTATCTAGTAACTTCCTATTCAACTTTGTTCTTCTTCCTTCGCAAGAAGAAAAGCACTTACCATAAAAAATGAGAGACGCAGTAAACAGTCCTTTGATAATATCAAAACGTTCTCTATCTGGACTGATTGCGTTACCCACTCCTTGTTCAACTTTGGGAAACATCTTGTTAATTTCGCCCAGCCAAATCAATACGCTTCTTAGGTCTTTTTCGATCAATGCATAACCAGCTAAATTTTCAGCCAATTTACTTGTAAGAGGTATTCTTTGCGCCACTTTATTTTTGTAAAAATACTTATTTTGTCGCCCAATTCTATCACCTTCTTTGGTAAGTAAAAATTCTTGGGCTTTCCACCCACCTCCGAGATCTTTTTCCCTACTTTTCATTCACTAGATTCCTTCCTACACGATCAACCTATCCAATACTCTGTCGAATATTTATAAAGTGATCCCAAGGTCCGGTATCAAAGGTCGCTGAAATGTACCATCTGCATTTAGGCGATCAACCCTAGAGGCCGTAATCAACCCCCAATCGTCTCGACCTTCCACAATGACACCACCTAGTCGCCAAATACTAACACCACCTTGGTTAACATGAGTCATCAAAGGGCCACCACTCATACCACCTGTCGCGTAGCTGGGTGGCGCTGTAATAAAACCAGGCGTATCAACGACAAACTCTTCATCAAATTGTACAGTTATTTGACGCTCATTTATTGATGCCGGAATTCCAAGCACTGGAAATGGTGCGAAACTAACTTCTTTTGGTCTCTGTATAATTCGCTCTTGCCCTGGATAACCGGCAAGTCCGATCCCATATCCCAATTCAGGTAATTTCGGAGGCCAAGTGGAAATAACATACGATCCTATAGTTGTCATTTCACTGTCTGTGATCGAAAATGTAACTAGGTCATAATCACTATCTTGATCGATCAGCCGCTCCTGTAAAGGTACTTGAACAATTTCTTGTCCAGGGCGACCATACGTGTCGGGGACGATTCCAAAGTCGGTTAACGAACCATTCTCATGCAACTTTAAAAATGCATCATACACGTGCTTGGCAGTTACTGCATAGATTCCGTTACCGGCATTAACAAAGAACATTGAGCCATTGTTCTGCTTTAGCTGATCAGCTTCATCTCGGTATTCCCAAAAATGGCGTGACATAGTGAGCAAGTTGCTTAAGTGATTCCATTCCATAGTTGCCCGAAACGAGTTCTTTAGCTTGTTCTTCTGAGATGTCGTTGGTCATTAGAATCTTCCCCTACTTTGTTTAAATCACCACAATCACAGGCGTAGGCACATGAAAGAGGTCGGTCTGGTTTACGGTCCAAAGAACCGTCCGATGTACACTTTCCATGGTCTTCGATATTCGGCTACTGAAAACCTGCTACTTGATGGATTAACAACCAAGCAAGCCATGGCGATCACAGGCCACCGATCCCCTCAGATGATTGAGAAGTATGGCAGACGTGCCGAACAGCGCAGACTAGCAGATCAAGTGAAGGAAGTGTGGGCGAAGAACAGCCAATGAACAGCGAGTGCGAAACTATTGCGAAAAAGTGCGAAACTTTATTTTCGGAACATTCGTGAACTGAATTTATAAGCAGAATTTCTAGAAAAAATGGTAGGCGCGACAGGATTCGAACCTGTGACCGTCCGCTTAAAAGGCGGATGCTCTACCAACTGAGCTACGCGCCCACATTACCCTAAAATGATCAGGGCGCCTTAAATTGATCAGGCGGTGGATTGGTTAGGAGGCGCAACATAAATATGAGCCGCCCCTTGGTCAATACACGATTGGGCTATTTTTGCGCCATTATTCAGGAATTTTTCTCCAGCATCCTGTCTTTGACCCGGCCAGAGACGAAATGGCCGACATCGCCGCCCAAACTGCAAATTTCCTTGACCAGACGGGAAGAAATGAACTGGTGTTTGTCGGACGCCATGAGAAAGACGGTTTCGATATCGGGATTGAGGCGGCCGTTCATGCCCGTCATCTGGAACTCATACTCGAAGTCCGAAACCGCCCTGAGACCCCGAACAATCAACGAAGCGTCACAGGAAACGGCAAACTCCGTCAACAGGCCTTCGAACGCCCGAACCTCGACACGATCCGGGGCGTCTCCCGGAAAGGTGGCGATCTCCTGCTCGAGCATTTCAACCCTTTCATCCAAAGTGAATAGCGGTCCCTTGCCGGCGTTAATGGCAACGCCGACGATGAGTTTGTCGACCACGTGGGTCGCCCGGTGAATGATATCAATATGACCGTTGGTAACCGGATCAAATGTGCCTGGATAAATGCCCGTACGGGACATGTGTTTCTCCCTCAATCTCTATTCTGTCTGCTCGTCGTCTGCGGGCTCTTCTATTGTTTCCTGCCCTTCTTCAGCCGACGATTCGACTTCCATAGTTGTTTCATCTTGCAATTCGGCGGTGTCGTCTTCGCCGTTATCTTCCACATCCCGAATACGGGACACCGACACGACCCGCTCGTCCTCGGATACGCGGAATAAGGTTACACCACGCGCCGACCGTCCCGTAAAGCTTATGCCATCGACCGGCATGCGGATAAGCTGGCCGCCATCCGACACCATGACCAGTTGATCGGTATCGATAACGGGAAGTATCGAGATCACACGCGTCCTCTCCTTGCCCCGCTTCAGATCCATGGAATCGATGCCCTTACCGCCGCGCTTGGAAATGCGATAATCGTAGGCCGATGACCGTTTGCCGAAGCCATCTTCCGTAATGGTGACGATAAATTCTTCCTCTGCCGCCATTTCCACATAAATGGGCTGGTCCAATTGGGCCGCCAATTCCTCATCCCTGGCCTTGTCTTCATCCCTGTCAGTATAATCGCCACCGACTAAGCGCCGGCTGGCGTTAACAGACCGCAGATATTCGTCACGCTCGTCCACCTCGACCTTAATATGGCGCAAACCGGACATGGCGATTACATCGTCGTCATCGGCCAGACGAATACCCCGGACACCGGTGGAATTGCGGCTCGAGAACACGCGCACATCGGAGACCGGGAAGCGGATACATTTGCCGTTGCGGGTCGCCAAGAACACATTGTCCTCTTCCTCGAACACCCGAACTCTGACCAGATGATCGCCTTCGTTCAGTTTCATGGCGATTTTGCCGTTGGCCATGACATTGGTGAAGTCCGACAGCCGGTTTCGGCGGACACCGCCCGACGCCGTGGCAAACATGACAAACAGGTTTTCCCAGGTATCTTCGTCCTCGGGTAATGGCATAACCGTGGTAATGGTTTCGCCTTCATCCAGCGGCAGGACATTGACCATCGCCTTGCCCCGCGCCTGGGGCGTTCCTTGCGGCAATTTATAGACTTTGAGCTTGTAGGCCATGCCGTTGGAAGAGAAAAAGAGGACCGGCTGATGGGTGTTGGCGACAAAGACCTGGCTGACGAAATCCTCATCCCGGGTGCTCATCCCCGCACGGCCTTTGCCGCCACGGTTCTGGGCGCGGTAGGCGGACAGCGGCACCCGTTTGATGTAGCCGGAGCTGCTGACGGTAACCACCATGTCTTCGCGTTGGATGAGGTCTTCAATATCGGCCTCGAATTCGGCGTCTTCGATGGTCGTACGGCGATCATTGCCGAACATCTCCTTCATGCGGAGCAATTCGCTGCGCAGAATATCGAACAGCAGTTCTTTCGACGCCAGAATTTTTAGGTATTCCTCAATCTTGTCGCACAATTCTTTGAGATCGGCGGCGATTTTATCCCGTTCCAGCCCGGTCAACCGGTGCAGGCGCATATCCAGAATGGCTTTGGCCTGTTCTTCCGACAGCTTGTAGACGCCGTCCTCCACCCGGTGTTCAGGGTCGTCGATCAATTCGATCAAGGGCGCGATGCTGCCTACCGGCCAGGCCTTGGCCATCAATTGTTCGCGGGCTTCGGCAGAATCTTTGGCTTTGCGGATCAAGGCGATAACCGGGTCCAGGTTTTCCACGGCAACGGCCAGACCGACCATGATATGGGCGCGGTCGCGGGCCTTACCCAATTCATAGGCCGTGCGGCGGGTAATGACTTCCTCGCGGAAATCCACAAAGGCCTGAAGAATCTGCTTGAGATTCATCATCATGGGCTGGCCGCCGTTAAGCGCCAGCATATTGACACCGAAACTGGTTTGCAGCGGCGTAAACTTAAATAGCTGGGCGAGCACTACTTCGGCCATGGCGTCTCTTTTGACCTCGATCACCACACGCACGCCCTGGCGGTCCGATTCATCGCGCAAATCGGAGATACCTTCGATTTTCTTGTCCCTCACCGCTTCGGCCATGATCTCGATCATGCGGGACTTATTGACCTGATAGGGCACCTCGGTAACGATGATGGCTTCCCGGTCTTTGCCGAACGGCTCGATATGGGTGCGCCCCCGCATCTTGATGGAGCCGCGCCCCGTGTGGAACGCCTGTAGAATTCCGGCGCGGCCCAGAATAATGCCGCCGGTCGGAAAATCGGGCGCTTGAATGTGGTTTTCGATCAGTTCGTCGATGGTGATGTCCGGGTTGTCGATGACGGCGCAGCAGGCGTCGATCACTTCGGACAGATTGTGGGGCGGAATGTTGGTCGCCATGCCGACGGCGATACCGCCGGCGCCATTGACCAGGAGATTGGGAAATTCCGCCGGCAGAACCGTCGGTTCCTTGACGCTTTCGTCATAGTTGGGCTGGAAGTCGACGGTGTCCTTGTCGATATCTTCGATCAGGGAATGAGCGGAACGGGCAAGGCGCGCTTCGGTGTACCGCATGGCGGCGGCCCGATCGCCGTCCATGGAGCCGAAATTGCCCTGCCCCTGGATGAGCGGCAGCCGTAACGAGAAGTCCTGCGCCATCCGCACCAGGGAATCATAGATCGCCGTGTCGCCATGGGGGTGATATTTACCCATGACATCACCGACGATGCGGGCCGATTTGCGGAATGGCCGGTTATAATCGTAACCGCCTTCCTTCATGGCGTAGATAATCCGCCGGTGCACCGGCTTTAATCCGTCCCTCACATCCGGCAAGGCGCGGCTGACGATGACGCTCATGGCGTAATCGAGATAGGAGCTTTTCATCTCCTCCTCGATGCTGACGGGCGTTACGTTGAATTCTTTGGGAGGCCCGCCGGTTCCGTCTTCGGGCGGAATATCGTCGGGTGGTCCGCCGGGAGAAACGTCATCTGGCGGAAGGTCATCAGGTGGGGTCAAGAGGCAATTCCGGATTGTTTTAAAGTACCGCAAACCAACTTTTGCGGTGTCAAAATGTGATTAAGATTTATACCAAATCACACCCCATATAACAACCGAACAAGGGCAAAATAAGTAAATTATATGACTATTTAACCAATTGATATAAAACGATTATTTTATTTATCTTGAGGTAATTATCAGGATTACATTCGGCGGCCCGGTTTATCCAATTTCAGCTTGAAAAATCGCCCGAATCGCTCTTATTTCGCAAAAATTCTTGACTGGAAATTCGCCATCGTTCCAGCGGGAGGAGTCTTGCAACCGATGCCCGCTTCCCCTAAAGGAGGGCCATGTCTCTCTCAGTGGATAAACGAAATGTGCTGGTCCTGGCCTTCTGCCAAGTCCTGTTCAACAGCGGACGAGGACTAACCTTTCTGGCTGCTTCGTTGGTCGCCGTCAATATGCTGGACGGCAATCTAACACTGGTGACGGCTCCCATAACCATGATGCTGGTCGGTACGGCGGCTTCGACCCTCCCCTCGGCCCTGCTGATGCGGCGCGTGGGGCGTAAATTGGGTTTCGTTACGGGTTCCCTGATCGGCGCCGTCGGCGGCGGCATTTGCATGTACGCCATCGGCGAGAATAGTTTTCTCTTGTTCAACATCGGCATATTCCTGTTCGGTGTTTATTCGGGATCAGCCCAGCAATACCGCTTTGCCGCCGCCGATGCGGCACCTACCGATTTTAAACCAATGGCCATTTCGCTAGTGGTCGCTGCCGGTGTGGTCGGCGCTTTCGTCGGGCCTCAATCCACGCTGCTGACCAAAGACTTGTTCCCTGCGGCTGAATTTATGGGCGCTTTCGGTGCCCTGATGTGCTTCACGTTGTTGTCCGGGTTTATCGTTCTGGCCATCGACATCCCGAAACTTACCAAACTGGAATATGAGGACAAAGGCCGGCCTCTCGGCGAGATCATGGCGCAACCCAAATTTATCGTCGCTTTGATTGCCGCCGCTTTCGGCTATGCGACCATGAATCTGCTGATGACGGCAACCCCCGTCACGATGAAACTGGGCCTGTTCCCGACGGAGAGCACGGCCTCGGTGGTTCAGTGGCATGTGGTCGGCATGTTTGCACCCGGTTTCTTTACCGGCAACTTGATCAAACGCTTCGGCTCACTGCGCATTATTCTGGTCGGTACATTTATGTTCGCCTGCGCTGTCGCCGTCGCCCTTTCCGGACAGACGCTAGCCCATTTCTGGACGGCCCTTTTCTTATTGGGTATCGGCTGGAATTTTTCCTTCACGGGCGGTTCGGTCATGTTGACCGAGGTTCATACACCGTCGGAACGGGCAAAAGTTCAGGGTACCAATGATCTTATCGTCTTCACGACCATGGCAATCTCGTCACTTTTCTCCGGCACCATTTATCATTTCCTTGGCTGGGCGTGGGTGAATTTTGCAACTGTACCAATGATTGCCATTATGTTTAGCGCCGCCTTGTGGCTGGGCTTGAGACAACGGGCGGATCGGCGGGCGCGGGCTGCGGTATGACGAACATTGGGCGGGAAAAGGCGATCTGAGTTTATGACTCAGGTCTGGCGGAACGTATCCGCCAACATACCGGATCAATTCTCCGATAAAAAACTCTTGAGATGGCCGAGCAGTATATCCGGTTGATCGGCATGCACCCAATGACCGGCATCGGATATTTCAATGATATCAGCCTTTGGAAACAGGCGGCTAATTTCATCATGATACTCGGAACGGATAAAGTTTGACTGAGCGCCATCGATAAACATGGCGGGGCCGTCGAAATGTACATCGGGATGGAATTCGGGGAAACCGTGGAGCGCATCCAGACCGTCTTTCAAGGCCGCCAAATTAATCCGCCATGCGTAGCCATCGCCCTCCTTGCGCAAATTCTGCAATAGAAAATCACGTAACGGCCCGTCGGTGATATGGTCCATCAATTGAACATGGGCGTCGCGTCGTGTTTTCACCCGGCTCAAATCAATAGCCTCCAGGGCTTCGATGGTATCCAGCGAGGAATGGTCGTAGGTCACCGGTGAAATATCGACCACCACCAGGCGGCCGATGGCTTCCGGCTTGGTCAGCGCCAAGGTCATTGCCGCTTTGCCGCCCATGGAGTGGGCCAGGACGGTCGCCCCCACGAGGTCATGGAGAACCAGGAATTCATAGACGGCGATCGCCATTAATTCATAGGTGACTTCATCGATCCAGGGTGAATCGCCGTGGTTGGGCATATCAACTGTGACGACTCTATGATTGCCGGCCAACTGCTTGGCGATAGCCGTCCAGTTCCGTCCCGAGCCGAATACCCCGTGCAGAACAACGATCGGAGGCCCTTCTCCGTATTCCGTGAAGGCAAGTGTCATTTCCGGGAACCCAATATTTCGCGCCCCGTCGCGATTTAACTGCTAAAAGGGAATTTCGTCGTCAAGGTCGTCACCGGCGCCGGCACCGCCGGGTCCCGGTCCGTAGTCAGGTTCCTGAACGTCGCCGCCGGACCCGCCGCCGCCCGAATATCCGCCGCCGCCTTCACCGCCACCGCGGCTGTCCAGCATGGTCAGTTCGCCGCGGAAATTCTGCAGGACGACTTCGGTTGAATACTTTTCGACGCCTGCATTATCCGTCCATTTGCGGGTTTGGAGTTGGCCTTCCACATAGACCTTGGACCCCTTTTTTATATATTTTTCCGCCACATCGGCCAGCCGGTCGTTAAAAATAACCACCCGGTGCCATTCCGTTTTTTCCCGGCGCTCGCCGGTTGCCTTGTCGTTCCAGCTTTCCGATGTCGCCAGGGACATGTTGACGATTTTTTTACCGTCCTGGGAAAAGCGGATTTCAGGATCGCGGCCGAGATTACCGACCAGAATTACTTTGTTGACGCTGCCTGCCATAAGGGCCCCCGTTTTTTAAAAGATGCAGTCTTAGTAGCGCGATTCTGCCCGAGGTTCGACTCAAAAGTTGCCGCCCCGGATTATTTGCTGGAATATTTGATTGTGCTTTCGGTAATCGATGAGAACCGTTATTGAATACTCATGGCGCGCCCACCGTTCAATCACGGACTTTTTTCCGTTATTTCCCTCACATTTGTGTCGTTGCTGGGTTTTCCGGTGATTTCACCGGCCTTGCCCAGCGTTCAGGCGGCACTGGACATATCGACCCAAAACGTGGGCTGGATTATGGCGGCCTATTCGCTGCCGGGGCTCTTTTTTATGCCCATTGTCGGCTTATTGGCCGACCGATTCGGAAAAAGGCGGGTTATCGTTCCCTCGCTGGTGTTGTTTTCCCTGGCGGGCAGCGCTTGCGCTTTTGCGCCCGATCAGGAAACCCTCTTTGTCCTCAGATTTATTCAGGGGATTGGCGCCTGCGCGCTGTCGGCCCTAAACGTCGCCATGGTTGGAGACTTTTTTACCGGCCATGACCGGGTACGGGTGATGGGTTACGTCGGCGCAACGCAAAATGTCGGGAGCGGATTGTTACCGTTGGTTGGCGGCACCTTGGCGGCCATTGCCTGGTTTTATCCGTTTCTAGTTAGTCTTTTGGGAATTCCTTTGGGAATCTACCTGCTGTACGCCACAGAGAATATGCCGCCCTTGGAGAAAAAGGAAACCCGCGCCTTTCTGGGTCATGCCTGGAACAATTTGATGGACCGGCGGGTCCGCGCCCTAATTTTTATGACGGTCGGATTTATTTTTATAGGGTTTGGCGCTTTCGTCACCTACCTCCCCGTATTCATGAAAGATCAGTTTGCGGCAGCGGAAGTGTTAATCGGGTTTATCCTTTCCTCTCGGGCGGCATCCGGCGCCCTTCTGGCGACGCAGTTGGGACGCATCGTGCAATTACTTTCCTACCGGGTGCTGATCACCGCTTCCTTTGTGGTGTTGGGCGTGGGTATGATCGCGGTAATTTTCGTTTCAACGCCTTGGGCGCTTATTTTCACCGCCATTTGCTACGGCGGATCGTTCGGTATCGTCCGCCCCTCGCTTCAGGTGATTTTACTGGACGGTGCGCCGGAAGATTTGCGCGGAACCTTTTCTTCGGCCAGCAGCTTTGGTCTGCGCCTTGCTCAAACAATTTCACCGGTCGCAGCCGGCGCCTTTCTCGCCATCGGCAGTTTCGATCAACTGTACATAACGGCAGCGGCATTGAGTATTCTGATGGCGGTATTCGCCGTGATGACCCCCGCCTTGCGCCCTCGTCATTAGGACGCTCAACCTTTATCCAATTGATCCGCCTCAAGAAAAAATGACCGAGATTTGATTTGTCTTTCACGCCTCGGCACCCTACTTTTCACAGGTATTCTTATATTTCTTGGCATAATTTTTGGTAATATTTTTTTCAGATACGACATTGAAGGAAATATATGTTCTGCCAGCCTAACAAGTCGATTATGAGTGTCTTCTTGGCGGTTTCAATTCTGATACCGACTTCATTACATGCGGAAAAATTAGTTGTGGCGTTTTCGACTTTTCCGCCATTCAGCACACCGAACGCTCTTAATAATCCACAAGGTCCGGGCATGCTTGTTTCCTTTTATGGGCATGTGCTTCCCAGCCTCGGCTATGACGTCAAATATCAGCAACTTCCGCCCAAAAGAATCACTGCCATGATGAAAAATGGGGATGGTATAGATCTCTATGCCTGCGGTGACTTCAGCAGAGGAAAGCGGCCCCACTATGCGTATGGGCCAAGATTTGTCTCGGTGCATGTCACCTTGTATCAGAACGCCATTCAGCCGCCCCTGGCATCTATTGGTGAATTGAAAAACACGCGTGTTTTGAAGCAACACGGTTACGGCGGCATGGCCAAGTATCTGGATCCGTCCAACAAGTATATGCTTGCCCACGCAAATGGCCTTATTTCCATGTTTACCCATGAGCGGTCCATGTATCTTTTGGAGTTTAAGGAACGGTTTCAGTATTTAATCAAATCGCGGAAAGATATTCCGGCCTACCGGGCCTATGAGGTGCGACGGTTTGACGCATTTCTTTGCCTGAATAAGCGTTTTGACAATACCGAAAAGCGCGTTTTGGACATCCACAACGCTATGGTCCGCTTCCAAGACACCGATAAAGGCCGTGCATTGATCGCCAAATACGCTTTTACCGGCCGGCTGGGAGAGTAGAAATCCGGACTCGCTTTTTCCGATTTCTCGGTCCATATAACCAATATGGCGAAAATACATGTGCGCCGGGCGCGCGAACACAATCTGAAGAATATCGACGTTGAAATTCCCCGTGATTCACTGACTGTGATCACCGGGCTTTCCGGGTCGGGCAAGTCGTCTCTGGCATTCGATACCATCTATGCGGAAGGCCAGCGGCGGTATGTGGAAAGCCTGTCGGCCTACGCCCGTCAGTTCCTGGAGCTGATGCAAAAACCGGATGTCGATTCCATCGAAGGCCTATCCCCGGCCATTTCCATCGAGCAGAAAACGACCTCACGCAACCCACGCTCCACCGTCGGTACGGTTACCGAAATCTACGACTATATGCGTCTGATGTTTGCCCGGGTGGGAGTCCCCTATTCACCCGCCACCGGACTGCCTATCGAAGCGCAGACGGTATCCCAGATGGTCGACCGGGTGATGGAAATGGAAGAGGGAACGCGGCTTTATCTTCTGGCGCCCATCGTGCGCGGCCGCAAGGGTGAATACCGCAAGGAACTGCAGGAGCTGGCCAAGAAGGGCTACCAGCGAGTCAAAATAGACGGCGAGCACTACGAAATCGACGAAGCGCCGACACTGGAAAAAAATTTCAAGCATGATATCGAAGTTGTGGTCGACCGGTTGGTGCTGCGCGAAGGACTGGAACAACGGTTGGCTGATAGTTTCGAAACGGCCCTCGAACTGGCCGACGGATTGGCTTTTACGGAAGACGCGGAGAGTGGCAATCGCACCACCTTTTCGGCCAAGTTCGCCTGCCCGGTTTCCGGCTTCACCATCGATGAGATCGAACCGAGGCTTTTTTC
>CAZNLR010000054.1:0-28916 GCA_964574215.1 uncultured Rhodospirillaceae bacterium | reverse complement strand
CTAAGGGCGAATACGGGTTCTTTGATGCGAACAAGGTTTGGGTATTCAGCCTCCGAACTGAGGGATCAAGTATCACAGAATCCGGATCAACGAATTTAGGGCGGAAATTGCCAATTCAATGAACCTCATGACCATGTATTCGCGGAAATGAAAGAGCGATTGCCCCGTCAAACGGTACCTTAGTTTTTAGCTGTAATTGTCAGGTGCGGGACATTATACCAATGTCCGAAATGTATTCGGGAGCGGATATAATGTAACAGTCAAAAAAAGTCAGCTAACAGCCAGAAGCGGATGTGAAGTAACATCTGAATTACATCAATGCGATAATGTGTCAGCTATTTACGTTTAAAAAAAACTCACGCTGATTTTAGTTTTGAATCTAATCGCCCATCTTTCAAATTGTCCCCCTCGAATTCAATGAAGTCTTTGGTCGCCTGGGCGAATTTGGCATAAAAGGGATATTCGGCCTGTGCGACAACCTTGTCGCAGAAATTGCCCACCCAACGTGACAAATGTTCATCGTAAAAGCGTTTCTGCACACGCATTATGTTGCTGGCGATTTCGTTATTTTTTGCGGTCCAGGCCTCTGATTCCAATTGGGCCAGTTGTTGCATGAATTCCAATTCGGCGCTGATGTGATCGGGCATACCGCCGAATTTGTCGTTCACTTCAATGTGGGCGGCTGCCATGAATTTTTTAACGGCGACTGTCGCCTTTCCCCATAATTCACCATCGATGACATCTTGGCCGGTCACATGGACCGATTCATGGGGGGAAATATGAGATCCCGGTCCGATGAACAGTCGTGAATATTCAATGGCCAGACCCTCGGCAAGCTGCTCTACATCCGACGTCCCTTCAAATACTTCAGCCAGAGAAAGGCCAAATGCCTCGAGGATCGCGACTCCTTCTGGTTCCCCCAAGCTTTTTAAGAATTCGGTGGAGGGTTCGGAATGATAAATGCCGGCCAGAAAGCCATAGGCGTTGGCTCTCGCCGTCGATAATTCTGCTAACTCATTCATTTTGTCCTCTCCTGTCATTTTGTCATCACACCGAGTGTAAAGTGACGGGAGCCATCCGGAATTCAATGTCGGGGTATAGATTGCGAATTCTCAAACAGCTCCCATCATTCTTCACGGGCGATTTTTCGCCAGGCCTACGCCTTGGACACCCGAACGACCGTATCCATCCAGCGCTGGGTTCCGCTGATCGGATCAGAACTGTTGGGGATCACGGTGTTGGGATGGGCACCGTGCTTTTTCCACCACATGTTCTTGACGTCCGGATCGGGGGACGCACCGCCGTTGATCGGCGAATTTTTGCCTGACCCGTAGATGCCGGAATGTTGCCGGCCCAGATGGTGTGAGATGGCGATAATGCCCGGGATAATACCCTCGGTGACATGGGCGGTCGTCATGACCTCACCGATTTCATTATGCACCTTGATCTTGTCGCCATCCTTGATGCCGCGTTCTGCGGCCGTCTTGGGATTGATCCAACCCGGATTGTCGTGCTTGATCTCGGCCAGCCATTTACATTGAGCTGTCCGGGAATGACTGTGCACGGCGATCTTATAGGTGGTCAGGATCAACTCGTCCTTGGCCATCTTCACGTGTTCGGGAATCGGCGTATAAGTCGGGAACGCCGGGAACCCTTTCTTGGCGAAGTTGTCGGAGTAGAAGTCAAGATAGCCGGCTTTGACGAACTTGGTATTGGGCGGGTAGGCCAAATACGCCGTTCCCCCGATATCCTGAGCTACGTAGGATGCCTTGGCACCCTTGACGCCCAGATAGCCTTTCTTCTTGGCCGCCGCCGCGCTGGCCACGCCGGCTTTCTTCCAGTTCCAGTAAACGCCGGTTTTGTCGTCACGAATGACGCCGTCGCCGGAAACGTCGACCTTCTGCTCGTAGAAGCCGTAGTTGGGCTTGGCCTTGGGATCATGCCAGACGCCGTGCTTCTTCATGTATTCGAAGCCGCCTGCTTCCTTGACGCCAGGCGTCATTTCACAGGACTGACGGACATAGTCTTCCTTGCTGGAATAGGCCAGCTCGAAGCCCAATCGTTTGGCCAGTTCGGGCCAGACATCACCCTGACATCTGGCTTCACCCAAAGGCTTGACCAGCGGTTGCCGGATATAAAACTCGGCAATCTGGTTAGCCGACACCATGTCTTCCCAATCCCACCGTTCCAGATAAGTCACATCCGGCAGAATCAGGTCGGCGTACTGCGACGATTCATCGTAGGCGATGGTCGAGGTGATCAGGAAGGGCATGATGCTTTCATCCTTCAGGATCGCCCGCGCCTCATCGTTGTTGCCGTTGATGAAAGCCGGGTTGTAGCAACTCCACCAATAGACCTTGGGCCGGCCGTGCTGGCCGTCCTTGATCAGCGGTAGCACCTGGTGGCTGACATGGTGGGTCGGATAGGCCGCCTCGCCGGGAAAGCCGTCCTTGATGTGCAAAGCCTTGTTAACCTTGGCCTTCTTGGAGGAGGGCGCTTTCCAACCAGCGCCAACGCCCATGACCCGGCCACCGGCCCGGTCGAGGTTGTTGGTGATGGCCGACAGCAGCATCGCAGCGCGTTCCTGATCGGCGCCGTGATAATGCATGACCGTGCCGCGATAGGTAACCAGACAGGCCGATTTCGCCTTGGCGAAGCCGCGGGCGATTTCCCTGATCTTGGCAGCCGGAACGCCACTCTGTTTTTCGGCGAACTCCGGCGTGTATTTGGCCACATTGGCTTTCACGGCGGCGATCTTTTGAGCAGTCGTGGCGTGGTAGTCCTTGGTTACGCGCATGAACTTGAAATGATCTTTGCGATACAGATTTTCGTTCATGATGACGTTGATCATGGACAACATGACCAATCCGTCATGCCCCACATTGATGGGCACCCACTCCGTCGACTTGGCGGCCGTGTTGGTCAGCCGGACGTCAAAGGTATAGATGGGCACACCACGATCGACATGGGCCCGGATCAGACGCTGCGACGTCGGGATGTGGTTGGTATGGGTTTCGAACTGGTTCGATCCGAAGATCACCACGAAATCGGTTTTGTCGTAGTCCCAGTTGTCATACATGCCACCCCACAGGCTTTCCTGCCCGACCCACTTACCGGCTTCGCATACCGAGGTATGGTTGCCGATGGTACCGGTGCCGTAGGCCGCCATGAAATCGTACATGGTGGCGGCCTGCGACGCTTTGTGGCGCCCATAGTGATACATGAACAGTTCGGGCGTTCCGGCGTCGCGCAATGGTTTCAGCTTGGACGCAATAAGGTCCAGGGCGGCATCCCACGAGATCCGTTTCCACTTGTGTTCACCGCGCTTGCCGACCCGCTGCATCGGGTACAGGATGCGGTCGGGGAAATAGACCTGGTTGACCCCGGCCTGACCCTTGGCACACAGCTTGCCGAGCCCTCGGATCGATTGCGGATGGCCTTCCAATTTTTTCAGCCGACCGTCCTCGACATAGCCGATCATTGAATCGCGGGTCACGCAGGTCCAGCAAGCCGACGGAATGGCTTTGCGTTCCTTGCCTGTCGTGGGTGAGAAATCCTTCCCCCCCTCGGCCAGCTTTACGCTACCGGCCAGTGCCTTATCACTGCCGCCCGCACCAGCAGCCATGGCGGCGCCACCGGCCCCGGCCAACTGCATGAAATTACGACGGTTAAGTTTTAGTTTTGTCATTTTCGTTCTCCTTGTCCTACGACCGCCCCTAGGGGATCAGGTCCACGTAGTGATCCAGTTTGCCCTTCTCGCGCTTCTTGTAGACGTTTTTCAAAGCGCCATCGGGATCGATGTAGAACACATGCGGTTTGGTCCCTTCTTCTTTGAGCAGGACGTTGTCGGCAAGATTGTGCTCTTTGACCAATTGGGCGACTTTACTGCCGGGATCGTTGAGATCGCCGAATATGCGCGCCCGGCCCTGACAGGTATTGGCGCAGGAGGGCTCCAAGCCGTTGTCCAGACGGTGGACACACAAATCGCACTTGTCGACCGCTTGTTTGCTCGTGTCCTTGCCGGCTTTGGTGAAGGGATCGAAAGAGCGGACGCCATAGGGGCAGGCGTCAATGCATTTGCCGCAGCCGATGCATTTTTCCGTGTCGACCAAAACCACGCCGTCGGGCCGCTTATACGTGCCGCCTTTGCGATAGCGGATGGTCTTGCCGTCGGGTGTCTTGAACTTGGCCCGCTCGCCGGGAAATTCCGGGCATTCTTTGATGCAGGGTGGAATTTTATCTTTTTCGTTGCCCTCACAGTGGTTGCACATGATGGGCAGGAAGCCCTTTTTCGTGTTGGGAAATTTCCCATAGGTGTTTTCCTGGACAACGGTTCTGAATCGGCCCAGGGAAACATCGTTTTCCGCCTTGCACGCTACGGTGCAGGCGCGGCAGCCAATACATTTGCGCAAGTCCATGACCATGCCCCAGCGCGGCGCTTTGGCTTTTGCCGCTTCCGCCGATTTCAGCGGCGTTGCGACAGCCGCCGCACCCACGACCGCGGCACCGGTGCCGGTCGTGAGTAGATCACGTCGGCTAATTTTCAATTTGTCGATCTTATTCATAAGTATGCCTCCTCATTTTACGCCTCCATAAATGACACTCGTTTTTCCTTACTTACTTCTAAAATGGCCAAGACACGTAAGGCGGATGTTCCTGGCGGTACTCGTTATTCTTCGATAAGCTCCATGGCGCTTTCGAAACCGCCGAAAGCTTCATCTAAAATTGTGATGGCGTATTTCTTGTTGTGAACGCCGTTACCGAAGCGAACGATATTCAAAAGGTCGCGTGCGGTTTTTAGTTTCGCCTTGATCTTTTTCGTTCTATCGGGGGTGAATTTTTCTTTGGCGTCCGTCATTGCCTGCATTACTTCCTGCTCGAACTCCTCGACGCCTTTCACTTCCTTGTCGACCTGTGAAACCCAGTCGTCGAGCATCTGCTTGTGTTTTTCCGTGTGACAGGCGGCGCAGGTTTCTTTGGCACCTTTTCGGACGGCATGCCCCTGTGACACATCTTTTTTGAGATGACAGGCCATGCAATTGACGTTTACGCCGTACATCAAATGCGGGGGACCCGGCTCGCCACCGTTGATCGGTGTGCCCGCCAGTAGAATTTTCTGGAACCGATGTTGATCTTGATGGCAGAGTTGGCAATCGGTGCGGACGAAATCCAGGTGGTCGGTCCGGTTTTTATGTTCGACCACGCTGTGGCAGTCGAAACAGTCCGCCTTGTGTTTGGCCACATGCTCATCATGCATCAGCTTTTTGTCGGTGGCCGTTTTCAACAGCTTCTCGCTGCGATTGTGGCAGGTCAGGCAACCGTTGGAGACGACGTTTCCGGTGTCGACTTCACCGTGGCCCTTGACCACTTCAAAATGGCAGCTTTCGCAGGTAACACCGGCTTTCTGGATCGTCTGATGCGTGATCGCCTTGATTTTAGAGTCTTTGGCACTCAACTGGCGTTGCAATGAATAGGTTGGGATCTTGTGGCATATCTCACACCGAGAGGCCCCTTCATTGAAATCGATGGTCGGCCGCTGGTTGAAGGAAACCCGGAGGAAATCTTTTTCAGTGCCGAGAGACACACTCTTTACGACCTTCACTTTTTCCAAGGTCGGTTTTTCCAGTTTCAAATGGCACAGGAAGCAAATGTCCGTCGGCACCTCGAAATGCTTATCCGCCGTAACTTTGAAGTGGCAGGTGTCACAGGTGAGCTTCTGTCCTTCCAGCGCCTTATCGCCGAAGTGTACTTTGTGTTTAAATTTGACCTGCTTTTTGGAAAACTTGAGTTCCGTGTCCTGAATTTTCTCGATCGAGTGACAGCCCGATTGCAAACAGGCGCCGTCCTTTATCACGGGACGGATGGGGAGCGGTGCGTCGGGGTCGTAAAGATACGCGGCGAGATGCCGAAGCCCTTCGAATTTGGCTTTCAAGCCATGCTTTTCTCCGGGGAGGAAATGACATTCGATGCATTCGGCCTGCTTGCCGTCGGCATTTTTACTGGCGTGGTGGGTGTTGTTTTTCCAGGCGGTGTATTGCTCTTCCATGGTATGGCAGGAACCGCCACAAAAGGAGGATTGTGAGGTATAGGCCTCCATACCGCCCCAAAGGGCGAATACAACCAACAGCATGACGGCGACAGCGGCAACCCCTGTGCCCCAAGTGATGGAAAAACGAACCTTCATGCACGGCCCCCCAGCGGTGTTTTTCGCCGCGCCTTCATTTTTTTTCGAATTTATTTAGGGCGCGGCAAAATATTTCCTCTGAGGTATTGCAGGTTTTAGGCCACTTTATTTAACTCATTGTTTTATTTGATTTATTCTCTTTTCTTGTGTTATCAGTGGCGGCAATATAGTTAAACTGGTTACCGTTCGGTAACATTAAGACCGCGGCCGTTACGCGATCTGAATGCCTATGTATTTCTGAGGGTTGCCTCTATTTCCCCCTGAATCGCCGTTACTATTTGGTAACATCCATTGGATTATTCGATCGGTGCAACCAGCGCCAGAGAGCCATTCACCGAATAAAATAGTTGGACAAAAACCGTGAGATATCCCTATTCTTAAGCCCGGACAAAAGGGAAAAAGATCCTCCAAACGGACGCTCCGCCGGTAGACCTCATGACTTTATTCCAAAATGGAGGGGGGGCGATGCCCATAAAGTCAGTAAAAGCGGCCTATTTGATTTTGTGTCTTTTAATCGCGCCGGCCATTTCGGTTGGCGCCTTCTCCGCTGATACCGCGAGAGCTAAATCGGTGAAACCGATTCGCGTCGGGCTGACCGCCGTCGTGGTCCGCGAGAATTTACGTTTTCTGGATCAATGGTCCCGTTATCTCAGCAAGAAAATCGGACTGCCGGTAGAATTCGTCCGCCGGCGATCTTATCGGGAGGTCATGGATTTACTGGATTCCGGCCAGTTGGAATTTGCCTGGATTTGCGGCTTTCCGTTTGTCCAAAAACGCGAACCGGAATTTATCAAGCTGCTGGCAGTTCCGGTTTATGACGGCAAGCCGCTCTATCATTCTTTTATTATCGTGCACAAGGATAGCCCGTATCAAAATTTAGACGACCTCAAAGGGAAATCTTTCGCGTTTTCGGATCCGGAATCGAATTCGGGATACCTTTTCCCCCAGTTTCTACTCGCCATGAAAGGTGAAAAATCAGAGAATTTTTTCCGCAGTACTTTCTTTACTTATAACCATGCAGAGACCGTAGAGGCGGTTGCCGAACAGTTCGCCGACGGGGCGGCGGTCGATTCTTATATCTGGGAATATCTGCAACATTATAATCCATCCTTGGCCGAAAAAACGCGGGTGATTCAGCAGTCGCCGCCTTTCGGATTTCCGCCGCTGGTTTATCGCATCGGCGTCGATCAGGATATCGTTCGCCGCATGAAAACGGTTCTGCTGGAAATGTCGGGCAATATGGCCGGGCGGCATTTTCTGGATGGCTTAAAACTGGACCGGTTTGGTAATTTTTCCCCCAGATTGTTCGACGGAATTCTTGATATGAGCCTCAGGACACGCAAGGTCGTTCCTGAAATTTCGTCGACCATGAAGGTTACGGCCAATTAGGCAAGGGATTGGAAATGAAGCTTCCGTTCATCCGTTCCAGAGGCCTGTCAGTAAAATTTGCCCTGGCCATAACGGCCGTCGTTGCCGGCGTTGCCTTCACCATCGGCGCAGTCACCATTACCCTCGACTGGCAGCGCTTTCAGAGGGAGCTGGAAGACCGAGCTCTGCTGTTCGCCCATTCCGTCGCCATTACGGCGCCTGAGGCAATCCTAAGGAACGATTATTGGTTTCTTTTTAAAAGCTTGAAAAAAATATCCGCCAAAGCTCCGGAAAAGGTTAAAACGGCGCCCATCATAACCGGTATGGTGTTGGATCCGACCGGTAAAGTGCTGGCCCACCTCCATCCGAGCAAAAATCCTCTTGGCCTACGTTTGCGGAATGCCAATAAGACGGAAGAGCGGTTGACGAAAACTGCCCTTTCCGTTGTTTCGCCCGCCGTTCTCGAGGGCGACTATCTGAACGTCGGATTTGTCGAGGGCGTGGCTCCAATCTATTCGGATGAGGTGTTGCTCGGTGTCGTCAGAATCCGATTGTCGCGGGAAGAACTATATCTCAAAGCCCAGCGCTCAACTTTTATCGTCTTCGGCATAACACTTGCGCTTGTTGTTCTGGGCAGCCTTTTGGGCGCCGCCATTTCGCAACGCATCACCTCCCCGTTGACCACCATGGCCGAAGGCATGGAGGCGGTGGGCCGCGGTGAATATTCCAATGTTGCGCCGGTCCAAGTCCACCAGGACGATGAACTCGGTGATCTCGCCCAGACCTTCAACAAAATGGCCGAAGATTTGGCCGACAAGAAACAACTGGAAGAGCAAATGACGGTCAGCGAAAAACTGGTCGCATTGGGCAGGATTACCGCCGGCGTCGCACATGAAGTGAACAATCCTTTGGCCGGATTGATCAATTTGATCGATACCTTAAAAAATCATCCTGGCGACATGCTATTGATGGCGCGTTATGTCCCGCAACTTGAAAAAGGACTTAACCGCATCAAAGGGATCGTTCAAAGCCTGTTGATTGAACTCCGCGTCGAAGAGGCCCAGGACAGCAACGACCCGTCCTTTTTGGAAGACGTAAAGGAAATTGTTGAGGCTGAAATCGACAATCGCAATATTAACTTTATTTGGGAAAACCACTTGAACGATAACATTCGTCTCAATGGCCGTCGCGTTCAGCAGGTGGTCCACAATTTACTGAAAAACGCCATTCAAGCGATTCCGGTAAACGGCACCGTGAGCTTCCTCTGCTTTCAGGACGGCGACTGCGTGGTTATCGAAGTCAGCGACAACGGCCCGGGCATTCCCCCGGAAATCAGAAGCCAATTATTCGATCCATTTTTTACGACCAAACCAAATGGCACCGGATTGGGCCTTTGGATCGTCTACCGGTTGGTGGAAAGTATGCGTGGCGTTATCGAAGTCGAAAGCGAAGTCGGCAGCGGTACCGTGTTCCAGGTAACTCTTCCGGCTAACGAATCGACCCATTATGAGGATAATAGTCAGCATGGACATGCAGCCACAGGATGACGCCGGCATATCCGATCTTTGCGTTCTCGTCATAGAAGACGACGAGATCATGCGCTTGTCGCTGGAAGATCGTTTGCGCATGGAAGGCATTCCCGTCCGTGTCGCGGGCGACATCGCCGAAGCGCAAATTCAATTGGAGAAATGCGACGTTGATCTGGTGATCACGGACATCCGTCTGCCCGATGGCTCCGGGGCCGATCTTTTTTATGATATATCCCGCCACTATCCCGGCATCCCGGTTATTCTAATGACGGCCTTCGGCGACGTCGCCGACGCCGTTTCCCTGGTCAAAGCCGGCGCCGTCGATTACCTGGCGAAACCGTTCGACCTGCAGGAGCTGATTGAAAAGGTGCGGCGCAATCTTTCGCGCATCCTGGATACCCAGTTATCGGCGAAGCACCTTGGCCACACTGAAGAAATTTTCCGGCCCGGCAGCGGGGTCCTGGGAAAAAGCAAATCCATGCGGCGCATCGAGCGCCTGATCGCCCGGCTGGCCAATGTCGACAGTTCGGTATTGATCACCGGAGAATCGGGCGTCGGCAAGGAGGTCGTCGCCACGTTGGTTCATCAAAACAGCCAGAGGGCTGCCAACACGCTGGTCAAAGTCAATTGCGCCGCGCTGCCCGCCAATCTGGTTGAAAGCGAGTTGTTCGGTCACGAAAAAGGCGCTTTTACCGGGGCCACGCAACAGCACAAAGGGCGGTTCGAACTGGCTCAGAACGGCGCTATATTCCTTGATGAGATTGCGGAAATACCGCCGGAAACGCAGGTTAAGCTGCTCCGCGTTCTCCAGGAACAGACCATTGAACGGGTCGGCGGTGAAATTTCCATCCCCCTCGATGTGCGTATCATCGCCGCCACCCAAGTCGATCTCGACGAAGCGGTCAAAGACGGACATTTCCGGTCTGATTTGTTTTGGAGGCTGAACGTCATTCATGTCCATATTCCGCCGCTTCGGGACCGTCGGGAAGATATCATCTTCCTGGCCCGTCACTTCACCGAAAGCCATGCCGCTACGATGAATTTGCCGCCCAAAGGCCTGTCTGCGGAAGCGGAAGCAAAACTTCTCTCCATGCCTTTTCCCGGCAATGTCCGCGAATTGAGGAACATCCTGGAGCGCGCCGTGGTGTTCAGCGACGGCCCCCGCATCATGGCCCATGATCTGATGCCGTTGGAAGACGATTCCGAAAAAGAAGATACGCCTCACACGCTCAAAGAATCCATCGAGGCGGCGGAAAAACAGGCTATCTTCCAAGCCCTGCTGCAAAGCGGTTGGACGATCGGACAGGCCGCCAAAAATCTCGGCATTTCACGTAAAAATCTATGGGAAAAAATGAAACGCTATCGCATCGAGAAGTAGTATTTAATTCAAAGATGATTGGTGTCCAAACTTCAGTAAAAGGCATTGTCACATTAACTCGATGGTGCTTCCGGCCGCATTGAGGTAGCATCATCAATGCAGAAAATATCGTATCGCCAACACCGTTTTCCTCCCTATATCATTCAACATGCACACTGGCTCTATGCTCGATTTATATTGAGTCTCGGAGATGTCGAAAGATTTATTGGCAGAGCGAGGATTGGATATTTCCAATGAAACAATTCGGCGCTGGTTCTTGAAATTCGGATCGCCGATTGCTCGAAATCTAACGGCCTCTCGACCTACGCCAAGCGATCATTGGCATCTAGATGAAATGGTAATTGTAATCCGAGGGTCGCTTTCAAAGAAATTGGTCTAACAACCGAGCATATTGATGATAAGCGAGCTAACAATCGTGCCGAGAATTCACACCAACCCGTTCGGCGAAGGGAACGAAAAATCCAGCGGTTCAAATCGCTTGGATCGGCTTAGCGATTTTTGAATATTCAATCCGCAACTTACAAGACTTTCTACCTTCAACGGCATCTGCTCAACGATCAACATACAAACAGTATCGATCTGACGCCTTTGATGCGTGAAGACGTGCTAGTGTTGCTTCCTAAACAAAGTTGTTGAGAATCTGTGCACGTGCCATCAATTAACGTGACAATGCCCGTCTGATTATTGCGGTGTTTGATTGGCGCTGACTATTATCTAAACCCGGCATGTCCTTGTTAAAGATCAAAGACATGCCGGAAAGGCGTTATTATAGGAAATTCATGGGATCACTAATGTCGATCGGAAACGACAATGAACGATGTACGAAACACACTGGAAGAACGCTTTCCCAGGCTTCACGCCCGCATTGAGGAAATACTTGTCGACTCTGAATCCCGGTATAACCAACAAACCAACCAGGCGCCATCGGAATTCCTCTTGGAGCATACCCGTCGAACCGCGGCCATAGCCCACAAGATATCCAATATGGAAAAGGTCGAATCATTTCTGCCGTCACTCGTTGCGCTTTTCCATGACGCGGGTAAGTTTCATGATGGCGCGTATCACAAGGATGATGTTCCGGAAGAGGAACATGCAGCGGTGCTGGCCGAGAAAATTCTTACCGAGTTCGAAGTCGAACAGGTCGACATCGACATCGTTCAGGAATCGCTGCGGGCGCTCTACGACGACCGGTTGCCCTGTGTCGGTCCCTGCCGCATCGTGCAGGATGCAGATCGGCTCGACAAGCTGGGTGCGCTCGGCGTCGGTGCTTTCTTTACCAAAGCGTCCTTACGTGGACGTGGCTTGAACGATGCGCTGGTAAATAGTCTGAGCCGGGAAATGACCTACGCCTTGGCGGCACCCCGATCCATGTTTACGGAGTCAGGCAAAAATCTCGCCAGCGAGCAATCGGTGAAAACCGTCGCTTTTTTTACCGATCTTCTGGAAAACCTTGAAAGCTGGGGCATCGCCTCTTTCGAACGCCGAACCATAAAACTGGCGGAAGAGTTCCGCACCCGGGACGGCAATATTATTCAAAGCATGGAGGCGACCATTGTCATGCCCCGTATCTGTCCCGATTGTGACTCATCGCTCGGGCTAGGCCACCGGCGCGAACGCGGCGTGAAATGCGAAAAGCTAATTGCTGAAATCGCTTGTTCGACCTGTAGTCATGCTTATGAAATCTCGTTCTGCCTGCCCGTTTTTGCCTGATGTAACATAGAGCCCGCGTTGAAAATTTAGGCTCGGAATATTCTATGAACTCAAAGCAACGCCTTGATCTCGGTCAAGGTATCGCATCATCCCTTATGCCAAATTTTAGCCGGTGCAGATCAATAAAACTTCAAAAAAAAGTAGCCGAATTGTTTGTCCGTGTTTAATCGGGACTGTGATTCAGAGCAGGGAAAATTATTATAAACATAACGACCAAACAAAAAGACTGAGATGATCGTGGAAACTGTAGCTCCCATTAATGAAATAACCGAAGTCATATTGGAAAACGGCGGCGAATCGTTCCAGCTCTGCTATCAGTGCGGCATTTGCGACGTCGTTTGTCCCTGGAACAGGGTCCGTTCCTTCAGCATGCGCCGCATCGTCAGACAGGCTACGTTCGGTTTGACCGACATTGAAAACGAAGATATGTGGCGCTGCACGACCTGCGGCACTTGCCCCCAGCGATGCCCCCGGGGCGTCAATCAGATCGAGGCGGGAATGTCCCTGCGCCGAATCGCTACAGAATACGGGGTGTTTCCTGAAACCGTTTCGCCCATCATTACCGTGAGCGACAGTCTTATCGCCGAAGGCAATCCTTTCAATATGGAGCGGAGCGAACGGGCGAATTGGACCGAAGGTTTGGCGGTGAAGAATTTCACCGAAGAGATGGAAGTATTATATTCTCCCTGCTGCTATCTCAGCTATGACCCCCGCATGAAAAAAGTGGCGGCCGCCACCGCCAATATCCTTAACAAGGCCGGCGTGGATTTCGGCATATTGGGCGCCAAGGAAAATTGTTGTGGCGAAAGCATCCGCAAGACGGGAAACGAAGACGCTTTCAAAAGTTTGGCCAGGGAAAATATTAAAACTTACATCGACCAGGGGGTTAAGAAAATATTGGTCTCGTCCCCCCATTGTTACCACACCTTCAAAAACGAATATCCCGAATTCAACGCCCAGTTTGAAATCGTCCATATGGCCCAGTATTTGAGCGACTTGCTGGATGAAGGCCGGCTTGAGCCCGCCCGGACATACGACAAGAAAGTGACGTATCACGATCCTTGCTATCTGGGCCGGCACAATGGCGTGTTTGACGCCCCGCGGAACGTATTAAAGCACGTGCTTGGCGTCGATGTTACCGAGATGGCCGACAATAGAGAGGATAGTCTCTGTTGCGGCGGCGGCGGCGGCAGAATCTGGATGGAAACGCCGAAAGAGGAAAGATTTGCGGATCTGAGATTACAACAGGCCATCGATGTCGAGGCCGAGGTGCTGGTGACGACCTGTCCCTATTGCATTACCAATTTTACCGATAGCGCTCTCGGCCTGGAAGAAGGACAAGCGATGGAAATCAAGGACCTCACGGAAATCGTCCAGGAAGTCCTTTAAACGGTACATGGTTTGGTGATGAATAGCAGGAATCAGCGCCGATAGCGAAGGTAGGTAAAATTGAACAACATGCCCTGGTCCAAGAACGAAAATATCGGAGATGCGCTGGTTGTCGGCGGCGGTATCAGCGGAATCCAAGCCTCGCTCGATCTCGCTGAAACTGGTTTCAGAGTCTTCATGGTCGACAAGTCGCCCGCAATTGGCGGCAAAATGTCGCAGCTTGATAAAACCTTCCCCACCAACGACTGCTCCATGTGCATTGAATCGCCCAAGTTCATTGAATGCAGCAGACATCCCAATATCGACATCCTGAGCAACACCGAAATCGAACGGGTTGAAGGGGAAGCCGGTGATTTCAAAGTGACGCTTTACAAAAAGCCCAGATATGTGGATGAGGACAAATGCACGGGCTGCACCACCTGCGTCGAATACTGCCCGGTCGAAGTTCCCGATCCCTACAATCAGAACATGAATTTGACCAAGGCCGTCCATATTCATTTCGCCCAGGCAGTGCCGCTCTTCACCTATATCGACCCTGAAACCTGTCTGTTCCAGTCAGAGGAAAAATGCAGCATTTGTCAGGATGTGTGTCAGCATAAGGCCATTGATCTTCATCAGATGCCCGAAAGGCTGGAAGTCAAGGTGGATGCCGTCGTCCTGTCGCCCGGCTATGAAACTTTCGACCCGTCGGTTAGGGGCGACTATGGCTATGGCAGAATGAAAAATGTGGTAACCAGCCTTGAATACGAACGCATGCTGTCTTCCACCGGGCCCTACGAAGGGGAGGTCAAGCGCCCCTCCGACGAAAAGCACCCGGAGAAGATCGCCTGGATACAGTGTGTCGGCTCCAGGCAGGTTATTCCCGGGGGCAACACATACTGTTCGGCCGTTTGCTGCGCCTATACCCAGAAACAAGTGATCCTCACAAAGGAACACGATGCCGAGATCGGCGCCACCGTGTTCCATAATGATATCCGCGCCTTCGGCAAAGATTATGAACGTTATTATCAGAAAGCCGAGAACCTTTCCGATGTTGAGTTTATCAGGAGCTATGTGTCTATCGGCAGGGAAATTCCGGAAAGCAAAAACGTCACCATAAGATATGCGACACCTGATGAAGGCGTGAAAGAAAAGGAGTTTGACCTGGTGGTCCTGTCGGTCGGATTGAATCCTCCTGCGGATGCAGAGGATTTGGCCGAAAAATTCGGTCTCGATCTCGATGACCACGGCTTTTGCAAAAGCAATCCGGTCAATCCAATTCAAACCACCCGTCCGGGCGTTTTTGTCAGCGGTGCCTTCCATGGTCCCCGCGACATTCCGGAGTCAGTTGTTTCCGCCAGCGCCGCCGCCGCCCAATGTGGCCAGTTCCTGGCCGAGCAACGCGGCAAGCTGAGCCGGGAGCGGGAATATCCGGAGGAACGGGATGTCTCGGAGGAAGAATCCAAGGTCGGCGTATTCGTCTGCCATTGCGGCGCCAATATCGGCAGGGTGGTCGACGTGCCTTCCGTCGTCGAATATGCCAGCACGCTGGATCACGTGACCCACGCTCAAGAAAGCCTTTTTGCCTGTTCCACGGATAATGCCCAGGACATTGCCGATACGGTTCGTGAACAAGGGTTAAACCGCGTCGTCATCGCGGCCTGCACGCCCCGGACCCTGGAGCCGCTGTTTCGGGACACTGTGCGGGAAGGCGGCATCAATCAGTATTTCATGGATATGGCTAATATTCGGGAACATTGCTCCTGGGTGCATTCGAAAGAAAAGGAAGACGCCACCGCCAAGGCAAAGGATATCGTTCGGATGTCGGTTGCCCGAACTGCCCTGCTGGAGCCGTTGCAGGAAATCGACCTGCCCATTGACAAAAAGGTGCTGGTTGTGGGCGGCGGCGTGGCCGGCATGACCAGTTCGCTGAACATGGCCGAGCAGGGTTTCCAGGTCCATCTTTTGGAAAAAGAAGAGGATTTGGGGGGCATGGCTCGCCGGCTCCACTACACTCTTGATGGTACTGATGTGCAGGCTTTTCTGGCCGATCTCAAGGGCAAGGTCTATCGGCATCCCTCCATCCACGTGGTCACCGATGCGACCATCGACGAGGTGACGGGCTATGTCGGGAATTTCTCGACACAGGTGAGTTTCGAGGGCCGGAACAAGGAAATAACCCACGGCGCCGTGGTCATCGCCACCGGTGCGGAGGAACACAAGCCGACCGAATACCTCTATGCGGATGAAGAGCAGGTGTTGACCTCTCTTGAACTGGAAGCGCAGATTTCCCAAGAAGAAGAAACGGTGATGAACGCCGAAACCGTCGTCATGATCCAATGCGTGGGTTGTCGGTCGGCGGAAAGAAATTACTGCAGCCGGGTATGTTGTAATCAATCGATCAAGAACGCCCTTTCTTTGAAGCAGGCAAAACCGGAAACCGAGATCTATATCATTTTCCGGGATATGCGAACCTATGGGTTCAAGGAGGATTATTACAGAAAGGCGGCGGATAGTGGTGTCCGGTTTATTCGCTATGAACCCGATGACAAACCCCTGGTCGAGGCGGCCGAAGAAGATGGAAGAAAAGTTATGCGGGTTACCGTACCCGATCCGATTTTGGGGCAAAAGCTTGAACTGGATGCCGATTTGCTGGCGCTGGCCGCCGCTGTCGTTCCTTCCTCTACCAGTCAGGAAATATCAAAACTGTTCAAGATGCCGTTGAATCAGGATGGTTTTTTCCAAGAGGCGCACGTAAAACTTCGGCCGGTGGATGCCGCGACCGACGGCATATTCCTATGCGGAACGGCGCACTATCCGAAAGACATATCTGAAACAATCAGTCAGGCTTACGGCGCCGCAGGCCGCGCCATCAATTTACTATCAAAGGATTCCGTATCGGCGACTGGCGCCATTTGTGATGTCAATGAAATGTCATGTGTTGCCTGCGAAGCCTGCATGACGGCTTGCACTTATGACGCCATCGATTTTTACGAAACGCCTCATGGCAAGAAAGCCCGTGTCAATCCTGTCTTATGCAAAGGCGATGGTCTTTGTAACGCAAAATGTCCGACCGGAGCTATCTATTTGAACCATTTCACCGACGAAGAAATTTTCCAGCAGATCGATGCAGCGTGATTGGATCGTCGTTGGAGTAAGCAGCATGACTATCAAAACTTTTAAAAAGCGGCCGAAGAGGGCAAATCGAATGGCCGCCATGGAAGCGACTTGAGAATGGCAGAATTTAAACCAAAAATCCTGGGATTTTTATGCAATTGGTGCAGTTATGCCGGGGCGGACTTGGCTGGCGTTTCTCGCCAACAATACCCCTCAAGCATGAAGGTGATCAGGGTAATGTGTTCCGGTAGAGTCGACCTGGCGTTCGTGCTTCGCGCGTTTGCAAACGGTAATGATGGCGTGTTCATCGGGGGTTGCTGGTTGGGCGACTGCCACTACGTGACAGAAGGGAATTACGATGCGTTGAGTGTGATGCATCTGGGTAAAAAATTACTGGAATATTCCGGTCTGAACCCGGATAGGCTGAGGCTTGAATGGGTCTCCGCATCCGAAGGACTCCGTTACGCCGAAGTTGTTACAGAATTTACCGATGAGTTGAAAGAGCTTGGCCCCCTCGGCGAAAGCGAGGGCGTGAATCAGAAGGAACTAAAAATTAAGATCGAGGCGATCGCAAAATTGCTTCCCTACATCAAGCTGGTGGAAAGGGAGAAACTGCGCGTGCGTTTTGAAAACAAGGAAGATTATGAAGAGTTTTTCTCAAGCGATGAGATAACATCTTTGATCAATGACATGATCGCGGACAAGCTGGCAATCAGCCAGATCATGGTGCTCCTACAAGAGGAAGCCCTATCCTCCCGGGAAATCGCCGCCAGTTTGAGCATGAACTCGTCAGATGTTTCAAAGCACCTGAGTAATTCAGCCAGACAAAAACTGATTAAATTTGACGAGAGCGAACAGCTTTATGCGCTTGCCTGACATGCAACGAGATAAATAGAGACGGGAAATATGGATATTGAGAAAATCGAGCAGATCATCAAAGACCATAACGGCGAAGCCAGTTCGCTGATCCAGATAATGCTGGATATCCAGAAGGAACTGCACTGGCTTCCACACGAGGCTTTGGAGATGGTCAGTGAGAAATTACAGGTTCCAATGAGTCGGATTCAACACACGGCAACCTTTTATAAGGCCTTCAGCCTAGTTCCCAAAGGCCGCCATGAAATAAACCTTTGCATGGGTACAGCCTGCCATGTCCGGGGGGCGCCACGTGTTCTGGAAGTGCTGCAAAATACGACTGGGCTAGAGCCCGGAGAAACCGACCCGGATATGAAATTCAGCCTGGATACGGTCAATTGTCTCGGCTGCTGTGCGTTGGGACCGGTGATGGAAATTGATGAACAGCATCTCGGACGGTTGGACTCCGGCTCCGCCGCCGACTTATTAAAAAATTATGATTAGTGAAAGTTCATATAGATGATTAATTCGCCCGCCGAACTGGAAAATCTCAGGCAGGATATCCTGTCAAAAAGGGATCCCGACGAGCCCCATATTTCCGTGTGCGCCGGGGCCAGTTGCTTAGCTTCGGGTGCTGGAAAGGTGATTGAAGCCCTTGAATCTGAAATCGAACAGCAGGGGTTAGAGGGTGTGACGGTTAAAGGCACCGGTTGCCCCGGTTTTTGCGAATGCGGACCCATTGTCGTTATTGATCCCGAAGATGTATGTTATCTCCAGGTAACGCCTGAAGATGTTGCCGACGTCGTGTCTCAGACTATTTCGGAAAATGAAATTGTTGATCGTCTGCTTTATGTCGATTCAAGCAACGATGATAAAAAAATCGCTCATGCAGCGGATATTCCCTTCTATAAAAACCAAGAACGGAACATCATCGGCAATAATATAAAAATTGACCCGAAATCTATTGATGATTATCTGGCGCTGGGCGGCTATTCCGCCCTGACCAAGGTGCTTTTCGAAATGACCTCGAGAGAGGTCGTGGATGAAGTTCTCAAATCCGGCCTTAGGGGAAGGGGCGGCGGCGGCTTTCCCACCGGAATTAAGTGGGATGCGGCTCTCAACGCCGAAAGCGATACCAAATATGTCATCGTTAATGCCGACGAAGGCGACCCCGGGGCGTTTATGGACCGGGCCGTCCTTGAAGGTAATCCTCATTCCATATTGGAAGGTTTGATGATTGGCGCCTTCGCCATCGGCGCCAACCAGGGCTATTTCTATGTGCGCCAGGAATATCCGCTGGCTTTGGAGAATATAGCTCTCGCCGTCAAGCAGGCCGAGGAATACGGCTTTCTGGGTGAAGATATCCTCGGCTCAGGTTTCGATTTCAATGTCGAGATACATATGGGCGCCGGCGCTTTTGTTTGTGGTGAGGAAACGGCTCTGCTGCTGTCTCTCGAAGGCAGGCCGGGCGAGCCTAAATCAAGACCACCTTATCCGGCCACCAAGGGTCTTTGGGGAGAGCCTACCAACATCAATAATGTTGAGACCTGGGCTAACGTGCCTTTGATTATTAATGAAGGCGCCGACTGGTATGCTAATTTCGGCACCGAAGGCAGCAAGGGCACCAAAATCTTTTCCCTGGTCGGTAAGATCAAGAATACCGGCCTGGTGGAAGTGCCCATGGGCATGACGCTCAGGGACATTATCTACAAAATAGGTGAAGGCATTCCCGATGGTAAAAAGTTCAAGGCCGTACAGACCGGCGGCCCGGCGGGCGGTTGTATCCCTGAAGAACAACTGGACACGGTGGTGGATTTTGACGAGCTTATCAAAGCGGGCGCTATCATGGGTTCGGGCGGCATTATCGTTATGGACGAAGACACCTGTATGGTTGACGTCGCCAAATATTTCCTTGGTTTCCTGGCCGAAGAATCCTGTGGCAAATGCAATCCATGCCGGGAAGGCATCAAGCAGATGCATCATATTCTTACCAATATCTCCGAAGGTAGAGGCAAAGAAGGCGACATTGAGTTGCTGGAAGGACTGGCCATGTCCACTGGCGGCGGCTCGTTATGCGCCTTAGGAAAAACCGCTCCCAACCCGGTTATGAGTACCCTTCGTTATTTCAGGGAGGAGTATGAGGAACATATCAGAGATAAAAAATGTTCGTCCTATACCTGCGAGGAACTGGTTTCCTACTATATTGATCCGGATAAGTGCGAGGCCTGCCTGATCTGCATGAAGAAATGCACGGCGGAATCGATCATCGGGGCCAAACATCAAATCCACGTCATTGATCAGGATATCTGCACCAAATGCGGTTCCTGCTTTGAGGTTTGCCCTGACAACTTTGACGCCGTGGTCAGGTATACCGGCGAGACAGTTCCGGAAGCTATCGCCGAGAACTTGAGAACGATCGACCGGAAGAAAAAAAAGGCGGATAAACAGCGCGTCCTGGCTTCAACCGGACAGGGGGCTTAATCGACTATGAGTAAAATTACTTTAAAAATTGATGGCAAGGACGTCTCGGCGGACGAGGAAATGACCGTCCTGGACGCCGCTCGAAGCGCCGATATCTATATTCCGACTGTTTGCAACCACGAGAAGTTGGAGCCGTTCGGCGGCTGTCGGCTGTGCGTGGTGGATGTGACGGTCGGTGGTCGGACGAACATGGTCGCCGCCTGCGTACACCCGGTCCAGGAATCTTTGGAAGTAACAACCCGTACTGAGCAAATTGATGATATTCGCAAGATGCTGACCGAGCAGTTGATGGCGTACGCCCCGGAATCAGAGGTATTGAAGGAACTGGCCCAGGAATATGGCGCGGACAAAGACCGATTCCCGAAAGAGCCCTCATTTTGTATCCTCTGCGGCCTTTGTGTAAGATATTGCGACGAAGTTAAGCAAAAAAACGCCGTCGGGTTCGTGGACCGGGGACCAAGCCGGGAAATCAGCTTTGTCCCCGACATAGCTCAGAAAGAATGCTGGGACTGCATGGAATGTTTTCCGCTCTGTCCCACATCTGCACTGCAGGCGGCCTTCGTATTGATGAGATCACTGACATCTTCTCCGGAATCTGTACCCGGAAAACCGACCGTGATGAATCCCGTTCCGGAAGGCCATTGGCATGACACTAAGCTGGAGATAAGCAAATGAGATACGCCGTAACAGGGTTCGATCTGGAAATTGATCTCACCAAGGGCAGTATTGAAAAGGTCGAAAACGACCCCAAAGAAATTGAACTCTATTTCGGTGGTCAGGGTCGGGCCGCCAAGACGATATTTGAACGCGTGCCGCCCGACGTTGACGCCTTTTCTCCTGACAATCTATTGATATTCAGCACCGGTCTTTTGCACGGCACCCCTGCTCCCGCTGCCAACCGTACGGCAGTGAACACGATATCTCCTCAGACAAACTTTATGTCCCATTCATTGTTTGGCGGGTTTTTCGGTCCGGAATTGAAATATGCCGGTTATGACAGGATCGTCTTTCGAGGCAAGTCGCCGGAACTGGTTTATCTATACATCAACAATGACGTTGTCGAAATACGCGATGCCTCTCACCTTGCCGGCAAAGGCACCACGGAAACCGGGAATTTCTTAAAGAAGGAATTGGACGATCAAAAAGTCCAGGTCGTCGCCATTGGCCTGGCCGGTGAAAACAGGGTCTTTATGGCCTCCATGGATCACAACCATGCCAGCGCCTCCCGAGGGGTGGGTGTGATCATGGGCGACAAGCGATTAAAAGCCATAGCCGTTCGAGGAACAAAGGGCATTAATATCGCCGAGCCAGCGCAAATGTTCGAAATAAGCCAGGCTTTGCACAAGAAGATCTACGAGAGCGAAGGGTGCGGGGATAATATGGCTGTCGAGTTGGATGACAGCTTCCACCACGATAATTTCGCTTGGGGCAATGCGCGTGTGCGGCAAAAGGGGTACTGGACCCCAGAAGTCGAGGCCAAATTTGCCAAGATCAAAAATGACAACATGGAGCGGCAGACGGGTTGTTACAACTGTTCGAAGGAATGCCGCATAGCTATCGCTCGACCGGGTAAACATAAGTTCGGCTATAAATGTTTCGGCGCGGCCACCTATCATATGGCGGCTTTTCAAGAACGTGACTTCAGCTATGACATACTGAGCGTCGCCCAGGAGTATGGCGTCGACTCTTATGCGACACCGCAAGTGATGGCCTTTGCGCTGGAGCTTCTCGAGGCCGGTATATTGACCGATGAGGACTTTCCCGGAATGCCGGAAGATTCACCTGGCCGATTTTATTACATGTTGGAGAAAATCGTTCGCAGGGAAGGGATCGGCGATATTCTGGCCAACGGCGTTTCCCATGCGGCCATTCAAATCGGTAACGGCGCCGAAGAATATGATCACAACACGACGAAAAAATTCGAGCAGGTGCCGATCAAATTAGGTAAGGTCAATCCGGCCTTCTTTCTGATGATCGCCACTGGTGAGAAGATGAACATTACCCAGATCGAAGGCTCCTTTCCCCAGGATCCATTGCCGACTCCGGAAGAGCGGCAAGCCTATGTGGATGATTGGGATGCGGTGCCTGATCAAAAGTTCAAGGACTATTTCCTGAATTGGGAAAAACGCAGCGAAATTTCAGATGAGGCTGTCTGCGACATCGTCCGGTGGAATGAAGCCATGCACTATATCGACGATTCAATCGGAACCTGCGGATTCGTATCTTCCTTCAGGGGGCAGTTCGGCGGGGATATAGCCTATCATTTGAACAATCTTCCCGAGATCATCTCGATGGCGACCGGCTTCGATATGAGCAAGGACGATTTATGGACGACTTCCCAGAGAATTAGGAATCTCGTCAGGGCCGTTAATGTGAGAAGAGGTTTGCGCCGAAAGCTCGAACGGCCACCCGAGGACCATTGGGCGGTCAGGGATGAAGAGTCCGAACAAGCCCTCCTGAGTAAATATTACAAATTCAGGGGATGGAACGACGATGGCATTCCCACCCGCGAAATGCTGGAATCTCTGAGTTTGGATTACGTCGCCGGGGATCTCGAAGAAAGAGGAATTTTAGAGGCAAAGGAAACCGTTCCCGCCTAGTAATTTGTGGCCGGATACCGGTTGTTTAATATTTGGAGATAGTACCGTGACGACAGGGCAAACGATGAAAGTCGTTAAAGAGATAAAGGTTAATATCGATGAGTGTACCGGTTGCTGCGCCTGTGAAATGGCGTGCTCCGCCTTTCACGCCACGCCCCGATACAGCAGCATCAATCCGGCGCTGTCCCGCATTCGGGTGGTGACGGATGAGTTAAATGATGAATATGTTCCCGTCCGCGCCGGCGACTATACCGCTGTCGAATGCAGCGGCAGGCATATGTATACCATCGACGGCAAGGACTATAGCGAATGCAGCTTCTGCCGGTCCGCCTGCCCGTCCCGGGATTTCTTCTTCGAACCGGATTCCGGTTTGCCGATGAAATGTGACATGTGTGAAACTGTTCCGGCCCTTGACGAGCCGTGGTGCGTCCAGGTTTGTCATACTAACGCCCTGACCTATGAAGAGCGGGAAGTGGAACCGGGGGAAAAGTGGCAGGACAAGAGCGGGGATATTGATGACGGTTTGGAATTGCTGGTTAAGCAATATGGTATGGAAGCGGTCCGTGAGGGTCTGAGCCAGATGCCCAAGGCTCAAGCCTTCCTGTCTCAGACCGGCGCCGATGAGGATTCCGGTCAAACGTGAAGCTAAGTCCAAGTGGTTGGGGGATCAATATTTGTCGGAAATATCCCTTCGGATTTGGTTCAGATAATTGAGGTAAGCAAATGAGATACGCCGAGACTGGGTTCAATCTAGAAATCGATTTATCTAGGGGCAGCATAGAAAAGGTGGAAACAGATCTCCGGGACACCGAACGATTCTTAGGGGGACAGGGGATAGCCGCCAAGATTCTGTATGAAAGGGTGCCACCTGACGTTGACGCTTTTTCTCCCGACAATCTCCTGATATTCAGCACCGGCCTTTTGCATGGCACGCCTGTTCCCTCCGCCAATCGTACGGCGGTGAACACTATTTCTCCTCAGACCAATTATATGGCCCATTCATTGTTCGGCGGATTTTTCGGGCCGGAACTGAAGTTCGCCGGGTATGACAGGATCATCATCCGCGGCAAGTCCCCGGAACTGGTCTATCTGTATATCCACGACGATACGGTGGAAATACGTGACGCCTCTCACCTCAAGGGCATGGGCACCACGGAAACCGGCGAATTTCTGAAGAATGAGTTGAAGAATCAAAAATACCAGGTGGCTGCTATTGGTTTGGCCGGTGAGAACAAGGTCTATATGGCGTCCATCGACCATAATCACGCCAGTGCGGCCCGTGGCGTGGGAGTCGTGATGGGCGACAAAGGTTTAAAGGCAATTGCCGTGCGCGGCACCAAGGACGTCAATATCGCCGCTCCGTTGGAACTCTTTGAGAAGGCCACGGATATACACAAATTAATTGGCGGGAGTGATGATAACGGCGACTGGATGGCCGTTGATGAAGACGATGGTTTCCACCACGATAATTTTTCGTGGGGCAATTCGCGCGAAAGGATAAGAGATTACTGGAGCGATGAACTTCAGGAAAGATGGACGAATTGGAAATATGATAACATGGACCGGCAGACCGGGTGCTTCAACTGCGCCAAGAAATGCCGAAACGTTATCAATTGGCCGGGACAGCGCCGGTTTGGCTACAAATGTTTCGGTAAGGATACCTATCACATGGCGGCCTTCCTGGAACTGGATTTCAGCTATGAAATCCTGGGTGTGGCCCAGGAATACGGCGTCGATTCCTACTCGACACCGCAAACGATCGCGTTCGCTCTTGAGTTGCTGGAGGCCGGCATATTGACGGACGATGACTTTCCGGAAATGCCGGAGGATTCAAGAGGCCGGTTCTTCTATCTGCTGGAAAAAATCGTTCGCCGGGAAGGCATTGGTGATACCCTCGCTTATAGCATTTCTGAAGCGGCGAGGTTGATCGGGAATGGCGCAGAGGCCTATGACCACAATACGGTGAAAAAATTTGAGCAATTACCCATTAAGCTAGGCAAGGTAAACCCAGCCTTCTTCCTCATGATTGCCACCGGTGAAAAAATGAGTATCACTCAGATTGAAGGCTCCTTTCCCCAAGATCCCCTAGCCACCCAGGAGGAGAGAGAAGAGTTTGTCAAAAAATGGGAGGCGGCTCCAGACGAAAAGTTCAAGGAATATTTCCTCAATTGGAAAAAACGAAATGAGATTTCAGATGAAGCGATCTGTGACATCGTCGAATGGAACGAGGCCATGCATTACGTCGATGACTCGACCGGATTGTGCGGATTTGTGTCATCTTTCAGGGGCCAGTTTGGCGGCGGCGTCGCCTATCATATGAACAATATTCCTCAATTTATCTCCCTGTCGAGCGGCATGGATATCGATAAGCAGGAATTATGGAATATCGCTCAAAGAATTCGGGTTCTCGTTAGGGCGGTGAATGTAAGAAGAGGTTTACGGCGCAAGTATGAACGTCCGCCTGAGGACCATTGGGCCGTAAGGGACGAAGAGAAGGAACAAGCGCTGCTATCCAAATATTACAATTTCAAAGGATGGGACAGCGAGGGTATTCCAACCTACGAGACCTTGAAAAAATTGGATTTGGATTTCGTCGCCAAGGACCTCGAAGAAAGAGGGATTTTAAAGGTAGAGGAAGCCGTTCCCGCCTAGAGATTTATGGCCGGATGGGCGCGCAGTTGAATATATGGAGATGGTGCCGTGACGCAGGGACAAATGACAAAAATTGTCAAAGAAATTAAAGTCGATATAGATAAATGCACCGGTTGCCGCGCCTGTGAAATGGCGTGCTCCGCCTTTCACGCCAAACCGAGATACAGCAGCGTCAATCCCGCATTGTCGCGAATTCGGGTAATTTCGGACGAGATAAATGATGAATATGTTCCCATTCGCGCCGGCGACTACACGGCAGCCGAATGCAGCGGTCGGCATATGTATACGATCAACGGCAAGGATTACAGCGAATGCAGTTTCTGCCGGTCTTCCTGCCCATCCCGAGATTTTTTCTTCGAGCCGGATTCCGGTTTGCCGCTGAAATGTGACATGTGTGAAACGGTCCCGGCGCTGGATGAGCCCTGGTGTGTCAAGGTTTGTGAGGCAGATTCCCTAACCTATGAAGAACGGGAAGTGGCGCAGGACGAAAAGCCGCAGGAGAAGCGCGGAGATATAGAAGTCGGATTGGAAATGCTGGTAAATCAACACGGCGCAGACACGGTCCTCGAAAGACTGAATCAAATGCCCAAAGCGCTCGGAAACTTTCCCCAAAGCAACGTGAAAGAAGATTTCGAGTAACGTCTGTGTACTCGGTACCGTCAGAGGAAATTTAGCAATCCCGTAAAAGCTAGCGGGCTGTTTAAATCTAGCCAGCTAGGTGGCGCCATTCAACAAGATGGCATTGTCAGAGTAAATTGAATTGATCTCAAACGGCAGTTAGGGATAAATTTTCAGATCGCGAGTTATCGCCACTCAGTTAAAGTAGCAGAACGGTTAAGCTTGAATGTTTGACGAATGTAGAGATGGCGTTCTTGGTTGAAGTGGTTATGAATCGGAGAATGGATCGAGACAAATTTTTGGAGTGACTTCATACTCCTGAATTTCGTCATTGCTCGCTCTCGTCGTCGAAAAGGTTGGTGCGAGTTTTCGGTCCGATTGTTCAGCCAACGGCCGGTCAATTGGCAATCAGCGTTTCCAATAACATTCATTGTGGCCCCATAGGAACGCAGTTTATCAATCACAATGATTTTAGGCTGTCCGTACCGCTTCATTGCTTTTTTTAAAAATCTAAGTGCTGACTTCCGATCTCGCTTCTTTGTGACAAATTCTTCAAGAATTTCACCTTCATGATCAACTGCCCGCCAAAGATAGTGAGTCTCTCCGTTGATCCGCACAAAAACCTCGTCAAGATGCCAGCGCCACCGTGACCAATTCTGGTTGTTTGAGCCTCTCTTCTTTCTGATCTCAGCTGCAAATAAGGGACCGAACTTGGTCCACCAAGCCCGAACTGTTTCGTAGCTAATTTCAATCCCTCGCTCGTGGAGTAGATCCTCAACCTGCCTCAGTGAAAGGGGGAAACAGATACACATCTTCACTGCTGAGCGAATAATATCTGGGGAAGTCTTGTAATAACGGAACGGATTTTTCATCCCAACACGCTAGTTGGCACAAATTGAACCCTCAAGCGGTTTTCCTCTGACAATGCCAGCAACGTTTCAAATCACCGGGATTCGTGAGCCATTCTGTCCAACTGTCCATCGATTGCGAGAAGTCCGTGGACAGTGCTGCAGTCAACCAAACGCTGGCATCTGAAATCTGCCTCGAAGATACGGATGTTACTTGGTCTTTGATCCGTGCCAGTACGCTACACATGTTATCAAAGCGAGTTGAAGCGTGACAGTCTATAGAGGTATCTGCTTCCCACATCTTTATGAAGTTGCTCCCACAAAGCGTACATGGAAGCGACAAAGAATGGTTTGCTCGATGTTGGTTGTATCGTGGCGACAGACAATGTTCCTGGTCGACTAACCCCTAATTCTCCAGCCAATGCCTCAGTAATAGGCTTTGACTCATGCCATTTAACCTCAACTTTATCTGATAACTTGACGATTGCTGTCCGCCACGGCCTATTCTTCCCGGCACCAACTGTCTCCCAAGGTGCTGGATTGATGTCAAACGACGCTGCCATATCGTCAGGCGGTTCTATTGCCTCTTGAAGCAATGCTACATCAGCATCTGAATCTGCAAGAGTTCGCCAACACTCTTTACGCCGGGCTATATTCCAAGAGATCATCTTGACCATTCGATACCCAATTCCTTTGTGACCAACCTAAGTCTCCTTGCGAGATTTGTCCAAGTAGAAGTGCCATCAGTTAGAACAACACCTCCAACTCAACTTGATTACGGCGATGCGGTTGTGATGGCATGGTCTGGAAGGGAGCGGAAACTGATTGATGGGCGCCTGACGACCTCTCGAAATCGTAAGTTAGAGTAGATCACAAAGAAATCGAGGAGACAGAGACGGCGAGATTAATATTCCCCGCAACTCGATGTTATCGAGTACATTTAGTATTCAGAAGAAAGGTGGGGAAAATGTATAATGTTCACGTGTTCACTGCCCTAATTTGGGGATTCGTGGTAGTAGTGGTTAGTGGTTTTCTTGCAGCTTACTACTCACCTGCCTTGGCTATTGTACTATTGGGGTTTCACCTGGTGTATTACATTTACAAAAGTGATCAGGTGCAGCTTCAGTTGGAAGAGTATATTGTTGGTATGGAAAACCGTTTAGATGATCTTTCGAGCAACATCGAACGGATTAGTACCGGATCGAACGAACTTCAGGATTTCGACCTCGAAATCGATTAATCACTCAAACCTTATCAGGTTCTTTGGTTTAGAATAGTGCGCTTGGATCCGCATTCCAATCTGACAGACTAAATTTCCTCTGGAAAATGTAACACGCATACTCCTCGCAAGAACAGTGGCGCCTGTACAAATTCACATTAGGCCTTATCGTCTATACGGTATCTACAAGTCATACAGTTGTTCTCGCCAAATTCAGCCAGTCTGTAATCAACTTCAGCTTTGGACTTCTTGTTCGTGTTAATCAGTCCAAATTTTCTATCCATTTCGTACTCTTGTACTCGCGCTTTATGTGGAGCGAGGACCTTCCCCACGGCTAGTTGAATTTTAAATTCACAAGACGGCGATACTGAAGCGGCAAGAGTATTAATTGTGTCTTCATCGACATTCAGATAAACGTCAAGTGAACTAAGGTCCTCCGTTTGGTCTTCTTCGTTGCCCCAGAAAACGTATATCTTTCCATTATCTGCATTCCGATGATATTCGAGTATCTCATACAGATCACTGAGATTACCGAATTTGACATCCTTCTCCTCTTCCTCATTTTCGTCTTCGGCGCGCTCTTCAAGATGAATTGTAATACTGCTGAACTCTTTCACCGGCGGCCATGCAAGTTTGCAATCCAGACTCAACGATCTAGTGTTTTGGTTCCCTTTTTCAAAGTCTTTTCCTTCTAACCCTCCACCCCACCACTGCTCTTCTGTCCATGATGACCCCATTCGGCGTTCAAAAAGATACGAATAAATATAAAATGTTAGAATATCTCCCTCTGCCCATTTAACGCGATCGAGCTTAAGTTCTTCTGCCATTGACCCTAATCTCCCTCGTTATGTGCCGGCGAGTCTGCCACGAATCCGATCTGATAAACCACGATTTTCTTGAATAAACTGTTGGCATATGTACAATAGAGATTGAATGGTCCACCAACGGACCCGGCATGATTTAAGTTCCAACTTGTGCGCCGTGGCATT
>CAZNLR010000053.1:0-29809 GCA_964574215.1 uncultured Rhodospirillaceae bacterium | reverse complement strand
AAACCCAGGCCAACGACGTGTCGGCCTATATTCCGACCAACGTTATCTCGATTACCGACGGCCAGATCTTCCTGGAAACGGACCTTTTCTATAAGGGCATCCGTCCGGCGGTGAATGTGGGCCTGTCGGTGTCCCGTGTGGGATCGGCTGCGCAGGTGAAGGCCATGAAACAGGTCGCCGGTTCGATCAAACTGGAACTGGCCCAGTATCGTGAAATGGAAGCCTTCGCTCAGTTCGCCTCCGATCTCGACGCATCGACCCAGCAATTGCTGGCTCGCGGCGCCCGCTTGACCGAAGTTCTGAAACAAGGTCAGTTCTCGCCTTACGCCATGGAAGAGCAGGTGGTTGCCCTTTACGCCGGCGTGAACGGCTATCTCGACGGTATCGAGATTAAGGACGTGGTGCGCTACGAACAGGCGTTGCTCGATATGGTTCGCGATAAAGGCGCCGATATCCTTAGTGCCATCCGCGACGATGAGGCGTTGTCCGAAGAGACCGAAGGAAAATTAAAATCCTTCCTTGAAGACTTCACCAAATCATTCGCTTAACCGGCAATCGATATTTTGTAAACGGGGTAACGGCGTTACAACATGGCCAATCTTAAGGAACTCAAAACCCGGATCGCCAGCGTCAAATCGACGCAGAAGATCACGTCGGCCATGAAAATGGTGGCGGCGAGCCGGTTAAAACGGGCTCAGGAAGCCGCCGAGGCGGCGCGTCCTTACGCCGAGCGTATGGAACGCATGATCGGATCGATCCTGGGTAACATGGGATCGACCGAAGGTGCGCCGAAACTGCTGGCGGGTACGGGCGACGACGCTATTCAGTTGATTGTGGTGGTTACCTCCGACCGCGGTCTGTGCGGCGGTTTCAACGCCAATATCGTTCGCGAAGTACGCAACCGCATCAAGGTTCTCAAGCAAGACGGTAAAACGGTCAAACTGTTGTGTGTGGGCCGCAAGGGCCGGGACCAGCTTAAGACCGAATTCGGCGATTTGATCATCGATACCTATGAAGGCATCGGCCGCACCGGTGTCGCATTTGAGGAAGCCCAGGAAGTCGCGGGCCGCGTCATCGGCATGTTCGACGAGGGCGAGTTCGACGTCTGCACCGTGGTCTACAACAAATTCGTTTCGGCCATCACCCAGGTGGTGACGCCGCAGCAGATTATTCCGGTGGAAATATCCGAAACTGAAGAGTCCGACGAGGAAGAAGCCGCGGCGGCTACGGCCGGCGCCCCATCGGCATCCCGGGCGGTCTATGAATATGAACCTTCGGAAGAGGAAATCCTTACCGACCTTCTGCCGAGCAATTTGAACGTGCAGATTTTCCGGGCCCTGCTGGAAAGCAGCGCCTCGGAACACGGCGCGCGGATGTCGGCGATGGATAACGCCACCCGTAACGCCGGTGAAATGATCGACGGTTTGACGCTGACCTTTAACCGGACGCGCCAAGCCAAGATCACCAGTGAATTGATTGAAATTATTTCGGGCGCCGAAGCACTGTAGCTAGGGCGCTCTAGCTCAATAGGAGTTGTAAACAATGGCCGAAAAAAATATTGGCGCGATTTCCCAGGTTATGGGCGCTGTGGTCGATGTGAAGTTCGAAGGCGATATGCCCGAAATTCTCAACGCCCTCGAAGTCGATAACAACGGTAACCGTCTGGTGCTGGAAGTTGCTCAGCACTTGGGCGAATCGCAGGTCCGCACCATCGCCATGGACACCACCGACGGTCTGGTCCGCGGTCAGGAAGCCTCCGATACCGGCTCACCCATCGCTATGCCGGTGGGACCGGAAACCCTGGGCCGAATCCTCAACGTGATCGGTGAGCCGGTCGATGAGCGCGGCCCCATCGAGACAGCCTCATCCTTGCCCATTCACCGTTCGGCGCCGGAATTCCTGGAGCAATCCACCGAAACCGAAATTCTGGTAACCGGCATCAAGGTCGTCGATTTGATCGAGCCTTACGCCAAGGGCGGTAAGATCGGCCTGTTCGGCGGCGCCGGTGTGGGTAAAACCGTTATCATCATGGAATTGATCAACAACATCGCCAAGGGCCATGGCGGATACTCGGTGTTTGCCGGTGTTGGCGAACGGACCCGCGAGGGCAACGACCTTTACCACGAAATGATGGAATCCGGCGTCATCGTGCCCGATGGTCCCGGCTCCAAAGCGGCCCTCGTATACGGTCAGATGAACGAGCCTCCCGGCGCCCGCGCCCGGGTTGCCTTGTCGGGCCTGACGGTTGCCGAATATTTCCGCGATCAGGAAGGCCAGGACGTGCTCTTCTTCGTCGATAACATTTTCCGTTTCACCCAGGCCGGTTCGGAAGTGTCGGCCCTGTTGGGCCGTATCCCGTCGGCGGTGGGCTACCAGCCGACCCTGGCCACCGATATGGGCACCATGCAGGAACGGATTACCTCCACCAACAAGGGATCGATTACGTCGGTGCAGGCCATTTACGTGCCCGCTGACGATCTGACCGACCCGGCTCCGGCGACCTCGTTCGCCCATCTGGACGCCACCACGGTGCTGTCGCGGCAGATCGCCGAATTGGGTATCTATCCGGCGGTGGATCCGCTCGATTCCACCTCGCGGGTGCTCGATCCGGCGGTGGTCGGTGATGAACATTACACGGTCGCCCGTGAAGTTCAGCGTATCCTGCAGACCTATAAAAACCTGCAGGACATCATCGCCATTCTGGGTATGGATGAATTGTCCGAGGAAGATAAATTGACCGTGGCCCGCGCCCGGAAAATTCAGCGCTTCCTCAGCCAGCCCTTCCACGTGGCCGAAGTCTTCACCGGTACGCCGGGCGTCTTCGTCAACCTGGAAGACACCATCAAGGGCTTTAAGGGCATCTGCGCCGGCGAGTACGATCACCTGCCGGAAGCCGCTTTCTACATGGTCGGCACCATTGAGGAAGCCGTCGAGAAAGCGCAGAAGATGGCCCAGGAAGCCGCCTAAATATTTGATTGGGAATTGATGTAATGGCCGATAGCTCCGCAAATAAAGTCGCTTTCGAACTGGTAACGCCGGTCGGACTGTTCACCTCGGAAGAGGTCGATATGGTCGTGGTGCCCGGCAGCGAAGGTGATTTCGGTGTCCTGCCCGGCCATACGCCGTTCCTGACCACCGTGCGTCCCGGCGTCATTAACATTCATAATGACGGCGCCGTCGAAAAATCCCTGTTTATCGAAGGCGGTTTCGCCGAAGCCACCCCGGAACGCTGCACGGTTTTGGCCGAAGGAGCGACGGACGTGGCTGACCTGACCGCCGAAGAAGCCACGGCGCGTCTCAGCGCCGCCGAAGAAGCCCTATCGGGCGCTGACGAGGACGGTAAGCCGGCAGCTGAAAAAGAAGCCCTCATCGCCCGCGCCCAGGCCCAGGCGGCAGGCGCCAAATCAGCCCATTAAGCTAGGCGGCATAGAATAAAAAAAACCGGCTCCGTTTGGCGCCGGTTTTTTTGTGGGTTTTTCTACCAGAGCGATCGTTGGCTCAAGTCAAAACACCCCCCCCATCCCGGCCTTCCCCCGCGAGGAGGGAAGGGGCAAAGCAGCGAAACCCTGAATCCCCTCCCCCCTGGCGGGGGAGGGTTAGGGTGGGGGGATGGTGTTAAGTGATAGATATTATTCTATAGCTCCTTGGCCTCCACCGGCTCCAATCCCATTGCCAGGCGGCCGGTGAAGTGGTGTTGTTTTTTCTCCGACAGGGGGTGGAACTGGCTGGCCTGGGCGTCCCGGAAATACTGTTCCAGCCGGGAGGTGCGCAAAAAGCCGGGGCCGCCGGAGAGTTCCATGGCCTTGGCGGTAACCTCCTTGACCGCATCCGAAACGATGGTTTTGCGTTTCAGGATATTGTCGGCGTTGGTCACCTCGGGGGCAAAATCCAGATCGTTGGCGATGGCCACCATGCTCTCGTAGGCGACTTCCGACGTGGTGAAAGCGGTTTCCATCTCACCCATCAAGTAGGGCAGGTGAGCGTCGCCGGTATTGCCTCGGGAATTCTCCCGGGCGATTTCCACGGCGCCGTCGGCGATGCCCTGATAGGCCGACATTATCAGCGGCATGGCGACAGTGAGGACGACGCTCCACATGGGATGGAATTTACCCTGGGGCCGCTTTAGGCCGATCGATTCCTCGGGCACGAACACCTTTTCCATCACCACCAGGTGGGAACCCGTGTTGCGCATGCCCATGGCCTGCCAGTTCTCAATTACCGACACGCCGTCGGCGCTCATGTGCACGGGGAAGTGACACACCTGCCAGCCGTCGTCCGGGTCCTGGTAAGGGGCCGAGGTGATCACCATGTCGCCTGCGGGGCTGCCGCTGGCGAATCCCTTCTTGGCGCTGACCAGATAGCCGCCGTCGGTGCGGGTCATTTCCCCGGTGGACGACAACCAGTCTTTGGCCCCGGTGCTGACCAGCACCAATTCCTTATCGGCGACTTTTTCCAGCAGCACCTGCCCCGGGTTACCTTTTTGGTAGTTCCACCGATTGGCGGCGATTAGATGTTGATGCATGGAAAAGGTGAGGGCCGTCGACGGACAGTATCGCCCGATCTTGCGAATGACGGCGCACATCTTGCTGTGGCTGACGCCGCCGCCGCCCAATTCCGCCGGCACCATGGCCGAATAGAATTTGTGGCGCTTCAGGTCGTCGACATTGTCATAGACGAAGTCGTCGTTTTCGTTATTTGCCGCCGCCCGCTTGGCAAAGTCCGGGCCGATCTCATCGGCCAGATTCAGAAAATCCGTAGTCTTGGTTTTACTATTAACACGCATGTCCATTGAAACCTCCATTGATTAAGTTTCGGGACCATGCGGCGGCGGGGGATAAAAATATACTATAAAAATTGTAGTATATTCGGCTTTCTGAATTTGTAATAATTCCAAGATGAAACAGAAAAGCGAATACGGCCAGTTCTGCCCGGTCGCGATGACGGCGCAAATACTGGCGGTCAAATGGATGCCCCTGGTGGTCCGGGAACTGCTGTGCGGTAGCCACCGGTTCAGCGATCTGCAAAAAGGTTTGCCTTTGATTTCTCCATCTCTGCTGTCCACACGGCTCAAGGAATTGGAGGATGCGGGGGTTATTTACAAAATACCCGCGCCCAGCGGCAAGGGCTCAGAATACTATCTCACCGAGGCCGGAGAGGAGTTGCGCCCCATCGTCAACATGTACGGCTTCTGGGCGGAAAAATGGCTCAAGAAGGAGTACACCGAGGAGGAACTGGACCCGACGCTGCTCATGTGGGATATCCGGCGCAACGTGGATTGCAGCGTTTTTCCCGAAGACCGGCGCGCCGTGGTGCAGTTTGAACTGTCAGGCATAAAAACCGGTCAGCGGCTATGGTGGATCATTTTCGATCACGGCGTGGCCGATCTTTGCATGCGCGATCCCGGCCACGGTATCAATCTCTATGTCAGATCACATATCAGGGCCCTGACCGAGGTCTGGATGGGCCGCCGCAATCTGAAAGAGGCCGTCAGGTCCGAAGCCATCGAATTAGAGGGCGACCGCCGGGACGTTAATATTTTCGCCCAGTGGTTCACCCTCAATTTCTTCGCCAAGAACGCCGCCTAGGTGGATTAAGCGGCCTTGGCGTTTGACCGTCGTGACCTTTGCGGCTTGCGGCGGCGCTTTCTTTTATTTTGGTTCTGGGGTTGATCTTGGTTCTGGCTGCGGTTTTGAGAACGCTTGCTCTTCCCCTGGGGATTCTTGCGTTTGGGACGCTTAGCCGGGCTGGTATCGTTGGCGATTTCCGAAGCATGGAAAGGATGATCTTCGTTCACCGGGACGCTCTGGCGAATGATTTTTTCGATATCGCGCAAATAGGCCCGCTCGTCGTGATCGCAGAAGGAGATGGCGATACCAGCCGCACCGGCCCGCGCCGTGCGGCCGATCCGATGCACATAGCTTTCCGGCTCGTTGGGCAGGTCGAAGTTGATCACATGGGTGACACCTTCCACATCGATGCCCCGGGCGGCGATGTCTGTCGCCACCAAAGCCCGTAATTTACCGGCGCGGAAACCTTTGAGGGCTTTCTGCCGGGCATTTTGGGACTTGTTGCCGTGAATGGCCTCGGAACGAACGCCTTGCTGATGCAGGTGCCGGGTCACCCGGTCGGCGCCCCGTTTGGTGCGGGTAAATATTAGCACCCGTTCGATGTCACTGTCGGTCATCAGATCGCCCAGCAGATCCCGTTTTTTGTCTTTGGCGACATAAAGAATCTGCTGTTCCACTCTTTCGGCCGTCGTCGCCGCTGGGGCGACTTCGACCCGCACAGGATCGTTGAGCAAGCCATCGGCCAGGCCTTGGACCGTTTTCGGCATGGTGGCCGAGAACATCACTGTTTGCCTGCGTTCGGGCAAGGCAGCGGTGATCTTCTTCACGTCGGGGATAAAGCCCATGTCGAGCATGCGGTCCGCTTCATCGAGGATAAAGACCTCGACCGCGTCCAGCCGCACATGGCCCTGGTTCATCAAATCGAGCAACCGGCCCGGCGTGGCGACCAGGATGTGAACGCCCTTGGACATAGTTGTAATTTGGGGACGGATGGAGGCACCGCCGAAAACCACCGCCGTCCGGAGATGCTGGTGGCGGCTATAGGTCCGGATACTGTCGCCAATCTGTCCCGCCAGTTCGCGGGTCGGCGCCAGGATCAGTGCCCTCGGCTTGTTTCTTCTGGGCTTCTCGCCGTTTTTCGACAGACGATGCAGCAGCGGCAGCGCGAAAGCCGCCGTCTTGCCGGTGCCGGTCTGGGCGACGCCCAGCAGGTCGCGCCCGTCGAGCAGCGGTGGAATGGATTTGCCCTGAATGGGCGTGGGGGTGGTGTAGCCTTCGCCCTCAATAGCGCGAAGGATGGGCTGGGCCAAATTGAGGCCAGCAAAATCAGTCATGTTAATTTTTCTTTCTTAAATAAATTAGTTCGGCCCTGCCGTCTCTTCATGGACAGCGGGCTCGCGTGCACAATGCAAGCATTACCAACACGGCTTGCCCAGAGCTGTGCTTAGGGCAGTGGCCGGTCTAACGAAACGCCTGCAAATGTCAGAAAACGTGGCCGGTTTAAACGTCTTGTCCCGGCGGGTGCCGGGTCGGCGAGCGATCAAAATTCGACTTAAAAGGAGTGCCGCTGGCGCTGCTAATGCGCTTCCGGGGTCTGGAAGTCAAGACAATTCTATTTTTTAATTATTTAAAATGTTTGATCAAACTGGCCTTCTAACTCTTTTCTCTCCAAAATTACCGGCTCAGCCAGTATACTTTCGGGATTAAACCGATTCACACTTATTCAGCCTGCCGCCCTATGCAAAAATTTGACGACGAGATCGAACGGGGACGAACTCTTCACCGCAACGGCGGCATCGCCGAAGCCGTGGCAATTTATCGGGAGGTCATCGACCAATGCCCGAACCACCCCGAGGCTCATCATCTCTATGGCGTTGCTCTATTGCAAAATGGTGATCATCAACAGGCCGAAAAGGAATTGCGGCTGGCGATCGCGGAAAAGCAGGACGATCCGAACTATTTTAACAATTTAGCCAACGCCGTATTGTCTGCAGGACGGCAGGAAGAAGCCCTGGAAAACTTCGATCTGGCTTTGACGTTGAAACCGTCCCACGCCCTCTCCCTTATCGGCAAAGGCGGTCTTTTGCTGTCACTAGGCAATCTGAAGAAAGCCGAGGAGACCTTCCGGCTCCTGGTCGGTTTTGAACCGGACAACCTTTTGGCATTGAACAATTTGGGTATCATTTGTGCGCGGACCAACCGGCCGAATGAGGCGGTCGAACTCTTCCAAAAATGCACGGAGAGCCCCAACGCGACCCCAGAAGTCTATTCAAATCTGGCGAGGGCGCTCGAAACGTTAAACCAACCGGAGGAGTCCCGCACCGCTTGTGAAGAGTCTCTGAAAAGAGATCCTGACCAAGTGGACGCAAAATTAGTGCTGTGCCGCCTTTTGCTGCGGGAGAAAAATTTTGCAGAGGCCAAGGCGGGATATGAGACGGTATTGGCGGGACCGCTCCCCCAGAAGGAGAGGGCGGGTGCAATGTACCAGTTCGGTCAGGTGCTGGACCGGTTGGGCGAAGAGGGAGCGGCTTATGAGGCTTTTTCCAAAGCCAACTCGCTGACGGCGGATTTGCCGGAATTCAAAAATTGTGATCCGGAGAAATACCTGAATAGAGTGAGAGATAATCGCCGATGGTTCGACGGCGATAAGATTTCCCGATTTGCACTTCATCCCGATCCGGAAATCCTGCCACCGGTATTTTTTGTCGGATTTCCCCGTTCGGGTACGACCTTGATGGAACAAATCCTGGCCGCCCATCCCTCGATCGTAACCAGCAGCGAAAGATCGCCTCTGGAGCACATGAGGCAATTGTTGGTGGAGCACAGAGCCGGGTCAAAAAAATTTACCGACATCCTGGATACGGTGCGTGCAGGCGAGTTGGAAGAACTTCGTGATGCTTTTTGGCTGGACGCCAATCAAAGCCATCCGAAGCGGCCGGATCAGATTTTGGTCGACAAGACGCCGCTGAATATTACCGAGTTGGGCTTTGCGAATTTACTTTTTCCCGATGCGAAGATTATTGTTGCTTTGCGCGACCCCCGTGACGTCTGCTTTAGCTGCTTCATGCAGAATTTCGGCGCCAGTGACGCGATGTCGAACTTTCTCAGTTTTGATCAGTCCGTGAAAGCCTACAACGAAATTATGGACCTCTGGCTGCACTATCGTGAAATTGTCACCACGCCGGTTTACGAGTATAGATACGAAGATCTGGTGGAGGGTTTTTCGAAAATTACCGGCGACGTTCTCGAATTTCTGGGCCTTCCCTGGACCGACGAAATCGAACAATATCGGGAAAAGGCAAAGGATAGATATATCCCCACGCCCAGCTACCGGGACGTAACCACCGAACTATATACGCGGGCCAGCGGCAGATGGAGCCGTTACCGAGAAACGATCGGCCAGAGCCTGGAAGGTCTCTCCGACATGGCGGCCCGATTGGGGTACCGGGATTAGGCAACAGAAGTGCCGAACCATCAATCGGCGGCCTTTCTGTCCCGTTCCGACCGCATCAGCATCAATGCGCCGGTGATGATGATGGCGGAACCGATCCAGGTCCAAAGTTCGGGAATCTCGGCAAAAAAGAAATAGCCGAATAGAGCCGCCCAGATCAGGCGGAAAAATGTCGCCGGTTCGACGGCTGTCAGGTCGCCGTCCCGGTACGACACGGTCATGGTAATATGGCCGAGGCTGCTAATAACCCCCACAACGGCCAGCCAGGCTAACAGTTCCCAGCTCGGCCAGCTCCAGAAGAACAGGGCGGGGAAAAATGACAAGAAGGTGACGATTAAACTCCAATAGGCGACAATAGCGGTGGGCGCGTCGGTGCGGGTCAGCGATTTGACCAGTATTTTGGCGGCGGAAATGGCGATGGTGCCGTAAATCACCAAAGCCGCGCCAAGGCTTATTTCTATGAAACCAGGCCGCAGGATAACCAACATGCCGGCAAATCCGATGAGGATCGCGATCCATCGGTTCAAATGGGAACGCTCACCCATGAACAGGATGGCACCGATGGCGATATAGGCCGGCGCCATGAAACCGAGCGCGGTGGCCTCGGCGAGGGGGATCAAGGTCAGGGCCCAGAACCAGCTGATCATGGCGGTGACGTGGATGGCGCCTCTGAGGAAATGCATCTTCAGCCGCTTGGTGCGCATCTGGCCAAAACCGAACCGCATGAAATACGGCGCCAGGGCGAGCAGGCCGAACAGATTACGGAAAAATACGATCTGTACCGGGTGCATGCCTTCCCGCCCGGCGATTTTAACCACCGAGTCGACGCCGGCCAAAAGCCCGACCGATATGATCATCAGGACAATGGCCCGGACGTTTTGGGAAAATTGGGGCAGGGGGCTGCCGTTCAAGAGCGTTCGATCAGCTTGAGGGACAGGGAATTGATGCAGTAGCGGAGCCCGGTCGGCGCCGGGCCGTCGGGAAAGACATGACCCAGATGACCACCGCAGGTGGCGCAGAGGGCTTCCGTCCTGACCATGCCGAAACCCTTGTCCTCTTCGGTGGCGACGGATGCTTCGCCGATGGGCTGGTAATAGCTGGGCCAGCCGGTGCCCGAATCGAATTTGTGGTCGGACGAAAACAGTTCCGCGCCGCAGCCGGCGCAGACATAGGTGCCGTCGGTCTTGCAGCCGTTATATTCACCGGAAAAGGGCCGCTCGGTGCCTTTTTCCCGGATGACATGAAATTGTTCGGGCGTGAGGCTCTCCCGCCACTCCGCCTCGCTTTTGACGATTTTTTCGGCCATATCTTCCCACCTAGGTTTATTATTTATGGATCAAGCTTACCCGGCTTGCGGCGAAAGGCAATAGTTTCGGGTCTTGCCAATAAGCGCGCAAATTGAATAATCGAACGATGTCTAAAAAAGATCAAAATACCGGCCTTTTGGGCCCTTTTCCCCTGACGGACCAAAGCGTCACCGAAAACGTGGTCGAGCGAGACGACCAGTGGATGATCGGCGCATTCGCTTTAGGAGAGGTAAAAGAGGAAAATAGCAAAAAGAGTTTCACGGTCCAGGCGGCCGGCCGCTCCGACACTGATATCGCCGCCGCCCTCCGGGACTTGATCGGCCGGTTCGAGGCCTTCAAGTTCCACACCTACGCCTCCACCCGCCGCGCCTTCGAAAAGGAATGCCAGCTATATCACCGCTTCAAGCTGGCCGGAAAAATGGATCACCCCGAACCGCCGGAGAACACCAAATTCAAATGCCCGGACGCGCTGTGCCCGTTGGGGGACTGAGGGGAATTAATTTTGATGACTAATTGGGGGAATCTGGAAAATCGGCCTCTAGACCAGCCATATCCGATTGAAAACCATATACGATAATTAATTTAATAAATGTTCCCAAAAAAGGAATATTTTAATTGATCCCATATTGGGAATAGTATATAAGGATAGTCAATGAATATTCGTGGTCGTAGGCACATTGCTAATTTCGTACGAAAACATGCGGACGCCAAAGGACCCCTGGAAAGCTGGGTGGCTATCGCAGGTAATCAGGAATGGCGTCACAGCGCGGATTTGAAACAGTCCTTTGGAACGGCAAGCACCATCAGTGCCAACCGGGTTGTATTTAACATCAAAGGCAATGCCTACCGGTTGGATGCGAAAATTACTTATGAAATGCAGATTCTTTTGGTGGTGAGGGTCGGAACCCACGACGAATACGATCACTGGACATTCTGAGGACGGGCAGATGGATATTAAATTGATCAAATCGGAAGCGGACTATGACCGGGCTCTGGAAGAGCTGGACCGGCTTATGGTGTCAAATCCCGATAAGGGGTCGTCTGACGGCGACCGTCTGGAACTGCTGGCCCATGTCATTGAGGTTTACGAGGACGAGCACTATCCCATCGACCTGCCCGACCCCGTGGAGGCTATAAGGTTTTGCATGGACCAGCAAGGCCTGAGCCAGCGGGACCTCATTCCCTACATCGGCAGCCGTAGCAAAGTGTCGGAAGTGTTGTCGGGCAAACGGCCGCTGTCCCTGTCCATGATCCGGGAACTTAACAAGCACTTGAATATCCCGGCTGAAGTTTTGCTGCAAAAGCCCGGAGCGAAACTAGAAGAAGATGTGGAGTGGCACCGTTTTCCATTAAAGGACATGGTCAAACGCAAGTGGCTCAAGGCTGCAGCTACAGAAATAAAGGAAAACGCTGAAGAAATAGTCAGAGCATTTGTAGAACCTGTCGGTGGTCTCAATGCGTCGCCGGTAATGTGCCGCCGCAACATCCATATCCGTGCGCCGGAAAACCGGAACCCCTATGCGCTGGAAGCCTGGCGAGCCCGGGTGGCACGGCGGTCCCTCGAAGCAAAACTAGAGCCTTACAGGGCGGATATGATTGACAGGGAGGCCTTGACGGCGCTCGCCAAACTGAGCCGGCCCCATAACGGGCCCATGCTGGCCAGGGATTACCTCCTGGGTCTTGGCGTCGTATTGGTGGTGGAGGAACATCTGCCTGGCACCTATCTAGACGGCGCGGCATTTATGGGGCCTACGGGCCATCCGGTAATCGGGCTCACTCTGCGTTACGACCGCATCGACAATTTCTGGTTCACTCTGATGCACGAACTAGCCCATGTGGCCTTGCACCTCCCATTGGACCATATCGATTTTATTATGGACAATCTGGAAGTGGAAGCTGCCGACGACTTCGAGCGGGAGGCCGATCAAGCAGCTCAGGAAGCCCTGATCCCGGAAGAAATTTGGCGCGACAGTGGCGCCTGCAATCTGGGCACAGCCGACTATGCCATCGAACTCGCCGACCAGCTAAAAATCCACCCGGCCATCGTGGCGGGAAGGATCAGGCGGCAGGAAGGAAACTATAAAAAACTCAATCAACTCGTGGGGCATGGGGTGGTGCGGGAGATGTTTAGGTAATATTTTTTGATACTAAAATTTAGGATAGACTCGTAAACATCGAATTTGAGGCGAATTTTATGCTGGATGAAGAGGCAAAAGCAGTACAAGAAGTTGCTAAAACCACAGGTAAAGCTTTGGATGTATCCCAAAGTTTAGGTTCTTTCTTCAGTCGCGTAATGGGAGATTTGGTTGAGGATGCATTTGGTATAGCTCACGATAAAATTAAATTTCTGCGCTGGGAAAGAGCTGTTCGTCTTCAAGAAAATGCTGAAAAAATACTAAAAACTAGAGGAGTAGGTGAAAATACAAAACCCGTTCCGCCCAAAATTGCCTTGCCTTTAATAGAAGCGGCTACTTTAGAAGAGGATGACAATCTACATGATCTTTGGTGTCACCTACTTTCAAATGCGATGGATCCTAAAAATGAAGTAGAAATTAGACGTTCCTATATAACCATCTTGAGCGAATTAGAAAAAAATGAAGCTGTAATTCTAAACTACATGTATTCAAATGAATTATCGCGAAATGCTAGACTAAAAACACAGGCGAAAGCAAATGGTCGTATTGATTTTGAGAAGTACAATATAATGAGAGCCATCGGTGCTAGCTCCGTCGAGGCAGAAGAAAGTTTGCGAAATCTGGTTAGGCTTGGATGTTTACATTCTAGTTTCGCAACTGATGACATTTGGATAGATGAACATGACGATATCGTATCGCCTGAAACTCAAGAGTATTTCAGATTGACGCCAACCGGTATTAAATTGGTTAAGGCTTGTATCGAATAATCGAACCCTAAGCCCCCCGCCGTTTCTTCTTGTGTTTCCGTTTGTTCATTTTCGCCCCTCCGAATTGCTGCATTTTCTTTTGGGGCATTCTTCCGAGACCGGCTTGCTCTGCTGCCGCCTTTGAAACGCCCGGCTTGGCGAGGCCGAGTTCGACGGCCTCCAGGCGTCTGATCTCGTCCCGGAGCCGGGCGGCTTCTTCGAATTCCAGGTTAGCGGCGGCGTCTTTCATGCGGGTTGAGAGATCGTCGATGTGGGCCTGGTAGTTGTGGCCCACCAGTTCCACGTCGCCGGAGATGCCCGTATCGACGGTGACGTAGTCCATCTCATAGACGCTTTCCAATACGTCGGAGATGCCTTTTTTGACCGATTCCGGTGTAATCCCGTGTTCGTCGTTGTAGGCCTGCTGCTTGGCCCGGCGGCGGTTGGTCTCGCCGATGGCGTACTCCATGGAATCGGTCATCTTGTCGGCATAGAGAATCACCCGCCCGTCCACATTGCGGGCCGCCCGGCCAATGGTCTGCACCAGGGACGTCTTGGAACGCAGGAAGCCTTCCTTGTCGGCATCCAGGATGGCCACCAGGGCGCACTCGGGAATGTCCAGTCCTTCCCTGAGCAGGTTGATGCCGATCAGGATATCGAAAGCGCCGAGACGGAGATCGCGGATGATCTCGATCCTTTCCAGGGTGTCGATGTCGGAATGAAGATAACGGACGCGGATGCCCGCCTCGTGCATATATTCGGTGAGGTCCTCGGCCATGCGCTTGGTCAATGTGGTCACCAGGGCCCGCTGACCGTTGGCGGATATCTCCCGGCACTCGGCCAGCAGATCATCCACCTGACTGGCCACCGGGCGGACGATGCACGGCGGGTCGATCAAGCCGGTGGGCCGCACCACTTGTTCGACGAAGACGCCGCCGGTCTGTTCCAACTCCCACGGACCCGGCGTGGCCGACACATAGATGGTCTGGGGGCGGAAACGGTCCCATTCCTCGAACTTCAGGGGCCGGTTGTCGATGCAGGAGGGCAGGCGGAAGCCGTAGTCGGCCAGGGTCGACTTGCGGGCGAAGTCGCCCCGGTACATGCCCCCAAGCTGGGGCACCGTGACATGGCATTCGTCCACCACGATCAAAGAATTTTCCGGCAGATATTCGAACAGGGTCGGCGGCGGCTCGCCGGGATTGCGGCCCGTCAGGTAGCGGGAATAATTCTCGATGCCCGAACAATGGCCGGTGGTTTCCAGCATTTCCAGATCGAAGGTGGTGCGCTCCTCGATGCGCTGGGCCTCAAGCAATTTGCCTTCTTTCTCGAACTCGGCGATGCGCTCCTTGAGTTCCGCCTTAATTTTCGGGATGGCCTGCTGCAAGGTCGGGCGCGGCGTCACATAGTGGCTGGCGGGATAGACGGTGACGCTATCCAAGGCGGCGACTTTCTCACCGGTCAGGGGGTCGATCTCCCAAATGGCTTCTAATTCATCACCAAAGAGCGACAGCCGCCAGGCGCGGTCTTCCAGGTGAGAAGGAAAGATTTCCACCACGTCGCCCCTGACCCGGAAGGTGCCCCGGTAAAAGGCCATGTCGTTGCGGGCGTATTGCAACTCGACCAGGCGTTTTAATAGATCATTGCGCTCCACCCGCTGGCCCGGTTCCAGTTTTTCGGTCATCTGGGCGTAGGTCTCGACGCCGCCGATGCCGTAAATGCAGGAGACGCTGGCGACGATGATGACGTCGTTGGCTTCCAGCAGCGCCCGCGTCGCCGAATGGCGCATGCGGTCGATCTGTTCGTTGATGGAGGCGTCCTTTTCGATATAGGTGTCGGTGCGGGGGACATAGGCCTCGGGTTGGTAATAGTCGTAGTAGGAGACAAAATACTCCACCTGGTTATCGGGGAAAAACTCCTTCATCTCGCCGTACAGCTGGGCGGCCAACGTCTTGTTGGGGGCCAGCACCAGGGTCGGCCGGTTCACCGATTGAATGGTGTGGGCGATGGTGAAGGTCTTGCCCGACCCGGTCACCCCCAGCAGCACCTGATCCCGCTCACCGTCGTTTAGTCCCGCCACCAGTTCTGTGATGGCCTGGGGTTGATCGCCCGTCGGCTCGAACGGCGAGACCACCGATAGGGCGTTGCCGCCCTCCTGGACGGGGCGTTTTTCGGGGGTGAATAGTGCGGCTTCCTGCATGGGTTCCATTATCCAGCGGATATTTTCTTTGGCAATCCTTACGCCCTCAATCCGTCGAAAATAATCCGATAACGGCAACGTGATGAAAGTACGTATATTTTATCAATTAAAAACTCTTGACTAAGTGACGAATATGGCGATGATTATGCCATGGAATGCGAATGATTAGCATTTATATGTTTGGTCATTCGTATCTGTTATCGGGCCGGTAGGAACCCTTGATATCCATCTGATGGATTTGGGTGGCCCATGAAATGGAAGTGCGGCGAAACCCCCCCCTCGTCGTGCTACCTAGCTAGCGGGAGAAACGGCGCATGGGGCAGCCGTTTCTCCCGTTAGAAATTTGGGGCTCCTGTTTTCCCGTCTTCTGTTGATCTTCACAAATATAGAGCCATTTTGCAGCACCGTATTCGCTGTAAATTTTTAAATAGCCGGGTATTGCAAGCCATTCGGTTGGGGCGTAGGGTGCTGCCGTTTTGATCCGGATTTCAAAGTGATTCCCGATCTCCTAACTGTTTAACAGACAATAATAAAATGGAAGACACATGGCGTTCATTGCATCCCGTTTAAACCGTATCAACCCGTCCCCGACCATGGCAGTCACGTCACGGGCGGCGGAACTGAAAGCCGAAGGCCGCGACGTCATCGGGCTGGGCGCCGGCGAGCCGGATTTCGATACACCCGACCACATCAAAGAGGCGGCTTACGAAGCCATGAAAGCGGGCCAGACAAAATATACGGCGGTACCCGGCACCATCGAATTGCGGGAAGCCATTTGCGCCAAATTCGAGCGGGAAAACGGGCTCATCTATACGCCGGACCAGATCCAGGTGGCCTGCGGCGGCAAGCACAGTATCTACAACGCCTTTATGGCAACCGTCGAAGAGGGCGACGAGGTCATCATTCCGGCGCCCTATTGGGTGTCCTATCCGGATATCGCGCTGCTGGCCGAAGGAACGCCGGTGATCGTGCCGTGCACCCAGGAAAATAACTTCAAGATGCAGCCCGACGAACTGGAGGCGGCCATCACGCCCAAAACCAAGTGGCTGGTGATGAACTCGCCCTCCAATCCCACGGGTTCCGCCTACACCAAGTCAGAGCTAAAAGCGCTGACCGATGTCCTCATGCGCCATCCACATGTCTGGGTGATGACCGATGATATTTACGAGCATATTATCTATGACGACTTCGAATTCGCCACCATTGTCCAGGTCGAGCCGGGCCTGATGGACCGGACCGTAACCCTGAACGGCCTCTCCAAGGCCTACAGTATGACCGGCTGGCGGGTCGGCTATGTGGGCGCGCCGGTGGAGCTGATCAAGGCCATGAATAAGATCCAGTCCCAGAGCATTTCCCACACCAGCTCCATTTCCCAGGCGGCCGGCGTTGCCGCCCTCAACGGTCCCCAGGATTTCATCGCCGACAATGTGGCCGTCTTCAAGGAACGCCGCGATCTGGTGGTTTCCATGCTCAACCAGACCGACGGCATCGACTGCCTGACGCCCGAGGGCGCGTTCTACGTCTATCCCTCCTGCGCCGGCATGATCGGCAGAAAGACGCCCGACGGCAGCGTGCTGGAAACCGACGGCGATGTGGCGGCGTATCTGCTGGAAGCGGAAGGGGTTGCGGTGGTGTTCGGTGAAGCCTTCGGCTTGACGCCCTTTTTCCGTATTTCCTACGCGACGGCGACCGATCTCCTGGTCGAGGCCTGCACGCGAATTCAACGGGCCTGCGGAGCGTTGTCCTGAGACCTTGATCAGGCAATTTCTCTTAGAATGTTTCCAATATAGTCCAATTTTTTGCGATTTTTCTTGAATCCCGGTTCCAGGGAGTTAACCTCTAGGATACGGGCTGGGACCTTCCGATTTTTCCTGATTTACGGCGGAAAATCCCACCTGTAAAAATTAGTAGTTACAACGATAAAAACTTGACCGGGAGTATTAAAAGTGGCCTCTAAAAACCCTTCGGCGCCCCGTTGCGCCGCCATCGTCGGATCATATCTCAGCGGTAAAACGACCCTCCTCGAAAGCCTTCTCCACTCCTGTGGCGCCACCAATCGCAAGGGCAGCGTTCCCGACGGCAATACGGTAGGAGATTCGGCGCCCGAATCGCGCGCCCGCCAAATGAGTGTTGAGATGAATATTGCCACCGCCGACTATCTGGGAGAGGAATGGACCTTCATCGATTGTCCGGGTTCCGTCGAACTTCAGCAGGAAGCGCTGGGCGCTGCCGTGGTCGCCGATACGGCGATCGTGGTCTGTGAACCGGGCGCCGACAAGGCGCTGGCGGTGACACGGCTGATGAAGGAACTTGACGAAATGGGTACGCCCTACATGATCTTCATCAACAAGATGGATAGCGCGGAAGCCCACGTCAAAGATACGCTGGAAGCCTTGCAGGGCATGACCGATCGGCCGCTGGTGCTGCGGGAAATTCCTATCCGCGACGGCGATACGATTACCGGCTACGTCGATCTGGTCAGTGAACGCGCCTATCAGTGGAAAGAGGGCGCCACGTCGGACCTGATCGAAATTCCGGAAAGCGAAACGGGCCGTGAACAGGAGGAGCGGACGGTTCTCCTCGAAACCCTGGCTGATTTTAATGACGATCTGCTTGAACAGTTACTGGAGGATGTGGTTCCGGGGAACGAGGACGTCTACCAGAACCTCACCAATGACCTGCAGAACGGCGCCATCGTGCCGGTGTTTTTCGGCTCGGCCGAACACGAAAACGGTATCAAGCGTCTCTTGAAAGCGTTGCGCCATGAAACGCCGGAACCGGCTGCGACGGCGGAACGGGTGGGCATCGACGCCGCCGGTGACGCTTTGGCTCAAGTGTTCAAAACGCAAAACGGCGCGCAATCGGGCAAGCTATCCATGGCCCGTATCTGGCGGGGTGAGATCGCCGACAGCGCCAACCTCAGCGGCGACCGGGTCAGCGGCATTTTCAAAATGATGGGAACTCAGCAAAATAAAGTTGGCAAGGCCAGTATCGGTGAAGTGGTCGGCCTCGGCAGGTTGGAGAAAACCAAGACCGGTGATGTGCTGTCGCCCTCGGGCAACGACCAGGCCGCGCCGTGGTTAAGTCCCGCCAAGCCGGTTTACACCTTGGCGGTGCATGCTGAAAAGCGGGACGATGAAGTGAAAATGGCGACCGCCATGACCAAAATCATCGAGGAAGACCCATCCCTGATTTACGAACCCAATCCCAACACGGGCGAACAAGTGCTGCGGGGCCAGGGGGAAACCCATCTGCGCATCGCCCTGGAACGCCTGCACAACCGCAACAAAATCGACGTAGATGCCCATTTGCCTCAGGTCGCCTATATGGAATCGATCCGCAAGCCGGTCTCCCAGCACGCGCGGCACAAAAAGCAATCGGGCGGTCACGGACAGTTTGGCGACGTGCATGTGGAGATCAAACCGCTGCCGCGGGGCTCCGGGTTCCAGTTCAGCGATTCCGTCAAGGGCGGTGTGGTGCCGAAAAACTACATCCCGGCGGTGGAACACGGGGTTAAGGATTATCTCGTGCGGGGACCGTTGGGTTTTCCCGTGGTCGACGTTTCCGTCGAACTGACCGATGGCCAGCACCATGCGGTGGATAGTTCCGACCAGGCGTTCAAGACGGCCGGCAATCTGGCCATGCGCGAAGGCATGCCCAAATGCTCACCGGTTTTGCTGGAACCCATTTTCCAGATTGAGGTATCCGTACCCCAGGAATTCACCTCGCGGGTGCAGCGCTTGGTCAGCGGCCGGCGGGGGCAGATTCTCGGGTTCGAGCCGAAGGACGGCTGGAAGGGCTGGGACGAGGTCTCGGCCCATATGCCCGAATCGGAAACCCTGGACCTGATCAACGAATTGCGCTCGCTGACCCAGGGCACGGCGTCCTTCAACTGGGAATTCGACCGTCTCCAGGAATTTACCGGTAAGGAAGCGGAGCAAGTGGTTACGGCCCGGGCGGAAGCTAACTAATTCATTTATATTTCGGAGCCAGCGGTCTTGATCGGATGATCGAGGCCGCCTGTATTCGCACGTTGCTGCTTAATCCTAAAAGGGATCGCGAAACTTTATTCTTGGGCCGCCCTATCTGGCGGCCCCTTTACATCGTTCACCCTTTTAAACTGAAAAATATCGGTATCCTAATAATCGACAATACCCGTCACGATATATCAATCATGTTCATAGGCTTCTTTAGGTTAACATGGGCGGCGGATTCTTCTGGGCATTTCTCTTGTGCGAGGTGCGCGCCACCGCATCGATTTTTTCTACATTGTATTCTGATACCTATTCGGTTTTTGTTATTGTTTAATGAGTTCTAATCAATGGGATGTGTCGCAACAACATTATGAGGAGGAGGGGGGTGTTCTATCTCTAAGACCTTATTCACTTAGGCCGTTGCATCGTCAATTTTTTGTGCCTGCAAGTTTAAAGGAAAAGTAACATATCAAATAAAAAAGTGTCTGCTCTCGAGGGTAAAGCTGACACAAATCACCGGCATTGAAAACGTCCGCTGTTGACCCAACTGAGACATCAGCCGCTTAAATCGGGGATACGAGAACCAGTGGTTACCGTTCCGCCTTAGAAAAACTCAGCCGACCGCAGTTTTCTGCATCCAATTTTCCCTCAATATGAGAGGGGCCGTACACCTCACATAAAGTGAGGCGCAGCAAATATTTACAGCCGAAGTATAATTCGAGTAGCATATATCGGCATAAGGTAAAGAAATTTGGTTTCGGTGGGGGAGGAGCAATGTCTGATGTCGTGGGAACTTAACTTCCCAATGCGATTCTCAAAAATTGAACAGTACGATCGAAAAGGCAGAAATACTCTTCCCCAGTTTGGTATTGTCTTCGTTTACTCTACCGCAAGATATGGTCACAGGGAATGGAACAAAATTCAATGAAAAAAAATACTGAAGTAACCGTTTTAAGAGCTAATTCGGATTTGGTTGCAGAGGACAAAAATGCCAGATCATTGTCGTTTTTTTGTAAACACCCACCTCCCATATTGTCGAACGGTCAATTGAAACATGATTTAAAAAACATCGCTAAAGAGAGGAATGAGACATGTGTCCGTTTTTGCCTGCATACTCATCCTTCCGACCCACATCATGACATGATTATTCTCCTGACCCGGGACAATTATTGCCGGCCACACAAACATTTAATTAGTGGCGATGTCCAACATGTTATTGAAGGGCGGGCTGCGATTGTTCTGTTTGACGATGACGGATGCGTTGAATCGGCAAATGTCCTTGATGTCGGCGACGTCTTTCGCATCGGTTTGGGAATTTTTCATGCGATCTTGCCGATTTCGGATCGCACAATATTCCATGAAAGTCGTATGGGACCATTTGATAAAGGCGCAGACACTGAATTTCCCGACTGGGCGCCGGATGATTCAGATACCTTCGAGGCGACTTCGTATTCCAACGGTCTCTACTTAGAATTACAAGAAAATCACGGAATTTATGGTTCCTAAACAATCCTTCTGATAGTTGTCTCGCTGAAAGCTGCACCATGATTGAATTGAACAATGCCGCGCTGTTTGAGGTCGATGCCGAATTGATTCGCGAGGACATAAGCGCTGAATCGGTTACCATTTTTTGTCAGCGCAGGCCCGTAGTGATTGGATCTGAATTGGTGGCGGATTTGAAACGACTAGCGGAGCAACGTGAGGGCAAGATATTTCGCTACTGTTTACACGACGCCCCCGAGGCTGAACATCATGACATGATAATTTTGCAAAATGAGGGCCCCATATTTCGACCTCATAAACACCCGGTAAAAGAGGAAGTCCATCACGTCATGGAAGGGCAGCTAGGGGTAATCGTCTTTGAAGATGATGGCGCCATCGCAACAGCATATGTTCTCCAACCCGGTCAAATCGACCGTATCGGAAAAAATATGTACCACACCGTATGCCCGGTCTCGCCTCAGGTCATATACCATGAAAATAAACCGGGCCCGTTCCTGGGTGAAGGCGATGCTGTTTATCCTTTGTGGGCTCCGGAGGACGACGATCAACAAGCAAAAATAAATTTTGACAAACGAATGTTAACTGCCCTGAATAAAGCGCCTCATTAGGCATATTTAATTGCCACTCTTTTGAAACAAAATGAAAATAAATGTGGCTGTATATTTAAGTGGCACCGGCTAGTTCGGGGAATGATGAAACTCGCTATTGATTTGTCGGCAAACTGCGTCCGGTGTAAATCCAAGAGATTCACATAACTCATCATAGGTTCCGTATTCGGTTACAAATGCCTCGGGCAGCGAGATTGACTTAAAACGGAGCCCGTCGACGCCATGGACTGCACGCAAGACATCGTCGGACAAGCCGCCATAGGGCGAATGTTCCTCCAAAACCACAACATGACCTGTTTTTCGCGCGCTTTCGATTAGGATTTCCGCGTCCAAGGGGCGGATCGTATGGATATAAATGATTTCCGTATCCCAACCCTGTTGGTCGAGAATGGTTTTGGCATCGAGTGCTGTTCGCAACTGAGGCCCCGTGGCGACCAACGTAAGGGTCGCTCCTTCGGCGACGCGCATTCCCCGACCAATGTGAATGACTTGGCCATTTAGATCGACACCATGGGAATGAGTTGCGAGGCGAAATACGGTTAATTTGTCATTGGCGTAAGATTGCTCGAACAATTCATCGAATTCACGTGCGCTCGCGGCGAAAATCATCTCGGCGCCGGGAATGGTTTTTATCATCGCGAAATCGCCATAGCAGTGGTGGGTACAGCCGGAAACGCTAAAATCAAAGGCACTGCCGATGGTGACGATATTGCCGCCTAATCCCTGGTATCCGAAACCCAGTTTGATCTGTTCAAAAGCTCGTTCGATCAAAAATGGCGAAATGGTGTGCAATACAGGATATAAACCGGTTTTCGACAGGCCAGAAGCCAGGTTCATAGCGGTGCTTTCCAATATACCAAGGTTGAAAAATCTCCCCGGGCAAGCCTTGGCAAAAGGCTGGAGAGCCCCATGAGATATATCGCATACCAGCACCACCAAACGCGGGTCCATCTCCCCGATTCTAAGCATCGTGCGGGCAAATTGTTGGCGCAAGGTTTGAGTGGCGGTAGTCATTGCAACGCCTCAATGATTTCGGTGTATTCTTCGTCGCTCGGTGTTCGATGATGCCATCGACCATGTCCCTCCAACAAGGGTACGCCTTTTCCCTTCACTGTTTTCGCGATGATAACGGTGGGCTGTCCTTCGAGCTGGTAATCGATGGCGCCGAACTCCCGTTCCAGCGCTGATTCGTCATGACCGTCGATCACAACCGTTTTCCAGCCAAAGGCCTGCCATTTGGCAACCTGGTCGTCTTGGGGTAGCAGTTGGATCGCTGATTCATTCAGATCGACGATAACGCACAAATTTCCGAGTCTTAGGTTGCACGCCAAATGTGCCGCCTCCCAAATTGTGCCTTCATGTGCCTCGCTGTCGCCGATCAACGCGAATGTCCGGTTATCGTTTTGCTTGATCTGTTCACCGAGAGCCACACCTACGGCGTAAGGAAATCCGTGACCCAAAGATCCGGTGGACGCGTCGACACCGGGAATTTTGTTCATATCGGGATGCATACCCAGAGTGCCGCCTTTCTTGCAAAATTTCCAAAGTGCATCTTCGTCGATAAAGCCATGACGCGCCAGGGTGACATAAAGGGCCAGACTTCCGTGACCCTTGCTTAATACAAAATAATCGCGCTCCGGCCATTCGGGTTGTTCGACTTTGAATTTCAGCACATTCGAATAAAGTACCGACAGTATTTCGAGAATCGAAAAGGCGCTCGGAATATGGCCATCTTGGCATTGATAGACAATGTCGATAATTTTGCGTCTGAGATCTCGATTAGGAATATTCGACATAGAGGACCAATAGGTAGATACTGAACTTGACGCGGACGTTCCCGCCATTGATGAAGTGAAAACCATATTTCCACATGAGACAATATTGTGCAAATAATGTTCGGTTTTTTAACCCGAATTCTTTTGATCGGATAAAATATGAGCACACGCATTATCGCATCTATATCAAGTGACATCGGGTTGGCACTTGCCCGCCACTGGGCGGCCGAAGGTCATCGTGTCGCCGGCACCTATCGTACACCTTCCGAGGCAATTGCCGAATTGGTTGACCTCGGCGTTCAACTTATTGAATGTGATTTTCTCGACACGGCGGCGGTAGAGCAGACCGGGAAAGAACTACTCGACCGCGTCGGCTCTTGGGAAGCTTTGGTCATGGCGCCCGCCACGCTGAACCCCATCGGTCCCTTTGACGGCTGTGATTTTGCTGTCTGGGACACTTCCATACGGGTCAATTTCACTTCCAACATGCAATTCATTCATTGCCTTTTGGGAGGACGTGAAAAGTCAGCGAACATTGAACCAATTGTATTACTATTTGCCGGCGGCGGGACCAACGGGGCCATGCCGAATTTTTCCGCCTATACCGTTTCCAAAATTGCCCAGATTAAGATGTGCGAACTTTTAAATGCTGAAATTCCGGATGTCCGTTTTACAATTGTTGGGCCCGGATTCGTAGATACGAAAATCCACACCGAAATATTCGAGGCGCGAGAAAACGCCCGCGAAGTTTATGACATGGTGGTCAATCGACTTGGAAATGGTCAGGACGTCCCCATGCAAAGGGTTGTCGACTGCTGTGATTGGTTGGTCAACGCCCCCCGCGAGGTGGTTGGCGGGAGAAATTTTTCGTGCCAGTACGATGCGTGGGGAACTTCGGAATTGGACGAAATGCTACGCCAAGATCCGAACATGTTTATGCTCCGGCGGAGCGGCAACGAGAAATAAATCACGAAAATATCAAGGTCGTTATACTGGGGGCAACGCAGTCCTAGAGAGAGAATACTACCGATATCTCGCATGAACTAAAGATGAAAAATTGTTCTTTGTTAGGAGTCATAAAAGGGACACTACGGTAAATTTAATTTTGAGCCGACGACACTTCGAACCTCGTCTGAGGCATTAATTGGGGGTTAAACTCAATACAGTCATGCCCGTACTGGTAGTTTAGGTCGGCTTCGATTTCTCTGTTTAAATAGGTTTCTAGCCTCCCAAGTTTCATTTGATCGCCTAGAGCATCGGCCCATGCCCTTGAATTCAGTCTATCATCGGGATTAGCAGTCGCGGTTTTAAACGAAGAATGCGCTTTTTTAAATTGGCCAGCCTTATAATACGCCAACCCAAGATAGTGATTTAATTCCCCGCTGTCGGGAAAATGATCGGCAAAAAATTCAAACTCATTAATTGCTCGAATTACATTTCCCGAAACCAAATTGAAATTTCGCTCAAAGTTAAGACGCCGATTTAATTCGATCTGCAGCTCTTTTAATTCGGCGAGTGGGACATCCGACACTCCCTCGATGGGGCGCCCAAAGTGCGTAATATCTTGCGCATCGAACCGATAGCCACTCATTTCGAGGTCAGCACGTATCTTTTAACCCGGCACCGGCATCACCAGTGAGATATGGTTCCAGTCGAAGCCCAGTTCCTCAGCGAACTCTCCCGTCCGCCTCATCTGGTCCACCGATTCACCAGGAATTCCAAGCAATAGAAACGCTGCAACGCGGATGCCGGCTTGCCTTGCCGCTTCAATGATCGGTTTGATGTGTTTGTGCCGGTACGGTTTGCGCATGGCATGTAAGATCGCCGGATCGCCGGATTCTACTGGCATATAAAGCTGCGCCATACCGCTGCGCACCAGTTTGTTTATGAGTCTCGGATTTAGACTCGAGATTAACAACCCAGCCTCGCAATACCACGATATATCAAGATTACGCGCAATTATTTCGTCGGCGAGTGCTTCCATTCGTTTCGGGTCGGCACTCGCGTTCTCGTCCTGAAAAACGAAATTCCGAACGCCATAATTATCAACGAGATGTTCCAACTCATCCGCGACTCGGCGGGGCGGTACTCCCTTGAATCTTTTTTGATAGAACGCAGGAGCCGAACAGAATGTACAAGCGAAGGGACAGCCGCGAGAAGTAATCATGTTCACCAGGTTGTCCATCTGACGAAAACTGTAATCGTAATTGCTAATTTCTACTTTGTTCCGCGCCGGTAGAACGTGATTGTCGAGATCCTCAATCCATTCGCGTTCGGTACTTATAATAATATTCTCCTTAGCATCGACCATTGCCAGTGACGGCGAACCCAACGGATTTTTGCCGCTATTAATGTTTTGGATTAAGCGGCTCATTGGCGCCTCGCCTTCACCCAAAATCAGATAGTCTACGTCCGGACAACGAACGCAGGAATCTGGCATAACCGTCGGATGGGTCCCTCCCCAAACCGTTACTATTTGCTCGTCCACTTCCTTTATTGTCCGAAACAGTCCGCGGACTATTTCGTCCTGGTGCGAAAACATTTGAGATATCCCCACCAATTGAGGTTGAAGTTCCCTCAGCCGAATTTTTAAACTCTCCTCGTTCACCCCCCAGCGAATGATATCGTTTATACGGTTCGGTATAGGAGACTCGGCGATCATGTCAAATAGGTGGGTCTCGATGTTCAGTTCACGCTCCAAATAAGCAGCAATATAACCTATCCCCAAGGGAAATCTGCCTGTGATTCCGCGTAGGTTACGACGCCAGTTGTCGTGATAAGGTCGCTCGAAGGGCGGCCAAATTAGCAACACTTTCTCAATTTTATTCAATTTATCATGCTCGAAAAAGACTCCGGCAGTACGGTAAATCGGCGAAGGTAGCCTGCAACATTACAAAATATTCGAACTATTTTTCTTGAGTTTCATATAAATATATAAACAAATTTAATCAATTAACTGTAAACCACATTATATAATCTAGATTAAATATTGAGTTCGCAGGTCTAGAAATTATATCGAGCACAAATTATTAGTGAACAATCATTTGTCGATTGAAGAACCTAACCTCGAGGCTCGATCTGGTGATATCGCCGTCATTTTCACCGGCACCATGAAGTACATTGGGATGAATCAAAATCGCCTGTCCGGGTTTGAGATCGGGTCGAATGAATTCAAAGCGATCAGTATACTCCTTTGAGAAGAAATTCGCGGCAGGATCCCCAGTTTGAACAAAATACTTTTCATCATGGTCGACCACATGGCTACGTGGCAGAACCTTCAAGGTATAGCGGCTGTCATATCCGGAAAGCGGTATCCATACGGTCAGTTCGCAACCGGTGTTAAAACCCTCGTTAGCCATTACCTCGGCATGAATTCGGGGTGCCGGGTCGCGAAAGGGATGTGGTCTGATGACGCGGAATCCACAGCAATCGGATTCAAAGCCGCTTTCATATCCACGCCCAACCGTCATGGCGGTATCGCCAAACAGGTCAGTCAAACATTTTTTCATCCCAGAATTGACAATTGTATCCATTAGCAGTTGGTCCAGAGACAGTTTTCTTAGAGACAGGTCTCTCAACGAACCTTGGAGTTCGTCGTCTAAATCCCGACACAGGTGGTAACTTTCCAAGTCTGGAAAATCGAATGATCGATCCGGCGCGATCGAACTAAATATATCACCCATCCGCTGGCAAAGTGCCTGTCTCAGTGTTTCCATTTCGTTTTCACTATATAATTCTTGAATGACGTAACCATCGACTTCGAATTCAGGGGCATGCTTATTCATGGCATTTTCTCCTTTCTAGAGATGCGGTTAAGGATACACACGCTAGCTAAACATATTCAAATTTAATTTTCACGATCCTTAGTCAGGTTTTAAAGATGTTTCCCCATTTGAAATGGTGACGTCTGCGGAATTTAGGAGCGATTTAGCCTCTTCGAGTCGGCCAAGCGCCAAATAGACTTCACTGAGCTCACGATAAATCCAGTCTCCCTGACAACCTTGATCATGAAGCCATTCGAAGGCGATGGCGGCGTCACCAAATTGCTCAAGTCTCTTTAAAGCTATTCCCAAACGATATACGATCTCGGGAGAGTTGACGCCTTTGTCCACAGCACTTCGATACAATTGGGCCGCATCAGCGGGCTGATCACGTTCCTCGAAGATCAAACCCCATCGCTCAATTTCCTCGGCATCGACCGAGAAACGATCGACCAATTTCTCGAAATTTTTAATCACTTCGCCAATTTGGCCAAGCTGGGAGTAAAATTGACAACATTGGCGGCAGATAGAGTCTGATACTATGTCGGCCCGCAGTGACATGCGGTAAACTTCATCGGCATTTTCAGGTAAATTGTTCTCCTCAAAAGCTGTGCCAAGAGAGAGAAAATAGGCATCGAGGTTCGGAACATCGCTATTCAAAAGCTGTTCGAATTTCTCAATGGCCTCCTCTCCGCGTCCCAGATAAATAAGGCTAACGGTCCAATATTTGAACGTTTCCGGATCCAAATTAGTGGGGAGCGAGGATTCGATTAGGTCGACGCAGCGCTCGTAGGCAAGACGCACGCGGCTTTCGGTTTCGGCCCCGCCCTTTTGTCTGACAAGTTCCGCACGGCCAATCAAATATTGCAGTTCCGCATTGTCGGGTTCTTTTTCAAGCATCCAATTTGCCGTGAAATCGAATTGCGGCCAGTTCTCATGTCGGTAGAAACGTCTGGCCAAGTCGATCATCGGCTCCCGAAGGTCAGGGTTGGGGCCAAGACCGGCTTCATAGGTTTCTTCCGCAATCCTGGAATCTATAAGGTCGGACATCGCACGAAATTCGCTTTTGAAGACTTCAAGCGTCGGCTCGACCCATATCATGCGTTGGTAATCGTTGAGGTGTGGCAGGCACCCTCCATAGCGATGTCCCATGAATTTCTCTATGCCATTAACGTCGCCAATAAAATCAGGGTTTTTGATTTGAATGAATCGCACCCTTTTGTTGAACGCGGCCAGCGCTGCGGTTCCATTCAGTCCGAATACGTTCAGATAACTAGCTTCGTATAGAGCCACCCGGAGATCCACATTGAACGCAACTACCGGCAGACGGGCAACGCCGTCGAATTGGGGCGGCAGATCCATCAGAGCGGTCTCCGTGTCCGGTACGACCACAGGAAAAAAACCATCGTCTTTCAGTGTTTGGGCGAATGCGCCCCAAACGTCGGGATTATAATTGCGTTCAGAATTGTGTTCGGCGTTTCGCAACGTCAAAGTGACCAGTCGATTATCTTGAGCATTGGCTTTCCGCCATTCCTCAATATAAATTTGCGCCTGCGACGAGCTTTGTAGATATTGGATGTCCTCTCCCATGTTGCCCAAAGCCGTAATCCAGGTTGGGGACCAGCCGTCAATCGGATTGTCAACCGTATATCCGTCAGGGAACACGGATTTGTCGCCCCGATCAAAAATATCCCGTGCCTCTTGACGCGATCCGCATACCTCTACCGTCTTGCAAGACGGCAGAAGAGAGCAACAGCGCAACAGAACGTTGTTAAACAACCATTGGTTTCGCTGTGCACCAAAATCAAACTCTTCATCAACGTAGCTTTCCCTTGTCGGTACAAAGACGACCCCGAGTTCACTTATTCCGAGCCGGCGCCTTGTCCATTCGGCATAAGTTAAAAAACAAATAAAATCAAAACAGGGGTAGGAAACCTCGAGATCGTAGTAGGCGTTTAATCCATTAGATTTCTTAGTTTTTGGCATTGGTTATTTTTCATTTTCCATGTGATGACGGATCTAAAATCCGATTCTAATAATTTTGCCTTGCTGAATTTATTCAAGCTATCACAACAACCTAAATGACTACTTAAGATATATCATTCCGGACGATAAGAATCGAATCGTTGAAATCAGAAGCCAATGCAGACGAACGCCTGGCTCACTATTTAACAAGACCGGATACAAATAGGCACCATGTTCTCCACCAATTTGTAGATCCAATTAACTCAGCGATGTTTAGTTTTTGTCACAGTCAGGTACGACGGATATAACCTGAGTTTTTTTTTGAATGTCAAAAATTCAAGGTTTAATATTGCCTAGCTAAAATCGAGGCCGAGGAGATGGAGCTTGCCTCAATATTCATCAGTTGGTTTATCTGCCTTAGGTAATTTGTATTTGAATCTTGTAATCCGGATACCAACTGTTCGAGAGCAGAAATCTCGGACAACAATTCTGCTGTGGTTTCCCTCGCATTACGACTATCGAATTAATGTTTCAGCAGGACTTGATAGGGAAGATATCCGGCAGAAGGCATCGCAGAAGCTATCGCGGTTTTCTTGCGCGTCGCAAGACACATAATTTCTTACCAGCCTTTCCATAATCATTCCCATTAATTCATCGGTAACATGTCTTTGATCAGTATTCTTTCAAGCCAATGAACGTTCGGATAGAGGTCTTTTTCCTCTTCTAAAACTGCTTCATCGAAAGGAAAATCTTCGTCAAGATCGAATGCCCATTTGCCTCAGGTCGCCTATATGGAATCGATCCGCAAGCCGGTCTCCCA
>CAZNLR010000052.1:0-31159 GCA_964574215.1 uncultured Rhodospirillaceae bacterium | reverse complement strand
TCCAGGAATTTACCGGTAAGGAAGCGGAGCAAGTGGTTACGGCCCGGGCGGAAGCGAATTAGACGGCTCTACAATATTTGAAGGATGCGGTCCGGCGGCAGGGTAAGAGTAACTTCCGTACCAACGCCGAGTTGACTCTCAATCGTCAAGGCGCCGCCCATCAGTTCAGCCAAATTCTTGCTGAGCGGCAGTCCCAAGCCGCTGCCTTCCTGTTTGGAAAGCTGGCGGCGGTTGATCTGCACGAAGGGCGCGAGAGCATTATTAATATCAGCAGGCGCAATGCCAATGCCGGTGTCCTTTACCGTCAAGGATAACGCTCCATCTTCAAGTATAGTTGCGTCCAAAATTACGTTGCCATTTTGCGGCGTGAACTTGATGGCATTGGAGAGGAGGTTGATGACAATCTGTTTCAATCGGCGTTCGTCGGCTAAAATAGAGGGTAGGTTATTCGAATAATGTCCGGTCAGGTTTATTTCTTCGTTTTGGGCTAAAATTCCGACACTGCTGAGGCATGAGTTAAGCAATTCTACGAAATCAATCTTGGTTTCCTGCAGTTCAATTTTACCGGCGTCAATCGCCGAAATATCCAAAATATCGGTGATCAATTCCAAAAGGTGCTGCGCCGATGACTGGATATCATTGATATATTCTTTGTAACGTTCATTGCCCAGCGCGCCGAATATTTCCTGCATTATGGCGTCGGAAAAACCGATCACGGCATTCAAAGGCGTACGCAGTTCGTGACTCATATTGGCGAGAAATTCGGATTTGGCGAAATTCGCCTGCTCCGCCTCGACCTTTGCCTGGATCAAATCTATCTCGGCTTTTTTACGTTCGGTGATTTCTGCCTGTAAATCCTTGGTACGGTCTTCGACGCGCCTTTCCAAATCATCCCTGGCCTGCCGGACAAGCTCTTCGTTCTTCTCCGCCCGGCTGCGTTCCTGTTCCGCTTGTTTTTTTGCCCAACTTAGGTCTTCCGCAAGATGGGTTAATTCCGCCGCCTGTTTTTCAATTGCGCTTTGATGAATAATGAGGTCGTAATTTGTCCGTTCGAGTTCTTCCGCTTTCTGGGAAATACCGCGTTCTCTGCGTTTTTGCCCGGTAATGTCCGTTATCGAGGAAACAGTGCCGCCCTGGCTGCCGCGGCGTTCGACATATTTGACGATCCGGCCGTCGCTAAATTCGATCTCGCATTGTGATTCAGGCAAGCGGCGTTTCTCCAGCCTCTCTTTCAGCCATTCCTCGGATGACACGGTAAGGCTCAATTTGCACGCTTTCATTGCCTCACTGAAAACATCCTCAAATTTTTCGTTTACCCGGGGCGGACCGTTTGAGCCGCCGAATGATTCGCCGAATTTTGTATCGAAATTTGTCAACCGGTCACGTTGATCCCAAACCGCAATACCGTCAGCGGTGCCTTCCATAATTTCTTTAAGCAAAAGCTCTGACTTGGTTTCCTTGGTGATGTCCCGGCATTCCATTAGTACCGAGTTATTTTTCATCCGGTTTTCGCGTATTTCTACCCAGTGACCACTGGCAAGTTGTTCCACCGTTGTGACCGACGGTAAGGCGTGCAACTCCAGGCGTTTATCGATCCAGTTCCGCGGATTGGCGATCGCCAATTGACCGGCGATTTCGCCGTTTTCAATCAACCGGGACAGCATCGTTTTATAAGTCAGGTGGCGGTGGGGCGACGATGAAAAGAGATCGCTCCCGAGCGAGGTAAAAATTTGCGTGAAGGCTATGTTGTGATAGGCGAGCAGATCGGCCTTATCAAACAAAGCAATGCCCGTGGATAGCGAATCAAACGCCATGCCAATGGGGGTGTCGATATTGCTATCGTTTTCAGAACAATCCGACCCAAACAATAAATTTGCCTGCGAATGCGGCACGGATAAAAGTTTCCAACTTAATTTTTTATTTTTAATGACCTCGCTATCTACATTTGGGAAGGAAGCAAACCCTTTTCCACTCTTTTTTCAAACAAGTGCATGATTCAGCACCACAACATGGCGACGGCGCATATTTCCGTATCCAAAGCGCAGGGTTGGAAATAAGGCAAAAAAAAGCTGGAAAACCGAAGTTTTCCAGCAAGTTTAACAGGGAGGCTTCACGTCTGGGAGACGTAGGGTCCGAAGACCCTTCCTTCCAGGTGTTGCACCCGGAAGCGCGATGTAATCATCGCGTGATTGGAATGTAGGTATTTTGTGCTGCAAAATCCACTGCCAAAATGGAAGCCCAGACATGCAGTATTTGCATATCTATGAGTAAGTAGATGATTTCACTTGTTTTTTCTGTCTTCCTTCAAGAAATTTCCGGACTAAAAAATCTCTGAAAACAGCGATTCTGGCCGATTGTCGGAGTTCCTCCGGGTAGACAAAGTAGATTTCCGTCTGGGGAGAGTGCAATTCGGGCAGGATATGCACCAGGTTGGAAGAGCCCTCGAAAAAGTAGTTGGGCAGGGCGCCGATGCCGACGCCGCTCAGCACGGCCCGGTAGATGCCGTAGATGTTGTTGACCTGTAAAACGGGCTTGCGCCGATGGCCGCCTTTGGTGCCCGTCTCCAGTAAAAAATTCAAGGTGGGAATCAGCGCCGTCTGGTCGCCCACCTCCTCGCCGAAGGTGATGATTCGGTGGTTGTCCAAATCCTCCGGCGACCGCGGCATACCGTGTTCCTTGAGATAGTCCGCTGAGGCGTAGACGATGTTTTCAGTGCTCGCTAAATGGCGCTGGATTAGGTCAGGCTGGCGGGGTGGCGTCAGGCGGATGGCCACGTCGGCTTCACGCATGGCGAGATCGAGATCGTCATAAACCAGGACGATGCTGACGTCGATTTCGGGATAGAGGTCGAGAAATTCCTTCATGCGCGGCGTCAACCAGGCGGAACCGAATCCCACCGTGGTGGTGATCTTGAGGGTGCCTTGGGGCCGTTCCTTGCTGTCGGTGAGCCTTGCCTCGGCCATGGAAAGTTTGTGAAAGACGTCATGGGCCGTCAGAAATAGCTCTTCGCCCTGTTCGGTCAGGATAAGTCCCCTCGCGTGGCGGTGAAACAGCGGAACGTTCAGGCTTTGTTCGAGGGAACTGATCTGGCGGCTGACGGCGGACTGGCTGAGGTTCAGGGTCTCACCGGCATGGGTGAAACTACCCGCTTCGGCGACAGCGTGAAATATGCGTAGCTTGTCCCAATCCATGGTCTACCACCCCTCAATGATATTTCTCCGGCCCTCCCAAAAACACGGACGGCGCTACTGCCGCCCGGTTCCATCAGAGCAGACTGCCAATGTAGAGAGATTCGAGAAAAAATTCAGCAATTTATTCTGCGGCGGCCAAGTCTTCCGCTTCCAGTTCCGCCATATATTTTTCCGATTCCAGAGCCGCCATACAACCGGTGCCGGCAGCAGTAACGGCCTGTCGGTACTTGTTGTCCTGCACGTCACCGGCGGCAAAAACGCCTGGTATTGCCGTTGCCGTGCTGTCCGGCTTGGTGATCAGGTAGCCTTCCTCGTCCATTTCCAATTGGCCGGTAAACAGGTCGGTGTTGGGCTGGTGACCGATGGCGATGAATACGCCGCTCAATTCGATATCCGTGATGTCCTCGGATTTGACGTTTTTGATTTTCATGCCTGTGACCTCGGGCATGGGGCCGTCCTGCTTGCCCATGACTTCCTCGAGAACGGAATCCCATAAGACCTCTATTTTGTCGTTGGCCAACAGCCGGTCCTGCAACATTTTCTCCGCCCGCAATTCGTCCCGCCGGTGCACCAAATAAACTTTGCTGGCGTGATTGGTGAGATAGAGAGCCTCCTCGACCGCCGTATTGCCGCCACCCACCACGGCGACAATTTTCTCGCGGTAAAAAAAGCCGTCACAGGTGGCGCAGGCCGAGACGCCGAAACCCTGGTATTTCTGCTCGCTTTCCATACCCAGCCATTTGGCCTGGGCGCCGGTGCAGACGATCAAACTGTCGGCAGTATAAATATCGCCCGAATCACCCGTCAGTTTGAGCGGCTTCTGGCTCAAATCGGCTTCGACGATAAGGTCGGCAATCATCACCGTGCCCACATTTTCCGCCTGTTGCTGCATCTGTTCCATCAGCCAGGGTCCCTGGATGACGTCCGGAAACCCGGGATAATTTTCCACATCTGTGGTAATGGTCATCTGGCCGCCCGGCTGCATGCCATGAATTAGGGTCGGTTTTAACCCGGCGCGGGAGGTGTAAATGGCAGCGGTGAGTCCGGCGGCGCCTGACCCGAGGATCAGGACTTTATGATGTGATGTGGCCATATTTTTTTGTCTCTCCAGTCGAGATGAAATTGCCTAGCAGATTTTGACGAACGACTGGGCATTAAAATAGAAAGCCTGGAGCCGCCATGCAAGTGGCCGCAAAAAAAATGTGATCAACTGGTATTTACCACCGGAATTGCAAACCGTGCCGATGGCCGGCTCGATAGTAATATTATTGCGCACGCTTATTTTGGGTAATAATATTACCGAAGCAATAATCGGCAACCTGTATTACCCAATAGCGGGATGGCTATAGAACGATGGGCGAAGTTAAACTTGATGAGGTCGATCGCAAAATTCTGCATGATCTGCAGGAAAACGGACGGATGACCAATGTCGAGCTTGCCAAGCGGGTGGGCATTTCGGCGCCGCCCTGCCTCCGGCGGGTCCGGGCGCTGGAGGAAGCCGGTTATATCAAGGGGTATCATGCGGAACTGGCGCCGGCCGAATTGGGCTACAACGTTTCCGTATTCGCCCAGGTCGGCTTGAACAGCCAGGCCGAGCCCGATCTGGTTGCTTTCGAAAATCTGGTCGGCAGCTGGGAAGAAGTCCGCGAATGCCACATGCTGGCGGGGGAAGTCGATTTTCTATTGAAGATCGTTGCCGCCGACTGGGAGACTTACCAGGAATTCGTCATGAAAAAACTGACATCGGCCCCCAATGTCGCCCACGTCAAATCCTCCCTCGCCATTCGTTCCTCCAAAACCGCGCCCGGCGTGCCGGTCGACGTAGAGGACGGGGAAGAGGAAAAGTCTTAATTTAGGCCATTATTTTTTGCCCCTCAGACGCCGGGCGGGTTCTCCGAACCCTTGGCTTGCGGCGCATAAGCGCCGACGCGCAGTCGCGCTCGCCAAAAATCTATTGGACTTTTGGAATTCATTTTCTCTAATTAAATCTACCATCCAAAACCCCGGTGGGGCTTTGGCAAGCGCGACTGCGCGCCGCGCCTTATGGCGCGTGAGCCAAGTGAGCGGAGCGAACGCCAGGCGCTTGAGGAGCTACAAAGAATCTTCTACTTATATTTAACTTTGACGATCTCGTAGGATTTCGAGCCGCCGGGAGCGGAGACTTCTGCCGAATCACCAATCGACTTGCCGATCAAACCACGGGCAAGTGGCGACGTGACCGATAATTTTCCTTTGTCCACGTCGGCTTCGTGGGTGCCGACGATCTGGAAGGTGGATTCCTCGTCGGTGTCTTCGTCGGCGACCAATACGGTGGCGCCGAAACGGACCACGTCACCGGACAAGGCTTTGGGATCAATGACATCGGCTCTGCTGATGACGTCTTCCAATTCCGCGAGCCGGCCTTCGATAAAGCTCTGGCGTTCACGTGCGGCATGATATTCGGCATTTTCCGACAAATCGCCATGTTCGCGGGCCACCTCGATGGCTTTGATGACGGCAGGCCGTTCGGTTATTTTCAAACGCTTAAGCTCGTCTTCCAAAGCCGTCAGGCCGTCGGCAGTCATAGGAACTCTTTCCATAATCTTCCTATCCGTTAAAACAAAAACACCCTGCGCCCGCGGGCCTACCGCAGAGCTGCATGGGTCAAATTTATTCAGATGAGCTACTAGAATAGGATTGAAGAGGGGCGACTGCAAGCCCCCCGTCGCTATTTTTTCCGAATTGGGCGGCAATGGCTGCGACGGCGGCGGCGGCGCCTGTTATGGTGGTGTAGTGGGGAATATTTCCGGTCAGGGCCGACCGGCGGATGGAAAAACTGTCCGAGATGGCCTGCGCCCCTTCGGTGGTATTGATCACCAATTGCACCTCGCCGTTCATAATGGCGTCGACGCAGTGGGGCCGGCCGTCGAGAACCTTGTTAACCTCCCGCACTTTGATCCCGGTCTCCGAAAAATACTGGGCCGTTCCCCTGGTCGCCAAAATTTCAAACCCCAGCTCCGTGAGCTGAGCGGCAATTTTACGGGCGGCCGCCTTGTCCGTGTCTTTGATGGAAATAAACACGGCGCCTTCGCTCGGCAATATCGTGCCCGCCCCCAATTGGGATTTGGCGAAGGCGCTGGGAAAGTCTTTGTCGATGCCCATCACTTCGCCGGTGGATTTCATTTCCGGGCCGAGAATGATGTCGACCCCCGGGAAGCGCGCGAACGGGAAGACGGCTTCCTTGACGGCGACATGCCCCGGTTTCAACTGCTCTTTCAGGTCAAAAGATTTCAATTTTTCTCCGGCCATGACCCGGGCGGCGATCTTGGCGATTGGCACGCCGGTCGCCTTGGCAACGAAAGGCACCGTCCGGCTGGCCCGCGGGTTGACTTCGAGAATAAAAATGATGCCGTCCTGGATAGCATATTGGACATTCATCAGACCGACCACATTGAGCGCCAGGGCCATCTCTTTGGTCTGGCGGCGGAGCTCTTCAATGATTTCTTCGGGTAGGGAGTGGGGCGGCAGTGAACAGGCGGAATCACCCGAATGAATGCCGGCTTCCTCGATATGTTCCATAATGCCTGCGACGAACACGTCCTCGCCGTCACAGATGGCGTCCACGTCGACCTCAATGGCATCCCTGAGATACCAGTCGATCAGCACTGGTGAGGTGCCCGAGACCACCACCGCCGTTTTCATGTACCGCCGGAGGCTTTCCACATTATGGACGATCTCCATGGCGCGTCCCCCCAAAACATAGGACGGCCGGATCACCACCGGATAGCCAATCTGGTCGGCTATTTTCTCCGCTTCCGCCGCCGATTTGGCGGTGCCGTTGGGGGGTTGTTTGAGGTTGAGGTCTTCCAGCAGTTTCTGAAACCGCTCCCGGTCCTCGGCCAGATCGATGGCGTCGGGCGAGGTGCCGAGGATGGATATATTGGCCTCCTCCAGCGCCGCCGCCAGCTTCAACGGTGTCTGACCGCCGAATTGGACGATAACGCCGTGCAATTCGCCGTTGGTTTCCTCAGCCCGGATCAGTTCGACGACGTCCTCGCCGGTCAGGGGCTCGAAATAGAGCCGGTCCGAGGTGTCGTAGTCGGTGGAAACGGTTTCCGGATTGCAATTAACCATGATCGATTCATAGCCCGCGTCCCGCATGGCGTAGGCGGCATGGACACAGCAATAGTCAAACTCGATGCCCTGGCCGATGCGGTTGGGACCGCCGCCCAGGATCACCACTTTTTTCCTGTCTGACGCGTCGACTTCCGTTTCGGCCGGATTGACGCCGTCCCCCTCATAGGCCGAATACATGTAGGATGTCTGCGACGGGAATTCGGCGGCGCAGGTATCGACCCGTTTATAGGTGGGACGGACGTCCAGGCTGAGGCGCATTTCCGTAACGTCATGGGTGCTTTTATCGGCCAGCTCCGCCAGCCGCTTGTCGGAGAAACCCATTTTCTTGAGCCGCAGCAGTCCCGGCGCGTTATCGGGCAACCCTTCCTTGCGGATGGCCTCTTCCTCATCGACGATGGCTTTGATCTGATCCAGGAACCAGGGATCGAAATGACAGGCGGCGTGAATTTCGGCCGCGGTCAAGCCGTGACGAAAGGCCTGGGCCACATACAATATTCGGTTTGGCCGGGGCTCGATCAGGGCCGCCCGGACGGCGTCCTTGTCCGGCGCACCGTCAATGGCGACTTCGTTGAGGCCGCTGAGGCCGATCTCCATGGACCGCAATCCCTTTTGCAGGCTTTCGGCGAAGCAGCGTCCGATGGACATGGCTTCGCCCACCGATTTCATGGAGGTGTTCAGAAGCGCCTCGGCCTGGGGGAACTTCTCGAACGTAAAGCGCGGAATTTTGGTCACCACGTAGTCGATGGTGGGTTCGAACGACGCCGGCGTCACGCCGGTAATGTCGTTGTCCAGTTCATCCAGCGTGTAACCGACCGCCAGCTTGGCGGCGATCTTGGCGATGGGAAAGCCGGTTGCCTTGGACGCCAGGGCCGACGATCGTGACACCCGCGGGTTCATCTCGATGATCACCAGCCTTCCGTCCTTGGGATTGATGGCGAACTGCACGTTCGATCCGCCCGTATCGACGCCGATTTCCCGAAGGACAGCGATCGAGGCGTTGCGCAGGATTTGATATTCCTTATCGGTCAGGGTCAGCGCCGGCGCCACGGTGATGGAATCGCCTGTGTGGATACCCATGGGATCGACGTTCTCGATGGAGCAGATGATGATGCAGTTATCGGCGTGGTCGCGCACCACTTCCATCTCATATTCTTTCCAGCCGATCACCGATTCTTCCACCAGCACTTCGTTGACCGGTGATGCCGCTAGACCACCGGCGACGATCTGCTCATAATCGGCCTTATTGTAAGCGACGCCGCCGCCGGCGCCCCCCAGGGTGAAGGACGGCCGGATGATCATGGGCAGGCCGATCTCTTCCATGGCCGCATGGGCCTCGTCCAGGGTGCCCACGAGGGCGCTTCTGGGGCTTTCCAGACCGATGGCGTCCATGGCGTTTCTGAATTTCAACCGGTCTTCGGCCTTGTCGATACTTTCCGCCTTGGCGCCGATCAACTCCACCCCATGGCGTTCCAGCGCACCGTTCTTGTCCAGCGCCATGGCCGCATTAAGCCCGGTCTGCCCGCCCATGGTAGGCAGGATGGCGTCCGGTTTTTCCTGCTCGATGATGCGCTCGATGAACTCCGGCGTGATCGGCTCCACATAGGTCGCGTCGGCGGTGTCCGGATCGGTCATAATCGTCGCCGGGTTGGAATTGACCAATATCACCCGGTAGCCTTCCTCCCTGAGCGCCTTACACGCCTGCGCTCCCGAATAATCAAACTCACACGCCTGCCCGATGACGATGGGCCCCGCGCCGATGATCATGACGGATTGTATGTCGGTCCTTTTAGGCATGGGTAAGATACCCCTCACCCTGACCCTCACCCGCAAGGGGAGAGGGGATAAATGGAAGCGAGACGCCAAGGTCCCCTCCCCCCCACGCGGGGGAGGGATAGGGTGGGGGGGCAAATCTAAGAAGGTCGAAACAATTCTTCTCGAATTCTCTCCAACACCCCCTCAATATTCTCAAAAACCTCATTGTTCCAAAATCGAAGAACGCGATAGCCTTTGCCTTCAAGCCAATTAGACCGTCGCTCATCTTTTTCCTGCTGGCGAGCATGATGTCCGCCATCCAATTCGATAACCAGTCGGGCTTTTGGGCAATAGAAATCGACAACATACTTTCCCAAAGGAACCTACCGCCTAAACTTAAAACCGTCGAACAGCCGATCACGCAACTGCCGCCAGAGAAGCTTCTCAGCTTCCGTAAGGTTTTTCCGTAGGTTACGCGCAACAGACAAAGACATTCTATAAGAAACCCCCTCACCCTAACCCTCTCCCGCCAGGGGAGAGGGGACTGGAGGACTGATCCGGTTGATTCAAGTTTCATAAAGTCTATGCCGTCGCCAGAGGCCCTTTTCCATTTTGCAGAAACAACACGCCCACTTCTCCCTCTCCCCTGGCGGGAGAGGGTCGGGGTGAGGGGGCTGAATAGGGAAGTCCGGCGCTGCATCACCCATCCCCCATCATGTCTACAAACCGGTCGAAAAGGTAGTGGCTGTCCTGGGGACCCGGACTGGCTTCGGGGTGGTGTTGGACGGAGAAGGCGGGTTTGGATTCCGACTTGATGCCTTCCAGTGTGCCGTCGAATAAAGATGTATGGGTTTCGGTGACGCCCTGGGGCAGGCTGTCCCGTTCCACCACGAAGCCGTGGTTTTGGCTGGTGATTTCCACCCGGCCCGTGGCCAAATCCTTGACCGGATGGTTGGCGCCCCGGTGGCCGTGGTGCATTTTGGTGGTCGTTGCGCCCAAAGCCAGGGACAGCATCTGGTGGCCCAGGCAAATACCGAAGATTGGCAGGCCTTTATCGATCAGCGTCTGAATGGTGGGCACGGCGTATTGGCCGGTGGCGGCCGGGTCACCGGGTCCGTTGGAGAGAAACACGCCGTCCGGTTGATAAGCCAGAATATCGTCGGCACTGGTGGAGGCCGGAACGACGGTCACGCGGCACCCGGCGGCGGCGAGGCAGCGCAGGATATTGCGCTTGGCGCCGAAATCCATGGCGACCACGTGATATTTGGGATTGCTCAACGTGCCGTAACCTTCACCCAGCGCCCACACCGACTCGTCCCAGTTATAGGTCTGGGCGCAGGTCACTTCTTTGGCCAAATCCATGCCTTCCAGGCCGGGCCATTCTGCGGCGTATTTTTGGGCGGTGGCTACGTCGATGTCAGCACCATTGACGATCGTTGCATTGGCGAACCCGGCGGCTCTGATATGGCGGGTCAGGCGTCTGGTGTCGACACCGGTGACGGCCGCTAGATTGTGGGAATTGAGCCAGGCGTCCAGATGCTGGCTGGCCCGCCAATTGGCCGGTTCGGTGATATCGGCGGCGAGAATGCAGCCCCGGACCGCCGGCGTGACGGTTTCGATGTCCTCCACATTGGTGCCCACATTGCCGATATGGGGAAATGTAAAGGTGATGATCTGACCGGCATAAGACGGGTCTGTGAGGATTTCCTGGTAGCCGGTGATCGACGTGTTGAAGCAGACTTCGCCGGTGGCGGTTGTTTTAGCGCCGGCGCCTCTGCCCCAAAAAACCGATCCGTCTGCCAATACCAGGGCGGCATCGGCATGTGGTGGTCTGCTTGGCGCAGTTCCGGTTTTGGCGTCCGTCATCGAGCGGCGCATCCTCGCGTACTATTGGCTTGCCCGAAATGTTCCCGCGGAAGTATTCAGCGGCAAGCTGCAAAATCTATTGTATCAGGTGAACGGCCAGGGCCAGGTTACGATTAGAGGGGACCCGTCCATCACTCAGGTTGGAAGCATCTCTTAAGCGATGCCCGCGCTGTCGTCAAGTAAAAAAAACTAAATAAATCGTTTCATTTCAATAACTTACAATAAAACAACGAATTGACTCGAAGAATTGGTTTGGGGTAGGGTCCATGGCTTCCCACTAATGGAAAAATTAGCCGGGTAAAGAGGAGGGGATTCGATGTTGCGAACCCAGTTGAATGGGGCGCTCAAAGACGCCATGAAGGCCAAGGATCAGCGGGCCGTATCGACTTTACGGTTGATTTTGGCGGCGCTCAAAGACCGCGATATCGCCGACCGGGGCAAGGGCGGTGTCGATGAAGGCATCAGCGACGACGCGATCTTGCAACTCCTGCAATCCATGATCAAACAGCGCCGCGATTCCATCGAAGCCTACGAGAAGGGTGGCCGTCAGGAACTGGCCGACCGGGAAGCCGAAGAAATAACCATCATCGAAGGCTTCTTGCCGGAACAGATGAGCGAAGAAGAGATCGCCGAGGCGGTCGCCGGCGCCATCAAGCAATGCGAGGCCACCAGCCTCAAGGAAATGGGCCAGGTGATGGCGCATCTCAGAGAAAAACATGCCGGCGCCATGGATTTCGGCAAGGCCAGCGCCACCGTCAAGGAACGGCTGGCTTAACTGACTCAATTATATCGTCCTCAACGCCTTCGTCATACGCGGGCTTGACCCGCGTATCCATATTTACCATCGCCCATTTAACACGAAGTTTGCCGGACAAAGAAGAGTTCCAACGGCTTTCCATTGCTGGATTCATCGCTCATGGATGCGCGGGTCAAGCCCGCGCATGACGAGGGGAGGGGTATCGGTTGTCAGCTTTCCCAATCCCTTCCCCATATCCTATTTAGGTGGGGGAGGATTTGGGTAGGGGGTAACCCTGTGGATAACGAGGAACCTGGGGATAACTTTTTTATGGGCGATACATTGCCCGGCGCTTGCGGTAAAAAGGTCAACAATCGGAAGCAATAAATATTTTCGGGAACTTCATGGCCTTTTCGCCCCGTTTTTTGGATGAGTTGAAATCCCGTGTCGGATTGGCGGAAGTCATCGGGCGTCGGGTTCGGCTGCAGAAAAAAGGCCGGGAGCATTCCGGTCTCTGTCCCTTCCACAATGAAAAAACGCCCTCCTTTACGGTCAACGAGGATAAAGGCTTTTACCATTGCTTCGGCTGCGGCGAGCATGGCAGCGTCTTCGATTTTGTCATGAAAACCGACAATCTGTCTTTCCCCGAGGCGGTGGAGCGGTTGGCCGCCGAAGCGGGCATGGAGGTGCCGGTCGAATCCCCCGAAGAACGCCAGCGGGCCGAACGGGCCAAGGGTCTCTACGACGTTATGGAGGCGGCGGCCGATTTCTACCAAAAACAATTGCGCCTGCCGGTGGGCAAGGCGGCGCTGGATTATTTGCTGGAGCGGGGGATCAGTGAAGACTCGATCAAAAAATTCAGAATAGGTTATGCGCCCGACAACCGGGGCGCTTTGAAAACCGCCCTGTCCCGGGACGGCGTCACCGATAGTCAGATGATCGAGGCCGGACTATTGATCAAGCCCGACGATCCCGGTAAATCGCCCTATGACCGGTTCCGCGGACGGGTGATGTTTCCCATCTTCGACCGGCAGGCGCGGGTCCTTGCCTTTGGCGGACGCATCCTCGGTGCGGGCGAACCAAAGTATCTCAATTCGCCGGAAACGCCCCTATTCCACAAGGGACGGACGCTTTATGGATTGACCCAGGCGCTGTCCGAGGCCCGCAAACAAAACAGTCTGATCGTCACCGAGGGTTATACGGACGTCATTGCCCTGCACCAGGCCGGTTTCTCGACGGCGGTGGCGCCCTTGGGCACGGCTTTGACGGAAGATCAAATGCAGTTGATGTGGCGCGTCGTAACCGAGCCCTGTCTTTGTTTCGACGGCGACGCCGCCGGTCAAAAGGCGGCCAGCCGGGCGGCGGAACGGGCATTGCCGATCCTGAAGCCGGAGCGCAGTTTGCGGTTTGTGACCCTGCCCGACGGTGAGGATCCCGATAGTTTGATTAAGGCCAAGGGGGCAAACGCCATGTCGGACCTTATCGCCACGGCCCAACCCCTATCGGAAGTCATTTGGCGGGTGGAAACCCACGGCCATCCCTTGGATACGCCGGAAGCACGGGCGGGACTGGAACGGCGATTGCGCGACGCCGCCCTGCGTATCGGCGATGAAACCGTTCAGCGCTATTATCTTAACGCCTTCAAAGACCGGCTGTGGAAGGAATTCCGCAAGACCCAGGAAGCCGCCAGGCCAGGCAAAAAAGGCCGTTTCGCGCCCCCGTCGCAAATGGCTGAAAAGTCGGGATCGGCGGCCAAAGTCGACCGCAAATGGCTGCAACAGGCCATTCTGGTGACCACATTGATCACCCATCCGGAGCTTTTCGACCAGCTTGGCGAACAATTGGGTGTTTTGCATTTTTCGTCGCCTGATCTTGACAAACTGCGTCAAGAGGTATTAAAGACCCTGGCTCTGAACGAAGAGCGGGGATCGGGACTTGATTTTGCGACTCTTCGTGACCATTTAGAGCATACCGAGTTTTCGGAACTATTGGGCGGCCTTTTGAGCCGACAGGTCTACGACCACGCGAGTTTCGCTCGGCCAGATACACAATTTAATGTCGCCAGGAAGGGCTGGGAGCAACAGTTACGGCTGCTGCAAAGAGATCAATTGCTGGATGAGATCGGCGCCGTGGAAGAACGGCTCGCCAAGGATCCCACCAGGGAGGATTTCGAGTTACTCAAAGCCCTGAAGGACACGGCTGACAAAGTCGAGGACGCCGAGCCGGAAATGTCCGACGGCGGTGTGCGGGCCGACAATGTGGCCTGATGAGCCGATAACGGCGCGAAGAAAATCAGTGGGCGTTTACCGTCCTAGAGTTAAATAGAGCCGATTAGCAATTTGAGGTTCTTAAGAGGGGTTTGAATGGCAACCAAATCAGCGACCGCCACGGCGGAGAAACCGCAGGCGCAGGGCGAATCCAACGATAGCCCGCTGCTGGATAAAATGAACGCCGCGGTCAAAAAGATGATCGCCCAAGGCAAGGAAAAGGGCTTCGTCACTTATGACCAGTTGAACAAGGCCCTGCCGCCGGAAGAAGTGTCCTCGGAACAGATCGAAGACACCATGTCGATGTTGTCGGAAGCCGGCGTCAATGTGGTCGAAAGCGAGGACGGCGAGGATTCTTCGGAAGAAACCAAAGAAAAAGAAGCCGAAACCGCCAGCGGTAACGTCGACAGCGATATCGGCCGGTCCGACGACCCGGTCCGCATGTATTTGCGTGAAATGGGCAGCGTCGAATTGCTGTCCCGCGAAGGCGAAATTGCCATTGCCAAGCGGATCGAAGCAGGCCGGGAAATGATGATCGGCGGCATTGTCGAAAGTCCCATGACCATCCGGGCGCTGCTTCAGTGGCGCAGTGATCTGGATGAGGGCGCGATCCTGCTCAGAGACATCATTGATCTGGACGCCACCTATTCCGGACCCAAGGGCGAAGGCGATGACGCGGCCGGAGAGGTTGAAGGCGGTCTCGGCGTGACGCCGACACCGGCGCCTTCGACGGCTGACGCCATCGACGCCGAAGAGGAAGATGAAAACGACGAATCCGACCAGGAAGAAGGTGAGGAGAGTACAGAAGACGAAGGCGAAAAAACCGAAGGCGAAAACGCCGACGACGATGATGACGACGAGGCGGATAATACTGTCTCGCTGGCGGTGATGGAGGAATCACTGCTGCCGGAGATTTTGAAAAAGTTTGACGCCATCAAGAAAACCTACGCCAAGCTTCACCGGGCGGCGGAAAAACGTCTGACGGCCATTCAGGCCGGAGACAAGATTACACCGGCCACCGAGAAACGTATCGGCAAGCTCCGCCATGAACTGGTGGAGTTGATGGAAGGCATCCACCTCAACAACAACAAGATCGAATATCTGGTCACCCATATGTACGACCTCAACCGGAAACTGATCGGCTACGAAGGCCGTATGCTGCGCATGGCGGTCTCGTCCAAGGTCAAGCGGGCGGAATTCCTGGAGGAATATTACAGCCATGAGCTCGACCCGGGCTGGCTCAACCGGGTGTCACGCTTGTCCGGCAAAGGCTGGAAGGATTTCAGCAAGAAGCACAAGGACGAGATCAAGGAGATCCGGGCGGAGATTTCCGAAATCGCCAACGAGGTCGGCCTGCCCATCGGTGAATTCCGCCGCATCGTCGCCACCGTCCAAAAGGGCGAGCGGGAAGCCGCCAAGGCGAAAAAGGAAATGATCGAAGCCAACCTTCGGCTGGTGATTTCCATCGCCAAGAAATACACCAACCGTGGCCTGCAATTCCTCGACCTCATTCAGGAAGGCAATATTGGCCTGATGAAGGCGGTCGATAAATTCGAATACCGGCGCGGTTATAAATTCTCCACTTACGCCACCTGGTGGATCCGGCAGGCCATTACCCGGTCCATCGCTGACCAGGCGCGCACCATCCGTATTCCGGTGCATATGATCGAAACCATCAACAAGCTGGTGCGCACGTCCCGCCAGATGCTGCATGAGATCGGCCGCGAGCCGACGCCGGACGAACTGGCCGTCAAGCTGGCCATGCCGGTGGACAAAGTGCGTAAGGTGCTCAAAATCGCCAAGGAGCCCATCAGCCTCGAGACCCCCATCGGTGACGAGGAGGACAGCCATCTGGGAGATTTCATCGAGGATAAGAACGCCATTCAGCCGTTGGACGCCGCCATCCAGGGCAATCTGCGGGAGACCACCACCCGTGTGCTGGCCAGCCTCACGGCGCGTGAAGAACGGGTGCTGCGCATGCGTTTCGGCATCGGCATGAACACCGACCACACGCTGGAGGAAGTGGGCCAGCAGTTCTCGGTCACCCGCGAACGCATCCGCCAGATCGAAGCCAAGGCGCTCCGCAAACTCAAACACCCCAGCCGGTCAAGAAAGCTGAGAAGCTTCCTGGATTACTGATCAAAAAGTGTACCAGGAATAATTTTTCGAAAGAAAATATTTCCCGGTACACTTTTTTAAGGCGCCGTTTTTCATTTAATAGTCCCCTTTGTTTTTTGACCAACTGCCAGTGAATTGCTAACGTTCCCGGCGGAAAAATCGGGCAAAGGACTAAAACACATGGCCAAAGACCGGATTGAAGGCTCCTTCGTCGCCACCATCACGCCCATGAACGTGGACTATTCCGTCGACTTCGAGGGCTTCCGCACCATCCTGCAGTTCCAGGAAGACAACGGCACCGGTGCCGTCCTGATCATGGGCTCGACCGGCGAGGTCTCCATGCTGTCCTCGGAAGAGCGCCACCGGATTGTCGCCGAAACGGTCAAGATGAAGACCGGTGGTATGCTGTTCTTCTACGGCTGCACCGGCCCCACCACCGACGCCACCATCGACTACGTCGCCCAAGCCGCATCCGAAGGGGCCGACGGCGCCATCATCGCCGCGCCCCCCTACATCTGCGCCAACAACGAAGACATCGTGCGGTTTTTCCTGGACGTGGCCGACGCCGCCGACATCCCCATCGGCATCTACAACAACCCGCCCCGGGTCAAGACTGACCTGACGGCCGCCGATATCATCCGCCTGGCCGAGCACCCCAACATCGTCATCAACAAGGAATCCACCACCCGCGTGGCCCAGATTGCTCAGCTCTGCGCCGCCCGGCCGGACATGTCGCTGATGTGCTGCTGCTCGCCCAATCTGGGACTGGTGGTGCCCCTGATGGCCTTGGGCGGACACGGCACCGCCAATATGACCGGTAATATAATTCCCCGGGAAATGGCCACCATCTCAACGCCTTGGGCCAACGACGGCGACGCCATGAATTGCCGCGAAGCCTGGCTCACCAATCTTCCCATGCTTCATTTTGCGTACTCGGAAACCAACCCGGTGGCGGTCAAAAGCCTCCTTCGCGCCGTCGGTCTGCCGGCGGGACCATTGCGGAAGCCGCTACGTGAGTTGTCACCGGAGGCTCTGCAAGTCGGTTTGGACATCGCCCGGGAGTTGGGGTTGGATGAGAAGTACGGCTATAAGCTGGACAGGGGCGCATTGGCGGCGGAGTGATTGAAGGCAACCAAGTTAATCTACTGAAATGACTTCTTAAACTTGACTGTTTCATTAATTTATGTTAATTTGTGCACAATTGCACATATGAGGTTCCAACGTGGAAAATCACTCTTTTTTGTCTGTCAGAATTCCGGATGCAAAAAAGCGCCTAGTGAAGGAAATTGCCGCGCGCAACCGCATGTCAATTCAGGAACTTGTCGGCAGTTTGGTCGACGACTTTATTGAAAAGGAAGAGCGGGCCAACCCGTCCCTTGCCGAAACGATCAAGATTTTGCGCAAACAAAAGGGCTTTCTGAAGAAGCTCGGTGTGGCGCACCTGGACCTGTTCGGTTCCCTGACCAGAAGCGAGGCCGGAAAGGACAGCGACATTGATATTGCGGTGGAATTTAATAACAAGGCGAACATGACCTTAAGCCGGTTCGCTTCCTTGCGCGCCGATATTAGCAGAATGCTAAATCGCAATATTGATCTTTCTGACCGCAGAAAATTAAGCCCCGACGTCAAACGAGGATATGACCGTGATGCGATCCGGGTTTTCTAAAAAATGCGTGACGACCAACAGCGCCTCAAAGATATCCTGCTCTCCATAGAGGACATCCAGGATTTTACGTCATCATTGTCCGAAATGGATTTCCTGGCGATAGAGGAAATAGACCGGATGGTGTTCCGCGCCATCTGCAACTGCGTAACGACCCTAGGAGAGGCGGTCAAACTGCTTTCTCCTGAAATCACCGATAAATACCCGTTAATCGATTGGCAGGGCTATGCCGGTATGAAAAATGTCTTCACCCACCAGTATTTTAGAGTGCAACTGGACCTGCTTTGGAACACTATCCAGCAGGAACTTCCGGAACTTAAAGATATTGTTGTGGGGGAGTTGGCGCGCTTCGAATGATTGAAGCGAAGGTCTTTCAATTATTCAAAAGATTTTTACACATGTATTTGGTCAATATTCGACATTTCGCTTGCTTTACATACTCTTTGGTCAGGTTTCATTTTTTTACACACTTGTCTGTCCGTCAATATTGGTTCGACGCTGAACTTGTCTGTATAGTTTGAATCAATTTTTTTTGGCTATTGCGCAATTATGGCTATTCAAGCCGCGCCGCTCCGCTTCTTTGGTGTATAGAGCATCAATATTCATTTTGCGGCATATCTGATGATCTGAAAGTTGGGGTAATTTAACGAACTTATCATTTGAGATATCAGGAATCTCAACATCAACTATCTCACCAGATTTATTTATGGTGCGAATACTTGTAGTTTGTGAATGCGGTGAAATAAAAAGATTTCTTTGAGCAATACACCGGTTGTCGTCCAGTTTGCGGCGGCGGTATTCCTCGGCGAATCGTTGCTTCCGATTTCGGTGTCTACATATAAGTTTATCGGACAATTTTTCAGTATCGTAAGGTCCATAGAGTCCATTTGGGAAAAGATGAAAATCGTTGCCGTTTTCGATAAAGGTAAGCCAATCAGCCTGTAACTCGACTAAAGTCATTCCGTATATGGACTCGAATTCGCCGCCCCGATACATTTTCAGAAAGTTCTTTAATCCTTTTTTCTCGATTAAAAATTTGGTGAATGAACCGGCCGAAACATAATAATCCAATTTCTTCTTTTGACTAAAAACTGATCCGTGAGCGTTGTTCCATTCGTGAGATGTGTGAATATTTTCCAGGTAGTAGAATCGTATATTTCTGGTTTGCCTGGATTTAACGATGGCATGCAGGTTCATTTTCTTTTTTAAAATGTCATCGGCTTCGACCAGCTGCAATTGCAGGTATTGAGCAATTCCTTCGTTCAATAATGAGCTTGTGGTGTATATTCTTGTCATCTTATTTCGGGAATAATCGCGTTCGATTCTCAGAAAATAAGGCCCGGATGCACCCATTAAAGCATGGGAAAACTCATGGATAAGAGCACCTTCAATAAAGCCTTTTTTTACGAACTTTAGGGGGATATAAACCCGGCCTTTTGGAGCAAGGGCTCGAGGCGGCATATTTTCAGCTTCTTCTCTAACGATAACGGTTATTTTTCGCGGGTTTTCAATTTTCAAAAAACTGGCAACTTTCTGATAGGCGATCTCAGAAATATCGGCGATGATTTTCGCCTGGTTGTCACTCATATCCCTGGCTACCAAACACAAAAATTTCCTGTCTACATGGATGGATTTACTATCTCCGGTTTCTGGAGAAACCTCATCCTTGCAAAGGTGTGGATCTGTAACGTTTACGAATTTGTCCCTACGAAGTTTTTCCTTGGCGATATCATGGGAATTGTAGGAGACAGGATGATAGGTATTCGTGGTCTGGCATGCTGCCAGGACGGCGGCCAAGGCCAATACCACACTCCAGGCCGGAAATCGCCGAAATTCGAGAATATTAGCAACGTTGTTTAGAACTTCCATTGCGATATAGATATCAATGCTCCGGGCTCTCTGTAAAGCACCGGGAGATTCCTACCGCACCGCCGTCACATCAATCTGAAACTGACTCCCCGTCTCGGAAATATCCACCACCTCGATGAAGGTGCTTACCGGCGGGTTGGCGACAAGGTGGGGGGCGTGTTGTTCGTAGTATTCCACCTCGGCCCGGCGCATGGTGCCGTAGTCGGCCACGTCCCTGAGCATCATGGTGGTCTTGATGGCTTTATCTAACGAACTCCCGGCTGCCGTTAAGTTATTTCGCACTTGATTGAGAGCAGCGGCTACTTGTTCCTCTATCGTATCCATTGGTGCCCCGCCGTCACAACCGGAAAGAAACAGCAGGTTGCCTGCGCTGACGCAGGCGGACGCTGCGTTTGAACCGGGCGTAACGTCCACGGGCCAATCGGCGAGATCACCACCGGCCACGCCGAAGGCTTCCACCTCCACCAGGAACTCGGGCCGGGGCAGTTCGGTGACGACATAGGCCGTGCTGGCGGGCATGTTGCCGGTGAAGTCGGGCGCATGTTTTTCGTAGAAATCCCGCTCCACGTCCCGGTAGCGTTTCAACTCGCTCAGGTCTTTGAGGAACACATTGGTCTTGGCGACGGTCGAGAGCGAGCCCCCTGTCTCCTCCGTGCCGGTTTTTATTTTCTCCAGGACGATCTCGCTTTGTTCGACGAAGTCCATGGTCTCGACCTTGACCGTATCGTGGTCCAGGGCCTGGCAGCCCGACACGATGACGAATTCACCCACCACATGAGTGCGGGAAAACTTGGCGTGCTCCTTGGGCACATGGGGGTACGCCAGTTCCTTACCGCCCCAGAATTCCGGATAATAAGTGACGCCCCAGTCGGGCGCCTTTTGGTCCATCACGGCGATCACTTCGTATTCCACCAGATATTCCGGCCGGGCCAGTGCGGGCACCACCATGAGCGTGGCCGCCGGGGGTTGCTCGATCAGCAGGGGGGCGTGACGCTCGTAAAACTCGGTCTCCGATTTCCGCACCGCCTGGTAGTCGTCCAGGCTCCTCACCAGGAAAAAGGTTTTGACGATATTTTCCATGGAGGTGCCGGCGGCTTCCAGGGCTTTCCGGGATTTTTCGAGGGCCACGGTCACCTGGTCCCCGGCATTGTCGGGGGCCGGTGCGCCGGATAACGTATCCTGGCCGCCGCAGCCGGAAACGAAGAGGAGATTGCCGATAGCGATGCTCTGGGCGAACTTGGGATGCTCTTTCGGCACCTCCGGATAGGCCAGCCGTTTGCCTTCCCAATGCGCCGGATTGTAGGTAAGTCCCCAGTCCATGATGTCCCCCTCCGTTACTGGTGTAGTGGCCGCCATCATAAGACACAAAAGTTCGAGTCTCCAAGCAAAGTTGAATTTCACCCGTTGAATTTTGTCCCGGGAATCACCAATTTCCTGGTATGGCGGATACATTATTTGACGAACTGGGCGGCATGCCCTGCCTGGAGCAGGTGCACCGGATTTTTTACGACAAGCTGCTGGACCATCCCTGGCTGAAAGGTTTTTTCGAGGGCCAGGACCGTAAGCGCCTGGAATCCCAGCAGAGCGATTTCATGGCGGGCCTGTTCGGCGGACCCAGAGTCTACAGCGGCCGCCTGCCCAAGGACGCCCATGTCCATCTGTTCGTCACCGAGGAAATCTATGACATCCGCCACCGGCTGCTGGATCAGTCCCTGGCCGAGGCGAACGTCCGCCTCGATTTAAAAGAACGCTGGCTCGCCTACGACTTGAACATGAAAAACGCCCTGGTCAAGAAATCCATATCGGAGTGCCAGGGACGGTACCGGAACGAGCCGGTTATTGCGGTGGAGAAACCGGCCTAGGCGCCTCTCTCCCCAAATCTTTCAATACTCGGTTCAAGCGGTCGGGATAGTCGGTGATGATGCCGTCGACGCCCATGAGGATTAAGGATTTCATATCATCGGGTTTGTTTGCGGTCCAGACGATTACCTTCAAGCCTGCCTTGTGTGCCGTTTCGATGGAAACCGCATCAACGTCACGGTAAAATGGCGACCAAATATCTCCTCCGGCGGCTTTCACCAGGCGCGGCACGCTGCCGTCATAATCATCGATGTCCAAACCCGCAGTCCAGGGAGACGGCCCGGGTTCTCCTGCTTGAATGTTGTCGAGCCAGCTTTGTTGTGCGCTCAAGTAGGCGGTGACAATGTTGGGCGCTTTTTCCTCGACGATGAGAAGGACTCGCCAGTCGAAGGATTGAATGATTACGCGATCCGTCATCTTTGCCTCTTCGACAATCGACAAAATTGCCGTGGCAAACTCTTCAGGTCCGTAGGTCGTTTCCGGTTTTGTGGGATCTATTTTGGCCTCGATACTGAACCGCACCGTATGATTGCCAGTTCGCCGAACGAGGTCGAAAAGGTCCCGGAGGGCGGGTACGCGTTCGCCGTCCGCCGGCGTCTGATGAGGAAACCGCCCGGCGTATCGGCTTCCCGGCCGAATTCTCCCCACATCATACTTTTGCAAGTCACCAAAATTGAGGCTACGGAGGGAAGGACCGGGTGCGTCTAACCACCGGCCGTCAATTCTCGTGACGTCAGGATTGAGAAGAAGATCGTGGGAAATCACAACCACCCGGTCCCAGGTCAGCCCCACATCCAGTTCCAGGGCGTCGACGCCGATGGCCAAGGCGCGTTCAAACCCCGCCAGGGTATTTTCCGGCGCCAATCCCCGCGCCCCCCGATGGCCTTGGACTTCGAAGGCATCTGATTGGTTGGTCATTGCCAGACAACTCCAAATCGCGACGGCGGCGATAAAGATTTTTTTCATGACGGCTGATCTTAAGGGAAAACGGAGAAACGGGGATACACAATTCACCTACCAGTCCGGAAATGAAAGTCTACGTACCTGCTCATTCCGGTTGGATGGATCGACTTGATCGTAAAATAAAACGGCTGGGGTGGGATACAGCAAAACAAGTATTTGTAAGTAAGTTAATTATCGTGTCCCCGGATTGTCGTAAAAATAATTATACTGAATTATTTGAATTGTTGTTTCCGATATCACCTAGCGACAAAGACTTCATATACGAGTAAATGGAAGATGGGGTGGCGTTGAAGGGTTAGGTATAAGTACAATGCCCTATTCGACAATTAGTTAGGTGTGGGCTCAAATGAACTTAGTGATTAGAATATCAATCCTCCTATTCTCCATCGCTCTATTCGCATCGGGGATTGCCCTCGCCTTTAATGACAAGACAGCTTCAGCTTCCGTAGTTATGGCAGCCGGCGTCATTACCCTCATTTTTCTATATCTATCCCAATTTAAGAGGTTCAAGGGACTCGGGATCGAGGCCGAATTGTGGGAACAAGAAATGGAGGAAGCGGAACAGCTTGTTAGCAGATTGCAAGGATTGTCGGTGGCGGTTTCCGAACCGTTAATGTACATGGCAGCTCGATCAGGTAGATGGAGTAGTGGGATACCTCGTAGAAAAAAATTTGAAATGATGAAAGGCATAGAAGCTCAACTCCGCGATAATGGTGTTCCCGAGCAGAAAATTATTGCTGCCATGGAGGAATGGCATCGCTTTAACCTCATCGACCTATCGATGGATTTTAGGCAGGCAATTTCCGATATTGCGCATGAAAAAATTCGTGAAATTGACCAAATGACAAAGCAATTGTCCAAACCGATTTCCGGCGGCGATATAAAAAAGGTTAAAGAACACCAACGAAGACATCAGGAGATCGACGCGCAACGCGAAGCATTTGTCAATGTGGATTTGGGCGCTCCCAACAAAGGGTATAGTGGAAGGCTAGAGAACAATTTTGAATCTATTGATTTTTTAGATGGAGAAGAAAAGGAATCGTTAAAGCGTCGATTTGCCGAAGATATCTCGGATGTCGAATATTACGAAGAGAACAAAAAATTCAGAAGGCTAGAGCATTGGTTTACTAGTGAGGAAAATTAAAATCATTCGAGAATCCAGGGATTTGAATCACCGATTCTTGAATCCGTGGAATCCGGGGACACGATATTTGCCTTAATTCCAATTTTTTGATTTGTTAAACCGTGCCAGTTGCAGCGATGGGGGACACGAAACGAGTACATGTCCCCGGTCTATTCAAGCAATTTCTGTATTGATGTATCCTGTTGAAAAAACTGGCTGGGGCGGGAGGATTCGAACCTCCGGATGCCGATACCAAAAACCGGTGCCTTAGACCACTTGGCTACGCCCCATTATCTGATCCGCCTGATATCATCCGCTTGAACGCGGCGGCGAGAGGCGCGCAATTTACGCATTAACAGGCCGGCCCGCAAGAGCCAACCGGCCTTTCAGGCATTAATTTTTGCCGAGATTATCCACCATTCAGGATGGCCGCCGGAAATGGCCTGGGCGGCGGCCCGGGCGCTTTCTTCCATGGCGAACAAACCAAAGCAGGTGGCGCCGCTGCCCGACAGGCGGGCCAACAGGATGTCGGGCTGGTCCTCCAAAGCCGCTAGCACAACGGAAATGTCCGGCGCCAACTCTGTCGCCGCTGCGGTCAAATCGTTGCTTCTCTCCGCCAGCATCGCCGCCAACGCCTCTGCTGTCGAAACCGCGTTGCATGGATTGGCTGCGCTAAAGGGACCGGTGCGCCGGTTAAAAACCTCGGGTGTCGACAGGGGAATCAGCGGATTAACCAGCACCAGCCAGGCGTCGGGCAGGGGAGGCGCCGGGGTGATAATTTCACCGAAACCGCTGACGAAAGACGGTTTTCCGTGAAGGCAGACCGGCACGTCGGCGCCCAGGTCAGCCGCCAGGTTATCCAGATTTCCGTCTATTTTCCACAATTGCGCCAGTGCTTTCAGCGCCGCCGCCCCATCGGCCGAGCCGCCGCCGATACCGGAAGCGACGGGCAGCCTTTTGGTCAGGGTCAAGGCGGCCCGGGGTTCGATGCCTTCCCGTTCGGCCAATTTGATTGCCGCCTGCATCACCAGATTGTCGTCTCCGGCGGATAAGCCGTTGGTGAACGGGCCCTCAATGGTGAGGGAAAGTTCATTCGCCGCCGCCGCCGAAACCGTGTCGCCGTACCCGGTAAAGACGATGAGACTGTCCAGCAGGTGATAGTCTTGTCGAGGACCGTCCGGTATTTTCCCCGTGACGTGGAGGTAGAGATTGATTTTGGCAGGCGCGTCGACCGTTACCACTAGAGACCGCTTTTGAGTTTTTTCTTTATTTTGGGGATCATATCTTTTTCGGGGTCAAGGGTGAGGGAACGTTCCCATTGGAAGCGGGCTTCGTTTTTGCGGCCTACTTTCCAATAGATATCCCCCAGATGGTCGTTGATTGTGGGATCATCGGGTTTGAGTTCAACCGCCCGTTCGAGCTGCTTGACGGCTCCTTTTAGATCACCGAGCCGGTAGAGCACCCAGCCTAGACTGTCGACGATATAGCCGTCCCGGGGCCGCTGCTTGACGGCTTTTTCGATCATCTTGCGCGCGCGCGTCACATTCTGCCCCTGTTCGACCCAGGAATAGCCGAGATAGTTCAACACCAGGGCCTGATCCGGTTTGAGTTCCAGCGCTTTCAGGAATTCCACCTCCGCCTCGGGCCATTCCTTGAGCCGCTCGTGAGCGATGCCGTTGAAATATAACAGGGTCCAGTGCCGGGTCAGCAATTTGGGAATGCGCTCCTTGGCTTCGGCGTAGGCCTTGGTGGCCTCTTTGTAGCGTTTGCGGCGGCGCAGGATATTGCCCAGACGGTACAAGGCATCGAACCGTTCGGCGTTTTCATCGGACATGGCGCGTAACTCACGGACCGCTTCCTCGCTTTTGTCGATGGCGTCCAGATTACCGGCAATGCGAAGCCGCGCCGTCCAGGCGTAGCCGGGATCGGCGGCAATGGCGCGGTAGATCCGGTTGGCGTCCTCATAGCGTTCGTCCGAGTCCAAGGTTTCCGCCAGCAGCAATTTTGCGATGGTGAAATCGGGCCGGAGAAACAGCGCCAGCCGGGCGAAAATAACCGTCTCCATGGCGCCCTGACGGCGGATGGCGCTGGACAGGCTGAACAACGCTTCGGCGACGCCTTCAACCGACGAGGCCACATTCGGCTTCGGCTTGCGCCCCGTTTTCAACCGTTCATAGGCGGTATCGAACATCACCGTCGAGCTATTGATTTTTTTATAGGTGTCATAGAGCGCGCGGGCCTTCTCCGGCTGTCCGGTGCGTTCGTAAAAAGTGCCGAACAACAACGTCAGTCTCAGATTGGGGTGCTTGTTGATTTTCACGGCCTCTTTGTACGCCGTCTCCGCCACGTCGTTACGGCCCGCATATTCCGCAATCAGGGCCCGATGGACGCCAAACAGGGCTTTGACACCCTGGTTTTTGGATTTTTTACTGAGGGCCGCCAAGGCGTCATCGGTTTTTTCCTGGCCGACTTTAACCCAGGCCTTAATGAGCGGCAGCGAAAACGCATTAAGATTGGCTTCCGGCAATTTATTCAACCGTACTTCAGCCTGATCGAAATTTCTCTCTTTGGCGTCTGCAAGGGCCAGCACCAAATTCGCCAAATTACCGTTTTCTTTGGCTCCTTTGGCGGTTCGCCGGGCAATGGGGATGGCTTCGGCGACTCGTCCTTCGGAGACCATCAAGGTAAAGATGCGGTTGAGCAGCTTGATGTTATCAGGGTTGTTTTTGAGAGCAGACTGATAATAGGCGATTGCCGCTTCGGGTTTGGCCAGCACCTGGGCGTGCCGTCCGGCCAGATAATTTCCGGAATTTGTCTTGCCGAGACCCGGTAGCGACTGTTCCTTTGCATTTGCAATGCTGCCCTGGGCGGCCAACAGCAAGCAAGACGCCAGGCCGGCTCTAAGAGAAAGGCTCTTAGCCATATCGGTCACGGAGATTATTCCGCCACCCGACCTTTTCTGGTTCTTATTATTTGCCATCAATCACAATCGCCGTCTTCGCCTATGTCCGACTACATATTCGGATAGTTGGGTCCGCCACCGCCTTCGGGCACCACCCAATTGATGTTTTGAGTCGGGTCCTTGATGTCGCAGGTTTTGCAGTGAACGCAGTTCTGGGAATTCACCTGCAACCTCATGGCGTCGCCTTCCTCTATATACTCGTAAACGCCGGCGGGGCAAAACCTGACCTCGGGTCCGTCGTAGTCACTGAGATTGACTTTAACCGGAACCTCCTGGTCCTTCAATTGCAGATGGCTGGGCTGTCCTTCCTCGTGGTTGGTGGCCGAAAAGGAAACATTGGTCAGCTTGTCGAACGTGATGGCGCCGTCGGGTTTGGGATAGTCGATCTTGGTGCATTGGGCGGCTTTCTTGAGGGCCGCATGATCGGCGCCGTGATGCTTCAAGGTCCAGGGCGCGTTACCGCGGAACAGAACCTGATCGATCCCGGTGTAAAGCGTGCCTCCCCAAAGGCCCCATTTAAAGGACGGACGGACATTGCGGGCCGTATGCAGTTCCTGCTGCACCCAGGATTTTTTAAAGGCGTCGCCGTATTCTGTCAGTTCATCATTGGCACGGTCGGCGGCAATGGCCGCAAAGGCGCTCTCGGCGGCCAGCATGCCCGACTTCATGGCCGTATGGGTTCCCTTGATTTTGGGCATGTTGAGGGTGCCGGCATCGCAGCCGGTCAACACGCCGCCCGGAAAATGCAGTTTGGGCAGGCATTGCAGGCCGCCTTCGTTCAAGGCCCGCGCGCCGTAAGCGATACGCCTGCCGCCTTCGAAGGTGGGACGAATAGCGGGATGGGTCTTGAAGCGCTGAAATTCATCATAGGGGCTGAGATAAGGATTTTCGTAATCCAAACCGACGACAAACCCGACCGCGACCTGGTTGTCTTCCAGATGATAAAGGAAGGAGCCGCCGTAGACATCGCTGGTCAAGGGCCAACCGGCGGTATGAACGATCAGACCCTGTTGGTGATTTTCCGGTTCTACCTCCCACAGTTCCTTGATGCCGACGCCATAAGTCTGGGTCTGGACATCTTTTTCCAGGTCGAACTTTTCTTTCAATTGTTTGCCGAGATGGCCGCGGCAACCCTCGGAGAAAAATGTGTATTTGGCGTGCAGTTCCATTCCCGGCTGGTAGTTGGGGCCGGGTTGTCCGTCTTCGCCGATGCCCATATCGCCGGTGGCGATCCCTTTGACGGCGCCCGCGTCATCGTACAGGACTTCGGCGGCGGCGAAGCCGGGATAGACTTCCACGCCCATGGATTCGGCCTGCTCACCCAGCCAGCGGCACAAATTACCGAGGCTGATGATATAATTGCCCTTGTTGTGCATGGGCGGGGGCAGGAACAGACCCGGGACGCCGGTGGCGCCGGTGGCTGACAGAAACATCATCTTCTCGTCGCTTACCGGCGTGTTAACGGGGGCACCCTGGTCTTTCCAATCGGGAATAAGTTCATCAAGAGCCCGAGGTTCCAGAACCGCGCCGGACAATATATGGGCGCCGACTTCAGAGCCTTTTTCAACCACGCATACAGCCAGCTCCCGGTCGTTTTCACCGGCCAGCTGCATCAGCCGTATGGCCGCCGCCTGACCCGATGGTCCGGCGCCGACGATAACGACATCGACTTCCATTGATTCCCGTTCTATTACTTCTTCGTTGGTCATTGTAGCTCCGCACGATATTCTATGTATGATTTCAGCATATAGCGTTGGGGGCGTTATAGCATGCGATTTCCGAGTTGTTGAGACTCCCATTGACCGGATATTAAATTACAATTTTTTTGATCGAACCAGTGATGACGAGCAAATTCGAGGTAAGCGGGAAAGACGCACTGATCTGGCAGCTTGAAGCCGGTATCGACGAATGCATCGGTGACCAGCCGATTGACCGCTTCGCCCAATCGGCGGAACTTAAACAGAAAAGCGCCATGGCGGCGGCCGAAACACCTGCCGCGCCAACGCGCCAGCCGGTGCAGCGTGCGGCGCCGGATCGTACCCGACCTAAGCGCCTCGATACCGAAGGACCGCCGCCGGTGGTTGTGAACGCCAACGGCGCGGCGGAGAAAGCCATGCACAATGCGGTCGAGGCCGCACAAGCCGCTACCAACATCGAAGAACTCCGCCAAGCGGTTGAAAATTTCGAGGATTGCGCCTTAAAGAAAACCGCCACCAATACGGTTTTCGCCGACGGTAATCCAAAAGCAAAAATTATGTTTATCGGCGAAGCGCCGGGCGCCGATGAAGACCGCCAAGGCCTGCCGTTTGTGGGCGTTAGCGGTCAATTATTGGACAGGATGCTGGCGTCGATCGGATTGGACCGCAGCAATTTTTATATATCCAACATTGTGTTCTGGCGTCCCCCGGGCAATCGCAATCCGACAACCGGTGAAATTGCCGCCTGCCTGCCGTTTGTCGAACGCCATATCGAATTGGTTGATCCGGAAATTCTGGTGCCGGTGGGCGGCCCGGCGGCCAAAACCCTGCTCGGCCGCAAAGAGGGTATTACGAAAATGCGCGGAAAATGGTTTTCCTATGCCACCCCCAAGCTGCCGCGTCCGGTGGATACCATGCCCTTCCTCCACCCCGCCTATCTGCTTCGGTCTCCGGCAAACAAAAGAGAGGCCTGGCGCGATCTGCTGGCCATCGAGAAAAGACTCGCTGAATCTTAAGGTTGGATGGGATTAATTTATTAACCGGTCTTTCGGCAGGGTCACTCTGATGGTCGTGCCTTGGCCGATTTCGCTTTTTATGTCTATTTCACCCCCATGGGCCTTTACCAGCCCCAGGACCAGCGGCAGTCCCAAACCCGTCCCATCCTGGTTGCGCTCAAAACTGCCGTCGACCTGACCGAATTTTGTGAGGGCCGTTTCGATGCCCTGCTCGTCCATACCGATGCCCTCGTCGGATACCGAGAAATAAAATTCACCCTGTTCGTTGAGACTGGCGGTCAGTAGTATTTTTCCGCCCTCGGTGCTGAATTTGACGGCATTGGAAAGTAGATTGAGGATGATTTGTTTCATCATTCTTTCATCGACAAAAAGCCTGGGCAGGTCGGGTTCAATCACTTTGATCAGTTTCAAATCTTTGTCTTCGGCCCGGCTGGAGATAAGAATCAAACAGTTGCCGGCAATGTCTCCGAATTCTAATTCCTCTGCCACCGGCTCCATTTTACCGTCTTCAATACGGGCGACATCCAGAATGTCGTTGATCAAATTAAGGAGATGCTCTCCGGAATCCTTAATGATGGTCAGGTATTCCTGCTGTTTCTCCTCTTGCAACTCGACAAAACTTTTTCCCTGAAGCACTTCGGTAAATCCGATGACAGCGTTTAGCGGTGTCCTTAGCTCGTGGCTGACATTGGCCAGGAACTCAGATTTTGCCCGGTTGGCCGACTCGGCCTGTATTTTAGCCTTTTCCAAACCCTTATGAGCAGCCATTTCGCCGCTGATGTTGATGGTTGAACCGCGATATCCTAAAAAATTTCCATCATTAGAATATTTCGGAATGCCGTTCATCAGAACGTGGGTTTCTGTTCCGTCGGGCCACGCCCAGGATACCGGTTGACCATGAAACGGTTCACGGGTTTGAAATGCATTCATCAATTCAATGCCGCTTGAATCTATCGACGGCCAAGTCTTTTCGTCCCAGTGTGTTTTACCGACGATTTCCTCTTCGGCGAGCGATAGACTGCCGTTGGGCGGCGAAACGTAGGTAACGACATATTCAGCATCGGTTTCCCAAAAGCGGTCCGCCGCCGATTCTGCGTAATCTCGAAACCTCCCCTCACTTTCCATTTGCGCTTTTTGGGCCGATTTTTGTTCGGTGATATCTCGGATAAAAGCGGAAAATGTTCTTTGTCCTTCCAAGGTATTTTCCATGAGCGTCAGTTCTATGGGAAATTCCTCGCCGCCTTGGCGCATGGCAGTCAATTCCCGTCTATATCCAACGACGTTTGAATCACCGGTTTCCAAATAACGCTGAAACCCGTCCAGATGATTCTTACGATGTGTTTCAGGGATTATAAGATCGGCGACGGGCTTGCCGATCGCTTCCTCGAAACTCCTTTTAAAGATACGTTCTGCCGACGGATTGAAATCAATAATATTACCGCCCGCATCCACGGAGATAATGCCATCAAGGGAGGTGTCCAGAATCTGGTTCCGATGTTCCTGGATCTGTTCCAGTTCTCGGCCCAAAAATCGTGCGTTGTCGGCGTATTTGTATGCGCGCCTTCGGTACCGCCATACAATAAGGACCAACGCAACAACGCCCAATAATGAGACGATTCCCGACAACAAGAAGGCCCGATCAAGGCTTGATAATCCAATATCGACGGACGTTCTGACCGGCAAAATTATTTCCAGAACGCCTCGAATATCACTGACCCGCCAATCCCTTTTGGGAGATTCTGCATGGCTATTGTGACAAGTGACGCAGGCCGCGGTCATCACATCCGCCGTCGCATATCGGAGAACTTGCTGACCGTCCAACACTTCCAGGCGTGTATAGGGTTGATCCGGACTTTTCCGCAGACTTTTGAGCGCCGCCTTTTCGAATTCATCACGGGGCCCGCCTTTTTTTCGCCAAGGAAAAGGGTAATCGCTGTAAAGCCGTGTCTCCGCACCACTG
>CAZNLR010000051.1:0-33474 GCA_964574215.1 uncultured Rhodospirillaceae bacterium | reverse complement strand
TACTCTCTACCGCCGCAGAGCAAGGTCTTGGAATAGCTTGTGGGCCGGTGGCATTTTTCCGTGAACAGCTTGAACAGGGAAAAGTAAAGCAAGTGCTGAGTGATTATGATTTGCCACGCGCATTAGTATACAGCCTATTTGCGCGTAGCCGGTACGTTCCGGCAAAAATTGACGCCTTTAATACATTCATGGAGCAATTTTTCGTGGGGCGGATATCTTAACCTGTACGGACTGGAAATTGATCTTAAGCAGGTACCATTATTTTCCTGACGATAGTACTGGTCATCCCGCTAAATATTTTAACTCGATGACTTTAAAACGTGATCCATTGTATTGGAAATATCGCTGCCGATCACTTCGATCTTGCGTCTAATCCATTTGTGGGCCGGGTCGTTGTTGCTCCGTTCGTGCCATACCAGGCAAAGAGAGACCTTCTCGCTTTCGAACGGCAATGGCGCCATCGATAGCTCTCGTAACGGACCGATATGCATGGCACTTAATTCGGTCGAGATTAACTCACTCCCCTTCACAAACGACGGAATGGCGTTGAAGTTGGAGACGGTAATTGTCGGGTCCGGTATGGCGGATAGATCGACCCCGTAAAGCGCTTCGTTGCTGTCATGGCCGCCAGCGAACCGGACCGAAACATGATCCGCATTTATATATTCTTCCCAGGAAGTTGGCGCATGCCGTTTATCGGAGTCGTAGAAGCACATCATCTCTCCAGAGATAAGCGTCCGCTGAAATATATCCGGTGCATCCGGCGGAAAAGGTGTAATTATGAGTTGGCACCGTGCGTCCCTGAGCAAGGAAATACTGGGTATGCCCGAGGGAACAAACTCGAGCCGAAGACGGATGTCCTCTGCACGCGCTTCACGCCAAAGCCGTGGAAAGATGAGTTCACGCTGAAGGTCATTGGCAGCAATGGTGAAATGCATGTCTTCGTCACGGGGGTCAAACGGTCGCTGGTCGGTCAGGCTCCTGAGACCGTCCAGAACTTTTTGGATCGGTTCCTTCAATGAATTTGCTGTTTCTGTTGGTGTCAGCCCTTGTCCCGATCGGACGAAAAGGGGATCCTTGAATACACTACGCAATCTGGCGAGCGCATAGCTTACGGCCGATTGGGTCACATTTAATCGGATGGCTGCCCTTGATACCGACGATTCTTCCAAAATAATCAGGAAGGTCTTCAAAATATATCCGTCGACTTTATATATATCAAAATTATTCATAGTATTAATAAAATATCATAAATAGATTCGATGTTCAAAATTGAATAGTCTAAATTCGCTTAGAGTCAAAGAACTCTTGAGACAAGGAGGATTTCATGAAGTTACGAATTATTGTGGGGAGCCTAGCGCTTGCCCTGAGTACTATTACGCTGAACGGAGAAAAGGTATCAGCAGAAGAACTGACTGTGGCAACTTTCATACCGCCGCAGCATCACATCAATAAAAATTTATTCGGTTGGTTCGGTAAAGAGATTGCCAAACGATCTGGTGGAAGTTTGACAATGAAATTGTTTCCATCAGGCCAACTCGGCGCCGGCCCCGTGCAGCAATATAAGAGGGTTGTTGAAGGAGTTGCCGATATCACATTTGGTGTTTCAGCCTATACAGCGACAATTTTTCCCAAGACAATGCTTGTCATTCCGCCGGGAAAATCGACAACGGCCAAAGAATCGACAGACCGTCTCTGGCGGGTTTTTGATAAATACATGGCTGATGAGTACAAACAAGTAAAAGCGCTCGGTGTATTTACTGTGGCTGGTAGCCTGGTTGCTTCAACCAAGGATATTACGACCATGAAGGGTCTCAAGGGTACGAAATTGGTTCCCTATGCGGCGATGACGACACCGATCATCAAGGCAATGGGTGCAGTACCTGTTCAGATGCCGGTGACCAAAATGTATACCGGACTGTCGACGGGAACGATTGATGCGACTTATGCATCCTACAATAATATCACACCACCGTGGAATTTCTGGGATGTCTCAAAATACGTTGTTGGCAATATCCCGGTTCAATTTGCGGCCACCTACGTAGCGATGAACAAGGAACGCTACGACGGTCTATCGGCAGCTCATCGGAAAATTATTGATGGCCTTTCTGGCAAGACAATGTCGGACCAAGGGTCGGCAACATTTGACGGTGCTGACAAGCGTTCGGAAGCGATGATGAAAAAGTCACCCAAAATGAAAAAATTAAGTTGGGTGCAGGTTTCTCCGGCTGAACGGGCCAAGATGGATGCAGCGGTGAAAAAAGGTCTCGAGGCGATTTTTGCCGATTATTCCAAACGCGGTATCAAAAATGCCCGTGAAATCTACAACGCTTTAAACCAATAGAAGCACAAAGGCCGCATCGGTAGTAAATCTCGGTGCGGCCATTTTTTTCATAGGACGCGCGATATGGCCGCAGCCGACAAGCATTTACCCTGGCTGGATGTCATGGATAAGTGGATCGTCAGGTTCACCATAATCACCGGCGGTTTAGGTCTCGCCTTTATGGTCTTGCTGACTTTCTGGAATGTGATTGTCATGCGGAAGGCGCTGAATGCGCCAATCCTGGGCGCGGAGGATCTTTTGATTCTCAATTTGGTGTTAATCGTCGCAATCGCAATACCCTTTGGTGGCCGGGTTGGGGCTCATATCGAAATTGAAATATTGGAGGCAAGTATGTCTCCTGGATTCGCACGTTGGTCCCATTTCGTGTTGCGTTTGGTTGGCATGTTTTTAGTTGGAATCCTGGCTTGGCGACTGTTTGAATCGGGCGCCTCCGCCAGTAAATTTGGCGAGGCAACTCAACAGTTGCTGATATCCTATGAACCTTTTTACTACATCCTGGCCACTCTCGTTGGCGTCTATGCGCTGATCTTGCTGACAGATGCTGTGCAATTGATCATACGAGGGTATATCCGTCTTATCGACGGGTTCGGGGACGATTAGATGGTGAGCATGACCCTCATCGGCCTCATCGGCCTGTTCGTTCTATTTGCGTTGCTTGCCCTGCGCTTCCCTGTCGCACTTTCGATGATGTTCGTTGGTCTGGCAGGTACTGTCGCAGCCACCACCAACCGTTTCTTAAGCCTTGGGATGTCTAGCGACCAGGCTTGGGCGCGTGGATTTAAGACTGCCCTATCGAATTTGTCGGGTGAAGCTTTTGAAGCGGCATCGAATTTCAATTTGTTGGTGATTCCGATGTTTATCCTGATGGGCAACATTGCGGGTGCCTCGGGAATGTCCAAGGATTTGTTTACCGCTGCCTACCGGTGGATTGGCCATTTTAAAGGTGGACTTGCATCTGCAACAATTTCGGCTTGCGCGGGATTTGCGGCACTTTCCGGCTCTTCTCTGGCCTCAGCCGTCACCATGGGGCGCGTCGCCTTGCCTGAAATGAAGCGCTTCAAATATGCACCGGAGCTATCTACCGGTTCGGTAGCGGCTGGTGGAACGCTTGGTTTTCTCATACCACCTTCCGGTGGCATGATTATATACGCGGTGTTAACGGACCAATCTATTGGCCGTCTTTTTATGGCCGGAGTAATTCCGGGTATTATTCTGACTTTGCTTTTCATCGGCACTGTCTGGCTTGTCGTCCGTTTCCGGCCCGAAGCAGGGCCAGCCGGGGAAAGGTCTTCCCGGCAAGAGCGCATCAGCTCCCTTGTAGCCGCGATCCCCATTCTATTCGTTGTCGGCATAACAATCGGCGGCATGTATACAGGCTTTTTCACGCCGGTTGAGGCCTCTGCTGTGGGTGCCTTTCTGACTTTCGTGGTGGCGCTGGCAAAAAAAACACTCAGCTGGCACATGGCCGCTCCGGTCATCCTGCAAACCATGAAAGCGACAGCGACGGTTTTTCTCATCATTATCGGCGCCTTCATCTTTATTCCGTTTATGTCCCTAACCGGATTAGCTGCGGATATGGTCACGTTCCTCACCTCTCTTCCCATTGGTGATGTGGGTGTCTTGATCGTCGTTATTCTCATCTACATGTTCCTAGGTACATTCCTGGAAAGTATGGCGATGCTGGTGCTGACGATCCCCGTCGTCGTAGCTCTCGCAACACAGCTCAATTGGGATTTGGTGTGGTTCGGCATCATTGTGGTTATTGTTCTCGAGATGGGGATGATCTCACCGCCTGTCGGCATCAATGTCTTTGTTGTTAAGTCGATCGCACCGGAAGTTCCCATGCGGACCATATTCAAAGGCATCTGGCCCTTCTGGTTCGCCATGGGGGTCATGATCGCGCTACTCGTCATTTTTCCGCCAATCGCGATGTACTTGCCTGAAACCATGCTTGGGCAATGACCGTAACTTTAGGAGTGAATGAAGGATGGCAATCGTAGAACCAACAAATAAAACCGTAGAAGACTTCGAAGGTCTTCATCTTTATCACGGCAATATTTCGAATTGTTCCATGCGTGTTCGGATGACGCTTGAAGAAAAAAATTTGGAATGGGTTAGCCACCACATTGATCTCAAGAAGAAAGAAAACATTTCCGACGAGTATTTCGGCATCAACCCCAACGGTTTGGTGCCCACACTCGTCCATGACGGTGTTGTGCACATCGAATCAAATGACATCATTGATTACCTTGATACGGCTTTTCCTAATCCGCCCTTGCGATCGGGTGATAAAGAAGCAGACATGTTGGAGTGGCTAAAATTATCGGCAAGTCTCCACGTTCCCGCCATCAAGCCTTACGTCTATGCCAAAAAAATGGCGCCGAAAATCAAGAAGAGCCAGGAAGAAGAAGCAAAATATAGAGACCTGCAGAAAAACGAGGAATTGAAAGAATTTCACTCTAAACATGCCGGCAAAAGCATGTTCAGCGATGACGATATTCAACAGTCAGAGAGCTTGTTGGCCGATGCATTCGCCAAATTAGAGGCAAGCCTTGAAGACGCCCCTTGGATAATGGGTGAACAATTTTCCCTCGCCGATATTTCATGGATGCCGATCTATTTCGTCCTCATTGGGTGCGGATATGAATTTGGCCCTTACCCCAATATCAAGCGGTGGGCGGCAGATGTTCAGGAGCGGGATAGTTATCGCAAAGGTATTTTGGATTGGTGCGAGGACTTCGCAAAAGTTTGAGTAATCGTCATTAAATAATGGAGTTTTCCTAATGCTAGACGCAGCAGATTTATCAACAGAATCAAAATTATGGATCGGTGGAGAGTGGGTGTCTCCGACAGGAGACAACTATTTCGACGACCTAAATCCGGAAGATGACAGCTTGTATGGACGGTCAGCGACCGGAACACCAGAAGATATGGTAAAGGCAGTTGACGCCGCTAACTGGGCCTTCCAGGCATATGGTTCGACGACCGCCCAAGAGCGCGAAGCCTGGATCATTCGGGCGGCCGAAGTCATGGCCTCCATGCAGGACGAATTTGTCGCTGCGCTTATTGATGAAATTGGATCACCCGTTAAGAAGGCGATGTTCGAATATAATAAGGCCCTATCAATGATGCGGGCTGCATCAGGTATGGCGCGCCAAGTCACCGGTAAAACCATTCCGTCCGATTATCCCGGAAGGTATTCAATGAGTGTTCGCCAGCCGCTTGGCGTCGTTGCAGCGATAACACCATTTAACGTACCTTTGATCAAAGGTGTTCGCCTGACTGCCGATCCCTTGGCTGTTGGTAATACCGTTGTGTTGCTTGCATCGGAATTTGCGCCCCGCATTTCATTGTTGTTAGCGCAGGTTTACGAAAAGGCCGGCCTTCCTGCAGGGGCATTCAATGTTGTTACGGGATATGGCCATGAAATCGGTGACTCGCTCACCGGTCATCCTGATGTACCCATGGTAACCTTCACAGGCTCGAGTGTTGTAGGTCAGCATATTAACGAGCTTTGCGCCAAACAGAAAAAGCGCGTTACCCTGGAATTGGGCGGCAAAAGTCCATTCGTTGTGCTGGCGGATGCCGATTTGAAAAAAGCTGTTCAAGCCGCATGTCATGGCATTTTTCTTTATCAAGGTCAGGTTTGCATGGGAGGCAGTCGCATTTATGTCGAAGCTCCCTTATATGACAAGTTTGTTGAGATCTACGCCAATGCGGCCAACAATCTGGGTATGGGTGATCTTCGCAGCATGGATACGATGATCGGGCCAATCATCTCGGAACGCCAACGTAATCGCGTCAAAACGCATATTGATGATGCCCGCGACAAAGGAGCCACGATCGTCACCGGAGGCAATTGGAAAGGCAATCGGTGTGAGCCGACAATACTAACTGGTGTTTCCGAGGAAATGACGGTCTGTCGGGAAGAAACATTTGGTCCGGTAACGTCGGTGTACGAAGTCGATTCTTATGAAGAAGCTCTCGAGAAATCCAATGATACTGAGTATGGGCTGTCAGCATCGATCTTCACGGAGAATCTGAACAAAGCGCTGCACTATGCACACAACGTTTCTGCCGGCATGTGCCACGTGAATGCCTCGCCGGTTCATGACGAACCCCATGTTCCGTTCGGCGGCAATGGCGAAAGTGGTGTCGGTCGCGAGGGCACGGAAGCCGATATCGACGCAATGACCGAATGGAAATGGATCACTATTCAATCTTAATCGAAGAAAGAAACTAATTTTAGGAGGAAATTATGGCTCGTTTAGAAGGTAAAGTAGCAATTGTCACAGGCGCCGCCCAAGGGATCGGTGAAGTCTATGCTAAAGCTTTGGCCAAAGAAGGCGCAAAAGTTGTTGTTTCGGATGTTGCTGATCCGTCAAGGGTTGCCGATGAGATAAATGCTGATAGTGGAAGTGCGATTGCCATTGCAGCAGATGTGACCAGTGACGAATCATTGGCGGCGCTCGTCGAGAAAACCGAAGCAGATTTCGGCCCCATAGAAATTTTGGTGAACAATGCCGCATTGTTTGCGGAGCTTATGATCACCCCAATTATGGAAATGTCCAATGAAGAATGGGACCGTGTCATGACGGTAAATGCGCGAGGTTCTTTTCAATGCATCAAAGCCGCTGTGCCTAGCATGCTGAAAAATGGTCGCGGGAAGGTCATTAATATCAGCTCCGGCACCTTTTACTATGGCGGGCCTGGTTTCGCGAATTATGTCAGCTCCAAGGGTGCGATTCTCGGCTTAACCCGATCGGCGGCCCGGGAACTCGGAGACAAAAACATTCACGTCAATTGTATCGTTCCCGGATTTACTGAAAGTGAAGGCGTGCAAAATCATCCTCAACTTGATATTGCGCGTGCGCCGACAGTACAAAGTCGAATACTAAAACGCGATATGATGCCTGAAGACTTGATCGGTACGTTGTTGTTCTTTGCATCTGAAGACAGCGATTTCCTGACCGGTCAATCGATCAATGTCGATGGCGGGAAATATTGCCAGTAGCACATTAGGAAGAGGCGATCAGTATGCTTGAGCTTTACCACCACGGCTCATCGGTTTGTGCGGCGAAAGTTCGTATGTACATGCACGAAAAAAATTTGGATTGGGAAGGCCATTACATCGACATCCTCAAAGGGGATCAGTTTGACCCGGAATATATGAAACTCAATCCAAAGGCCGTGGTGCCGACCCTGGTACATGATGACAATGTCATCTGCGATTCAACGGTTATTTGCGAATACATCGAAGACGCATTTTTGGGTCATCCCTTGAGGCCAACCGAAGCCTTGGAACACGCCAGGGTTCTCTATTGGACCAAGGCCGTCGATGAGGAACTGCATCCTGCTTGCGGCTTCGTAACCTTCCTGTGTTCTCATCGTCATATTGTTTTGAGGCTTGGTGAGGAAGGCGTACAAAAATTCCTGGATTCGACCCCGGCTCTTTCTGTCACTGCCAATTGGCATGAAACCAAGAAAGCCATCGTGAGAAATGGGTTTGAGGTGCCGGGTGCCGCCGAGAAAGTGAAACTTTACGATCTATATCTCCACAAGATGGAAGACGTGCTGGCTGAGCGTAAATGGCTTGCCGGAGAAAACTTCACCTTTGCCGATATCGCCATGACGCCTTATGTCAACCGGCTCGATATGATGGCGTTATCCGGAATGTGGGAAGAGGGACGATTGCCAAGGGTTGCAGATTGGTTCTCGCGCATTAAATTCCGCCCGAGCTTCAAGCCCAGCTTCCTCGATTGGTGTCCGGAAGATCTAACAAAAGACCTCAAGAACTTTGGCTCTCAAAGTTGGTCTGAAGTCGCTAGAATTTTAAACATCGAACAATAAACGAGACCAAGAATAAAATGCCACAAGGGCCGAACATCCTCAAAGACAGCGGCTTGCCACTGTCTTTCGAAGTCATCAATGCCGAAGACGTCGGTATCGCACCTCCGGAAAACCGGATAGGAGATTCTCTCCGAACCTGGGTCCGGTCCCTGTCAGTATTCCAGAAAGAGGCTCTGGTCGTGTCATGCCGAACCGGCAAAGTTTGGCGGCTGGCGAGCGACGAAGGGCCCTATCTGGACGGTCACGATGAGGCGTCGTGCCCACTTTCTTTTTTGACTGTGGGTATGATTGCCTCATACATGAACGAGATCACGGCCCTGGCCGGTCGCGAAAAGGTCACTATCAAAAAGCTTCGCCTGTTTCAGGACAATTACTACACTATGGAAGGATCCATGCGCCGGCGCACCATGGTAGGGGGCGCCTTGCCGGTGGAGCTGACCGTCGAAATCGATTGCGACCTGGACGATGATGCGCTCAAGCCGTTCCTGGTGAACGCCCTTTCTGCCTCGCCGATCAACGGTCTCATGCGGGGCAAGCTCAATAGTTTGTTTGCGCTGGCAAAAAACGGGCAGGAGTTGGAACTCGGAAATGCTAAACGGCTGGCTGGAAGTCTATACCCTGATCCCGGCGATTATTTTGATCTATGCAAGTACGACGTGGACGGATTGAATGGCCCCCTGGTCACACCCGTCGGCGTAACGCCTAAAAAGGAAATTGAAGGTGGTACATCAACGGCCGGGTCCAGTCTGGCGGATGAGCAGAACCGGACCCTCAATATCGGCGGCGTCTGCACGCTACGGGAAGACGGCATCAAGGAAATCGTCCAATTGCAGTACAGTCCACACGGCACCTCATTCAAATTGCTCTCCGAAGAAGCGCCGGTTAACGGCGGTCAAGGGCGGGCGCCCGACGCCAATACTTACATTTCAGCCGGCGTTGCTTTTTGCTTCATGACCCAATTTGGCCGCTTCGTAAAAATGCTGGGTCTTGATCTCGAAGAGTATCGCGTCGTGCAAGACAGCCATTTCTCCCTCGGCGGCGCCTCGGGCGGCACCGGCAAAGCGGGCGCGGCAGATCCCCTCGAAACCCACGTCTATCTCAAGACAACTGAATCGGACGATGTGGCTCGTGAAATGCTGGATATCAGCGAACAAACTTGCTTCCTCCACGCCTTCTGCCGCACGGATATGAAGACCAAGTTAAAGGTCGTTCGGGTTTAGGGGTGTGGCTGCCAGTAACCGTTTTGGTTCAAAAGCGAACTTTACAATCAGGGTTAAATACTGACGGGTTTTTGGATCTTTGCAGAAATTAACACTCCAACCGACAGTCCATCAACGATACTCGGAAATTGAAATAACTTTTTCTTCGAGCATTTCAGATCCGAATAGTCTTGCTGCAATTACATTCGAAATCGCATCAGCCGCCGATACCAAAGACCTATCCACGTGGTGCGCGTATCGTGAGGTTATCGAACTTGAACGATGGCCAAGAAGACCCGCGATTGTCAGCTCACTATATTCGAGCTCCAAAGCGACGGATGCAAAACTATGCCTCAGCGTGTGGGGGGAAACGCCGTCCAATTTTGCTATGGATAATGCGTCCGTGAAAACCTTTGTATCTGTCAGATGACCATCCCCATGGGATGCTGGAAAAACAAATTCGGATTCCTCTTTGAATTCTGACTGGGTCAAAAGAGAAAGGGTGTCTTTCGAAATTGCTCTCACTTGCTGACCAACTTTGGTGTCTGCCAACCTGAGGCACTGGGCATGCTCGTCGATCTCGGCCTTCTTTAGCCCAAAGATCTCACCGCGCCGGCATCCGGTAAGAGCCAGAACACGGAAAGCACGTAAGGCAATCTTGTTGGCACCCTGACTTTCAAGTTGATCCAGAGCGTTGCCGAGGCGTTTATATTCTTCAGGAGACAAAACGCGATCGCGTTTCTTGTCAGCCGGCTTCTCCACGCCGACCACCGGGTTGTCGTCACGGATCCCTTGTTTGATCGCGTAGGTGAAAATGGAGCCGAGTAAGGAAACCACCCGATTAGCAGCTGTCGGCCCACCCGTTACAATAACCCGCCCCCGATTGTTTTTAGACTTCTCGTTCACCGCTGTCTTGCCGGTGCGCACGGCATTCATAACGCGCTCGATATCCCGTTTTGTGATATCGCGCGCCGTCGCGTTTCCGATCAACGGTTTGATGTGGCGCTCAATGCGACCGTGATCATCTTTCAAGGTGCTTTCTTTTTTCGGTACCCCCCGGTAGGTGACCAGACCGGCCCAGGCATCTTTCATGTAATCGTCACAAAGATTGGCCACGGATTGCGAGGTGTCCAATGCGTGCTGCAGTTTATCCGCGCGAATTTTTAGGGGATCCTCGCCATCGGCCACCACTTTTAAAATGTTCTTTGCCTCTTTGCGCGCCTGGTCGAGTGTATAGATGCCGTAATTGCCGATCGTATAACGACGTTTTTTTGCAGTTGTCGGAGATCGGTACTGGACAAAAAAAGACTTCACGCCCGATGGCTTTACATAAAGACCGAGCCCCCGAGGATCATCATCCCAGAGGCGATAGGTCTTATTTTTCTCTGATTTGGCGGCGTCGATATCGCGTTTTTTAAGTCTTGGCATTTTGCTCCTTCCTGGGTGACCCAGCTTTTCTGGGTCACCCCTGGGTCACCCAGCGGCAGAAAAAGAAATCTACTCGGAAGCGTAACAATATACGAAAAGTTGCGATTAACCAATTAAAAACAACGCCTTATGATCGTTTCGGTAACGAAAAGTAAATTGGAGAAAACCGCAGAAACCCGTTCGAGGGCACTTTGCCAAGGTTGAAGTCGTGAGTTCAAATCTCATCGCCCGCTCCATTTTTTTCTTTAAAATCAGACTTTTTGCGTGTTCAGGAGGGATTCCGTTTCATTAAGTGGGACGCGTTCATGGTTAAGCCGGGCAGGAACTTGTTGCGGACGTCTTGGATTTCCAGGGCGTCGGTGGGGCAGGAAAGGACGCACCGGGCGCAGCCCATGCAGTCTTCGATACCGGTGACTTTGCCGTGGGCCAGACCCTGCCGCCAGACCGGGATGCCCATATCGCAGGCATGTTCGCACTTGCCGCAATCGATGCATTTGTCCGTTGCCATGCGGATCTGGTAAAAGCCGGCGCGGTTGAGCAAACCGAAGGTGGCGCCGTAGGGGCACATGTAGCGGCAGTAAAACCGGTTGCCGGTCAACGGCATCAGGAAAAAGCTGCCGAAATAGGTGACCGCGACCAAACCCATAAAGAAACTCATAAACAGTGGCAAGGTGGCGGCGGCCGGCCAATCGGCCTTTATCAATGGGGCAAAAATGAATATTGCAGCGGCCACATAAAGGGCGAAGAAAAACCACTTGGTATGGCGCATGTACCAGGCTGTTTCCGACCGCAGGGTTTTCTCCCGGAAGGGGAAGCCGACGGTTTCCCTGATGCCGACGCAGGGGCAGTTCCAGCCGCAAACCACCCGGCGGCCGAACAGAAATACCAGTGCCAAAATGGCAAAAAATGTAACGGTGCCCGGCGTATGAAATTGCGGAAATACCGGCGTCCGCGGCAAATCACCAATATAGAGCTCCGGTAATTGCAGAAAGTAGGGAAACATCCACCAGAAAACGACGACGGACGCAGTGAGGAATATCAGGCGTTTGCGCGTGTAGGGATTTGTTTCAGCCGTTATGCGCCAAGTTCCGAAGGCGGCGATAACGAGATACTCGGTCCAGGTGCTGAGCCAGATCGGCGGCGCTCCATCGGCGCCCACCACCCAATGCAGCATACGGGCATTGGCAAAGGCGAACACCACATATGCGAACGCCGCCAGGGAGAGAATCTTGACCCAAAGATCGTACCGCCCGGGCAAGGTATCCTGGCGGGCCGCTTTAATCCTTTTCGGCCTGATCGGTTTCAACGGTTTTTCCGTTTTACTGGTCACGGTTTGCCCGGATGCTTCGTCGTCCCGCCCCGTGGCCGGGCGCAGGCGTTTGATCAGCCGGGGCAGAAACACCACCATCACCACCAGACCCAAACCCAGCAATCCTTTTTGAATGTATCCCTCCCCACCCGCCACGGCTTCCCGTCCGGCATAGCCTAAACAGGTATAGGCCGCCGCGCCCGGTAACATGCAAACGAAAGAGGCGGCGATATAGTGAAAGAGATTGAGCCGGGTCAGCCCCAAAGCGTAATTCAACACATTGAACGGAAACAGGGGCACCAGGCGGACGAAGACAACGAACCGCCAGCCTTCATCCTCAATCCCTTTGAAAATTTTTGTCAGCCACCTGCCGGCCTTCCTTTCGATCCAACCGGAAATCCAGTCCGCCGCCAGATAGCGGGCGATCAGGAAAGCCAAAGTCGCACCGGTGGTGGCGGCTAGTAGGTTGACGGCGGTTCCCAAATACGGACCGAAAAGAACGCCGCCTGCCAGAGCCAGGACGGTTCCCGGTGCGAACAGGATTGTCGCCAGGACATAGATGATAAAAAAGATCAGGATACCCCACGGACCCACGGCGCCGAGGAAATTCTCCAGCGCCGCGACATTAAGCCACTCCCGATTTGCGGCAACCAAAATAATTGCGCCCGCCAGAATGGCGACAATGAAAAGATTGAAAATCGCCGCCGGTTTCATGAGAGGTCCTCCGCCGGTCCATCCGGATTCCCATTCAAATCAATGTCATCGGCCTGGCGGTTGATGGCATAAGTGCCGGCCTTCCCCAGGAAAGGCTGGACCAGCAAATAATCCAGGCGCAGATATTTGCTCTCCCGAAACTGGCCGATACCGATGGTCATGGCCGCGTGACCGGCTTCGGGTTGGGCGCGGTAGGTGCCGAAAAGCCGGTCCCACCAAGGCAAGTTGAAGCCGAAATTGCTGTTGGCCTCGGCGACGACGGTGGAATGGTGCACCCGATGCATGTCGGGCGTGACGACCAACCAACGCAGGACAGCGTCGATGGCCAGAGGAAGGCGGATGTTGCCGTGGTTGAACATGGCCGTACCATTGAGCAGCACTTCGAAAATCACCACTGCGACGGTAGGCGCCCCAATCAACGAAATGGCCGCCATTTTGAGGACCATGGACAAAACAATTTCAATGGGATGAAACCGTGCACCGGTGGTGACGTCATAATCGAGATCGGCATGATGCATCCGGTGCAACCGCCAGAGAACCGGCACGGCATGAAACATGACATGCTGAAGATAGATAACAAAATCCAGGGCGACGACGGCAAGTCCGATAGCCAGCGGCGCATTTACGTCCAAATTATTCAACAATCCCCAGCTTTTTTCCTGGGCCAGGAAGGCGAAACCGACAGCCGCCGTCGGGAACAGCAGCCGGACAACCATTGTATTCAAAATGACAATGGCGAAATTGCTGGGCCATCGTCGCCACCGGGAATAGGCACTGACCCTTCGGGGCGCCACAAACTCCCATGCCGCCACCGTGAATAATATGGCAAAAAAGAATCCCAACCGGATTGCCGGTTCATTGCTGAAAATAAACTCATTCATAATTTACGGCTTGTTTGCGACTTGGTTGTGGTTACCTGATTGGTCATCTGCCTGTTAAATCAAAAAAGTAACCAAAAAATCATTTGCTCTTTGTACTGCAATTTGTTAACTTATTCAAGTGATTAATTGAATAAGGTAAAAAGTGGGAAAACGGGAATGAAAAAGGAAGCCAACATGGCAGCGGATAACCCGAAAAAACTGCTGTTTGCCCAATTTGCCCAAGTGGCCAAGGCGTTGAGCCACGAACATCGTTTGGAAATACTGGAATTTCTCGCCCAAGGAGAACGAAGCGTCGAAAGCCTGGCGAATCTCACGGGTCTTTCCATCGCCAATGCCTCCCAGCATCTCCAGAGGCTGGCCCGCGCCGGACTGGTCGACGGCCGCCGCGATGGACACTTCAACTATTACCGGATTGCCGATGACGCCGTGTTGGCTCTTCTGACCGGTTTGCGTACGGTGGCCGAGAACAACTTGGCTGAAGTGGATAAAATCGTGTCCCAGTATTTTCTCGCCAAGGACAGTCTGGAGCCGGTGTCGCCGCCCCAATTGCTCGACCGCAGCCGCAAAGGCTTGGTTACTGTTCTCGATGTGCGACCGTCTGACGAATTTGCCGCCGGCCATGTGCCGGGCGCCGTCAATATCCCCCTCAAAGAATTGGAGCAAAGACTAACGGAATTGCCCAAAGATCAGGAGGTCGTTGCTTATTGCCGGGGACCTTATTGCGTGTTGTCCTTCGACGCTGTCGATCTGCTGCGAGGCAGGGGCTACTCCGCCCGGCGTCTGGAAAATGGTCTGCCTGAATGGAAACTTGCCGGTCATCCGGTGGAGCAAAATTTGACGTAGATAAATTTTGTTTGCCTTAAGGAAATGCCGGCACCTAAGCTATTTTCTTAAAATAAATTTGTCTATGAACTCCCCGGGGGCAATATGATTCCGATTATCGATGCGCACCATCATATCTGGCGATTGGCGGATTTGGCATGGTTGAGCGGGCCGACCCAGCCGAGGATATTCGGCACTTATGAAGATATCAAGCGTGACTACGACATTTCAGAGTATCTGCGGGATTTGGAGGGAAACGGGGTTACGGGGTCGGTCTATATTCAGGTCAACTGGCCGGCGGGCAAGGAAATCGATGAGGCGGCCTGGGTGCAATCGATCGCCGACCAATATGGCTGGCCCAATGCTATTGTCGGGTATGTGGATTTTTCCACCGAGGATGCGAGAGCGACAATGGCGGCGTTGGGCCAATTTTCCCTATTGCGTGGTATCCGCCAGCAACTCCATTGGCACGAGAACCCCCTTTATAAATTCGCTTCTAGCCCCGACTTGATGAATGAAAAAAATTGGCGGCGCAATTTCGCCCATTTGCAGGATTTCGGCTGGTCCTTTGATCTTCAGGTTTTTACGTCTCAGATGGCCGGTGCCGCCGGCCTGGCCCGGGATTTTCCGGGCATTCCCATGATTTTGCAGCATTGCGGCATGCCCGAAGATACTTCCGCTTCCGGAATGAATGCCTGGCGGGATGGGTTAAAGCGACTGTCCGACGCGCCGAATATTTATTGTAAGCTGTCCGGCCTGGGTACATTCATTCATCGGAACTCACCGGATTTTATTGCCGAAATCGCCGGATATTCCGTTGAAGCTTTTGGTCCCCGGCGGTGCTTATTCGGCAGCAATTTTCCCATTGAAAAACTTTGGACGACCTATGCTGATTTAATCGCGGCATATCGAAAAGCTCTTGAGGAATTACCCCAGGATTCACAAAAGGCCATATTGTCCGGCACGGCCAAGGAGCTATATAACCTCCACACAACCGAAAAATGAAATTTAAAACTAACTACACTCGTTTTTCGATTTATTTTATGGCTCTGAAGGAAACTTGGGCCCATGGCCGATTATTTCGGTTCCAAATCGGAAGATTTTGACCGGCAGTACGATCCGTTTGCCTGGGCGCTCAATCATGAGGTATCGGCAATCGTTTCGGCCGAAAAAAGCCGGGCTGCCCGAGAGAGATTGACGCTTTTTGCCGACCTTTCATACGGCAAGCAGAGCTCCCAAAAACTCGATATTTTGACCCACGATCTCAACCATGCGCCGGTGCATATATTTTTTCGGGGCGGCGGGTGGCTTCGAGGTATGAAATCCAACGCTTGTTTTTATGCCGAAACGATCGTTGGGGCAGGTGCGCTGTTCGTTGCCGTTAACTTTCCCAATATCGACGAGGCAACACTACAGGAGATCGTTGAATACAGCCAGCAAGCCGTTTCATGGGTTTTCGAAAACATTGAAGACTACGGCGGCGATCCCAACCGGATATTTATTTGCGGGAAATCATCGGGCGCACTCCAGGCGGGTATGGTAATGGCGGCGGACTGGCATAGCCGGGGTTTGCCGTCCGACCTTGTAAAAGGAGCGGTGATGATCAGTGGCATCTATGACCTGGAACCACTTCGGCATACCGAGCATGGAAAGAAATGGGGTTTGGACCCAACGACCGTTGCGGCCCTTTCCCCGAGCCGCAACATTCCCTCAACGTCCGGGCCCGTGACCATGGTCTACGCGGAAAATGACAGTCCGGAAATCCGCCGCCAATCATCCAGCTTCGCACAAAAATGGCGGGATGCGGGTCACGACTGCAACGTCATCATCGAATATGGCGTCGATCATTTCAGTATTTTTAAGCCGATGGACAACCCTACCAGCGATGTCGGTCAGGCGATGCTCCGGCAAATGAACCTCATTTAGTCCAAATTCCAAATCAATTTTCACAAAAGTAAAATTCATCATTGATCTCTATCAAGGAGGCATTTAGCTTCTGATTTAGAATACCCCTGGCTGGTCAATTGCCAAAATGTCAGAAGACGTCCCGACCGCCGGGGTTCTGAAAAAGGAGTGTCCGAAATGCTGGAAATCGATGTCAATAAAATCGGCTTCATAATTGCAAAAGCTCGGGAGTTCGAGACGCAGGAAGTCGGAATCGGTGAAGACAGCGCCGTTACTCACACGGAAGACGATATCCAAGATGAGGAATTCCAGGAAAATCTGATCGCTCATGGCGATGACGATAGTGACGATGCGACCTATGACGAACTGAAAAGCTGGATTGAGGCCATCAACGACGACGATCAGTGCCAAATCGTTGCCTTGGCATGGATCGGCAGGGGGGATTTCACCGCCGACGACTGGGACGAGGCGCTGCGCATCGCCACCGAAGAACACAATGACCGGACGGCGGAATATCTGCTGGGGATGCCTCTATTGCCGGACTATCTTGAGGAAGGGTTGTCTCAATTCGATTTGACCTACGATGAATAGGTCTAAATAAAAGATTCACCCATGATCGCCCTGGTGATTTCGCCTGGCGGCGAGTTCGGCAGTAACCTTTTCGATAACCGATTTCCAGGAAGATGTAGATGAAATTCCATCGGGCGCGGACATTTGCCGGAACAGGGTGACACTGTTATACCAGGGAGAATCGGTACGATCCTGAAACCATCGCCAGTCCGGAGCGAAGGGCAGCAACACCCAGCAATCTTTTCCCATGCTGCCCGCCAAATGGGCCACGGCCGTATCTATCGTGACGACCAAATCCAGTCCCGCAATCGCCTGGGCAGTCTGATTAAAATCGGTCAGGTAGTGGCTGAGATCGGTGATTTCATCCCGCCACGTCAAGGCTGCCAAATCGCCGGCACGGTCGCCGACCTGGAGACTAAAAAGGCTTACTCCTTCTAATTCCGTTAGTTTTTCAAACATCGCCACCGGTATTGACCGATTGTGGTCATTTTTGTGGGTGGACCGTCCTGCCCAAACCAAACCGATTTTTAGCCCCGAATGGATTCCGAAATCGAATCCATTGGCCGGTTCATCGATCCTGAACGCCGCAGGCTGAGGAATGGTATCCACCGTCGTGCCGAACCGGTGGGGCAGGCTCATCATGGGCACCTGGAAATCGGTTTCAGGCATTCCATCGTCTACCGTTCCCACTTCATCGGCAACATCCAGCTGCTTAATCAAATCCACCAAGGGCTGATGGGTTTCAACAATCAAATGGGCGCCCTTTGCCGCCAATAACGACAAATACCGGGCCATTTGGATGGTGTCGCCGAAGCCTTGTTCGGAATGGACGAGGAGAGATTTACCCGATAAATCCTCACCTTGCCAAAGGGCCCGGTCCGGATAGCGGAAAATAAATTCCGGCAGCCGCCACCGCCATTCATAGTCGGCGAAACCGCCGGACAGGTCGCCGGATATCAGGCGTGCCAAACCCCGATTCCAATGGGCGTCGGCATGATCCGGATCATGCTTCAGGGCGTGTTCACAGGCGGACAAAGCCTCTTCGATGCGCCCCAGGGCCTGGAAAGCGGCGGCCTGATTGGCCAAAGCATCGCTGAAATCCGGCCTTTTCGAGAGGGCGGCGTCAAAACGATCCAGCGCTTCGGGCAAACGATTTAGCCTGACCAGGACATTGCCCAGATTGTTGTAGGCGTCCGCCAGGTCCACATCCGCCGCCAAGGCCTTTTCGAAATAGGTCATCGCGCCGTCATCATTTCCATTATCGAAATAAATGGTGCCGAGCTGGTTCAGAGCGACAGCATTGCTTGGTTGCCGCTCTATTACATCCATAACCAGATCTTCCGCCTCTTTGAATTCGGCGGTCCGCCGCAGGCAATCGGCCAAATTAAGGCGGGCGTCGTCCAGTGACGCATCTAAGGCAAGCGCCTGCTGAAAGGCCAGGCCGGCGTCCGCCACATCGCCGGCGGCCAGCTTGGCCGCACCCAAATTGTTGTGGGCCGGTGCTAAATCCGGCGCCAGTTGAAGCGCCCGTTCATTTAACAGGATGGCCTCGTCATTGGCGCCTTCAAGGCGTCTGACATCGGCCAGGTTGGTCAGGGCCTGCGGAAAATCCGGGTAAATTTCTATGGCCTGCTGAAATGAACCGGCCGCTTCCGCCAAAAGGCCGAGATCTTTTTGAATTGATCCCAGTGTATTCATGGCTTCCGGAAAGTCGGGATTTAACTCGACCGCCCGGAGGGCATTCTGTTGGGCCTCCGTAACGTTTCCCATCTGATGGCGGACCGCTGCCAGTAAATGCCAGATTTGCGCGCTTTCTACTACATTCTCGGCTTTTTCGCCTGACCGTGCCGTTAAGGCGTCAAGGTAGATCTTTTCAGCCTCTTGAAGCCGCCCCGCCAGGTGAGCGGCCATGCCCGCCTCTAGGTCCCGGTTCAGAGTCACCGTGGAATCCTCTCAGTCCATCGGTTGACCGGCGCCGGCATGGGCTAAAACTCGACAATCGAGGACTGTATGGCGATGGCGAAAATGGCGACCACATAAAATATCGCGGCGGCGCCGAGAAAAAATAAAATATTCGCCGCCGTCCGCAACGGGTAGCGATGGCGCTCGTGGGCGCGCCGTTCGAGACTGCGTTTTTCCTCACCGGCGACGATGGTTAGAAAATAGCGGCGGCGTATAACGGGTAAGGTCAGCCGAATATTAACCGGATGGGCCTGCCATTGGCCCTCGTCGGCTGCCGAATGAATGGCCTCTTTCTGTTCCGTGGTCAGGGTATCCAGCACCCAACCGGGCAGCCGGGAGAAAAGCCAGTCGCCGGTAAGAACGTGTCGGGTCGGTTGTTCGGCCATTGTTTCAATTATCCTTTAGAATTCGGCAAGCGAGAAAAAATGAAAAGGCTCATACATTGTTAAGTATTAAACTTAATATTCGATTTATCAAAGACCCATTCCGGCGTTAAATTAGTGCCGGAACTATCGGGAAATGCAGGGAGAGGCCGGTACTAATTTCCAGTGTAAAACTTTAGATTGGAATATCGTTTCGAATTAGTACTTAATAACTATAATTTTATTTATATTGAAGGCGTTTGAGCCGGGATTGAAACATCTGGCGATACTTGCCCGAGGAGATTCAAATGGGTCCAAATTCAAGCAGGCAGAAAACTGATTTGATCAAAAAGATTCTTTCCGAGATCAAACGCCAAAGCGGCCGGAAAGTTTCTTCCCAGCTTGATACGTTCGTCCGCCAGTATTACACCAACTCTTCTTTAGAAGACATGGCGGAAAAAGGGGAGACGGCGCTGGCCGGTGAGGCGGCGTCAATCTGGTCCTTTTTACAAAATCTCAAATCTGGCGAAACAAAAGTCCGTGTATTCAATCCAGACATTTCGAAGAATGGCTGGGAAAGCAACCATACCACGCTGGAAATTATCAGTGGCGACATGCCTTTTCTGGTCGATTCGGTTACAGCTAATTTGGGGCAATTAGGCATCACGGTACATTTGGTCACTCACCCGGTTATCGGCGTTCGCCGGGATGCCAAGGGAAAATTAAAAGAAGTTGTTAAAGGACAGGCAGCCGGAGATGGCGTAACCAACGAATCCTTGATGAGCTTTGAAATTTCTCAACAAGCGACTGCGGCAAAACGCAAAGACCTGCAGACGGTCATCGGTTCGGTTCTCGACGACGTCCGGTTTGCCGTTGAAGATTGGCGAAGCATGCGTCAACGGGTTCTGGACATAATCAACGAATTGAAAATCATCGATTCACGGGGCGGTAGCGGCGACATTGTCGAGGCGGAAGATTTCCTCCAGTGGGCGCACGACAACAATTTTACTTTTCTGGGATACCGGGATTACGATTTCAAAGGCACCGGCACCAAGGCCAAGGTTCATGTCGACGCCAAAACCGGCCTGGGTGTTTTGCGCGATCCCAAACGGTTGGTTTTGAACGAACTCCGTCATTTGGATACCATGCCGGCGGAAATCAGGAGCTTTATCAATCGGCCAGATCCCGTCATCGTCAGCAAAGCGGATACCCGCTCGACCGTGCACCGGCCGGTGCTGCTGGATACGATCGGCGTCAAGAAATTCAATGCGGCGGGTAAAGTTATCGGCCAGCGGCTGATCGTCGGCTTGTTCACGTCCGTCGCCTATAATTCTAGTCCCAGGGATATTCCGTTGCTGCGGCGAAAGATCGATAAAACCATCGCCCGCGCCGGTTTCCCGCCTTCCGGTCATGACGGCAAAGCCCTGATGAATATTCTCGAGACCTATCCGCGGGACGAACTGTTCCAGACCCGCATCGAGGATTTGATGGATATTTCCATGGGTATATTGCATTTGCAGGAAAGGCAACGCACGGCACTGTTTGTCCGTCGGGACGACTTCGCCCGTTTCGTTTCCTGTTTGGTGTTCATTCCCCGGGATCAATACAATACGGGCATACGATTGAAAGTCATCGATGTTCTGTCGGAATCCTTCGGTGGTGAAGTATCGGCCTTTAATATGGAATTCACCGAATCGCCGTTTGCCCGGCTGCATATATCCATTACCACGCCCGGCGGCACCAAATCGAAATTTATAGTTGAGGAGATCGAACAAAAAATTGCTGATCTGGCGCGATCCTGGCCGGATCATCTGGCGACCGAATTGACGGTTGCCCACGGCGAAGATGACGGCAGCCTGCTGAGTAACGCTTACAACGATGCATTTCCCGCCAGTTACCGCGAGAAATTCGATGCCTCAGCGGCGGTCGAGGATATTACGCGCCTGGAACAGGTCGTCGAAGGCGATGATTTGAATCTGCAACTTTACCGGCCGAACGATGCCGGCAAGAATGAAGTTCGCTTCAAAGTCTTCCACCCCCATTTGCCCCTGCCGCTCTCGGATGTACTGCCCATGCTCGAGGATATGGGCCTGAGGGTTATCGACGAAGTACCGCACACCATCCGGCCCGACCGGGATTCCCATCAATTGATCATGATTCATGATTTCGGGTTGGTGACGCGGAGCGGCGCAAAAATCGACGCCGAAGCCGTCCGTCAAAACTTCCATGAAGTGTTCAGCCGCGTCTGGCATGGGGACATGGAAAGCGACGGGTTCAATGCTTTGGTGTTGGAGGCCGGACTAAATTGGCGGCAAATCGTTATTCTGCGCACTTATACCAAATACCTCCGCCAGGCCAAGGCGCCGTTTTCCCAGGAATATATGGAGCAGGCCCTGGTGGGCAATCCGTCCATCACCCGAAATATCGTCAAATTCTTCGAAGTCTGTTTCGACCCCGCCGAACACAAAGGCCGCAACCGAAACATCGTCCGCCTGCGTCAGCAGATCGCCGACGGATTAAACAAGGTGCAAAGCGCCGATGAGGATCGAATCTTGCGGCGCTATCAGAATGCCGTTGAATCCAGCTTGCGAACCAATTTTTATCAAACCGACGCGGATGGCGAGCCCAAACCATATCTCGCCGTTAAATTCGATAGCCATAGACTGGACGAACTTCCCTTGCCGCGGCCACTGCGCGAAATTTTCGTCTATTCACCCAGGTTTGAGGCTATTCATCTTCGCGGCGGCATGGTGGCCAGGGGTGGTCTCAGGTGGTCCGACCGGCCGGAAGATTTCCGCACAGAGATTCTCGGATTGATGAAGGCCCAGATGGTCAAGAACGCCGTTATCGTGCCGGTGGGCTCTAAAGGCGGATTTGTCGTCAAACGGCCGCCCAAGGAGGGCGGGCGGGAAGCCTTCATCGAAGAAGGTATCACATGCTACAAAATGTTCATGGGCGGCCTGTTGGATATCACTGACAATCTGAAGGGCCCGAAACTAATCCCGCCCAAAAACGTCATTCGCCATGATACCGACGATCCCTATCTGGTGGTTGCCGCCGACAAAGGCACGGCGACCTTTTCCGATATCGCCAACGGCGTGTCGGAAAATTACGGGTTCTGGTTAGGCGATGCCTACGCCTCAGGCGGATCCATCGGTTACGATCACAAAAAAATGGGTATCACGGCAAGAGGCGCCTGGGAATCGGTAAAGCGGCACTTCCGGGAGATCGGCAAGAACATTCAGAAAGAAGACTTTACCGTTGTCGGTGTCGGCGACATGTCCGGCGACGTATTCGGCAATGGCATGCTGCTGTCCCCGCACATCAAGCTGCAGGGTGCATTCAACCATCTCCACATATTCATCGATCCCGACCCGGACCCCGCCAAAAGCTTTGCCGAGCGCAAGCGCATGTTCAATCTGGCGCGGTCCAGCTGGACCGATTACAACAAGGATTTGATTTCCAAGGGCGGCGGTATCTTCGACCGGTCGGCCAAATCCATCACCTTGACCCCACAGATCAAGAAATGCTTCGGCATCAATAAGTCGCAGGTTACGCCCAATGAGTTGATCAAGATACTACTGACCGCCAAAGTCGAATTGCTTTGGTTCGGCGGGATCGGCACATATATCAAGGCGTCGACCGAAGTGAATGCGGACGCCGGTGACCGGGCCAACGACGCGGTCAGGATTAACGCCAAGGATCTCAATTGTCAGGTGATCGGAGAAGGGGCCAATCTGGGGGTGACCCAAAGGGCCCGCATAGAGTTCGGATTGCTCAACGGGCGACTGAATACGGATTCGGTGGACAACTCCGCCGGCGTCGATTGTTCGGATCACGAGGTCAATATCAAAATTCTGCTCGATTCGGTGGTCGCCAAAAGAAAACTGACCCAGCCGCAACGCAACAAGCTTCTGGCCAAAATGACCGACGAGGTCGGTGATCTGGTGCTGCGGGACAATTATTTACAGACCCAGGCGATTACTTTGGTTCAATCACAAGCGTCAGAACTTCTCGACCATCAAACGCGCTTCATGCGGTTTTTGGAACGCGAGGGAAGGTTGGACAGAGCCGTCGAATTCCTGCCTGACGAAGAAACCCTGATCGAGCGGGATAAAAACAATATCGGATTGACCCGGCCGGAAATCTCCATCGTGATACCGTATGCGAAATTGTGGCTCTACGATCAGATTCTCGATTCCGACTTGCCTGACGACGCCAATTTGAAGCAGGATTTAATCGACTATTTTCCGACGCCGTTGCGGTCCAAATACCGCACTGACATTTTTCAGCATCGGCTGAAACGGGAAATTATCGCCACCGTGGTCACCAACAGCATGATCAACCGGGTGGGCGGCACCTTCGTCACCAATATGATGGAAAAATCGGGCGCCGGGCCGGTCGAAATCGCCCGCGCCTTTATTGCCACCCGCGATGCTTTCCAACTGGAGGAAGTATGGGCAGCGATTGAATCGCTCGACAATAAAATCTCCGCCGATATGCAGGTGACGCTTTTGAAGGACGTGAATCAATTGATTGAGCGGTCGACCCTCTGGTTCCTGAGAAACGCCAAAAAACCCATAGATATCGGCGCCAACGTGAAAGATTTCTCAAGCGCGATAAATCTGCTGGCCGGCAAAATTGAAACCGTGGCGCCGAATGCCGCAACCAGCCGGGTTAATTTCCGCGCCAATCGGTACGCCAGGGCCGGCGTTCCACAGGATTTGTCGAAACGGGTGGCGTATCTAATTTTACTCGTATCGACCCTGGATATCGTCCGGACCTCTGAGACCTGTAAAATGGGCGTTGAGAATACCGCCAAGATATACTTTGAAATCGGCGAATCTTTCGGCCTCGGCTGGTTACGTTACAGCGCGGAAAAGCTGCCCGGCGATAATCATTGGCAAAAGCTAGCTTCCGCGGCGGTAATCGAGGAACTATACGGTCACCAGAAAGGTATCACCGCCATGGTGATGAGTTCGGGCGCCAACGGATCGGATCCTCTGACTGCATGGTCGAAGAGTAACACCGCGATCATGGATCAGACGCAGCAAATGCTGAACGAGCTTGAATCGGCCGAACAGGTGGATTTGTCCATGCTCGCTGTGGCCAGCCGCCACCTGGGAAGCATCGTCAGATAATATGACGAACAAGCGAGGACTGATTGCCTGGGCGCTCTACGACTGGGCCAATTCCGCCTTCCCGACGGTGGTGATTACTTTTGTCTTTGCCGCTTATTTCACCAAGGGCGTGGCGGTGGACGAGGTTACGGGCACCAGTCAATGGGGATACGCCATGAGCCTGTCGGCTTTTGCCGTCGCCGTGGTGGCGCCGGTCCTGGGGGCTATCGCGGACGCCGGCGGCAGACGGAAGCCCTGGCTCGCTTTGTTCACTTTAATCGCCATTTTGGCCAGCGCCGCCCTGTGGCAGGTCCGTCCCGATGCGTCCTTTGTATTGTTGGCGCTGACTTTGGCGGCGGTGGGAAATTTCGCCTTTGAAACCGGCATGGTTTTTTATAACGCCATGCTGCCGGATATCAGTCCCCGGGAAATGATCGGGCGGATTTCCGGCTGGGGCTGGGGGCTGGGTTACGCCGGCGGCCTGTCATGCCTCGCACTGACCCTGGTGGGATTCGCCCAGGCGGAAACACCGTGGTTTGGTTTGGACAAGGAGGCAGCGGAACATCTCCGGGCGACGCCGGTTCTGGTGGCGGTATGGTTTGGCATCTTTTCCCTACCCTTGTTTGTCTGGACCTCGGATAACCCGTCCCGCAACCTTTCTTACGGTGCGGCCATCGCCAACGGTTTGGGCACTCTTTTGAAAACTCTCCGCCAGGTGCGGCAATACGGCCAGGTCGCCCGCTACCTGTTGGCCCGGATGATCTATACCGACGGCCTCAACACGCTCTTCGCCTTCGGCGGTATTTACGCGGTGGGCACCTTCGGAATGAGCTTCACCGAACTGATCATGTTCGGCATCGCCATCAACGTAACGGCCGGGATCGGCGCTGCGGCTTTTGCCTGGGTCGATGATGCGCTGGGTCCCAAGCGGGTTATTTATATTGCCCTAGTGGCGTTAAGTGTGCTCGGCGTTGTCTTGCTGCTGATTGATTCCAAAACATTGTTCTGGGTGTTTGGCGTTCCGTTGGGATTTTTTGTCGGACCGGCCCAGGCCGCCAGCCGTTCCCTGATGGCGCATCTGGCGCCGGCGGAAATAAGGACTGAAATGTTCGGGCTTTATGCCTTTTCGGGCAAGGCGACGGCCTTCCTGGGCCCGGCGTTACTGGCTCTGGCCACCGATATGTTCCAAAGCCAGCGGGCGGGGATGGCGACCATCATGGTGTTTTTTGTCGTTGGCGGAATCCTTTTGGTGCCGGTGGTCGATGCTCGCCGGTAACCTTGTTGATAGTTCCTGCGAGACGGAGTAAAAAACCCGACATGACTTTTCCAGACAATAAATATTCGGAAATCGGCGCTTACTCCGACGCCTATTTCGAGGAATACGCCAAGGCGGGCGCCAGCGTCGACCGGACCAAGTTGGCCGCCGCCGCCGCCATACTCGTCAAAGCCTATGAGACCGGCGGTACGCTCTATGTCTGCGGCAATGGCGGATCGGCAGCCATTTCCAATCATTTGGCCTGCGATCACGGTAAACTATTGGCGACGGATACGGATTTGCTGCCCCATGTCCATTCCCTCGCCACCAATGTGGAGGTGATCACCGCCATCGCCAACGATATTTCCTATGACGAGGTGTTTGTTCATCAGCTGCGTCTGGTGGCGCAAAAAGGCGATGTGGTGATGACGGTATCTTCGTCGGGCGATTCGGAGAATGTCGTGCGCGCCGCTACGTGGGCACGGGAGCAAGGCATTGAAGTCATATCAATGACCGGTTTCGAAGGTGGCCGCACCGCCGAGGCCGCCAGCGTCAATTTGCACGTCACCGCCGATAATTACGGCGTCATTGAAGACGTCCACCAATCCCTAATGCACCTGCTCGGCCAGTACATGCGCCAGGCCCGCATGAGCGAAGACCTCATCAAAAATCGAAAATTTTGAGTTTTTTATATAGCTGATTATTGGTACGTATCGGGTAATTTTTACCCCTATTCAGGCCGTTTTCTAAGGAGTTAAAGGCTATTTTCGGTAAGAAAAAGGCTTTAAATCGTAGTCAAGGCCGAAAAACAGCTTAAAATTGACCATAAACTACAGAAATCGTGTAAATATAGGTGTTTTTAGGGAAAAACCGACTAATTTGGTCAAATATTATGCGATCGGAATTTCGGATAATTAGTCTATCTTTAGAACGACTTAGTGACGGAAGTGGCGCATTCCGGTAAAGACCATGGCAAGACCTTGGTCGTTGGCGGCAGCGATGACTTCTTCATCACGGATCGAGCCACCCGGCTGGATCACCGCGGTTACACCGGCTTCGGCAGCGGCCAACAAGCCATCGGCAAAGGGGAAAAAGGCGTCGGAGGCGACCACCGAACCGATCGCCCGGCTTTGCGATTCGCCGGCCGTTTTGGCGGCATCCTCGGCTTTCCAACTGGCGATACGGGAAGAATTGACACGGCTCATCTGGCCGGCGCCGATGCCCACCGTCACGCCGTCCTTGGCGTAAATAATGGCGTTTGATTTGACATGCTTGCAGACGGTGAAGGCAAACCAGAGATCAGCCAGTTCCTTTTCCGTTGGCGCCCGTTCCGTCACCACTTTCAGATCAGCCTCCGTGATCAACGCATCCCGGCCCTGTAGCAAAAATCCGCCGGCCAGAGAGCGGACCGTCATGTTCGACTGCGTTGTGTCAGGTAAACCGCCCGTCGCCAACACCCGCAAATTCTTTTTGGCCGTAAATATTTCCTCGGCAGCGTCATCGATCTCGGGCGCAATCACCACCTCGGCGAATAGCTTGGCGATCTCTTCGGCGGTGGCCGCATCCAAGGTGCGGTTGACGGCGATGATGCCACCGAAAGCGCTTTCGGGATCGCAGGCCAGAGCCTTTTGATAGGCGTCCGTCAAATTTCTTCCGACTGCGACGCCGCAAGGATTGGCGTGCTTGATAATGGCGCAGGCCGTCTCATCGAACTCGGCCACCAATTCGAAGGCAGCGTCGGTGTCGTTCAAATTATTGAAGCTCAGTTCTTTGCCCTGCAGCTGTTCCGCCGAGGCGACCCCGGGACGAACCTCGCCATTGGTATAAAAAGCGGCGGCCTGGTGTGGGTTTTCGCCGTAACGCATCTCCTGTTTTAGCGTTCCGGCGAACACCATCCGCTCGGGGAACGACGTCTCCTGGAAGTCCGCGAACCAGGACCCGATGGCCGCATCATAGGCGCCGGTGCGCCGGTAGGCCTTGGCGGCTAGTTTCCTTCTGAAGGCCAACGTCGTGCCGCCCTTGTTGGCGGCCATTTCCTCGACCAGTTGGCCGTAATCCTCGGTGTCGACGATTACAGTGACGCTGACATGATTCTTGGCTGCCGAACGAATCATGGCCGGACCGCCGATATCGATATTTTCGATACAGGTTTCGTAGTCGGCACCGGACGCCACCGTCTCCTCGAAGGGATAAAGATTCACCACCACCAGGTCGATGGGGTCGATGCCGTGACTTTCCATGGTCGCCAGATCATCCTGATTGTCCCGGCGTCCCAGCAATCCGCCGTGGATTTTCGGATGCAAGGTTTTCACCCGGCCATCCATCATTTCCGGAAAACCGGTGTGATCGGACACCTCTTTGACCGGCACGCCGGCGTCCGCCAGCATCTTCGCCGACCCTCCGGTGGACAGGATTTCGACGCCGTGATCGGCGAGATATTTGCCGAAATCCACGAGGCCGGTCTTGTCTGACACGGAAATGAGGGCGCGGCGGATAGTTTCGGACATCGGCAGGTTCCTGTCGGTTAATAAATGGGGTTAGGCGTTACCAGATTGCGAAGCCCATATAGCAAACAGCGCCCATTTGAGCCAGCCGGAAAACAATAATTTTTCGGGTGATTTATTCGGCCACGGAAGCAGCATCCATGGGGACTGAGGATGGCTCATATTCCGGCACCATTTCCCGTATGATGGCGCGGGCGGCACCCTCATCCGCTTCGGCCAATGCCGACTTCAACCGGCTAATCTGCCCGGTAACGGATTCCAGATTATTTGTTCTGGGAGATGCCAGCAGCAATCCACTTTGGGAGGTCGGCACCAATTCCTCTGCGCCGTGAAATATTTCCTCAAAAAGTTTCTCGCCGGGTCTGAGGCCGGTGTAGGTAATGTCAATATCTTCATTGGGGACCAGGCCGGCGAGTCTGATCATCTGTTTGGCCAAATCATCGATCAGGACCGGATCACCCATTTCCAGAACAAATATTTTTCCGTCATGATTTTTAACTGCGCCATCGCCGAGCGCCGCAGCCGCCATAACCAGTTCAACGGCCTCACGGACGGTCATAAAATATCGTTTCATATCAGGGTCTGTTACGGTGACCGGACCGCCTTCGCTGATCTGACGGCGGAACAATTCCACCACCGACCCGGTTGACCCTAAAACATTGCCAAACCTGACGGTAACGAAACGGGTCGTTCCGCCGTTACCTTCCAGGTCAAGCGCCTGGCAATAGCTTTCGGCGATGCGTTTGGAGGCGCCCATGATATTGGTCGGATTGACCGCCTTGTCGGTGGATATTTGAATAAAGGTTTCCACGCCGGCTTGACGGGCGGCATCGGCGACATTGACCGTACCCGTCACATTGGTCGTCAAACCTTCCAGAATGTTGGCTTCCACCATAGGCACGTGTTTGAGCGCCGCGGCATGGAATACTAAATTGGGTTTCATGGCAGCGAAAATCCGGTCAATACGGTCACGGTCACGCACATCGCCGATCAAGGAATGGCGGGGGAGGTCAGGGTGATTTTCCGACAACTCCATATCGGCGGCGTAAAGATTGTACTCCGAATTCTCCACAAGGACTATTGTCGACGGTTCCAAGGCCGCGATCTGGCGTACCAGTTCACTGCCGATACTACCGCCGGCGCCGGTAACCAGAACGCTTTTACCGCCGACCAATCTGGCCAGCCCATCCCGGTCGAGGGGGGTTTGCGGCCGGCCCAGCAGGTCTTCGACATCAATCGGGCGAACCGCCATTTCCTGATCATCGAGGCCGCTTTTAAACTCGGTCAGCGCGGGCAGGCGCGCCAGGCTCATGCCCAATTGATCAGCGGTATCCAGCAACATTCGGATTTGTTTTCCCTCGATACGTTCCGAAGTAACGACCAACCGCTGCGGATGATCGTTTCGGTCCGCCAATGTTTTGACGACGGCGGGAATATCTTCGATGGCGCCCAAAATTTCGATACCGTGAATATCGCGCCCTACCCGGCTCGGTGTGCCTGAAACAATGCCCGAAACGCGGTAATTTGACTCGCTTCTCGCCAGGTCCCGTATGAACAATTCGGCACTGTCTCCCGCCCCGACGAGTAAAACGGGGATTCTCTGATGGGCATTTTGCTCTAATTTGAATTCCAGGCGGCGGTCTTTAAACAGGCGGTAGACAAAACGCGGCCCACCCAAAAGAGCAATCAGAACAAACCAGTTGATAAAGGGCAGCGACCGCGGCAAATCCTCCAGACGGGTCATTTGGAATAGCAGTACGAGGAAGATTAGAACCACGAGGGTCGAGGATTTGGTGATATTGAGAAGATCGTTGAGGGAGGCATAGCGCCAAACCCCTCTATACATGCGCATAAATCGGAAGACCACCGCCGCCACAAGCGTGAATATCAAGGTACCCCAGACCAACTGATCGGTTGGATAAAATTCGATATCCGTACCCAACCTCAGAAACATCGCCACGGCGAACGAGGCTGCCGCCATCACGACGTCATGGATGAATGCTATATTTGCGCGATTAAACATTTTCTATAGATTTCAACGGGTCCAGGCGAATCGGCCAGACAATACCATATTCGAGCGCGTACACCAGCCTACAGGATTTTCACCAAACTATTTTCCGTTTCGGTACCACCGGGCGGTTACTTTCAACCCCTCCATCATCGAATGGGCGGGAGACCAGCCGAGTTCGGTACGAATTGGTCCGCTGTCAACGGTGAGGGAGCCCGTCAAGCGTTCCACGGCAGCAGACTTGCCGGTCATTAGACCGGCCAATTTTAGCCACGCCAACGGTAAATTGATCAAATTGGGCGACCGTTCCAAGGCGCTGGAAATTTCACGAATCAAATCCGGCGTGGAAACGTCTCCGTCGTCGCTGACGAAATAGGTTCGGCCTGCGGCACCTTTTTGGTCGAGGCAAACCAAAATAGCAGCCGCCAAATTACCCACATAAATAAGACTGCGTTGGTTTGTCACTTTACCCAAAGGCAAAGGCCATCGCCTGTCGCACGCCTTTAAAAGGCTTAGAAAATTACCTTTGACGCCCGGACCGTAGACCAGGGGCGGGCGAAGAATAACCGTTTCCATACCGGTATTCCGGCCGATTTCGCCAACGATCTGTTCGGCTTCCCACTTGGAGATTCCGTAGGCGTCTTCCGGTTGCGGTACATCCTTTCCCGAGAAAGGTCGGTCGCCGCTGAGCTCACCCATGACTTTGGTGGTACTGATGTAAATGAATTTTTTTACGCCCGCCGCCGCCGCCGCCTCGGCCAGACGTTTTGTGCCCTCGGTATTGACGAGCCGAAAAGCGGTTAGAGGGTCGGCTGCCCTGTCTTTCATCACATGGACCCGGGCGGCCAGATGGACAACGGCATCGGCGCCCGCGACCGGCTGCGACCAATCGGTCCCGGGACCGATATCCGGCACATGGTAAAGAGGAACGTTTCCGGATCCGGCGCGCATGTCGGCGTTTCGGGTTGTGCCCGACAGCATATGTCCCTTTTCCCTCAGCATCACGCATACGGCGGACCCGACAAAACCGGTGGCGCCGGTGATCAAGACTTTGCTCATTTAATTGCTCTCCGCCCGAGAGCTTTTTCAAAAACGGCGATCATTTCTTCCGCCTGTTTGGTCCGGGAATGGTTCGGCGCGGCCGCCAGAGACGCGGCGGCCAGCGTTTTTCTCAGTTCCGGCTCTTCCGCCAATTTCTTGATGGCCGCTGCCAGGGCTTCGGGATTTTCCGGCGGTGTCCATAACCCGGCCCTATGTCCATCCAAAATGGATTTTGCTTCGCCCTCCGGCAAGGTCAACAGAATGGGCAAACCCATGGCCATGGCCTCGAATATCTTGGAAGGAATCACCTCGGCAAAAGCAGGGGAATTTCTTAGGTGAACCAAGGCAACGTCACACAGGCTCCAGACCGACGGCATGTTTTCCTTCGGCTGGGGAGGCAGGAAGACGACATTCTCCAATTTCCTTCTGGCCGCCTCCTCAACCAGCCTTTCCCGTTCCGCCCCCGCCCCGGCCAACATGATCCGGATATTCGCTTCTCCTTGTAATCGTTCAGCCGTCTCAAGCACGTTCATCAGCCCGTGGGCCATTCCGTGGGTGCCCACGTAGCCCACCACGAATTTGTCCGCCAAATTCCATTCCGAGGCCAGTTCTTTGTCCCGATCCCGAGGGCTGTACCGGGGGAGGTCGACCCCGTTGAGGACAATATCGATCTTTTCTCCGTCAATGTTGCGGCTAATCAGGTTATCCTTAAAGGCCCGGGTCAGGGCCGCAACTCGGGCTGCCCGCCGATACAGAAAAAGTTCGAATTTCTCCACCAGACCGAGGGCCCAGCCTTTTTTCATGGCGCCGACGGCGGAAATAGACGCCGGCCAAAGATCGCCCAATTCAAAGACAAAGGGGACGCGGCGGGAGGCGCCGATCATCCAGCCCGCGACGGCGGCGAAAAATTGCGGTGAGGTGGCGGCGACGATATCGGGTTTGGGATTTTTGAGACCGGCGAAATAGCCCATGACGCCAAAACTGACGAAATCCAGGGTGCGGCGCAATACACCTTGGTTGGCGGCGATATAGGTTTTTACCCGGACGACTTTGATATCCGACATTTTTTCTGTTTGGCGCCATGAATTTCGGTAGCCGGGAAAAATTTTTCCATGGGGGAAATTGGGCGCGCATGTGATTACCGTGACGTCGTGACCCCACGCCGCCCAATAGCAGGCTCGTTCATAAACGCGGGTGGCCGCCGCATTGGTTTCCGGCGGAAAGTTCTCGGTCAAAAACAGGATTTTCATTCCTTCTTCCCGCCCCGAAAGTAGCCGAGAAAACCGACGGTTATGACGAGAGCCGCACCTAAGGCAATCCAGGGATTACGAACCGAGTAAACCGCTAACCCCACTAACAACAGATTGTTTATGGCCACGGCGATTGAAACCATGCTGTGATCGAGACCCCGTTGAACGGCTTGCTGGTAATAGTGGCTGCGGTGCGCCTCCCAGACTTTCTCTTTTCTGGCTGCCCGTCTCAATAGTGTAATGGTGGCATCGAGCATATAGTAAAGCGGCAAAATTATTGCCGCTGCCCATAATCCTTCCGCCGCAAGTTTCAACAACAACCAGCCCAGCAGAAAGCCGAGGGGCACGCTGCCGACATCGCCCAGAAAAACTTTTGCGGGATGCCAATTCCATCTGAGAAATCCGATAGCGACGGCTGCCGCGGCCAATCCGAAAAGGCCAATGGTTTGGGGAACGGCGGCGGTGGCGGCCAGCGCCGCCAAACCCAAGCCGACGCCGGCGGTTTCGACGCCCGACATACCGTCGATGCCGTCCATGAAATTGAATAAATTAATAAACCAAACCCAAATGATCAGCGCAGCGACAACGTCAAGCCACGGCGGCAAAAGCCCCTGAAAATATGGCGCCATCACCGGCGACATCCAGAGCACTAGCCCGGCGGATACAATTTGTGCCAAAAGACGAAAGACCGGCGGCAGCCCTCTTAAATCGTCACTCCAGGAAACGGCGGCAAGGATTAAGGCGCCAAAGATCACCCATCCCAATTCGGATTGCAGTACCGTGTCTTCGGGGGCGGCCAAGTAAATGCCGATGACGACCCAGGCCAGGAGGAGAACGGGTAGCAGTCCCAATCCGGCCCCCCTGAGGGTCGGTCTGACATGACTCGACCTTGGGTTGGGGTTGTCAAAGATATGCCGGCGCTGCAGGTAGCCCATGACGCCTTTGACGGC
>CAZNLR010000050.1:0-34786 GCA_964574215.1 uncultured Rhodospirillaceae bacterium | reverse complement strand
TGCCCAAATTGCCCAACCGCTCCCCCAGCATTTTTGTAAAGGTTGCCGGCAATGGGATGGCGTTGGCGCTGTTTTCAAAATCGTGGGTCGCCTGCATGCCGTTGGCGACGGCTTTGGCGACGACCCGAGATGTGTAAATTGAACGAAATTCCCGGATGACTTCGGAATAACGGGCGGCAACTTGGATGGTCGATTTTTCCAGATAGTCTTGGGTGACGAAAAAAAGGCTGCCCATAATGCCGATCAGCCCCAAAAGACTAAGTACGACGATCATTATCAGCGGTAGATCTGTTGCCGATGCCCGTTTGTTGGAAAGATCTGTTGCCATAACTTGAACAAAAGAGACGAACGAATTGAAATTTAACAATTCCACCTTATCGCAGAATGGCCTGAAAAGAAATTGATGAAAGATAAATTCTTTGTATCGGTATATACGGACCCGAGAAGCTTGCTATTGCCACAAAACGGCGTTTACCCTATTTTTGAGACCAAATCCGGGAGGCGATCTAAAATAAACGGATTTTTAGGCTTATTGAGGATAGTTTCCGGATAGATGCGTGTGAATAATTACCCCATACACCTGATTAGCGCCGCCGCTCTGGTCCTGTTTCTTGGCTATGGAAGCGGGCAAGAGGCTTATGCCGCGGACCAGCTGTCGCGCGAAAAAATCGAGGCGGCGTCTCTTGAAGAAGGTACGGCGGATTTCTTTCGATCGGCTAATTTACCGGCCATTCTATCGCCGGCGGATGTCAGCCGCTATCGGGTAATTTTTAAATTGCAGCAGACGGGTGAATGGAAAGCAGCCGATAAGATCATCAAGAAACTCGAAGATCGAATTCTGATGGGACACGTTCTCGCCCAGCGTTATCTCCATCCCACCAAATACCGCTCGCGATACAAAGAGCTGAAGGCTTGGATGGACAAATACGCTGATCATCCGGAAGCCAGGCGGCTTTACAAGCTGGCTATGAAACGGCGTCCCAAAAACTGGAAAATGCCGAAAGAACCGGTGGGCAGAGGACTCAATGGATCCGGCCATGATGGGCGCTACTTGGGTTACGCGGTCTATAACCCCCGTAAAAAACTCAGCCGGGCGCAGCGCAACGAAATGCGCGGGTTTCAAAAACGCATGCGGTATTACTTGCGCAAAGGTTGGACCAAAGCATTCAAAAAACTGGTGCGGAACAAAAGAGTCCAGCAATTGTTTCACCCCGTCCAACTGGACCGGGCTCAGGCGCGTCTCGCCGCCGGCTACTATGCGGCAGGTCGGGATCAGTGGGCGTTGGACTGGTCTTCCAAAGCGACCAAAAAATCCGGCAAGTATCTGCCGGAGGCCCATTGGGTCGCCGCGCTCGCCGCCTGGCGTCTGGGCAATTTTAGCTTGTCGCGCCAACATTTTACCGCCGTTTCCGAGTCCGGTTACTCGTCTCCCTGGCTGGTTTCGGCGGGGGCTTTCTGGGCGGCGCGGGCGAGCATCAAAATTCGTAAACCCGCAGACTATAGTAAGCATCTGAAGACAGCCTCCGCTTTCCCGAGAACCTTTTACGGCCTTTTGTCGCGTCATCTCTTAAATCTGGAAGTCAGCTATAATTGGGCGCCGCCGCCTTTGGCTAAGGAAGCCCTGTCCGAATTGAGTAACGCCCCCGGCGGGCAGCGGGCGGTTACCCTGTTGCAGATCGGCGAGGATCACCGCGCCGAGCGGGAACTGCGGCGCCTTTTTTCGACGGCAAAGCCGGAACTGGCCCGCGCCATGATGGCCTTGGCGGACCGGGCGGACATGCCGTCCCTGGCCATGCGGATCGGCAACATGCTGGTTCAGTCGGGCTCCAGCCTCTATGACAGCACGGCCTATCCGGCGCCTGCCCTGCCGGGTAAAGACAGCGAGATAACGTCGCGCGCGCTGATATTGGCCTTGATCCGTCAGGAATCGGGTTTTAATCCCAAAGCCAAAAGCCACCGTGGCGCCCGGGGGTTGATGCAACTGATGCCCGGAACGGCCAGTTTCGTCGCCCGGGACAGACGCTTTCGCGGCTCCAAGCGCAATACCCTGTTCGATCCCGAAACCAATGTGTCCCTGGGCCAGAAATATATCGATATTCTGATGAAGGATTCCCGCATCAAAGGCGATTTGTTCCGGCTGGTGACCGCCTGGAATGCCGGGCCCGGCAATCTCAACAAATGGACCCGTAAAATCAAACACCAGAATGACCCGTTGCTGTTCATTGAAAGCATTCCCCTGCGGGAAACGCGAATCTTTGTCGAGCGCGTGTTAACCAATTATTGGATCTACCAATCCCGTTTCGGCAACCCGACGCCGTCGTTGGATGCGGTTGCCGCCGGCAGATGGCCGGCCTATCAATCACCGACCGGCGGCGATGTCGAGGTCGCGGAGGAAAAACCCACAAAATGAGTAAAGTTACAGGTGACCGGGATTTCCTGCCGGTCAACATTGCCGTACTGACGGTATCCGATTCACGTACCCTGGACGACGACAAATCCGGCGACACCCTTGTTCACCGTATCGAGGGCGCTGGTCATAACATGGTCGATCGGGCCATCGTCAAAGACGATGTTGAAAAAATTGTCGATCAGCTCACCAAATGGATCAACGAGGCGGAAATCGACGTCGTGATCTCCACCGGCGGCACTGGTGTGACGGGCCGTGATGTGACGCCGGAAGCCTTCGCCGAGGTTTACGAAAAGGATATTCCCGGCTTCGGCGAGTTGTTCCGTATGTTGAGTTTTGAAAAAATCGGCACCTCAACCATTCAATCGCGCGCCACCGCCGGGGTGGCCAACGGAACCTATCTTTTCGCCTTGCCGGGATCGCCCGGCGCCTGCAAAGACGCCTGGGACGATATCCTGGTTTACCAGCTCGATTACCGCTTTAAGCCGTGTAATTTCGTCGAGCTTATGTCCCGCCTCATCGAATAGTAATCATCCGCGTCATCAATATCCCGCCTTGTGTCCAGCAACCCGATCCGGTGGTTGGCATTGAAGTTGTTGATCGTGTCTTCCAGGGCATGCTCGCTCGACCAACGGACATGGTTAAAAATTTCAGGAATGTTAGGCCGCCTTTTGAGGCCCACCAGCCAATAGCCGCCATCACTTGCCGGCCCGAAAACAGCGTCAAGATCGCCGAGGGCCGCGAAAGCGGTCTCGACATCGTCAGGCGAGATGTTCGGCAGGTCTGTGCCGACAATAACGACCGGCCCCGGCGGCAAACACCACATCATCCGATCCATGCGGTGGCCGAGATTGCCGGGGCCTTGGGGTAATCTTGTCGCGCTGCCTGGCCAGCGGAAGCCGTTGGTTATGTGATGATCGGGCGTTAACGCCAGATAGGTGCGCCATCTTTGATCCCGTGAAAGGCGGCGGACGGTCTGCTCTGCCGTTTGCCGGTAAAAGCCGGTCGCCGGGCCAAAACCGATGCCCGCCGCCAGCCGTTTTTTGACGCGGCCCGTCTGGGGCGTTTTAGCGAAAATAACGAGATGATCTGTCAGTCTCACTGGTAAAAGCGCCCGATAAATCTGGGAGGTAAACCGGCAAGGTACAGGGACAAACAGGCCAGATTACGTAGCGGCCGCAGGACATATCCACTTCGCTGATACCGTGCGGCCGAGGTTACGGCGGGCACATCCAGCAGCACCAATCGCTTGCGCCCGATACGGCGGATAATATCCACGTCTTCGTACAGCGGCAGGGCGCGAAATCCTCCGATCTCATTATAGAGGTGCCGGGATATGAGCAGCCCCTGGTCGCCATAGGGTAGGCCCAGCACCCGGCTCCGCCACCGCACGATCTTTTCCAATCGGCGCGCCGCCGGGTGGGGATCGTTCAGTGCAAATGAAAACACGGCGGCCCGGTCCAGATATTTTTCGTCTTCGATAAACGTCGTCAGCGCAGACCGCCACGAACCGCCGAGCTCCGTATCGGCATGTAGAAAGAGGAGCCAGTTTCCGCCCGCCGCATCGGCGCCCGCCGCCAGTTGTTGTCCCCTGCCGATAGGCGCTTTGATAACGCGGGCGCCCCGTTCAATTGCCAATTTGCAGGTGTCATCGTCCGATCCGCCGTCGGCGACAATGATTTCCCGCATCTGGTCGAAACCTTGCAGGCTGTCCAGAACCTGTTCCAGGGTGTCCGCGGCGTTCAAGGTCGGAATGACAATGCTAAGCATGGCCGCACTATAGACAGGCCGGTTCCATTAGGGGAGATTGAATTTTACCGGTCGGGCAGATTAAGACGTGCGCGGCTCCAGGGAGAGGCTAAGATGAGGCAGGAAGCGTTGCAGGACTTCGATGGTTTCCGCGGGCTCTACCGGGTTTTCCTCGGATTCGCTGATCACGATGTCTATAATAGGGACGCCCCTCGATTCCAAAGCGCCAACCGCCGTCAAGGTATGGCTGATGGTACCCAGGTAAGAGCCGACGACGAGAACGGTCGGAATGTTCAGATGTTCAATCCAGTCAAGCACCGTATGCGAATTATCGAGAGGGACCATGACGCCGCCGACCCCTTCAATGATCTTGACCTCCTCCGGCCCGGCCAGTGCCTGAGTGCAAAAATCCACCAGGGCGGTGAAGTCGATCTCCCGGTTTTCCCGCCTTGCCGCCATATCCGGGGAGAGAGGTTCCTTAAACCGCCAGGGAGAGATAGCCGCAATATTCGCCAATGACGGCTCCTTTCCCAAGCTTTGCAGCAGAAGCGCGCTGTCACTGCCGGCGAAATCCTCCGCGTCGAAATCGCTGATTACCGGTTTAAGCGCCGCGACGGATTTGCCGGCATCAATCAGGTCGCGGCACATTTTCGACGCCACATAGGTCTTGCCGATTTCAGTGCCGCTGGAGGTTATGAATATGCCCGAAATGGCTCACCCTCCCTGGCTGAGAAATTTTTTGATCAGTGTGGCCAGCCGTTCGACGTCGCTGTCCTGGTGTGCGGCTGAAAAGGTCACCCTGAGGCGCGCCGTGCCCATGGGAACGGTGGGCGGCCGGATGGGAACGACCAGGTATCCTTTGTCTTCAAGAAACTTTGCCGCCGTCATGGTGCGTTCGGTATCGCCGAGGATGATGGGCACGATTGGGCTTTGCGCTGTCTCATTGCCTAAAGCGGAGGTGAACATGCGCGCTTTGCGCAAAGGTTCGGCGGCAAAATTAGGATCGGATTCGATAAGGTCGAGAGCGGCGATGGCGGCGGCGACTGACGCCGGGGCCAAGCCGGTGGAATAGATGAAAGATCGGCTACGGTTGCGGATGAAGTCGGTGACGACCTTGCTGGCGCACAGATACCCGCCATAGCCGCCGATTGCCTTGGAAAGCGTGCCCATCTGTAACGGCACGTCGTAATGGACGCCGTCGGCGAAGCTGGACCCCCGTCCGCCACCGACCACGCCAATGCCGTGGGCATCGTCGGTCATCAGCCAGGCGTCGAATTCATCGGCGACGGCGAGCAAGTCTTTGATCGGCGCCAGATCGCCGTCCATGGAAAAGACCCCGTCGGTGACGATCAGCACGTTGCGGTTGTCGGACCGGTGCTCGATCAGCAGTTCCCGCAGATGATCCAGATCGTTGTGGCGGTAGATATATTCACTGGCGCCCGAAAGCCGGCTGCCGGAAAGGATGCAGGCGTGGGACAGTTCATCGGCGATCACCGCGTCCTGCGCCCCGATCAGGGCCGGAATGATGCCGATATTGGTCAGGTAGCCGGACCCCATAACTACAGCGTCTTCGGTTCCTTTGAGCTTGGCGAGCTTGCTTTCCAATTCATCGAACAGGGGGTGATTGCCCGTGACCAAACGCGAGGCGCCCGATCCGACGCCGAATTTTTCGACCGCCTTGGCCGCCGCCTCCTTTATCACGGGATGCTGGGTGAGACCCAAATAGTCGTTGCCGGAGAAGGAGATTAACTTTTTTCCGTCGCGTATAACATCGGTGGCGCTTTCGGATTCCGTGGTGACAACGCGGCGGCGCAGATTTCGCCGCTCCAGCACCTTGAGCTTCTTGGCGACAAATTCATTGAGGGATGCGTTACCTGCCACTAGCCTGCTCTATAATCTTCGTTGGCCCATTCACCGACGATTTTATTGACGGCATTGGTTAATGTCTTCAAGTCATCTTCGCCGATTATCAGGGGCGGGATCAAATAAATGATGTTGCCGAAGGGGCGCACCCAGCAGCCTTGTTCGACAAACCGCTGCCGCATCCAGTACATATCACCCAGATCAGCCACCTCGACCACGCCCAGAGCCCCCCACACCCGCACATCGGCGACGCCGTCGACCGACCGGCAGGGTTCCAATGATTCCTTAAGCCGCGCTTCAATATTTTTCGCCTGGTCGAGACGCGGCTCCTTTTCAAACAGATCGAGGGACGCATTGGCGGCAGCGCAAGCGAGGGCGTTGCCGGTATAAGTCGGCCCGTGCATAAAACAATCTTCCAATTTCTCCGACAGGAAGGCGTCGAAAATATCGTCGGAGGCGATGGTCGCCGCCAACGCCATGGTGCCGCCGGTAAGGGATTTGGAGAGGGTCAGAATATCCGGGATGACATCGGCCTGCTCACAGGCAAACATGGTGCCGAGCCGGCCAAATCCGACCATGATTTCATCCAGGATCAGCAGCAGGCCGTGTTGATCACAGGCGTCGCGGATAAAAGCCAAGGCGCTTGGTTCGTGAAACAGCATGCCACCGGCACCCTGGACCAGCGGCTCCAGTATCACGGCGGCGCATTCTTCTGATTGCCGTTCAAGAAAGTCCATGAACGCCTGTTCCGTACCTTCATCTCTCGGCAGGTCGATGGCGTGCTGCTCTGCCATCAACTCGGTGAACGGACCGTGCAGTATATTGTCGGGATCGCCCACCCCCATGGTGCCGATGGTGTCGCCGTGATAGCCGCCCTTGAAGGAGATAAATTTGTTCCGCTTGGGCTGTCCGCGGTGAATCCAATACTGGACCGCCATTTTGAGGGCGATCTCCACCGATACGGACCCCGATTCCGACAGAAACACCCGGTTGAGGTTGCCGGGCGCCAGGCCGGCCAATCGGGTGGCCAGGGTGAAGGCCGGCTCGTTGGACAATCCGGCCAGCATGACATGGGGCATTTTTTCCAGCTGATCCTGAATGGCGCTTATCAGATGGGGGTGGTTGTAGCCATGGCAGGCTGTCCACCAGGAGGAAACGCCATCGATCAATTCCTGGCCATTTTCCAGCGTAATTCTGACACCCGAAGTCGACCGCACGGCTTGCGGCATCGGCGAATTGTGCATTTGAGTATAGGGCATCCAGATATGACGGTATCCGTTGCGATACCAGTCAGGGTCTTGGTTGCTGCTGCTCATGGCTTAATCGAAAATTTTATGAGGGTGCTTCTTCACCGGTTAATCCCATTTGGGCGAAGAGATGATCGTCTCCGCTGGTCCCGGCGTTTGATGCAGTCAGTAATTTGTCGCCGATGAAAACGGACCCGGCGCCCGCCAGGAAACAAAGAGCCTGTAATTCGTCGCTCATTTGTTCGCGGCCGGCGGACAGCCTGATCACCGATCCGGGCATCATAACTTTGGCGATGGCGATGGTGCGGACGAATTCGAAGCTGTCGAATTGAGGGCGGCCTTCAAGAGGCGTTCCCTCTATGGCGATCAGCATATTGATGGGAACGCTTTCCGGATGCTGTTCCAGATTGGCCAGGCTGACCAGTAACTCCGCCCGATCCTGCCTGGTTTCACCCATGCCCAATATACCGCCGCAACAAACCTTGATATCGGCCGTGCGGACATGACCCAGCGTATCCATCCGTGATTCATAGGTCCGGGTGGAAATGACTTCGCTGTAAAAACTCTCCGAGGTGTCGAGATTGTGGTTGTAGTAATCAAGCCCCGACTGTTTCAGCCGGATGGCTTGATCTTCCGAAAGCAATCCGAGGGTGGCGCAAGTCTCTAGGCCCATGTCCCGCACGCCTTCGACCATGGCGCAGACTTTATCAAGATCTTGGTCGCTGGGATTTCGCCAGGCGGCGCCCATGCAGAACCGTGACGCGCCGTCGGTCTTTGCCTGCTTCGCTTCGGCGAGAACGTCATCCAGTTCCATAATTTTTTCGGCCGCGACATCCGTATGATAATGACCCGACTGGGGACAATAGGAACAGTCCTCCGGACACCCGCCGGTTTTCACCGATAGGAGCTTCGACATTTGCAGTTTGTTGGGCTCGAAATGCTGACGGTGTCCTAATTGCGCCTGCAAGACGAGGTCAATAAACGGCAGATGATACAAGTCGAGTACTTCATCCGCCGCCCAGTCGTGGCGGAAACCCGTCGCAATTTTTCCTGAGGAAGATTCAGAGGTTTGCAGTAAATTCATTTTGGACCTTACCAAACTGTTAGACACGCCAGACAAAATATCTGAGTAAAATAATATACCTATTCCGTATGATTTTCGATGGGCCAGCGCCAATCATCGGACCTCTCGGCACGAAGGACGCCTAAAACAGCAATTTCCGCCGCCAGATGCAAACGTAAAAATGTTCTTGATTTGTTCTCATTATTGAGTTAAACCTTTATAATGTTTGATCAATTGCCCGAATCCGCAAAAAAAGGCCGGGGTGCCGTTGGTAATCAGGCGGGGCGGTTCGAATCCCAAGTCCGATACAAGGTCGATGACGGCTGGTGGCGGGAGAGCGATCCGGGAGAAGAAAAACCGCCGACCATCCTACGGCCCGACGCCGCCCGGTCCGTGCTCACCCGCAATCAATCGCCGGATGTGCCCTTCGACCGGTCGATCAATCCCTACCGGGGGTGCGAACATGGTTGCGTCTATTGTTTCGCCCGGCCGTCTCATTCTTTTTTGAATCTGTCGCCGGGCCTCGATTTCGAAACCAGGATATTCCACAAGGAAAGAGCAGCTGAATTGCTGGCGGCTGAACTAAGAAAGCCACGTTACAAACCGGCGCCCATCGCTTTGGGTGTGAATACCGACGCCTACCAGCCGGCGGAGCGGGACCTCGGGATAACGAGGTCGATTTTACGGGTGTTGAGCGACTTCAATCATCCGGTGGCCATCATCACCAAGTCCGCCGGTGTTTTGCGCGATCTGGATATTCTGGCGCCCATGGCCGAGCGCAATCTGGTGCACGCCATGATTTCCATTACCACGCTGGACGCCGATCTCGCCCGTCTGATGGAGCCGCGCGCCGCGGCGCCGTCCCGTCGTCTGGAAGTATTGAGAGAATTAAACCAAGCGGGCGTTCCCACCGGCGTGCTCGTGGCGCCGGTTATACCCGGGCTCACAGACCACGAATTGGAATCTATCCTGAAAACAGCGGCGGAGGCGGGGGCTTTCGAAACGGCCTATATGCTGTTGCGTCTACCCTTTGAGCTGAAGGAGATTTTCGTCCAGTGGCTCGAAACGCATTATTCCGACCGGGCGAGTAAAATCCTCAGCTTAATCCGGCAATGCCGGGCCGGTGGGCTCAACCAGACTGATTTCACCGGGCGCATGATAGGGTCGGGGCCCTACGCACAGCTCATCCACAGCCGATTCGAAAATGCCCGCAAAAAATTCGGTCTTGCGGTCCGCCCCCAGGATTTCGAATACAGTACGCTTGATACCAGTCAATTTTTTCCACCCCCGGCCAAAGGCGATCAATTGGGCTTGTTTTAGGCGCTTGGTCATGGTGCTTTAGGGCCCATGATTAAAGTTTTTGGACTGAAGAACTGCGACACCTGCCGCAAAGCGCTGAAGTGGCTGACAGAGAACGATCTGGATCACCAGTTCGTCGACTTACGAAAAGACGGCGTCTTCGAAGCGGACCTGACCAGGTGGACCAAGGCCGCAGGTTGGGAGACTTTGCTCAATCGGCGCGGCACCACGTGGCGGGGTTTGAACGAAAGCGAAAAGGAGTCCATCGACGAGGCGCGGGCTTTAAAGTTGATGGCGATTCATCCCGCTTTGATCAAAAGGCCGGTTTTCGACCTTGACGGCACGGTCATCGTCGGCTTCAAAGAGGAACAGAAGTCAATATTATCGAATAGCGGCTGAGAGATCGGGAGACATGACATGCTCGCCAACCTGAACCGGGATAGTTTCATTGCCCTGCTGGAAAAACTGCGCAGCGAAGATGATGAAGAAGTGCTGACGTCGGCGCGGGACATCAATGCTCAAATGACCGTTGCTGAAGTCAATTGGGATGACCTTCTTATCCCCGAGGGCGGCTCGCGTGACGATCCGGAAGAGGAACCGGAAGATCAAGATGATGACATCGCCGATACGGAGTCTTCCGATGATTTGGATAGCGGCCCCTTATCCGAGGAAGAGAAGAAAGAGGCGCTGTCGACCATCGACACCCTCTTGGGCATGGAGATTTCCGATGCCACGCGGGAAGAAGTGAAGGATTACAAGCAGGACATCGCCGATGGCGAATTCGAACAGATGGATCTCCGCTATCTGCGGGCGCTGCTTGCCCGTCTGAGCTAGTAATAAGCGGATATCGACATTGATGCCGGCCGGACCGATCTACCATGTGTGCAAAATCGACGAATGGGCCGAAGCCCGAAAGGGGGGCGGCTACGGAGGGTCTTCTCAGGATCAGGCCGACGGTTTCATCCATTTTTCCGCGTCCGACCAAGTGGTAGAAAGTGTCGCCAAGCACCGGGCCGGGCAGGACGGATTGGTTATTTTGGAAGTTGATCCGGCACGGCTCGGCCAAGACCTCAAATGGGAGCCATCGCGCGGCGGCAAACTGTTTCCCCATCTCTATGGCCGATTGCCGGTCAGCGCCGTTACCCGGTCCGCCGAATTGCCTTTGGCTGCCGATGGCAGTCATGTTTTCCCCATCGGTTGGAATTTATAATATCCCCTATCATTGTTGACCCCAGTCAATGAAAAATCCTTGGGAATCAGTCTATTATTCCTTTATTCGAAGAAGGAGAAATTCCCATGTCAAAAGATTATCCTGAAATGGCGAAGGACCTGTCCGGCGCAATTGCCAAACTGCGTCAAGGTATTCCCGATACCATGAAAGGCTTTTCAACCATGGCCGCGGCGGCGACCGCCGACGGTGCTTTAGACCCCAAAACGAAGGAACTGATCGCCACCGCGATCGCCGTGGCCGTACGTTGCGATGGTTGTATTGCCTTCCACGTCAAGGCGGCCATTGCCGGCGGCGCCAATCGCGAGGAATTCCTGGAAATGCTGGGTATGTCGGTCTATATGGGCGGCGGACCGTCCATGGTTTACGCCGCCCAGGCCCTGGAAGCCTTTGACCAGTTTTCCGAGAAATAATGGTCTGATTCTAAGAATTGATATAATTTATATTTTGTGTCACACTGCGGCCCAATGTGATCGCTGAATAATCAGCGACTTTTGGGCGCGGGGCCGCAGTGGGAAGAGATAATATTCATTCACTACCGTCATATGAATTCGCTGAGCCGCTGGGCGGCAGCGGTGTTGAGGTATTGAGCAAACTCAACGTTCAGGATTGGAGCGCCTTTTTCCGGCTGGGCATCCGCGAAGTCTTCCATCACAACGACATCATTTTGAAAGAAGGGAAGGTCGGCGACGCCATATATTTCATATCCGACGGGGAGGTTCGTATTGAACGGTCGGACGGTGACGAAAGGATAGAATTGGCGCGTTTAAGTTCGGGCAGTATTTTCGGCGAGATGTCGTTCCTGGATGGCGCCGGCGTCAGCGCCGATGTTATCGCGGAAGGCCACGTAGAAGTGTTCCGCGTCGACAATATGGGGTTGAGAGAAACGCTTAAATTCCAGCCTGAATTCGGCCAACGGTTATACCATTCCCTGGCCGTGACCCTGTCACGCCGCTTGCGTGCCACCAACAGGATTGCCGGTAAATCAACTCATTGACCGGTCTAATTTCCGACCGATAAGTACCGATTTATTTCCCGGCTGCCATAGGGAAATATCTACGGCGTCCACGTAATATGGGCATGCCGGGCGCCGGCCATCATTCTTTCGAAGTCTTTCCGGTCAACATGGATCAAGGTTTCATGGTCACCGCCTTCGAAATAGACGTCACCTTCGGCCGCCAGCGCATCGTCCCAGACGACTTCCAGTCCGTAAGCATCGCCTGCCGCCGGTAGGGCGCCGACGTCGCAGTCGCCGAATATTTCAGACGCCTCCTCTTCGGTGGCCAAAGTGAAATCGTTATCCAGGAATTCACAAAGTCGCGCCAACTCCAGGCGTCGGCTGGCCGGCAAAGTCGCCAGTAGGTATTCCTCACCGTCCGACAAAAGAACGGCTTTGACGATACAATTACCAGAAATATGAGCGGCTTCGGCGGTTTCAAGCGCCGTATAAGAGCGTTCGTGCAGAAGTTCATCGTAAACGATGTGATTGTCGGCCAAATATTGCTTGAGTGTAATCGAGATAGCCATAGCAACCCTCCTCTATTGAAAATAGGGGGGCTCTCAGGATGGAGCCTCTAGCCCATCATTATACCATAATTCCGTCTGCGCAGGTGATCTAAAATAAACCTAAGGCGTACCGTATTGGTCCAAAAGTTCCCGGAAAGCGGAAGCCGATTTGATCCGTCTGAGCATCGTCGACAGGCTTTTGGCGAGTCGTTTGTAACCGGGTTTCTGGCTCAAAAACAGATAGGCGGAAGCCTGGTTCAACTGCCGGAATGCAACCACCTTACCCTCATAGCCCATTTTTTTTGCGACGGGTAAAAAGGGATATCTGCCATCCATGGCACCATCGATTCGGCCTTTCACCATATTGAGGATGATCGCTTTGCGGCTGTTGAACGGGTGCACCGAAGCGCCGTTCTCGGCCAGGATTTTCTCAGCGCCGGCAAAGGAGTAGCCCCGCAGGACCCCAAATATTTTACCCTTTAGATCCTTCAATCGGGATTTCAGCAAAGAAGATGACGGTGTTGAAAACAGAGTAACGTCGTAAACGAACATCGGCTCTTCCGGAAAGTGAGCCCACTTTGAACGATCTTCATTCAAGTTGCCGCAAAGCCCGGCATCCACTTTTTTGGCTTTAACCTCATGAAGAACGCGGGACCAGGGCCGGGGTATGAAGCGAGCTTCGTAGCCGACATTTTTCAAAATAACCCGGGCAAGATCGATGCAAGCGCCCGAAACCTTGCCGTTCCGCCACTGGTAGAAAGGGTCCCAGTCTTTATTTTCTACGGCAATAACGAATGGTTTGGCCGCCACCGCCCTTGTGCCGAAAATCACAACTGCTGCCGCAATTAAAAGGATCAATACCGCCGTCCGCACGAGCACAATCTCCTCAATGCCCCTTGTCGTTTCCCTGGCTGTTAAGATTAGTTCCAAAAGAGGACAATGAGAAGAGCAATAAGGAGGAATTGCCTCGGTTGGAATCCGTATTTATATTGCTGCGGAGGAGGGGGGATGATGAACGAACCAGCAAATTTTCCGGCAACGGCAATGCCCGACCGGGCCTGGTGGTCGGTTCTGTGGCCGGAACCGGAGAAGCTTCTGATAAAGCTGGGGATCGGCGCCGATATGAGTGTCCTTGATCTTTGTTGCGGCGACGGTTATTTCACCGGCCCCCTGTCGAAAATGGTTCAGGGTAATGTGTACGCGCTTGATCTCGACGCCGCCATGCTGGACAAGGCCAAAGAAGAAGTAGCTGCTTGCGGCGGCCGGGTCGCGGCCTGGCTCGAGGGTGACGCCATGGCGATGGCGACACTATTGCCGGAAAAAGTAGACTATATTCTGATCGCCAATACCTTCCACGGCGTTCCCGATAAACCGGCATTGGTAAGATGTGCGGCGGCGGCGCTCAATCCCGGAGGCCGATTTACCATCGTCAACTGGCACAGGATTGAGCGTGAGAAGACACCCGTTTCGGGTGAGCCCCGTGGTCCCAAGACCGAAATGCGCATGACGCCCGATGAGGTGCAGGCGTTGATCGAGCCGGCGGGGTTCACCCTGAATGAGGTCGTCGACCTGCCGCCCTATCACTACGGCGCGGTTTTCAGTTTAAGGAATTAGTTTTTCGGCTTCACCCGGCCGCCCACGCCCAGGGTTCGCATGAAGACCTGGACACCGTAATGGAGGGCGATAAAGGAGCCCAACTCCATGATCTCGGCCTCGCTGAAATATTTCTTTCCTTCAGCATAAAAATCGCCGTTTACTTTTTTCGGCTCCGTGTACATCAGGCGGGCGTAGCTGAGTGCCCACTTTTCGGCCTCGCTAAATTGATCGTCATTTTCGAAATCGCCGTAACCGGCGGCAATCCGTCCTTCGGTCAAACCGTCCGCCAGGGCTTTTTTTGAGCGCATTGATGCGAAGTAAGGATCCTGAGCCTGCCGCGCCAACAGGATTCGCATGATTTCTTTCAACTTGTGATCCACATTTCCTTCGGCGAAAGACCTATGCATGGCGTCGAAAATGGCCTGGGCGTAGCCGGGGGCATGGGCCAAAATCTGGAAGAACCTTTGATCGGGCACATTCCAGTCCCGGGCCACCGCCATCATTTCCTTGATCTTGGGATGACTGATGTCTTCAAGAGGGATGAGATCGACGGCTGACATGCTCTTTTTATTCCGCCGCCTTATTGGATTTTGGATCGGTGGCCGCCTTTAAATGGGAGACCGGCGTGTCGCCGTATACCCGTTTCGATTCTTCCTGGCTCACCAACTCGCCGTCGGGCGTGAACATGGGGTAGAAATCGAGGGTGCCGAAAAATGTGTGGTAACCAATATTGAAACCGATGAAAGCACCCAGTTCGACGATTTCCTCCGTCGAATAGTGTTTTCTAAGCTCATCGTAAAAAGCGTCGTCGATCTTCTCCGGTTCTTCCGCCATTAATTCCGAATAACGCAAAGACAGCTTTTCCGCTGCCGTGAAGTTATCCGAGGCGGCATAGTTGTCGATGCCGTCGTCGATCATCTCTTCCGTCAATCCCTGCTGCTTCGCCGAAGCAGACCGGACATTGCCTCAATAATTACAATCGGCCATGCGGGAGAGCTGGACGCGGATGATCTCCTTCAATTTGTGATCGACCTTGCCGCGGTTGAAAACCGTCGACCAAGCCACATACATGGATTTTGATAAATCCTCGTTGTGGCCCATCATGGCGTGAAAGGCAGGGTCCGGCGCCCGCAGTTCCAGGCTTTTCTCCACATAGGGCGCCAATTTTGTTTTCTTGAGATCGTCGATCTCCAGCATGCTGATATGCGGCATGATTTACTCCTGCTCGGTTATTCCTTGGGAGGAAAATCTTCGACCCAGACGGTGTTGTGCTTGGCTGCCACCGCCGCGCCGGTTTTGAAATCGGCCCGCTGATCCGGGGTGAGCGCCGTCATGTCGGCGAACATGGCTTCGGTGGTGCCGGGGCTGTAAACCATCAAAACCCGAACGCCGTCATCGCCGGCGATCATCTGATGGGGCACGTTGGGCGGAATGTGGATCAGATCACCAACCGTGCCGTCGTGACGCTCATCTCCCAGCAGGAACGTCGCGCTGCCTTCAAGGACATAAAAAGTTTCGTGGCTGACGGTGTGCATATGGGGCCGGGACGCGAAACCCGGCGGGCAGCGTTCCTCGCAGACTTCGTAGGAACCGTCGGTGTCGCCCGCCGTCACCTTGACGAACATATCGTTGGCGCGCTCATAAAGATTGCCGCCATCGGGGCCTAAAGTTTTTGCCCGGTTTTTTTCATTGGCCATAGCGAACCTTCCCTTTATTTATTCTCTTTCGTTTATTGTAGAATAAAAAGTGTACCAGGAAATATTTTCTTTCAAAAAATTATTCCTGGTACACTTTTTCCCGCGCATCAAAAAAAGAGGCAGGTCATACGACCCGCCCCTCAATCATATCTTTATAAAGCCGGTTAGTTAGACAGTACGTCTTCGGCCAGTTCTTTGAACTCCTCGTCTTTCATGAGACGCTTGTGGATGAGGCCCCATTCCTTGACGGCCATAAGAACTTCCATGGCTTCTTCATCCGACGCCTGGATTTGGAATTTATCCAGGAAGTGCTTGCAGTTATCGATGCCGGAGCCCTTGCCCATCACCGCCTGAGGTTCGGCCTGACCGACCAACCTGGGGCGGAAAGGCACGACTTCGGTCTGGAATTCGTCGCCGCAATTCAGGAGCCAGGTGGCGATGATGCCGGATTCGATTTTGAACAGATCGTCGCCGACGATGGGCCGGTTCAGCGGCACGATGGCGCCGGAGATTTCCTGGACCAGATCGGCCAACGGTTTCAACTGTTCGGTTTTGATGCCGATGTCGATGCCGTAAAGAGTCAAGAGCGCCATGACGGTTTCTTCCATGGGCACGTTGCCGGCCCGCTCGCCCAAACCAAGAACGGTGGACTGGATGACCTCGACGCCTTCCGAGACCGCCATGATGGTGTTGGCGATACCCATGCCGAAATCCATGTGGAAGTGGGCTTCCAGAGGAATGTCCGAAAAGCGGGATTTCATGGTGCGGACGAAATACTGCATGGCGTGAATCGACGTGGCGCCCATGGTATCCACCAGAGCCAAGCCGTCCATGTGGCCTTCCGTGCCCACGCGTTCGATCAAGTCGCACACCCAGGTAAGATCCGAGCGGGTGAAATCGATGGGGAAGAAAACAACTTCCAGACCTTGATCCCGGGCGAAGGTGGTTGATTCAATGGAAAGATCGATGGCCCGGTCCAATTCCCAGCGATAGCCTTTTTCAATCAGATGCGGACTGGCGGGAACTTCCATAATGACGCCTTTGACGCCGGCGTCGACGGCGCGTTTGACGTCGTCCACCATGCAGCGGGCGAAGGAATAGACCTTGGGGCCAAAGTCCCGGCGGGCCAGTTCGGCGACCACTTTGGCGTCATCCTTGGAGACCACCGGCATACCGGCCTCGATCCGGTGCACACCCGCTTCGGCCAGCGCCTCGGCGATACGGATTTTGTCATCGTAATCGAAAGCCAATCCGGCCTGTTGTTCGCCGTCACGCAGGGTGACGTCGTGAATTTGAATTTTTTCCGGGAATTTCCAATCCTTGGTGACTTCCGGTTCGAAGTTCCAGGGGCTGGTGAACCAGCCGTCTGTTTTCCATGGGGTGTCGGTCATTAAATCTTCCTCCTGGGTATTCCGCTCAATGTAAATCTCTAAGTTTTAAGGCGGTGAAATCTTATATAAGACTGCATTAGACGGCGGAATGTACGGAACCAGTCTCCGCCTGTCAACGCGTCATAATGCGAGTCTAACCGGTCTCGTTCAAAAGTTCATTGTCGTCCGTCAAAGCAATATCAAACCGCCGTAAAGCCGCCGTCGATGAGCAAATCCGATCCGGTCATAAAGGAGGATTCATCGCTGGCGAGAAAAACGGCACCGGGTGAAATTTCTTCCGGTAGGCCGAGCCGGTCAAACAAAGTAAAGTTGTTCTGCCGTGCCTCTTCGACGCTGGCGAAATTACTCACATAGCGGCCGGTTTCAATCGGTCCCGGCGACAGGGCGTTGCAGCGGATGCCTTGCTTGGCGTGATCCAACGCAATCGCGCGCGCCATGTTGATCAAGCCGCCCTTGGCGCCGCAATACCAGGGCCGGCCCGGCCGCGCGACCCTGCCCAATTGGGAGGCGACCAGGATAATGCTGCCGCCGCCCTCCTTTTCCATTTCCGGAATGGCGTGTTTGCAAAAGAGGTAGGAGCTATTGAAATTGACATCCATCAGGCGGCGCCAGTCATCGGCGTCGATTTCGGTCAACGGCACATAAGGGATATCGGTGATGGCGTTGCTGACCAGTACGTTGAGCCCGCCGAACGTGTCGACCGCCAACTTGACCGCATCGATGGCGGTTTGCTCTTCGGCCACATCGGCCACCATTGCCACGGCCTTACCGCCTAGATCGGTAATCTCCTTGACGGTTTCGTTGACGGTATCCTCATTGACGTCGAGGCAAATCTGGCTGGCGCCTTCTTTGGCGAAATCGACGCAGATGGCCCGCCCGATACCGCCGCCGGCGCCGGTGACGATGGCCTTTTTTCCTTCAAGTCTCATGTTCTTTCCCCAAAATGATTGTTCTTAATTTGATGGCGCAGGTTGTAACGGTCGAACCTGCGATTGCAAGAAATATGTTATTTCATTCCGGCAGCGATTCGCTAGAGTGGACAAAACAAAATGGGGAGGAACATGGCCAATACTAATATTGCCGTTCTGGTTACGCTCGACAGCAAGGATGACGCCGCCGCTTATTTGTCCGGAGTTTTGAGAGAAGCCGGAGCCGAACCCTGGCTGATCGACATGTCACTGAAACCCCATGACAAGTCCGGCGCCGACCTGGCCGGTGGTGAGGTGGCAAAACTATCGGGTTCAACGTGGAACGCACTGGCGGAGATGGAGCGCGCCGAGGCCGCCGAAACTATGATCAAGGGCGGCATCAAGGCAATCAACGAAAAGTTCGATCGTGGTGAAATCGACGGCGTGATCGGTGTCGGCGGGGCCAACGGCTGCACGGTTTTTTGCGCCATGATGCGCGCGCTGCCGCCCTTGTTCCCCAAGGTTATGGTGACGCCCGTGGCGGCGACGACGGCCGTGCAATGGTATGTGGCGGAAAGCGACATCGCCATGTATCCCACCATCAGCGATATCGTCCTCAACCGCATCACCAAGGCGGTGATGGAGAACGCCGCTCATGCCGTGACGGGCATGGCCCGCATCTGGCGGGACCGGCAAACCCGTCCCAAAGACACCACACCCCTGATCGGCGTGTCTTCCTTCGGCAATCTGCAGAAATGCGTCGATCGGGTGACCGACCGGCTGGAGGCCCTGGATTTCGAGGTCATGCATTTTCACGCCTCGGGACCCGGCGGCAAGGCGCTGGAAAATCTGGCGGGGCGGAAGGAGCTGGCAGGGGTCATCGATATCACCACGTCCGAACTGATCGATCTGATCAACGACGGCGTCTATCGGCCGGGCGACAACCGCCTGACCCAGGCGGGCGCGGCCGGATTGCCCCAGGTGGTGGTGCCCGGCGCAATCGATCACACCAACTGGTGGGTGGGCGAATGCCCGCAGAGATTCCACGACCGGGAGTTCTATCAATACAACGTGGAAATCCTGCTGATGCGGACCAATGCCGACGAAATGACCCAGTTGGGCGAGATGATGGCGGAGCGCCTCAATAAAGCCAAGGGGCCGGTGACGGTGATGATTCCCACCAAAGGGTTCAGCCAACACATCATCCGCAAGACCCAGAATATCGCGGGCAATGAAATTGGCCAGTGGTTGCAGCCTGAAACCGATCAGCATTTCACCGACGCCATCCGCGCCAACCTGACCCACGGCGCCATCAAGGAACTGGACCTGCACATCAATGATGACGAATTTGCCGACGCCTGCGTCGATGAATTTCTGAGTTTGATGAAATCATGAGTCTCGAAATACGAAACTACCAGACCGATGTACTGATCGTCGGCGGCGGCGCGGCGGCGACCCTGGCCGCGTTCGAATGCGCCGAAGCGGGCGTCAACGTCATCCAGGCCACCAAAGGCCGTGCCACCAGCGGCACCACGACGGTGGCTAGAGGTGGCTTCGCCGCTGCCATGGGACCGGGGGACAGCCCGGAACAGCACCTGGCCGAAATCCTCGAGCACGGCGGTGAATTGATCGACCCCGAACTAGCCCGGGTCTGGACGCAGGATATTATTCAGGTCGTGAAGGATATGCAAAGCTGGGGCGCCGAATTCGTCACCGATGAAGAAGGTGAATTGGATCTCAAGCTCTTCCCCAACCATTCGGTGCCCCGCGCCGTTCATCATTACGACACCACGGGCAACATGGTGACCAAGGTTTTGTCGCAGAAGCTGCGGGGCGATGACCGCATCAAAAAACACTCTTTGGTTTCCGTCGTCGATCTCATCAAAGACGGCGATATGGTTGTCGGGGCGTGGGGCGTTGATTACGGGGAAGGGAATTTGGTGGCCTATGGCGCCAAGGAAGTCATCCTCTGCACCGGCGGCGGCAGCGGTTTGTTTTACGTCAACGACAACCCGCCCCAGGTGACCGGCGACGGCTACGTCCTGGGGTTCAGGGCGGGCTGCCCGCTGCTGGGAATCGAGATGATCGATTTCCAGGCCATGTGCTGCTCGCCCGAGGAACTTTTCGGGTTTGCGCCCCATCCGACGGGCTTTATCAATGCCGGCGCCGTATTCCGCAACCAGGAAGGGGAGGAATTTCTCAAACGTTATTTCCCGGAGACAGCGGAAAAGTCCACCCGCTCGGAAGTCATCCTGGCCATGGCCAAGGAAATTCATGCGGGCCGGGCGGGGCTCACCGGCGGCATTTACATGGACGCCACCAAAATTCCCCTGGAAACCATCCAAAAGATGATCCCCCATGTTTACAAGACCTGCCTGCATCGGGGTATCGATATTACCGAAACACCTCTGGAAGTGGCGCCGGGGTCGCATACTTGGCTGGGCGGGCTCAAAATAGACGTGGACGGCAGAACGCCCGTGGATGGTCTGTGGGCGGCTGGCGAAACAGCGGGCGGCATTCATGGCGGCAACCGCATCGGCGGCTCGGCCCTTTCGGCGTCACTGGTGTTTGGGCGAAGAGCGGGAAAAGCCGCCGCTGTAATCGCCGGCCAAAAAGAAGACCCGCTACCTGGTGATATTCCGGAGGATGCCGCCGAGTGGCTGGAAGGATTAATGGGGCGTCGGGAAGGGCCCTTGCAGTCCGAGATCCGGCTGGCCTGCCGCATGCTGGCCCATGAAAAGCTGGGTCCCATCCGGACGGCGGACAAATGCCGTGAGGCAATCAATGAATTTAAACGTATAGAGGAAGAGGATGTTCCCCAAATGCGTTTGTCCGATGAGGCTCAAGGCTCGGCCAAAATTCTCGGCCAGGAATTGGAAAGCGCACTCTCTATACAGAATCTATCCTTGCTGGGGCGGCTTCTGGGAACCGCCGCCCTGAACCGGCGGGAAAGCCGCGGCGCGCACTATCGTCTGGACTTCGAGGATACCGATGACCGCAACTGGCGGTCGGTGACGCGTCTGGAATTGGAACGGAACGGCGACATCGGCTTCTATACCGATCCTGCAGCGGATTAACCGCTGGCTGGTAATTAACTTTTATTTCGTAGTTTTTATTTCGTACTCTGGTGGAATATCCAGCCAGTTCCTGGCTTCGATCAGGTCGATGAATTCATGCCGCTGCACCGGGCTGTCGTCGAACCGGTGCGCCAGCCGCATTTGGTGGGTCTTTATATAGCCGTCGCCGGGCAGCACGACCCAAGCGATTTTACAAATGCCCAAATTGCGATCGATCCTAGGAATATTGTTGGGGGCCCATTTGATGAAATTTTTGTATTTGAGATAGTCGGGTAAATTTGCATCCCTCATATCCCGAAAAATATTCAAACCGGGCTCAAAATCGGAGTTGGCGAACATTTCATCCAGTTGAAGCTCGATTTCCCCTCTAACCATGTCGCCCACATGTCTGGCGAAAACGCAATTAATCTCTTTATCGATGTAATAGTCGTAAGCCATAGGTTTGTATTTATTGACGAATTATCGAGTTTTCAAGGAGATTAGAATTATTAAAAAATACATATGGACGTATTTTTAGCCGGGTAACACTTTTTATCAACCGGGACGGGTTAAAGCCAACTAGACCGTTAAATCCATCATTGTACTGTAAGTTCGCCAACGACGAGCCTGAACCCGATATCCAGTTCGTCAAAATCCAAAAGATCGTCGTATCGTTGGCGCCATTCGCCGGATTCGAGGTCGTCTTGAAGGCGGCGAAGTCCGTCCTCCAGTTCTGATTCGGCAATTTGCTGAAAAGATGAAATACCCTGCCGAACGGTTTTATCCAGATAAGCTTCTGGCCGCCGCCAATAAGCGCTGAGGAAGCCGTCGGTGCAATCATGGGGAACCGGAATCTCTATCACTTTCGTTGACTCGAAATTGGCGGTTAGTAGATCAATGGGCGGAAAACGAGCTATATCGAACGACATCATTTGCGGCAGGTAGTCGCGTAACAGCCAGAAGTTGTCCCCGTATTCCGGATCCCAAGTCAAAACGACAATCCGCTTTTTAGCGACCCGTTTCATTTCGTCGATGCCCTTCGCCAGGGAGCCCCAATGATGCACAGTCAAAATTGCCTGTGCGACGTCGAAAGAATTTTCGGGAAATGGCAACTCTTCTGCTTGCCCGCAAACACATGGTGCGGCGTCGCCGTTTCTCTGGGCAATCATATGAAGCGAAGGCTCCAAGGCGATGCAGTCGAAATCTGGAGATTCGTACGATCCGGCCCCCGCGCCCACGTTTAATATCGTTCGGAGTCCAATCAGCTGGGCCTCGATATTTCGTCGTATGCGCTTATCGGATTGCCTCACGGCGCAGTAGTTGCGGCCAATCGTATCGTATTTGGCTTGCTGCATCGTTGCCCGAATTACCGTTCAAAAAATCTGCGCACCCTTGTCGGTGGCCAGATACTGGTCCCGGAACTCGGCGATCTGGGGTTTGATGCGGCTGCCGGCATCGTTCATCTCCGCCCATTCCTCATCATGGACCCAATCGACCACTTCCGTCTGGAAAGTCGGCCGCGCCTTAACCCGGTCGAACCAGGCGGTCACGTCGGGCCGGTCACCGGTCCAGACATCCAGCAGATTCATGTACTCCAGGCGGACAAAATAGGGTGCCAAGTTGATCTCCGCCAAAGAATACATTCCACCGGTCAGCCACTCCCGGCCATCCGATAAAGCCTTATTGATCTTCTGGAAGATTTTTTCATAAGCCACCGTGCCGCGGTAGACATGGGGGGCCTTCTCACCGTGATCATAGACAGCGGTCTGGCGGTCCCGCCGCTCCAGATCGATAACATGGCTGAGATGTTCCAACAGCTCGTCGCGGGACATTTTCCGTAAGCGGTCCATAAACATGGCGGAATAGGAAAGCACGGCAACGCCCTGATGGAGGCCTTCGTCACAGGCCTTGGAGTAAAGCCGCATCTGGGCCCGCTCGGCGGGTTCGGCCGGTTTCAACGGCGGATCGGGAAAGGTCTCGTCCAGATACTCCGCGATCAAGGTGGATTCGGTCATAACGTTGCCGTCATGGACCAGGGTCGGCACCACACCCTTGGGATTGAGCTTAAGATATTCGGGATCGAACTGCTCGCTTTTGAACAGGTCCACCTCCTTGCTTTCCCAGTCGGTGACCGCCTTTTCCTTCAGCACCATACGGATTTTCTGGGAACAGACGGAATTGTTGAAATGGTAGAGCGTTAGGGACATTTTCCCCTCCCAAGTGGTTTTCTTATCGATCTGTGAGGGCCAACTTCACCCCGAAACCAGCAAAGGCGGCAGCGAAGGAGCCCCGCACCCAAGTCATAATTTTCGGCGACGACAGAACGTAGGAACGGACATAGGAGGCGCCAAAGCCGTAGCCGACAAATATAACAAACGTCATCAGCATAAAGATGGCGCCAAGCCCGATCATCATGGGCAGGGGGTTGGTGATCCCCGCCGGGATAAACTGAGGCAGGAACGCCAGAAAAAAGACGGAAAGCTTGGGGTTCAGAATATTGATCAAAAAGCCCCGGACCACTATTTGCCAGTATCCGGTTTCCCCGCCGCTCTTTTCATTGGGATCGGTGATCGCCAGCTTGCCGGAATCCCGCCAAATTCCCCAGGCCAAATAAAAGAGATAGGCAACGCCCGCGAATTTCACCACCTGGAAGGCGACGGCGCTGGCATGGAGGATAGCGGCGAGGCCCAAAACGCTCGCCGTGATATGGGGCAGAATTCCCAAGGTGCAGCCGAAGGCCGCAAAAACACTGGCCACAGACCCGCGAAAGATACCTATGGAAAGGGTATAGATAACCCCGGTTCCCGGAATCAAAACAACGATCAAAGAGGTAACAAAAAAATCAACGCTCATGGCCTAGCCTAAGTTGTGGCCGGATACCATAGCGACGCAAATCCATTTTTAATAGGGTTTGTAGGATTTTTCCTCGACGATGGCCGAGCCCAATAGTTCGTTGACCTCGCGTTTAAGCCGCGCGCGTTCGTCGTTGGTGACATAGACGGCACGCGCCAGTTCGATGAATTTCTCGCCGAAATCCTTGGCGCCTTCACAGAGACGGATATCGTCCTCGATCACCCAGAGCTTTTCATTGACCGCTTTCAATCCGGCCGTCAGTTCGTCCAGTTCAGGGGAGGACGGCATGGAATCTTCCTGGGTCGTTTTCAGGATGGCCAATTCATGTCTGACGTTTTTCAATTTGTCGGGATCGTCAATTCTTTCTGATTTGATATCGAGAATGGTGATCTTATCGATCAGTTCGCCGGGTGCTATTTCGACTTTAATTGCATTTGCTGACATGAACGGTGCGGCTCCGGTGTGATTTGGTTTGGCGGGATAATGGGAGAGGACGGATTCAAATACAAGCTTATAGAGTTCAGTTTAGCGGTCCAGTTCGACCAGCAGCGACAAAAAGGCGCCAACTTCTTCGGTGTTTCGGACGGAATAATCCGCCCAAGTCGTCCGGTCGTCATTTTCGCCGTGCACGCAAATGCAGACGCCGGTATCGGCCAAGGCCTCGAATGCCGCTTCGTCGGTCACATCGTCGCCGATATAAACCGGCAGGACCGTCCGATCGTCTGGTTCCAATCTATCCAGCAGCCACAGAACGGCGCGGCCCTTGTCCCAATCGACCGGTGGCAGAATATCGAATATTTTTTTGCCGACAATCAGGCCAAGATTCGGATGGTCCGCCATCAACCCGTCGATCACCTTGTTGACCCGGTCCACCTGGTCTTCGGCAACCAGCCGGTAGTGAACGGCGATGGAAAATTTTTTCCGCTCCACCAACGAACCGTCGATCCCGGACAGTTGATTTTCCAATCGGTCGCCAATGTCTTTTATCAATTTTTCAAAGCCGTTGCCTGCTTCATGCGCCACCAAATCCGCGCCGCCTGAAATGTCGAACCCGTGGCTGCCGGCATAGATGAGGTTGTCCAGATCGACGAGGGCTTCCACATCGGGACGGTCGCGGCCGCTGATCACGGCGACGGAATAGAGATCGCCCAAACGGTGGACGATATCCCGCATGGTGTCGGAAAGTTTTGCCTGCTCGGGCCGGTCGGCGATGGCCGCCAAAGTGCCGTCGAAATCCAGGAACACGGCCAGGCGCTTTTCCCTTAGTTGCCCGAGGATGGCGTCGTGGGACTCCAAAGCGGACGGCAGGGATATTATCGGACGCTGCATGATCGGACGGGTCTAACCGGCGTCGGGGCGGTCGGACGGACTTGGCATCGTTTCGTCGAGCCCCTCCACATAAATCGACTGAGAGGGAAAAGCGAAAGCGGAGCCTTCTTCCTCGACGATCCTCATGAAATTCAGCATATGGTCCTCGACGCATTTCCGCCAGGCCACCCAGTCGGTGGTTTTGGTGAAATAGTAAAGATTGATGTCGACGCTGGAGGCATTGAACCGCACCAGATGGGCCATTTCCGTAACCCCATGATCGACCCGCTCGTCCCCGGCGATGAAGTCCCTGATGCGGCTAAGGATTCGCTCAAACTGGTCCGAGGTGGTGCCGTAGACCAAGCCCAAATCCATCTTTATCCGCCGGTTGGTCATGCGGGTCCAGTTGGTCACCGGCTCGCTGGCGATGGTGCCGTTGGGAACGGTCTGAACGGCTTTGGTGAATTTGCGGATTTTAACCGTTGATAGCGTAATTTCCTCCACCGTACCGTGACCGATACTGGGGGTTTCGATCCAGTCACCCACCTTAAACACCCGATCAATCAAGATCAGCTTGATGCCGCCGAAGATGTTAGCCACCGAATCCTTGGCGGCGAAGGCGAAGGGCAAGGACAGCACGCCGATGCCGGCAAAATAAGGCCAGGGATCGATGCCCCATTGGGCCAGCACGGCAATGGCGCCGGAACCGACGATAAATACTTTCAGACCCTTGAGCAGATAGCTTTTGGCTTCGTTGGCCACCGGCCCCGCTAGCTTTTTTATGAACCGGTCGAAGAACAGGGAGATCGGGTCCACCACGCGGTAGAGGGTCCAAAAGATGGTGAAGGCGATGAGGGATTTGAGTAATTGGACCAGATTGTCCTCGACCTCTTCCGAAAAGGCGATCCATTGAACGGCGAAGGACAGGCCGATGATCAAAAACAGGAACATCAGAGGCTGTTGCAGGGCCTTGATGATTTGGTCATCCACATCGGTGTGGGTCAAGTTGGTCCATTTTTTCAGGCGGTCGATGACCGTCCGGGCGAAGAACCGGCGCATCAGAATAAAGATGAACAGCACGACACCGACGACGACCAAATCACCGACGGTCACGCCGAAAAAATCGCTGCTCCAAACCGCTTTAAACTCGTCCATGGAATTCATGGTATCTCTTTATCCCCAAGGGTGATCACAATGACAGTGACTCACTTAATTTTATCCCAAAATGCAACCCTAAAATGACGAAGGAGCCGTCATATCATTAACGAAGTTATGAACACGTGTAAATTTATCGACTGTCGATTAATTAAGAAAGATGTGAACGGGTGTAAATTTATAGACTGTCGATAAATTAACTATTTACCGGGTTTGGTTGGTGGTGATTTCTTGTTCCAGGATTTCGATGCTTTCTGCATCTATCACCTTCTGCGCGGTATCGTAGTTGAAACCGGCACGGGCCAGGGCGGCGAGGTCCTTTTCCCGATACTCGGACCGTTGGGTTTTATCCCGGTAAGGACCGCGGCGGCGGCGGCGCGCGAAGGCCACCGCAGCGGTCAGTTCCGGGTCCTGATCTTCCTCTGAGAGTTTGGCCAGGCTTTCCACGATGATGCTTTCGGCGACGCCTTTCTCTTTAAGTTTGGCGCGGATTGACCGGGCGGACGATCCCCTCCGGCTTAAACTCCCGGCGCGTATTTCGGCGTATCCGGCATCGTCCAGCAAACCCGACCGTTGATACCGCCGGATGATATCGTCGATGAACGCCGCGCCCTCCTCAGGATCGGTGCCATGATGCTGGGCGGAGCGGCGCACGCGGCGCAACAGTACGCGGCGCAGATTTTCGCTCGACGAGGAAAAACGCTGGAGATAGTAGAGCGCGGCATTCTCCAGGGATTTGGCGGTCGCCTTCCGGGGTTTTCTCTTGGTTCGGCTACCGATTTTTCGGTTTTCAGGCGCCGCCGGGGAATGATCTGGGGTTTGTTCGGAGTTGGGCAATAGAGCTCTCTTTTTCCTATTTAGTCGTCAAAAGGGCTTGGTTTTCGTCGCCACCCGGTTATATCAAGAGCGCCCCAAAAAAACGAGCGAATCACGAACAGGCGTTACCGAGTGAGATGAGCGAACAGAGAACCTTGACCCGGCCCGGAACAGAACCAAAAACGCGGCCGCGGCTGGGCTTGAAAAACTGGCTGGGGCTGAAGACCCTTTATCTGCGGGAAGTGCGCCGGTTTTCCAAAGTCTATATCCAGACCGTTTTGGCGCCGGTGGTAACGACATTGATTTTTCTCGCCATATTCGTGCTGGCCATCGGTAAGCTGAGGGGCGAGATCAACGGCGTTCCCTTCATTCAGTTTTTAGCGCCGGGCTTGGTGATGATGGCGATCATCCAAAACGCCTTCGCCAATGCGTCCTCGTCCTTGATGAGCGCCAAGATGCAGGGAAATATTGTCGACACACTGATGCCGCCATTGACCGCCAATGAACTGGTGCTGGCCTATGCCAGCGGCGGTGCGACCAGGGGCGTTGCCGTCGGCATCGCCGTCGCCCTCGCCATGAGCCTGTTCGTGTCGCTGGTGCCTCAGAATTTTCTGCTCATCTTGTTTCACGGGGTTGCCGCCTCCTACATGATGGCCATGCTGGGAATTATCGGCGGCGTCTGGGCGGAGAAGAACGAGCAGATGGCGGCCATCACCAGTTTTGTCGTTACCCCTTTGTCATTTCTGTCGGGCACCTTCTATTCCATCGACAGGCTGCCCGACTATTTGCAAACCATCGCCTATTTCAATCCCTTTTTCTACGCCATCGATGGGTTACGGGCCGGTTTCATCGGCCGCTCAGACGGCCCTGTTTTCCTGGGTATTGTCGTGATGCTCGCCGTCAATCTCGTCCTCTGGATCGTCTGTAGGCGCCTGTTTGCCAGCGGCTACAAGCTGAAGGCCTGACCCATGGGAGAGCCGTTCAGACAGATGATGGAGACTCGCCCGGCCAGGGGATTACCCAATTGGCGGGGCCTGTGGACCTTATATGCAAAAGAAGTCCGGCGGTTCATAAAAATATTTGGGCAGACCCTGCTGGCGCCGGTGGTGACCACGCTGTTGTTCCTGACCGTCTTTGCTGTCGCCTTTGGTGGCGGGCGTATGGTCGCCGGCATTCCCTATGTCCAGTTTTTGACGCCGGGTCTGATCATGATGTCGATATTGCAAAACGCTTTTTCCAACACCTCGACGTCGCTGATCCAGATGAAACTCAACGAAAATATCGTCGATACCTTGATGCCCCCGATCAGCGCTTTTGAATATGCAACGGCTTTTATTCTGTCCGGCGCTACCCGCGGCATTATGGTCGCCGTCGGTGTCGGCGGCGCCTTGTCTTTTGTCGAGCCGGTGGGTATCCACAATATTGGTTTGATCCTTTTCTATGGCTGCGCCGCCGCCCTGATGATGTCCACCATCGGTTTGATCACCGGTATATGGGCGGAGAAGTTCGATCATATTTCGACCGTTACTAATTTCATTATTCTGCCTCTTTCTTTTCTGAGCGGCACCTTTTTCTCCATCGAGCGATTTACCCCCCTGTTGCAGTCCTTCAGCCACGTTAATCCGTTTTTCTATCTGATCGACGGGTTCCGCTACGGCTTTACCGGTCATGCCGATGGGTCCTTGGAAATCGGCATTGCCCTGGTCACTGTGATCGATGTGGCTCTCGTAACCGTCTGTTACCTGATGCTGCGCAGCGGCTACAAGTTGAAGGAATAGAGGCATGCCGGAATTCGGACCCAACGGTATTATGGGCGGCGTGACCAGGCCGCGGCAGGGACAGTGGAACAGCCTCGGCCTCTGGTCCCTTTACTGGCGCGAGGTGAAACGATTTTTCAAAATTTATCTCCAAACCTTCGTCGCGCCGGTGGTAACGGCTTTGCTGTTTTTATCCATTTTCAACTTCGCCTTCGAAGGCGACGGAAGGTCCATGGGTAATGTTCCCTTTACCGAGTTCCTGGTGCCGGGGCTCAGCCTGATGGCGCTTTTGACGGCCAGTTTCGCCGGTACGTCATTTTCCATCATGTTCGAAAAGCTGGTGGAGACCATTGTCGATAGCCTGATGCCGCCCCTCAGTCCTTTCGAGCACACCGCCGGTTACACCCTGGCCGCCACCACGCGGGGTCTGCTGGTGGGGTTGGCCGTGATCTTGGGGATGAGCATATTCGTCCCCGTTCAAATTCACTCCTGGCCTTTTATCCTTTTTCATGCGTTTGCCGCTGCTTTGGCGTTGTCATTGCTGGGATTGATCACTTCCATCTGGGCCGAGAAAGTGGATCATGTAGCGTCCATCACCAATTTCGTGATCATGCCTCTGTCGTTCCTGTCGGGCACGTTTTATTCCATAAAATACCTGCCGGACACCTTTCAGATCGTCGCCCAATTCAACCCGTTTTTTTATATGATCGACGGTTTCCGCTATGGGTTCCTGGGGCATGCGGATGGTTCGCTGGTGACGGGTATCGTTGTCATGGTTGTCCTCGTTATCGTTCTTTGGGCGTTTTGCCAGTATTTGTTCGCCTGTGGCTACAAGCTGAAATCCTGATTAAATTCCCATAAACATTGACATTTACCCCGATGATTTGGATACTCCGCCGCTTTCCTGGCTGGCGGTTGAATTACCGCCTTTTTAAATTAAGGAGAGCGTTGTGAGTTCTGCAATAATGCCGACCTATGCGCCGGCGGATATCGCTTTCGACCATGGCGAAGGCGTTTTTCTTTTCGCTACCGATGGTAAGAAGTATCTGGATTTTGGCGCGGGTATCGCTGTCAGCGCCCTTGGACATTCCCACCCCCATCTGGTGGAGGCCATCCGCGAACAAGCGGGCAAGGTGCTGCACTATTCAAACCTCTACCGCATTCCGGGCCAGGAGAGGTTGGCGGAACGGCTGGTGGAGGCCACCTTCGCCGACGCCGTATTTTTCTGCAATTCCGGCGCCGAAGCCGTCGAATGCGGCCTCAAAGTCGTACGGCGCTTCCAGCACGAGAACGGCCATCCAGAACGCTATCGGGTGATTACCTGCGACAACAGTTTCCACGGCAGGACCCTGGCGACCATATCAGCGGCCAACCAGGAGAAACACGTTCAAGGGTTCCTCCCGGTGATGGACGGTTTCGATCAGGTGCCCTTCGGCAACCTCAATGAAATGCGGGCCGCCATCACGGAAGAAACGGCAGGCATCCTGATTGAGCCGATCCAGGGTGAAGGTGGCATCAATTACGTTGAGCCGGAATATTTCAAGCGTCTCCGGGAGACGGCGGACGAATTCGGGCTATTGTTGTTTTTCGACGAGGTGCAAACTGGCATGGGCCGGACCGGTAAACTGTTCGCCCACGAATGGACGGGCATTACTCCTGACGTGATGGCGTCGGCCAAAGGCCTCGGCGGCGGCTTTCCCATCGGCGCCTGTTTGGCCACGGAGAAAGTAGCGTCCGCCATGGCAGTGGGCAGCCACGGCACCACCTATGGCGGCAATCCTCTGGCAGTCGCCGCATCCAATGCCGTGTTCGACGTTTTGACCGGTGATGGTTTTTTGGAGCACGTCCAGGCGATGGGGGAATTGCTCAAAGCCAAACTGATAGAATCCGCCAAGGCTCATCCAAAAATGCTGGGTGCCGTGCGGGGCCAAGGCCTGTTGCTGGGCGTCGAAGCCGTGCCGGCCAATGCCGACATGGTGAAGGCGATGGAAAGTAAAGGACTGCTAACCATTCCCGCGGGCGGCAACGTGATCCGCTTCCTGCCGCCGTTGGTCGTTGAGGACTCCCATATCGAGGAAGCCATTGCGATCCTCAACACCGTCTGTGGTGAAATGGAAGGCTGAGACCATGAGCGCCCCCAAGACCTCTCCCATTACCTCTCCCAACAGGTCCCCTAGGCATTTTCTCGATCTGGATCAATTCGATAAAGCGACCCTCAGGGATATCCTGAACCGGGCAGCGGCCATCAAGGACGCGGGCGTCGGAGACAAGCCCTTGGCCGATAAAACTTTGGTCCTGATCTTCGAAAAACCGTCCACCCGGACCCGCGTTTCCTTCGAGGTGGGCATGCAACAATTGGGCGGTAGTGTGGTGGTTCTGGGCGAACGGGATTCCCAGCTGGGCCGCGGCGAAAGCATCGCCGATACGGCGCGGGTCCTGTCCCGCTACGCTGACGCCATTATGATCCGGACCGATTCCCATCAGAAGCTGGAATGGCTGGCGGAATACGCCACGGTGCCGGTAATCAACGGGCTGACCGACGATTCCCACCCGGTGCAGATTATGGCCGACATTCTGACCTTCGAAGAACACCGGGGCGCGATCGAAGGACAAACCGTGGCCTGGGTCGGGGACGGCAACAATGTCGCGGCGAGCTGGCTGCATGCGGCGGTCCGGTTCGGCTTTACCCTAAGGGTTGCCACGCCGCCGGAACTGCGGCTGCCGGACGCCATGGCAGATTGGGCCAGGCAGGAAGGCGGCCGGATCGAAATTCTTGATGACGCCAAGGAAGCCGTCGATGGCGTGGCCTGCGTGGTTACCGATACCTGGGTGTCCATGGGCGACGATGGCGAACGCGACCGACGGCTCGAATTGCTAGAGCCCTATCAGGTCAACGATGCCCTCATGGCGAAAGCGGCGGGAGATGCCGTGTTCATGCATTGCCTGCCCGCCCACCGGGGTGAAGAGGTGACGGACAGCGTCATCGACGGCCCGCAATCGGTCATATGGGATGAGGCGGAAAACCGGCTGCATGCCCAAAAAGGCATCCTCGCCTGGTGCCTGGAATAGTGTCCGGCTTGGTTATTGAAATATGACGGCGGCAACCGTCTTTCCCGACGAAGTTCAGCCATTCAGCGTTGAAGGCGCCAATGTCAGGGGCCGGCTGGTGCGATTGGGGTCGACCTTTGCACAAATAATTGACGCGCATGACTATCCCGATGTGGTCGCCCGCATGATGGGACAAACCTGCGCCCTTACCGCCGCTTTGGCCAACGCCCTCAAATATGACGGAATTTTCATCCTGCAAACCCAAAGCGACGGCCCCATCGCCATGATGGTCGCCGATATCACCAGTGACGGCGGCATGCGGGGTTATGCGCGGTTCGATGGGGCGGCAATGGAAGAGGCCGCAAAGTTGGAGCCTTCCGTTCCCCATCTTTTGGGCGCCGGTCATCTTGCCTTTACGGTCGATCAGGGACGGGACACGGATCGCTATCAAGGCATCACCGCGCTGGAAGGCGCCAGCCTGGCCGAATGCGCCCAAGCTTACTTCCGCCAGTCGGAGCAGATTGAAACCGCCATTCTGCTGGCCTCAGATAGCGGTGAGGGAAGTTGTTCACCTCGGGCAGCGGCCTTGATGATCCAGAAAATGCCCCAAAGCAATCACGGGGGCGATCAGGATGATGATCCGGCGCGCCCCCTTTTTGATCTGACCGATGAGGAAGCCGACGAGGCTTGGCGCACCGCTGTCGCCCTGATGAGTTCCATGACCACCCAAGAGCTCCTCGATCCCGATATCGATGCGTCCGGCCTCCTGTACCGGCTTTACCACGAAGACGGTGTCCGGGTTTATGACCGGAAACCGCTCAAATATCACTGCCGGTGCAGCCGGGAAAAGGTCGCCGAGACCTTGGCCTCTTTCTCTCCCGATGATCTGCGGGAGATGAAAACCGAAGACGGGTTAATCATCGCCACTTGTGAATTCTGCCGTACCGACTACGCCTTCGATGATGAGGCGCTCGATCAAATCAGATTATCCTGATGGATGGCGCATTCCGGGCCTTGCCAGCGACGCCCGCTCTGTGCAACATAGGGTGATGTTTACGCATGTTTTCAATAGGTTATTGCAGCGCCCCGGCGGGATGTTTCTGGTCGCCGTTGCCTTGATGCTGGCTGCCTGTGAGGCCAGGCTGCCCCAAAGCAATCTGCCCGAAATGACCTTCCGCCATTTGCCACCCATCGCCCTACGGGTTGTCGATATTCAACTGGTGAACAGCGCCAAGCCCGGCACCGACGCGCCCCATGTCGCCCACCTGATGCCCGTGCCGCCGGCCAAGGCGCTGACCCGCTGGGCTGAGGACCGGTTGCAGATCGCCGGCAACGACAATACGGCACGCTTCACCATATTGGAATCGGATGTGACGGAAACCTCTTTGAAGCTGGATAAAACCGTTACCGGCCTGTTTAAAAAACAGCAATCGGAGCGCTACGACGCAATTATCGAAGCCAGTCTGGAAATCTTCGATCGCCGCGGCATCAGAAAAGCCGTGGTCTCGTCACGCGCCACAAGGTCGGTCACTGTGGCGGAGGATATGTCCATCAATGACCGCCGCCGCATCTGGTACGAGATGATGGAAAAACTGATGACCGAGTTCAATTCGGAAATGGACCGCAATATCGGCCGCTATATGACGGAATACCGGTTTTAGACGGATTGGCCGGCGATCAAATTTTTCAGTCTTGACCAACCAAGCCAAAGCGCTAGGTTGTCGCTCTCCAAACTGGTGGGGGCCCGTAGCTCAGTTGGTTAGAGCCGGCCGCTCATAACGGTCTGGTCGTAGGTTCGAGTCCTACCGGGCCCACCACTCCCTCGCTCCAGATATTGATTTTATTAAGTTTTTCAGGATACGCCCCAAACTTTAATTTAGGTTTGGGGGAATTTGTTCCCTTTTTATCCATCTATGCGCTTGCGAACACTTTCTGCGAGACGCTTCTGATCAGCAGCTCTGGTATATCGCTGGACCTCTGAAACTGAATTGTGTCCAGTAATGGACATGATTTCATGGACCGTACAGCCAATGGCAGCAAGATGCGATGCAGCAGCTTTTCTAATTCCATGGGCAGAACATTGAGGCAAATTGGCTCCATCACATGTTTTTCGGAACCAGTTCCCAAATCCGTTGCCTGTGAAAGGTCTCCCATAATCCGTAACCAAATAAGTAAGATCACCTGTCTGGCTAGCATCCAAGATACGCTGTAATTCGGCCAGAACGGGGATTTCAATGCGTTTCCCTGTTTTTTGTTGGATTACCGTCATCCAACCCTCTCTGACATGCTGACGCCCCATTTTTACGATGTCTGAACGCCTTTGGCCGGTGTAAAGGAGAATGGCAAACGCCAACCTTTCTTTTGTACCGATGGGGTAGGTTGCCTCAAACTGCTCAATTTCATCAGGGGTCCATGCATGAAAGCCATCTTTATTTTTAGGTTTCAGACGCTCTATAGAGGTGGTCGGGTTGGTTTCAAGATAGTCGTAGTTTACGGCAAACTTGAATACTTGTCGCAGCGCCTTCAGTAAATTGTTCGCTGCACCAGGACGTTCCATCATGTTGTCTCGGATCTCTCGGATATGGCGAGGCTTCAATTGGGCATACCGTTTATGGCCATGTTCTTCGCAGAATCGATCCAATATGCCCCGACGTGTTTTCTTGTATCCTTCACCAATTTCTTGAAATGCAGAAGACTGATAGTACCCTTCGACGATCCAGCGCATCGTTCCGGTCTCCGCTCGTTTATATCCTGGCTTAGCTACAATTTTGCCTTTTGCCGCAGCACTATAATCCATCCAAAACTCAACTGAGCCTTCAGGTCCTCTCAATGGGGTGCG
>CAZNLR010000049.1:8636-35148 GCA_964574215.1 uncultured Rhodospirillaceae bacterium | reverse complement strand
GGCGTGACAGGCCGGCGCTCTAACCAACTGAGCTACACCCCCACTAGCGTGTTTGCTCGCGAGCACTGAGTAATCCAGCCCCCCCCTACTGTCAAGCAATCTTAAGGTTGAATTTTCGATGATTGACTCCGCCACCAAGGTCCCAAGAACTTAATTAGATAGGTTTGATGATTCGTCCCTAAAATCAAGAATTTAGTTAAAAATTATCGCGAGAAAATTCCCCTTGGAAATCAGAGTCAGCGGACACCAATACCGCCGAGTAGAATTGAATAAGAAAAAAGCGCCGTTTCCGGCGCTTTTTCCAAGAACTCAAAACTAGAACAAGCGAGAATATTCTTTGGCCATTTTATCAATTTACGGCCAATTGGACGGTTTAAACGACGACCTCGGTCACACCGTCATCATCCTCATCTTGGCCGGAACCGTTGGACGGTTCGCCTTCCGAACCCGCCTCTTCACCATATATCTTGCGGCGAAGGGCGTCTTCGTCTTGTTCATCAAACATTTTTTCTTCGGCTTCGACCTCATCGTAGAGCTTTTTCTCTAGATCTGCATCGTCATAGAGTTTTTGCTCCTCCGCCGTTTCGTCGAACAATTTTTTGTTTTCCCCTACGTCATCGAACAGCTTTTTACCGCCCTCGGCATCATCGAACATTTTCTTGGTATCCACCTGTTCGTCGCTGTTAGTCGTACTGAGGTTCAGCGCTTTTCGATACTGAGACAGAGCCGCATAGGTGGTCGAATCGTTTTCAGCCCGAATGGCGTGTTTGACTTCCAATTGGTCGATATGCCCGTCGCGGTCTTGGTCCAGGCGGGTCAGAGCTTCCGGCGAACCGACAATTTCGGAAGGACTCGGCACGGCCGAAATAGACTTTTTGTCATCCAGACGTTGTTCATTTTCATTGGCGCGGCTGACAATTTCCTGAGCCATAACTTTATTGCCGGGAGGCGGCGGTTGGTCTTTGGCGTCATGGTCGGTTGAAAAACCGCTGCCCGAAAAATTCTCGCCACTGGCCCCCGGTTCAGACACGCGCAAACCTTCCGGCAATTCTGCCGTTCGATCCACTTCAATTTTTTGGGTGGGCTCTAAATTTTCTAACCGATCACGAATCGGTTGCTGCAAGAGTACACTCGCCTGCGGCAGGTACACAGCCGGCGATTGATAGCCGATATTCTCGCTCATCTTTCTTTACTCCTTCTAGTAAAGCGGTCATCCAAGCATTCTGCTTGCAGATTTCTTATATCACATTGTTCTTAAAATGTGTAGATAGTCTTTTGAAAATACTTAATCCGACCGAAAAATAAGTATTTTCCCTGAAAATTGGCCGATTTTTAGGCTTTTCCGCCATTTTCATCGGACTTTTCCTCCCAGGACACGACTTGGCGGTGGCCGGCAAAACTTTGAGCTTCGATAAAAATCCTGCGAATCTGTGGATATTCCCCTTTGATATCGATTTCCAATTTGGTGACGGTTTCTTCGACCGCATCGGCCGATAGATCTTCGGAAAAGTCGATACTGAGATTCACCAGAATATCGTTCGGACCGAGATGCATGGTCAGTACTTCGTTGATACCCTTGATACCCGATTCCTCGGCAACGAGCCGGCGAACCCCTTCCCGAACTTCCAAATTGGCACTTTCGCCGATTAACAGCCCCTTGCATTCGAAGGCCAAAAAAGCTGCCGTGAGCGCGAGAATTACACCGATCACGATCGAGGCAACGCCATCCAGTATGGGCAACCCGAGATACTCTCCCAACGCAATGCCGGCAAAAGCGACGATCAAGCCCAGCATTGCAGCGCTGTCCTCAAACAGAACGGTAAAAACGGTGGGGTCTTTACTGGTTCTGAGTGCTTTAAAATAGGTGAGACTGCCTCTTTCCTTATTGAACTCGCGAAAGGCGATAAACCAAGCAACCGCCTCAAAAACGATGGCCACGGCCAGAACGATATAGTTGATATATACGTCGGTAATCGGCTCCGGATGCTGTAACTTCTTAATTCCTTCGAATACGGAAACGCCTGCTCCCAGACCGAATATCAAGATAGCGACCACGAAGGTCCAAAAATACAATTCCATGCCGTAGCCGAAAGGGTGGGTTTCGTCGGCGGGCTTGGTCGAGCGCCGGATGCCATACAGCAAAAGTGCTTGATTTCCGGTATCCACCAAGGAATGGACGGCCTCGCTCAGCATGGCCGAACTGCCGGTAAAAAAAGAAGCGGCAAATTTCGTGATGGCAATCAGAAAATTACCGACGAAAGCGGCATAAATTACATGTTTTGAAGAATGGGATGACATATTTCCGCGTTATCTAACGACACTTATCAAAAGCGCAAACCGGCTGTGAAATCAGTTCAATGATCGGAAAGAGCTCGGATACAGCCAAATTACGGGAGCGTCCGGCGTCCGGCGCTTTTTAATACGTAAAAGCCGGGTGATAAATCGCAACATCTGACCTCCCCTTTTTTAATTTAATCCACAGGTGCCTGTGGATAACTATCAATATCTAGTGGTCGGAACAATATAATCACAATATATATGGTGTGTCAAAGGCCGGATTGTACGTAAATTCCTATATTTTTTTGCCGATCAGACGTCGAACTTTATGCCTTGGGCAAGCGGCAGGTCGTCTGCGTAATTGATGGTGTTGGTGGCTCGCCGCATATAGCTTTTCCAGGCATCCGATCCTGACTCTCGGCCCCCGCCGGTTTGCTTTTCACCACCGAACGCTCCACCTATTTCGGCGCCGGACGGCCCAATATTGACGTTGGCGATGCCACAATCGCTGCCTGCCGCTGAAAGAAATTTTTCGGCTTCCCGAACATCGGTCGTGAAAATACTGGAGGCCAATCCCTGAGGCACATCGTTGTGCAGTCGAATAGCTTGTTCCAAGGTATCGTAGGTCAAAACATAAAGAACGGGGGCGAAGGTTTCCTCTTTGACCGTATCCGACTGAGCGGGCATGTCGGCGATGGCGGGTTGGACGTAGTGAGCTTCTGGAAACTCGTCCTGCCGGATACCACCGCCGCCAATGACCTTCCCGCCTTCCGCCGCAACTTTTTGCAACGCCCGTTCCATCGATTGCACGGCATGTCCATCGATCAAAGGCCCGACAAGACAATCTTCATCAAGCGGATTGCCGATGGTGATGCTTTCATAAGCTGATTCCAGTCTCGCCAATAGGTCGTCCTTTATGTCTCGATGAACGATCAAACGCCGCAAAGAGGTGCAGCGTTGCCCCGCCGTTCCGACAGCCGAGAACAAGATCGCCCGTACCGCTAAATCCAAATCGGCAGACGGCGTCGCGATCAACGCATTGTTGCCGCCCAACTCAAGCAACGCCCGGCCGAACCGCGCCGCCACGCGCGGGCCGACTGCCTGCCCCATACGGCTACTTCCAGTTGCACTTATCAAGGCGATGCGATGGTCGTCGACCAGTTGTTCGCCAATATCCTGCCCCCCTATTACAGTTTGAGAAAGGTTTTCCGGCGCACCGTCGAATTTCGCCATTGCCTGCTCAAACAGCCGGTTGCAGGCAAGGGCGCACACGGGTGTTTTTTCCGAGGGCTTCCACACGACGGGATCGCCACAGACGATCGCGATAGCCGCGTTCCACGCCCAAACCGCCACAGGAAAATTAAAGGCGGATATTACGCCGACGGGACCCAATGGGTGCCACGTCTCCATCATTCGATGGTCCGGTCGTTCGGAAGCGATGGTGAGACCATAGAGCTGCCTTGAAAGGCCAACAGCAAAGTCGCAGATATCGATCATCTCTTGAACTTCGCCTAATCCTTCCTGAAAAATTTTGCCGCATTCTATGGTCACCAAGCGGCCCAGCGCCTTCTTGTGGCGGCGCAATTCCTCTCCGAACAGACGAATAAGTTCTCCGCGTCTGGGCGCCGGCACCGAACGCCAGGTTTGAAACGCTTCCTGTGAGTGTGAAATTTTGGTTGCCAAAGAAGACCGGGTATCCTCTGAAACGGTCGCGATCTGGCCGCCATCGATGGGCGAGGACACGGACAAATTACCTGCCGATAGCAGGCTGTCATCCAATCCGATTTCACCACATACTTTTCGAAATTCTTCAAGAATGTCCATGGGTCTCCCGCCTAGCCGTAGACTTTTCCGAAGCGATTAGAAATGAAATCCTCGAAATCGATATCCTCCTGTTTTACGAAGCCCTTGTTCTCCAATTTTCCATTGTTATGCAGGTCGACAACGGCACAAATAGCGGTTGCGGTCGTAAGTTGGATGGCACTCCAAGGACCAGCCAAAGAAGTGCTATCACTCTCCTCCGCATAGATTTTTTTGGCGTAGGATTCCTGCATCAATTCGTCATTGCGCCGTCCCCTGACGGTAACGAAAATGATAACCACGTCTTGCTCGGTCAAAGGAATGCCGTGTTCAATAACGTCCTTGAACACATCACGACGGGCGCACAGATTGAGATCGTCCGCCAACATCTTGATCATGTCCCGGTGGCCCGGATATCGGACGGTTTTATAGTTTAGATTTTCAACCTGCCCTTCCAACGTTTCACAAAGACTGCCGATACCGCCGGAGGTCGAGAACGCTTCGTATCTAACGCCGTCTAACGAGAAATGTTCCAAGCCCTCCAGCGGCAACACCTCTCTTCTTTCGCCCTCATAAATCGCCTCACATGGATTACAATACTCGTTGATCAGACCATCGGTGCTCCAGGTCAGATTATATTTCAAAGCGTTATCCGGATATTGCGGCAACGCGCCGACACGCAGCTTTACATCTTGCGGTTCTTCGAAATGCTTGACCAGATGGTGCGCAGCAATGGCTATAAATCCGGGCGCCAATCCACATTGCGGGACGAAAACAGTATCTGCATCTTCGGCCAGGCGACGGATTTCCCGCGCCGTATGGACGTCTTCGGTCGGGTCGAAATAATGAACGCCAACCTTTTTCGCCACTCTGGCGACGCCCAAATCCAAATAAAAAGGCAAAGCGCTGATCACGGCTTTTTTTCCGGCGAGTGCAGTGCCGAGCGCCTTTTCATCGGTCACATCCACTTTTTTATAGGCAATGTCGGGATGACCGGCCAAAAACCCCGGCTGATCGACGTAATCCGCCAGTTCGACGAGGTAATCGCCGGTTGCCTGCAGCATTTGCGCCACCGCAATACCGATTTTACCGGCCCCTAAAACCAGTACTTCGCTCATGACGATACGGATCTCCAAACTGCCAACCCAAAGGCATCAGTATAAATTTGGACTGATCGGGCACCAAATGGAAGGGGTTTCAGTAATTTATGATGGGCGCGACTAAAAAAATTCGGACACCGAGAGGGGATGTCAGGACAGCACGTCTTCAATGACGTTTAGGACTTTCGATACATTTATCGGTTTAGTGATGTAATCCTTGAAGCCGGCCGCCTTACCCCGCTCAATATCTTGTGGCATGGCTTCCGCCGTCAAGGCGATGACAGGAATATCCATGGTGAGTTCATCGTTTTGCATACTTTTTAGGGCTTCAATACCGTTCATGCCGGGCAAATTTATATCCATTAAAACCAAATCCGGCTGTTTCTGTTTCGCAATTTCCAGCCCTATTTCCGCATTATGCGCCGCCAGCATTTTGAAATACGGCAGTTTTCTGATCACTTCTTTCATTAAATTCAAATTAGCGGTGTTGTCCTCGATGTAGAGAATGGTATTTGGGATGCCGTCTTCATTCAACTGGCCGGAAAGAAGATGATCCTCAGACTTTTGCGCAAGGGCGATTTCGGCATCATAATCCAACGCTGTAATAGGGAAATCTACCCAGAACGTACTGCCGATATTCTCTTTGCTTTCGAAACCGATCCGTCCATTCAGGAGTTCGATCAGCTGACGTGTAATTGAAAGACCAATGCCTGTACCTTCAATTTCACCCGATTCCCTTCCCAACCGGCTGAACGGCTCGAACAGGTCTTTCGCTTTATCTTTGGGAATTCCAAATCCGGTATCCTTAACCACAATCCGTAAATATGTTTCGTCCTGCGGTGCCAGCGTTATTTGGATTGATCCGCCGGGACGGTTATATTTAACGGCATTGGATAGCAAGTTGAGCAAAACCTGCCGGAACCGTCCTTTATCGATCGCCAATCTGGGCAGATCAAATTTCGGTTCTAAGCAGATTATTTCGACATTTTCCTTGGCGGCACGGCCAGATAGCATATCGATACATTCGTCGACAACCTGATGGGGTTCGACGATCTCGGCGGTGAGAGAGATCGTCCCGGATTCGATCTTCGCCAAATCAAGAACCTGATCGATCAGTTCCAGCAAGTGATCGCCGCTTTTCAGTATTTGCGTCGTGTAATCCATCTGCTTTATCGACAAGGGTTCGGACGGATTGTGCTGAAGCAATTGGCCGAATCCCAATATCGCGTTCATGGGCGTACGCAATTCATGGCTCATGGAAGAAAGGAACTCAGATTTCGCCTGGCTGGCTTCTTCGGCTTGTTCTTTGGCTTCTTTCAACTCCAATTCGGCCATTTTTCGTCCCGTGATATTTTGTCCGGAACTCAGCGTACCGATAATCTTACCGGATTGATCCGTTTGAAGAACGTTATGCCAGGAAATGAATATTTCTTCTCCAGACTTGGTTAAAATAGCGTTTTCATAGTGTTCGACATTTTTCAGCTCTCCCTTCATTAGAGAAGAGAAAACAGCGCCGACAGGTTCGCGTTCGGACTCAGGTATGGCGACGTCAAACCAATTCCTGCCGATCAATTCGTCCTCGGCGTATCCGAGCAAGTCCGCGGTCTTACTGTTTACGGTCTCTATGTTGCCATGCCAATCCAACCCGACGATTATGGCTTCGGTGACGTCCAGAAATTTTTCGGCGCGCCGTTTCTGGTTGTCGGCAGCTGATTCCGCCCGTACCAGACCGCTGATATCGGTTCCCGTTCCGCGATAACCGGCGAAATCTCCGCTGCGATTGTAAACGGGTTTTCCGTTGATGCTTAAAAAGTGAACATCCCCGTCATCGCGGATGAATTCGACAATATACCCCTTGAAAGAGGCCAATTCTTGATCTTCATATTTTTTACCAGGGTCATTTCGAGGTTTTAGATCCAGTAATCCTTTGTTGGCCGATGAATCAAAAAATTGATTTGGCGTTTTACCGATTATGTCCGACGGCTCAATATCCAGGGACTCGTAAAAATGATCGGAGAAATGGGAGAAGCGCGAATCCGGCCCCGTTTCCCACACCCAATCGGATGCCGTTTCCGTAAAGTCTCTAAATTTGGTTTCGCTCTCGCTCAAGGCTTCTTGGGCGGCTTTGCGGTCGGTGATATTGCGGAGAATTCCAACGAACCGCTGCTTGCCGTCCAGTTCCAGCTGAGAAATGACGATTTCGATGGGAATTTCGGAGCCGTCTTTTTTAATGCCCACCATTTCTTGACGGCGTCCGGTTAATTCGAGGTTGTCTTTGTCAAAATCGACAAAGAGTTCCCAACAATTCACTTCCCCCTTGGAAGACACGAGCGCGGAAAAAGGCTTGCCCACAATCATTTCATGCCCGTATCCGAAAATTTTCTCGGCTTCCGGATTGGCGGTATCGATACAGCCCTTGTCGTTAATCGTTAAAATGCCATCAAGGGCCGAATCAAAAACAGCCCGGTGTCTGGCCTCCTCTTCTCGAAGCGATTTTTCGATATAATTTCGTTCGACCACCTCCTGGCGCAATGACCGGGTGCGCTCCTCAACGCGTAACTCCAGATAGTCACGCGCCTTGCTCAATTTCTCTTCAATCGACTTCCGTTCCTTTATTTCATCTGACAACATCCGGGTCCGTTCGAGAACGCGGTCTTCCAACTTGGCGTGAGAATTAATGAGCTGCAAGTCGACACGGACGCGATGGATTAACAGGATTGCCGTCACCCATATGGCGAATATGGCCAGTCCCCGGTTGGTTAGGACGACCCAGAGAATTCCCCCTTTCGGCGATGCATAGAATCCAACGGCAGTGAGGACGGAACCGGCAATCGCCAGAACGATGATAAATTTTTGGTTTTTTGACCAGTTTCCCAACAGAACCAGCGCCACGTACGGCACGCCGCCCGCGACGCCGAGGGGCAGGGACAAATCGAAATACAGGATCACAAGAGCCGTAACAGTGCAAATAATAGCCAGCCTAATCGAAATGCTGGAGCTGCTCACATTCGGTATTAGCTCTCCATCCCTCAATCCTGCTGTTATTTCACCTGAAACCGACATATTAGTTTCATTATTTTTAAATATAAATTTTTACTTACATTTTATTCCGCTTATATTATTATTTTACTTATCATTATGAAATAAATTAAATTCACTATTAATTCAATAATTAAATTTCAAATTATTTCAGTATAAGCGATTTTTGATAATAACCTATTTTTAGCGCAGAAAACTGCAATTTTTTATGAAATAAAGTGAAATAATGAATCGTTTTGTAACAACGAAAACTTTATCTAGCATCTCCCGTAAGGTAGGGATTTATTTTGAATTGATATAAAAATTTAGCATAGTAGTTAATTTACGGACCGTTGATGATAAACGGGAAATAAAAATACAATAGTACTCAGACATTATTTTATAATTAGATGCATTTCGAGTAATAATTCTTTTAATGGTTGGTAAGCTGTGGCATTAGGCGGGTAAGGATTTACCCGACTGAAACTGTGTAAAAGATAGTAAATTCAATGCCCTTCGGGTGTTTTCGGCGCTGCATCCGGATTCCATTGACCGCGGCGCATGCGCGTTACGGTGACTTGTTCAAACACCCCGGCTTTTCGAAACGGCTCATTTTTGGAAAAACCCTTGGCCGCATTTAAATCCTCAACATTGACGATGAGGACGCTGCCGGTCCTCGTTTCACCATCTTCGCCCAGGGTGGCGCCGCCCAGAACCAAAACGTCCTGATGTTCCTCAAGATAGGCGAAATGAGCCGCCTTTACAGAGGCGCGAAGAGCTTTTGAATTTGGGCCGTCCACACCGTAGATCATAAAAAGCATGTTTTCCGCCTTTTCGTATCAAGAGACTTGGTCACCGGGAAATCGCTTCAGCTATTTGCTGGGCCGCTGTCTGCAAGGGTTTTACGAATAGTTTTTCGAGTTCCTCCATGACCATTGCCGTTGTCACCACCATCAAATTGACCGTCGCGATAGGCTTACCGTCGACCATAATCGGCACCGCCACAGCCCGCGTACTTTTAATATACTCGGCGTCACCCACCGCATAGCCGCTGGCCTTCGTTTCGTTCAGGATTCGCTGAATTCTCTTCCGGCTGATTTTGCCGTATCCTAGGTGCTTCTCCGCATCGATCAGCTTTGGCAGTACGTCCTCTTGGGCATCGCGATCACAAAAGGCGAGATAGGCGCGGCCCAAGGATGTCGATAAAACCGGCAATCGGGACCCCCTGCTCCTGTTCAGCCCCAAGGTCCCTGGTGCAATGCCGGTATCGAGAATGACCATGGCGTCGCCGTCGAATGACGCCAAATCAGACGGCCAGGTAATGTCCTCTCGCAGTTTTTCCAGAACCGGTTTTGCCGCAATCATCAGATCCTCATCCAAGTCGTATCGGTTCGATAATGACATGACTTTCGCCGCCACTTTGTAGGTTCCCGACCGGTCCTTTGCGACATATCCGGCTTCAAAAAGCGTTTTTACCATCCGCACGATGGTCGGTTTGGGCAGATCGACCAGTTTTTGCAGGTCCTTGATCTGGCAACCACCGTTTTCGTTGACAGCCTGAAGAACGGCGAGGCCCCGTTGCAGTGAATTTACCGTTTTCATATTTCACCTTAAGTGATTTTATCTGGTTCTTATTGTGAACCATTGGTTCATTATATGTTGACACCGCAAATGTTGCCACTAAAATTTGCTCAATAATTTTTTATAAGAATTCGAAGTTTATTTTTTGGAGGGTGGTCATGGACGATCAATTAACCAACAAAACCCAACTCAGCGATTTGGAAAAATGGCTCGAAATAGCTGAAGAGCATGGTGAGCTGAAAACCATCACGGCGGAGGTCGATACCGATCTGGAATCCTCCACCCTGGCCTATCTCTCCGGCAAGGAGATCGGCAGCCCCGCCTTGATGTTCGAAAACCTGAAAGGCCACGACGGATACCGGGGGCTCTACAATATATTGGGCAGCAGCCTGCGCCGAATTTGCCTGGCCATCAACGAGGAACCGACCGACGACTATGTCGAGGTGGTGAAAATCCTCAAAGACAAAATGGGCGACAAATTGATGCCGGCCCTGGTTCGCGACGACGAAGCCGTCGTCAACCAAAACATCGACAATGGCGACGAAGTCGACATCACCAAATTTCCGGCCCCCCGCATGTGGCCCTTGGACGGCGGCAAATATCTGGGCACCTGTGATGCCGTCATCACCCAGGACCCGGAAAGCGGCCGCATCAACCTGGGCACCTACCGGCAGATGATCAAAGACAAAAACGAAGTGGGTTTTTATGTATCACCGGGCAAGGACGCCCTGCTCGACCGTGAAAAATGGTGGGCCATGGGTAAACCGGCGCCCGTAGCGGGCGTTTACGGCATCGATCCGTTGCTGTTCATTGTCGCCGCCACCAGCTTCCCGAAGACCCAATCGGAATATGAATATTACGGCGGTATCGCCGGTAAACCGATCGACGTCTTTGAAAGCGACCTCACCGGCCTGACCCTGCCGGCAGGCGCGGAGATTATCGTCGAAGGCTTCTGTTATCCCGATGAGACCTTTGCCGAGGGACCGTTCGGCGAGTTCACCGGCTACTACGGCAGGCCGGAACGTCCCACGCCTTACATCCGGATTGAACGGGTACGGTACAAAGACAACCCGATATTGACCAGCGCCCTGATGTCCGATTGGCCGTCCAACGAATGCGGTCTTTTCTGGGCCATGACGCGGGCGTCGAAAATATGGAACGATTTGGACGCCATGGGCGTGCCCGGCATCAAGGCGGTCTGGTCGCCGCCCGAAGCCGCCGGATGGGGCATGACTGTCGTTTCCATCAAGCAGATGTATGCCGGTCACGCCGCTCAGGTCATGGCGTTGGCGGCCCAATGCATGGGCGGCGCATATTTCTCCAAATATATCGTGGTCGTCGATGACGATGTGGATGCAACCAACCTGTCGGAAGTAATCTGGGCCATGGTGACTAGGTCCCGGCCCGATAAATCCATCGATATCCTACGGGAAACCTGGAGCACCTATCTGGATCCCAGTCAGAATCCGCCGGAAGAGCGCCCCTGGGGTTCCAAATGCCTGATCAACGCCTGCATGGAGTTTAAATATATCGACAGCTTCTCACCCCGCAGCAAACTGTCGAAAAAGGCGTACGAGAATGCTGTGAAAAGATGGAACGAAGTGGGCTTCGACGGTGACGCGCCGAAGATTGACGTCTTCGAGGACAAACCTTTCGAAGAAGCCTAATCGTTCGTCTATAATCGGTCCATAACAGGGGGGCTTAGGCCATGGCTGATGCCGACAAAAGAAAACAAGCGTCCAATTACGGCGTGAAACATGCCGATCTCCGGGAATTGCTCGACCTGATCGATGAGATGGGCGAGTTGGAAACCGTGGAAGGCGCCGATTGGAATCTGGAACTAAGCGCACTGGCGGAACTGCTCTGCCATGCCAAGGCGGGAGACGCCCCCGCTTTATTGTTCGACAAAATACCGGGATACGATCCGGGCTTCCGGGTTTTGTCCGGCACAGCCAACTCACCCAAGCGTTTGGCTCTGTCTCTTGGATTTCCCGAACCGGACCATCCAATCGACGTGGTCAAGGCCTACCGAAAGCGCATGCGGACGGATTTCGAACTCAAACCGCCCGAATATGTCAGCGATGGCCCGGTTCTGGAAAACGTCGACCGCGACGACGATGTGGATATATTCAAGTTTCCCGTTCCGTTCATCCATGAGGAAGACGGCGGCCGCTATATCGGCACCGACGACATGGTCATTATGCGGGATTTCGAATCCGACTGGATCAACGCCGCCACGTACCGCTCCATGGTTCAGGACAAAAATACCGTGGGTGTCTGGATGTCACCGGGCAAGCACGGACGGATCATCCGCGACAAGTATTTCGCAGCCGGTCAGCCCTGCCCAGTGGCCATCGTGGTCGGTCAGGACCCCCTGCTGTTTTTTTCCGCCAATATGGAGGTGGAATTCGCCACCGATGAATTGGCCTATGCGGGCGGGCACCGGGGCTGGCCGTTTGAAATTATCGAAAGCGAGCTTCACGGCCTGCCCATCCCCGCTCATGCAGAAGTCGTTCTCGAAGGCGAAATTCTGCCAGATGAAACCTTTAAGGAAGGCCCGTTCGGTGAGTTCATGGGTTACTACGCGAGCCCGCAGCATGAAGAATACAAAGTCCGCATCCGCCGGGTCTACCACCGCAACAATCCTATCCTGACCATGGCCATTCCGGCCCGCCCGCCCAACAACTACACCTTCGCCCGGGGCATCGTTAAAGCCGCTATGATCTGGGACGAGGTCGAGAAGGCCGGCCTTCCAGGCGTCAAGGGTGTCTGGTGCCACGAAGCCGGCGCCGGGCGCATGTTCAATATTATTGCTATTGAACAAATGTATCCCGGCCATTCGAAACAGGCGGGCATGCTGGCCACCAACTGTCACTCGGGCAACTATGCCGGGCGCTGGGTAATCGTGGTCGACGAGGATATCGATCCTTCAAATCTGTTCGATGTGGTGTGGGCCATGTCCACCCGGTGCGATCCGGTGGAGGAAATCGATTTCGTCCGCCGCGCCTGGTCGACGCCTTTGGACAGCATGCTGCCCGGACCGCCTTTTTACAGTAACCGGGCAGTTGTCGACGCCTGCCGGCCTTGGGGCTGGAAAGACGATTTCCCACCTGTGGCCGAGGCCAGTCAGGATCTCAGAGAAAAAATCTATAAAAAATACGCCCATCTGTTCAATTCTTAAGGAACGCCGCCATGAGTAAAACGCGCAAAGACCCGTCCAACGAACCCATTCAGGATTTGCGGGAGTGGCTCGACCGCATCGAAGACATTGATGAACTGGTGCGCATTGCCGATCCCGTCAACCGGGACGAGGAGATGAGCGCCATCAGTTATCTGCTGGCCAAGCAAAACCCCTCCCCAGCCGCATTGTTCGATCAAGCGGCGGGCTTCGAAGACAGCCCCATAGAGACCAAGATGCTGTGGAATATTCTGGGTCCCAGCATTCGCCGTATCGCCGTGACCTTGGAGGAACCGGCGGACACACCCACCATGACGCTGATTGAAAAAGTCAAAAACAAACTTAAAACTCGCATCCCGCCTCAGGAGATCACCGCCGACGAAGCGCCCGTCTTTGAGCACACGTTGACCGGTGGCGATATTGATCTCGATATGCTGCCCATTCCCCGCCATTGGCCCATGGACGGCGGTCGCTACGCGGGCACCGGCGATGTGGTCATCACCCGTGATCCGGAAAACGGCTACCTCAATCTCGGCACCTACCGCATGATGCAGCAAAGCAAAAACGAAGTCGGCCTCTACCTATCGCCGGGCAAGGATGCCCGCCTGCATATCACCAGGAGTTGGGAACGGGGCGAGCCGGTCCAGGTGGCCGCCGCTTGGGGCATCGACCCCCTCTTTCTGCTGGTCGGCTCTCAAACGTTCGCCAAGAATGTTTCCGAATACGAATATATCGGCGGCATTAAAGACCAAGCCGTCCCCGTCGTGAAAGGCAAAACCACCGATCTGCTGCTGCCAGCCAATGCGGAGATTGTCATCGAGGGCGTCATCAAACCCGGTTCGGTCAGATCGGAAGGCCCCTTCGGTGAATTTCCCGGCTACTACGGCCGACCGGAAGCAGGCTGCCCATTGGTCGAGGTGACAGCCCTCCACTACCGGACCAAGCCGATCCTTACTAATGCCCTGATGGCCGATTATCCGTCCTGCGAACAAAGTGGCTTTTTCTCGGTCATCCGTTCGGCCAAAATCTGGGACGATCTGGACAAGCTGGGCGTACCCGGCGTCGCCGGCGTCTACGCTCATCCGGCAGCGGCGGGCGGTTTCGGCATGACTGTGGTCAGCCTGGAACAGCGCCACGCCGGACACGCGGCCCAGGTGTTGGCCCTGGTTGCCCAGGTGCCCGGCGGCGCCTATTTCACCAAGTGGATTATCGCCGTCGATGAGGATATCGACCCCACCAATATGGATGAAGTCATTTGGGCCATGGCCAGCCGCTGCAACCCCATCGACGATATCGATGTCCTCCGCAATACCTGGAGCACCTGGCTGGACCCGACCCAGAATCCGCCGGAGAAACGCCCCTACGGCTCCAAGGCCCTGATCAACGCCTGCAAGGAGCACCGCCATTTGCCGGTCTTCTCAAAACGCACGACACTGCGCCAGGAGGTTTACGAAGACGTCGCCGCCAAATGGCAGTCTTTGGGGCTACCGGGCGAGATTCCCTCGGTGAGAGCGTTTGAAGAGGAAAGCGCTTCGGTCTACCATGAAGTCGGCGGATTTGAACCAGGACGACAACCAGGCGATGAGGACTGAATCTATGAGCCGATTGGCCGACAAAGTTTGCGTCGTTACCGGCGCGGCCCAGGGCATCGGCGCCGTTTATGCCAAAGCCATGGCCCAGGAAGGCGCCAAAATTGTGGTCTCCGATATTGAAGACAGCAGCCCTGTAGCTGCGGAAATCGAGAAGACCCATCAAGGCGCTGAAGCCATTGCCGTTCGCACCGATGTTTCCGATGAGAATGCTTGCCAAGAAATGGTCGCAAAGACGGTGGAGCGATTTGGCCGCTTGGACGTGCTGGTATCCAATGCCGCCATCTTCGGCGATCTGGTCGCCGGACCTTTCGAGGAAATTACGGTCGAGACTTGGGACAAATTAATGGCAGTAAATGTAAAAGGGCCATTCCTCTGCGCCAAGGCCGCCGTGCCGCAAATGCGCCAACAAAAATCCGGTAAGATCATCAATATCGCCTCGGGCACTCTGTTCAAAGGGGCGCCCAACATGCTTCACTACGTGACGTCAAAAGGCGCTATCCTCGCCATGACCCGGTCCCTTTCCCGGGAGGTGGGTTCAGATGACATTTGCGTCAACACGTTGGCTCCCGGGTTTACCATGAGCGAGAAAGTCATCGCCGCACTGGACGAAGACGCCAACAAGTCGCGCCAAGCCGTCGTCAACACCCGCGCTCTCAAGCGGGATCAAATGCCCGAAGACCTCATCGGCGCTTTGATTTTTCTAGCATCTTCAGATAGTGATTTTATGACCGGACAATGCATGGTGATTGATGGCGGTTCAGTAAATCATTAAGCTCCTAAATTAATCCACGTGGTATCTATAAACCGGATTGTCCTATGACTGTTGCCGCCCCATCACAATCACGCTTCATATATGAAGGGTTAGATTTTCGCAATCTAATCTGGGTGGCGCTGGCGCTTGCTATCATGATCATGTCCATCACGACGGAAAATGATTGGCTGCTCCGCTTTGTGCATATTGTCAGCGGCGTTATGCTGACCGGATGGGATATCCTCATGGGCTTTCTGATTGGTCCTATTCTCCGCCGTCTAAGCTTCGACATGCGTCGGCAATTTTCTCTCCGTTTACTGCCCAAAACTTTGTTCATCCTGACCACTTTGGGCATCATCGCGCCGACATCAGGCTGGTTTCTAGCGGTTCGCGCCGGATACATTGATCTGGATTATCCCGATTTCTGGTGGGTGATAGCCGCCCTATTCATCGCATTCATCCTCAGCGTTCAAGGATTATTAGTGTTGCTTCCAGCCAATATCAGAGCCTATTTGGAAATGCGGAAAGATCACCCTGATGAAAAAAAGGTGGGGCGTATCTTAAGTCGCTATTTCACCGTCGTAGCGTCTCAGGGCGTCATGCAGGTTTTGATCATTATAATCATGGTGAATTTCGCCGACGGAATGTGATGGCATCAACCGCTATGAATTCGCCTGTTTGACTTATCCGCCCGGCTTCAAGGCGCGCCATACATTCCGGGTCGTTTTCGCCGCCAGGAGGTCATGGTGGTAGTGGATACAAGAGCGCCAATTTGACATAACGCCAAAAGTGATTTTAGGCCTACAGTCTCTGAAGGCCGCTTTATTCATCGCAATAGCCGTTTCTGAAATCGGGATGTCGTGGAATCCGATTAACCGCCGCCAGATTTTTTTTACATACTTCTCTGTTACAATAGGACGATCGGGTACCCTGTTCATCAATTGCGCCAAAATTCGGGTCGCATCGGTATTGGCCCGGTCATTTTCCAAAGCACTTTCCGCCACACGCCTGAGCTCACCCGTATAATCAGCTATTTCAGATAGCCGAATCGGATTCTTATCGCCTTGAACCGGCAACGGTATCGCCGAGACCGTTGATCCAATTTCAAGAGCTGCAACGCCTTTTCCAAGACCGCGTACAATTACCTCCGGCAGGCTCATCGTGATTGAACTGAATCCACCCGATGACGTGAGGGACACTAAATCGTCAACGTTCACTGACTTCGAACGACCCTCAACATTTTCGACCGTTAAAATGATGGAAGCTCCCTTGGCAAGCCGATAGTGGTCTCCCGTTTCCGGCGGTTCGCGATGTTCTTGTATGCAAAAAGTCGAAACCTCCACCCAACAAATACCGTTGGAGCAGGTGAGAGGGACCGGTTTTAGAGATGCCACCAACCCTAAAATCTGTGGTGCAGAGAGGGCAGTTGACGGCATTCCCAGGAACACGGTGAGCAAAAGGCCAAACAGGCAGACGGACATCTTGGCGAACATATCTTTCTCCTCTGCAAATCAGGAAAAACACCGAAGACGAATAGTACCACTACCACCGATTAACTTTATTCAAAATTTTGAGATTGAGCGCCAACGAATATTCGCAAAGAAAATTGTCAATCACATGCGATGGATTGAACTCCAGCCTGTGATTACCTAAAGTGCCTACCAACACAGCCCAATGAAAAGAAACAGAAATGAATAAAAAGCATTTGAAATCCTGGGAGCGGAAAACGGGCATCAAAATCCTGTTTGGGGTTTTGGCCCTTTTATTTATTTCCTCGCAAGCACACGCACAATTTCCGCCCCTCTCGGAACGGGCAAAAGGATTGGACGCCAATAACAACGGCCTGGTCGACCGTGACGAAGCAAGGGGACCGTTGGAAGCCAATTTCGATGAAATGGATTGCGACAAGAATGGCGGCTTGGACGGCGCCGAAATTCCCGCTTTTTTCAGTGGCGCCGGATGCCCCAAAAAAGCGCAAGCGGCCGCCAAACCGAAATACCCGCCTCTCAACGAGCGCGCCAAAGGATTGGATACCAACGGCAACGGCTTGGTCGATCGCGATGAGGCCCGGGGACCGTTGGAAGCCAATTTCGACGAAATGGATTGCGATAAGAACGGTGGCCTGGACGGCGCGGAAATTCCCGCCTTTTTTCAAGGAGCAGGATGCCCGAAGAAAGCGGCGGCAAAACAGACTGCCGCTAAATCTCCGCCGAAGCCGACGCCTGGTAAAACCGGCGGTCCGCCGCAACGTCCTCCCCAAGCCGTCAAACTGGACAAGGTGCGTCTGGAAACCACGAAAGAGACCTATTCCGTAATTGGCCGTATTACCGCCCTACAGTCCGGCCCCTTGTCGGCCCGCATCAGCGGCGCTGTCGAGACCGTCAACGTGGAAGTGGGCGACCGGGTCGCGAAAGGCGACGTCATCGCCACCCTGTCCAAAGGCCGCCTACTGGCCGAACGCCAGCGCATCACCGCCCAGGTGGCGCGTCACCGCACCATGGTCAATAACGCCCAACGTGAACTCAAACGTATGCAGAGCCTGTCCCGCTCCGCCGCCTTTTCCCGTGCGCGTTTCGAGGATCAGGAGGGACTGGTGGCCGAGCGCAAGGCGCAGTTAGCCGAATATACCGCCGCTTTGCGGAGGCTGGAAATCGATATAAAGGACGCCTCCATCAAAGCCCCTTACGACGCCGTGGTGACGGAGAAACATGTTGTCGAAGGCGGCTACGTTAATGTGGGCAATAGGGTGGTGACACTTCTCAACGACAAAAGCGCCGAGGTAGAGGCGGAAATTCCCAGTTTCCGCGTCGTCGGCCTGAAACTGGGCGCCACGGGCACCATTATCACCGAGAGCGGCAAACGCTATTCCGCCCTGGTGCGCGCCATTATCCCCACGGATAATACGCGCACCCGCTCACGCCCGATCCGGCTGGTCTCTGATTTCGGCGATGACGCCACAAGGCTGGCCAACAACCAGAGCGTCACCGTCGAACTGCCGCTCACCAACGGCAACAAAATCCTCACCGTCCACAAGGATGCCATCATCAAGCGGGCCAATGGCAACATCGTGTTCGTGGTCAAGGGCAATAACGCCACCATGCGCATCGTTAAACTGGGCCGGGGGATCGGCAACAAATTTCAGGTGCTGGAAGGCCTCAAGGAAGGCGACATGGTGGTGGTGCGCGGCAATGAGCGCCTGGGCGCCGGCGGCCGCATCAAGTTGGCCGAATAGGTCCGGAGGCGCAAACCGTGAACGTGATTAGCCTTTCCATCCAACGTCCCATCGCCGTAGTCGCCATGGTGCTTATGATCGTGCTGTTCGGCTGGGTGTCGCTGCAGAAAATCCCCATCCAGATGGCGCCCGACGTACGCCAACCGGTGATCATCATCAAGACATCCTGGCGGGGCGCCTCGCCCACCGAAGTGGAGCGGGAAATCGTCTCCAAGCAGGAGGAAGAGCTTAAGGGTCTCGAAGGACTGAGACGGATTGTCGGCGAAGCCAAGCACAACGAAGGCGTTGTCACCCTGGAGTTCGCACCGGGGCTAGACTTCAACAGAATTCTGCTTTTGACCGCCAACCGCTTGGACCGGGTAACGGGATACCCGGATGAAGCCGACGAACCTATCATCAGCACTTCGGGCACCGAGGACAATGCCATCGCCTGGTTCAGCCTGCTGAGGCTGGACGGCAATGAACGCCCCATGAGCACCTATGGCGACTTTATGCGCGACGTCATAAAGGAAAGGTTCGAGAGTATTCCGGGTATCGGCGGTGTAAACCTGTTCGGCGATAACGAGCGGGAAATCCAGGTTATCGTCGACCCCGACAAGCTGGCCCATTACCGCCTGACCATTCCGGAAATTGTCAACCGGCTCCGCGCAGAGAATGCCTCTGTGACCGGCGGCGACATCAACGAGGGCAAGCGGCGCTACGTCGTGCGTACTGAAGGCGAATTGAAAACGCCGGAAGAGATAAGGCGCGTCCTGCTGCGCAGCGAACCCAAAAACAGCAGCGGCGGAGAAGGGTTGGGCCGGGTCATGCTGACCGACGTGGCGCGGGTCCAGGTCTCCTACAAAGAGGCATTCGCCCGAGCGAAAATGAGGGGCACTCCGGCCATGGGCCTGAACCTGACCCGTGAACAGGGCGCCAACGTGCTGGAAACCATGAAAGAAGTGCGCCGCATCGCCGACGAACTGGCCACGGGGCCGGTGCTCCGGGCGGGTCTCAAAATGACCCAGGTCTATGACGAGACCGAATACATCAACTCTTCCATCAACCTGGTTGTGCAGAACATCTATATCGGCGGTGGGCTGGCAGTGCTCATCCTGCTCCTCTTCCTGCGGTCCTGGCGGCCCACGGTGGTGATCGGCGCCGCCATCCCGGTGTCGGTGATCGGCACCTTCGTGGCCATGGCCTTTATGGGCAGATCGCTTAATGTTGTCAGCCTGGCCGGCATCGCTTTCGCAGTAGGCATGGTGGTGGATGCCGCCATCGTGGTGCTCGAGAACATTTTCAGGCTACGCCAGGGCGGCATGAGCGCCGCCAAGGCGGCCTACGAAGGAACCTCCCAGGTCTGGCCCGCCGTGCTGGTATCTTCGCTCACCACGGTGATGGTTTTTATCCCTATCCTGTTCATGGATCTGGAGGCTGGGCAGCTCTTCCGCGATATCGGCGTCGCCATCTCGGTATCAGTGATTCTGTCCCTGTTCGTGTCGGTGACCCTGATCCCGGCCCTCTCCAACCGGGTTTTCACCAGCGCCGCCGTCGGCGAAGGCAAGATGCTGCACCTGCCCGGCGTCGACGCGTTTGCTTCCGGCTTTACCCGTTTCTGGGTCGGCTTCGCCGGCTATGTTGTGCAGCGCAAATTCCAGGCCCTGATGGTGGTCTTCGTAATGACTTTCGGCGCCGCCCTGTTCGCCTGGTTGGCGCTGCCCAAACTCGATTACCTGCCTACCGGCAACCGCAATCTGGTCATCGGCTTCGTGCAACCGCCCGCCGGTTACAATTTGGACACAATGGAGGAGATCATGACGCGGGTGCAGGAGAAGACCCGCCCCCGCTGGACGAAGACCGTCGATGGCGCATCCGATGCGACCGGCAAGAATGGTGGCGGTACGGTGGAAACCGGCCTGGAGAAAATCATCAAACGCTTCTTCTTTGTGGCGCTCCGGGGCCGCGCCTTCATCGCCGGCACCCACGATGATCCGTCGCGGGCCAATGAATTGATCTCCACGCTACAGAATCCGGCGGAAGCCGAACCGGGCACCATCGCCTTTGTCTTCCAGCCGTCGCTTTGGGGCCGCTCCATCGGCTCGGGCCGGGCCATCAGTATTGACGTGCTGGGCCATGACCTGCCACAGAACTATCGCGTCGCCCAATCAATCTTCTTCCGGCTCCTGGGCAAGTTCCCACCACCCGAGGGCAACCGCATCCGGCCCATGCCTTCGCTTACCTTGGATGAACCGGAAATCCGCATCACCCCCAACCGGCTGAAGCTGTCAGACAACGGCGTCACCGCCAACGAGTTGGGCCTCACCCTGGATGCCCTCAACGACGGCGTACGCATCGCCGAAGTTTCCTTCGAGGGCAAGCGGTTGGACCTTACCCTCAAGGGGCCCGATATGGAAAACGAGTATACCCAGGCCATCTACGACCTGCCCATTGTGACGCAGGACGGCCGCATCGTGCCCGTTGAGGCGCTCAGCGACATCGAGGTCACCACGGGTCCGGCGGCGATCCGCCGCATCGACCGTTTCCGAACGGTCACCCTTCAGGTAAGCCCCCGTGAGAACATCCCGCTGGAAGCTGCCATCGACGTTATCCGCGATCAGGTGGTAAACCCGATGATAGAGCGGGGGCTGCCGGGCGACGTGCAGATCAGGATTTCCGGCAGCGCCGACAAACTGGCCGATACCTGGAACGAAATCGTCTTTGATATCCTGCTGGCTATCGTCATTGTCTATCTGGTGATGGCGGTGCTGTTCGAGAGTTTTCTTTATCCGCTTATCGTCATGCTGACGGTGCCGGTGGCTGCTGCCGGTGGCCTTATGGGGCTGGCAATCCTGAACATATATGTGGACCAGTCTCTCGATATGCTGACCATGATGGGCTTTGTTATTTTGATCGGCATCGTGGTCAACAACGCCATCCTACTGGTCCATCAGACCCTCCATCATATCCGCAGCGAAAGCATGGATGTGGCCGACGCCATCAAGGAAGCCACCCGCAACCGGGTGCGCCCCATCTTCATGTCCACTCTGACCTCAATTTTCGGCATGCTTCCCCTGGTGGTCTTTCCGGGCGCCGGCTCGGAACTTTACCGGGGTTTGGGGTCGGTTGTGCTGGGCGGGCTGTCCTTGTCCGCCGTTCTAACCTTGGCCCTGGTGCCACCGCTGATGTCGTTTTCGGTGGGGCTGATTGAGAAGCAGAAATCTTAATAGATAATTTGAACGAAACTATCCGGTAACGGCTTAGTCCAACAACCATACTATTCCGGATAATTTATCTGGTATTCGTCGGGAATACCGAGCCACTCACGCGCTTTTTCCAGTTCACGGAAAGGTTTTCTTTCGACGGCCTGTTCGAACCTACTGGAAACGGAGAACCGATGGATGATGCCGTAGTCGTTTCCATTTGCGACAACCCAGGCGACCCGGCAAGAACCAATTTGCAGATCATCAATTTTTCTGACCCGATTATTTCCATCCTCAATCGAGCGGTCTTCAAATTTTTCCGAAAAAGGCGCCTGATTGGCGTCGCGCAGAAAATTCATACCCGTGCGATAATTGGCATCCGCGAGTATCAGCGCCACAGCCTCACGAATTTCGTTTTGTTTCACCAGATCAACATGCTGAATAAAGACACAGTTTACTGAAGGATCTATGTAATATCGATAGGCCATAAATTCATAAATTGTAATTAGGTATTTAAAATCAAATGATTATTCAGAGCTTTTTCAAACCTGTGGAAAATACTTATGTCCGAAGGCGCTCGGAAATTTAACCGTCGGTCTTCTTGCTGGCTCCGGGGGGCCAATTGTTTCTATCGATCCCGACAGCTTCTTCCAATAGCAGACCAATGGTCGCCGTATCCCTTTCCGCCAACCCTCTTCGCATGGCTTCGCGGTGAGGACCCAACGCTTCGGTGAATAGCGGCAATGGACAATCGATTTTTTTGATATGATCGCTGATGACATCCAGATCCTTTTGAAACAACCGATTGGTTGCGCCCACATCGTCCCAATTGCTGTCCGCCATCAGCTTGCCCCTGACTTCGAACATGCGATTGGTGGCGGCGCTGTCACTGATAACCTCGTAAACCAAATTCGGGTCGAGACCGGATTTTAGACCCAGCGCCATGGCCTCCGCCGTGGCAATGTTGTGGATGGCGATGAGATGATTGGCGACATATTTCATTCGGCTGCCGTTACCGAATTCTCCGCAGTATTTTTGACTGCGCGAAAAACCGGCGATAATGGGAAGGCATTGTTTGACGGATTCTTCGTCACCGCTGGCGAATACCATAATGTCGCCCGCACGCGCCTGCTGGCCGGTGCCGCTTACGGGACAGTCCAAAGTGACCATTCCAACATCGGCCAACCTGGTTTGAGCGGCGACTTTGTCGTCCAGAGAAAAGGTGCCGCTTTCTATGACGATGTGCTCAGGATTACCCGATTCGGACAATTCATTCGTAACATCACGCAGGGCGGTGGAACTCGCCAACGATAGAATGATTACCTGCGCTGCCTGGGCGATTTCAGTGATATTGCCTTTAACGTCAACGCCGTTTTCTTCGGCGTCGTCAGTCATGGCCTGATCGACATCATAGCCGACAACCGTAAATCCTGATTTGACCAAATTGGCCGCGATGGCGCCTCCCATGTTGCCGAGCCCGACAACACCGACCGTTTCAATCATATTCTTTCCCCTTTACTGAAACCCTTAACCGGCGTCCTCGTGGAACTCGGCGTAATGCGGATAGGTATTGGCCATGTACCATTTGAAGAACTGCCAATAGGATTCGCTGGCATATTTGGGTGGATTTTCAGGACCATGGCAGGACGGCAGGCAATCGACCACCGGCTCGAAATCCGGGGCCAGGAATACGGGTGTGGTGTAACGGTCTTTCTCTTTCGGAATGGCGACCCTGTGCGGCGTCGCGATAAACCGCTCGTTGCTCCACCGCTCCAGGAACTGACCGATATTGACATGAATTGCCCTAGGCACTTTTCGCGGACGGAACCAGATACCGTCACTGTCCAGGATTTCCAGCCCTTCCACATCGGCCGCCGGCAGCAAGGTCATAAAGCCGGTGTCCGCATGGGCCCCAAGGGCGAACTCGTTTTCCTCCGGGTGGAGCTTGGGCGGATAATGGGCCATTCGGTAGTACATGTAATTGTTTTCGAAATAAGGAAGGAAATAGTCTTCCGGCAACTCAAGCGCCAGCGCCCACAAAGGCAGCAGCTTTTTTCCCAGCGCCTGCATGGCGGCCATATATTCTTCCACGGTTTCTTGAAATCCCGGTAAATTTTCGGGCCATTGGTTTTGAGCATAAAATTGTTTGCCAGCCAGAACATGCGGATTGTCCGGCGCAAAATCAGTGGCAAACACGGTCGTTTCGTTGAGATCGAACTTGGTATTGTCGTGGTAGGTGGAATGTTTGATCAACGTTGCTTTGGGTTGGATGTAGCCCCGTTGATTTTGATCCACTTGTATATTCAGTTTTTCCTCAAGCGGCAGGTCACAGAACCGTTTATTTTCGTCGATGGCCCGGTCCAGGAGTGATTGCGGAATGCCATGGTTTTTGAGCGCCAGAAAACCAACCGTTTCGCTCGCGAATCTCAACTCCTCGGCTAGTTCCGCTTTGCCCCTCTCGTCGCCGGCAAGATAGTCGCCAAGGTCCAGAAGCGGCAGATCGCGGGTCTCAATATCCCCTTCCACCGTGACATCGATTTTGGCCATCGCCATGACTTGTTCCTCCCCTACATTTCTTGTTTGAAATCGGCATCCTCAAACACGGTAATCCTCGGCGGCTTGCCATCCAAGCCCAATTCTTCCCAACGTGCAGCCACATCCTCATAAGATTTCCGTGACAGACGTGAGCGCGGCGAAAAATCGTCGATGTGTTTGTATTCCATGCAGGCATTGATCAGGCACTTGGAACCCCAGGGGCGTTCCTCGGGTGGGTTGAGGCTGGGATCGAGATAGGTGCTCCAGGTTTCCCGCAGGATGTCGATGGAAGCCGACGGCCGAGACCGTGTGGCCATGGCCCACAGCACCTCGTTGACATTGGTGGGATCGATGTCGTGATCGACGACGATGATATATTTGCCGAAATAGGCCCCACCCATACATTGGGCCGCCAGCGCCATCACCTGGGGCGCATGGCCGGCGTACATCTGTTTGATGGAGACGACCGTAATACCCCAACCGGCGGCTTCGGGTACGGACCAGCAGCCCATAACCCCCGGCACGCCCATTTTATCGAGATCGTTCCACACCTTGGCGGAGCGCAGCATGGCCCAAAAGAGCCCCGCTTCATTGGCCGCACCGTCGGCCATCAGGGCGCAGGTCAGGGTCGGGTTGTCCCTGTACCGGACCTTTTCGATTTTGACATAGGGGGTCTCGCCGCTGGGCCGACCATAGTAACCGGTAAATTCACCAAACGGTCCCTCGGCAAATGTAGCGTCCGGGTAGCAATGTCCCTCCAGGATGATCTCCGCCCTGGCAGGCAGCGGCAATCCGGTGACATCGCCGGTAAAGACCTCCAACGGCTCGCCTTTGATACCGCCGTAGTATTCGTATTCGCTTTCGGTTTTGGCAAAGCTGGTGGCCGCCACCACAAACAGCAAGGGATCGATGCCGTAGCAAAGCGCCACCGGCATGGGTTTCCCCATGGCCCACCATTTGTCCCGGTCCAGCCCCGCGTCCTTGCCCGGCGATGTATAGAGGCCGATCTCGTCCTTGGCTTTGATCATCTGCCGGTAGGTGCCCACATTGATGCGGTCGTTCTCCGGGTCCTTCGTGATCACCGCCGTGTTGGTGCCCAGGTACTTGCCGCCATCCAAGGGCCACATGCGGGGAGCGGGAAATTTGGTAATATCGATATCGTCACCCGTCTCCACATTTTGGTTGGCAAGAACCTCTTCCATCGACACCTCTTTTGGATCGGTCTTGAGGTGCATTTTTTCTTTCAGGATTTGCGCCGCGTCCAGGGGATGGTCGACCGGGTCCTCGCCGATAGCCAGACAAAAACGATCCAGGTTGCAGCCGATCAGATTGTAGATAGCTTTATGGCCGGGATGACCCTTGATATTTTCAAACAAGAGCGCCGGGCTACCCTGCTCCCGGCCCACCATATAAGTGATGGTCGAGGTTTCAAGATTGGGATCCACCTCCGCCGTGATCCGCTTGAGCTGTCCGAGAGCCTCCGCCTTTTCGATCCAGGCGTCCAGATCACTCATATTCGTCAGCGATGGAGTCTTTGTGTCCATGGTGGGCCTCCCTTGTCACGGATAATGTTAGGTGTTCAGTCTCCCGATAATGTCATCGACATTCTGCACGTCGCCGAAATTGGCATTAAACGCGGTTAAGGCGTTCTGATGCAATTCCTCTTCGTCGGTGGCCAGGGCGTCGGCGACCATGGTGGTCCGGTAGTTGAGCATCATGGCGTCCCTGGCGGTGGATTCACAGCAGACGTTGGTGGCGACACCGGTGATCAGCAAGGTGTCCACCCCGCGCCTTTTCATTTCTTCGTCCAGATTTGAGGAACCCGAGATAAAGCAGCTATAGCGGGTCTTCTTGACGAACAGGTCGGTCTCCGATGTTTCCAGTTCCGGCCACAGGGCAAATCCGGGATGGCTTTCCGAAAGCTCCTCGCTGCGGCGCGCCCAATTTTCCGGCGTGAACATTTCCTGATAGGCGCCCCACCCGGCGATGGCCTCGGGCTCGGCCGTTGTCTGAATCCAGACGACCGGGCCACCGGCATTCCGGATAGCGGCGTTCAAGCGGTTGATTTCCGGCACCACATCCTGCGCCTTGGGACAGGCCGCGAGAAAGCCCTCCTGGCAAAAGAAATTCTGCATATCGACGTTGATAACGCCGGTTTTTTGGCCGTTGAATTGTTCGTAAATGACTTCTCGGCCGAGACGCCGTTGCAGCCGGTTGCGGAGCCATTCCGGTTTTTTAAAAGGCAACATTGTTGGCGCACTCCTCC
>CAZNLR010000049.1:0-8626 GCA_964574215.1 uncultured Rhodospirillaceae bacterium | reverse complement strand
GAAAGATTTGGAGGAGCCAAGGCAAGATTGCCGGCACTCCTCCTCTTTACAGCCGCAGCATTTTTTCTGCGTTACCGTAATAAATTTTGGCTCTATCTTCCTCTGAAATATCGAGACTGTCCAGAATATCGATGGTGCTACGCATATACTGTCCGGGCACAGGTTCGAACGGCATATCGGAAGCGAACACCACATGGTCGGCACCGTAATAGTCGAGGCCACACACGGTTCCCGCCTTGCCGCCGAACAGTGCCGTATCGGCGTAGAACATCTTGAAATAGTCCGTATGGGGATGTTTGAGGTTCGCGAGCACCTGGCTGTAGTCCTCGTCCGATGTACGCGCGCCCAACACTTCCCAGCCCGGCCCGACCCGTCCTTCAAAATAGGCCGCCATGCCGCCCATATGGTGGGTAATGAATTTCAGGTTGGGATACCGGTCCATGATGCCGGAAAAGACCAGCCGCGCCATGGCCGCCGAGGTCTCATAAGGATAGCCGAAGACGAACCAGATTTCATAACGGGATTTTTCCTCGCTGACATAGTCGGTCTGGTGGGCACTCCGTGACGGGTGAATCCATACCGGCAGATCGTGCTCTTCCATGACTTGCCACAAAGGCTCGAACTCCGGCGCATCCAACGGCTTACCGGCGATATTGGTGAAGACTTCCACCCCCTTGGCGCCGAGATCGTCGATCGCCCGGTTGGCTTCTTCCACGGCGGCGTCCGGGTTATTGAGGGGCAGAATGGCGGCGAAACCGGCAAAGCGGTCCGGATAATCCGCCACCAGTTCGGCCAGACCGTCATTGCCGATGCGCGCCAGTTCGGGCGACGTCTCCGCATCGGTGAGAATGGCCAGTTGCGGCCCCGGGATGGTGAGTATCTGGGTGTAGTCACCGAATTCGTCCATCAGCCGGAACCGCCCGTCCAAATTATGGAGCATGCCCAGTTCCCGGGTGCGCTTGCCCATATCCTTGGCCCCGCCCGCCACATCCTGCACTTTTTCGAAATAGCGTTTGGGTTGGATATGATTGAAGATGTCGATTTTCTTCATCGTCTCTGCTTAGGCTTGAGAACGATTTCTATTGAAAGACATCTTCACGAGAAGCGGCGCCATGGCCATCACCGCCAAAACCAATCCAACCAGCAGAAATTTGAACCCGGGGGCGATAAACAATAGCCCCGCCGCCAGGATCAACAGGCGTTGATAATGGGCCAGGGAACCGAACAGGTAGCCCCTTACCCCGGCCGCAACGAGAGTTGCCCCGATCGACGCCGTTACCACGGCAAAGATGACATCGACCAGCCCGCCATTCAGCAGCAGCGCCGGACTGAACACAAAAGCGAAGGGGATTAGAAAGGCGGCAATGCCCAAGCGGACCGCTTCCCATCCGGTAGCCCAGACTTTCGATTGAGCAATGCCGGAGGTGACAAAGACAGCGATACAGGTGGGCGGCGTATAGAACGATGCCAAACCCCAATAGATAACGAACAGATGAGCTGCGATGTCCGGTACGCCGAGGCGCACCAAAGCCGGCGCCATCAGGGTCGCCAGGGTGATATAGGCGGGCGTGGCATCCAGCCCCATACCGACGATGAGACTGACGATACCGACAAACAAGAGTGTCAGGAGCAAATTGCCGCCCGCCAGATCAACGATAAAGCTGGAGATTTTGAGCCCGACTCCGCTCAATTCCAAAGCGCCGATCATGATACCGACGGAACCGGTAATGACCGAAACCACGACCCAGCGGCTGACCCCTTCATCGAAAGCCACCATGATCCGCTTGGGCAAAAGCCAACGGGTTCGATCCTTGCTGAGAAAGCTGCATACGATGACGAACCCGCAGGCCATGATTCCCGACATTTCCGGCGGGCGGCCTTCGAACACCAGGAAATAGACCAAAGCCGCCATCGGGATCATGTAGTACCAGCCGGACACGAAAACCTTCCAGAATTTCGGCAATTCGCTAAGCGGCAAGGCCGAGATGCCACTTTTTTGCGCTTGAAGATGCACTGAAACAAACACGATTAGGAAGTACAAAAGCGCCGGGACCGCCGCCGCAATCACCACTTGGGCGTAAGTAATTTCCAGCCACTCCGCCATGATAAAGGCAATGGCGCCCATCACCGGCGGCAAGATCATTCCGCCGGTGGAAGCCACCGCTTCAACCGCCGCAGCAAAGGCCGGGGTGTAACCAATTTTTTTCATCAGGGGTATGGTGAACACCCCGGTCGTCGCCGAATTCCCCGAAGGCGATCCCGAAATCGATCCGAACATGGCGCTGGCCAGAACGGCTGCCTTGGCCGGGCCGCCCCGGGACCAACCGGTCAACGCCATGGCCATATCCATGAACCACTGGCTGGCGCCGGCGCCGTGCATCATGGCGCCGAAGATCAGGAAAACGATCACGATATTGGCGGAAATGCCCAATGGCAGCCCGAAGATGCCGGCATTACCCACGTAGGTGCTGTAGAGCAGCCGGTCCAATGGATAGCCGTGCCCATACAGCAGACCCGGCAGATATTTCTGAAAAACGGTGATGGCGACCATGCACAGGATGATGATCGGCAAGGCCCACCCGGTGGTGCGTCGCACCGCTTCCAGCAAAGGCACCGCCAGCATGGTCGCCAATATGATTCCCTTGGTATCAAGAAATCCCCATTCCCCGTAATCGAGAATGGTTTCGTTGAAAAAGACGACAAAACCGGCGCCGAAGCCCGCCGAAATGATCAGGGCGAAATCGTACCAGGGTATTTTACGCTCGATCCTTTCCGCCTTGGTGTCCTCGCCGTGATGTTTCCCTCCTGCCGGTAACAGGGTGAATACCAGCAGCAGGGCAAAAAATACGCTAACGGATTTGTGCACCTGGTGGGGGACGAACATACCGAAAAATGACGGCACCTGTCCCGCTACCAGTAGGTGGTAGGTGGCGATAATGGAACTCAGCCAAAAGAATAATTTAGATCTGCTCACAACGGTGCTCTGCCACTATGAAAAAATTGCCGCCCACTTGTCCGGTCCCTGAGGAATACGGAAAGGCGGGCGGCAGGATAGAGAGTACTACTTCATTAGGGATTTGTTTTTGGCGTCAACACCCGCCGACCAAAGACCTTTTTCCTTGTAATAGCGGATCGCGCCGGGATGGAACGGTAAGGCGAAATCCTTCATGGAGCGTTTCGCCGTCCATTGCCGGGCGGCTTTGTGATAACTCGCGAAGACGTCGTTGTTGTCCATCAGTGCCTTGGTGGCTTTATAGACTTTGGCATCGGACACATCGGTGCTGGTGACGAAATAAGTATTCAACTCAAACAAATGCACTTCTTTCGGCTGACCTTCGAAGACATTGGGTTTGAAGTGCCCCTTGTGAATGGCTTTGGGCAGCATTTCCAGCATGGCGTCCCGTTTGTCTTCGGCGATGTACATAAATTCGAGCACGCCGTCCCGCATGGGTTTTTGCACATGGGGCGCTTTACGGCTGAAGGGCAAGATGGCCGCATGGACGGCCCGTGACCGCAGCGCCTTTAAGGCTTCACCGGTATTGGTCGTGGCCACCCGTTTAATTTTGCTCAAGTCCAAATTGTAAACCTTGGCATAGGCGTTCATAAGCAGTTCCAGTTCCGGCAGGGCGCGGCGGCTGGCAATGACGATCTTGCCTTCTAAATCCTTCGGCGTTTTGATGCCAGCCCCTTTGCGGGCGAACAGGAAGCGGTAAGAGGGCTGACCCTGGACCACCAGCCGGACGTTTACGGGTTTTCCTTTAAACTTGAAGGTGCCCCGGTAACCGGAAAGCGACGCAAAGGCGTTGGCCAGCGCAAACTCAATTTTGTTAGCGCTGAGACCGCGGATATTGGCGGTTGACCCGCCAACCGGTTGCACCGTCGTGCCCATGCCGCTGAATTTCTGAATGACTTCCGAGGCGCCGACGGCAATGGTGTAGAAGACACTGCCCACGCTGGACGTGCCGATACGCACCGCATCCTGAGCCGTCGCTTGTTGCGGAGCGCTTATCTGCATTAAACCGGCTAAGGCGATTGCCGAAACGAACATTTTCGATTTTAGATATTTCATTTCATACTCTCCCAGTTAGGACTTCGTTACAGATTAAATTGTCAAAATATTTTTATCTTTATACTTCCCCTGTTTACTTAGATTTCTATCTTAAAAGAATTCAGGCCATTTGGACATAACTTTCGCCTTCAGTTCAGGACTGGATTCGGCGACGCGCGGGAAATCGTCAATCCGCTCCCACGGTCGGCAGGCGTCGACGATGCCGCGATTGTTATAGTAAGGCGCCTCCTTGATCATGGTGTCCAAGGGCGTCGACCACGCACGCCGGATGATATCGATATCGTCGGACGGATCGCACCGCGTCGACAGCGCCCACACCACATCGAACATGTTGGTGGGATCGATGTCTTCATCGACCACGATGACCCAGCGTCCGGAATAGTTCCCCGAATGGCAGTTGGCGGCGAGCATGCCGGCCTGTTTTGAATGGCCGGGATACATCTGTTTGATGGAAATGACGTTGAACAGCCTGCCGGCGCCCGCTTCATGGCACCAGATACCTTGAACGCCGGGCAGACCGGCTTTTTCGATTTCGTCCCAGATCATGGCCGATTTGGTGGCGCTCCGGGCGAAGGTAAAGTTTGAAGGCGGCCGTGACGGTATGGCCATGGTCAAAATGGGATCGTTGCGGTGATAGACCCGCCGCACCTTGATGGTGGGCTCGTCGCTGGCCGGGCTGGCGTAGTAGCCCATGAACTCGCCGAAGGGCCCCTCCTCCCTCAGATCGTCGTTGCAGAGTTCGCCTTCCAGCACGATTTCAGAATGAGACGGTATGGGCAGTCCGTGAAGCTCGCTGGGAATAACCTCGAAGGGGAAACCCCGGTGGCCGCCCGCATAGTCGAATTCCGAGACCTCGTAATCCACTTCCGAATTACCGGCCAGGAACAATAACGGATCATGGCCGCAGGAAATCAGGATGGGACAGGGTTTGCCTTCCTTGAAATATTTTTCGCGGATTAAGCGGCCATGTTTACCGGGCGACATCCAGATACCGGCGGTGTTTTTGTCGTGCACCATCATCCGATAGGTCGCGACGTTGATCCAACCGGTGTCAGGGTCTTTCATAATGACCAAATCGTCCGTCCCCATATAGCGGCCGCCGTCATGTTCGTGGATAAAGGGGATCGGGAATTTGTAGAGATCGACCTCATCGTCCCGGTCGATATTTTCCATGATCGGACCGGTCGACGTTTCCACCGGCGGAATGAGCTGAAACTCCTCCCGCATGCGGTTGCGGTAGGAGCGCACGAAATCCATTTCGCAGTCGGGTTCTTCGAACCCCATAACCACCGCCAGCCGTTTGAAGGAATTGGCCGCCGCCGACAGAACGCGGAAATTTCCGGGATAGCCCTTGATATTTTCAAACAGAATGGCCGGCGCCCGGCCCGGGTCTTTGGCGCATACCAGTTCCGCCAGCGCCGCCATTTCCAGATTCCAATCAGCGTCCTGAACGGTTTTTAGTTCGCCCATCTCCTCGAAGCGCTCCAACAGGTCGCGCAAATCCACATGGCGGTTGATGTTCGGACGGTCGACTTTCTGATCCATGAGTCCTCTCCTGGAAACCTTTTAATTTTTTCGATTTTGCGGCTGTATAACTGAGCCCCTCCCCTAATCATCGTTTTAATACGAAACAGGAACTGGCGGCCAATACTGAATAATTTGGGGGGGTATTTGATTTGGTTATGAAGCGGATTATTTCACCGACCGCAGCATATTTTTCCGATCGGGTCGCCAGTTCGGTTCCTGCCACTGGTAGAGGCCGTCGGCAATCTTGGCGGCGACCTGCTTTTCAATGATTTCCAGCACTACCCGGTCGGCGGGACGCATGTTCTCGCCCCCCTTGCGGATGATATACAGCACCCGGGTCATTTCCGGCGTATCGATGGGCCGGGCGGCCAGTTGCCCGGCGAGAATTTCATCGTAGAACAAGCCGTAAACCGACACCGTGCAGCGGTGGTGGGTCTCCATCATCTGCTTGCGCAGGTAGATGGGGTCCGCGTCCATCAAAATATCCAGCTTAATGTCCAACCGGGCAGAAATCTGCTCCAAAAGACTACGGGTGGCGTGGGTTTTGCGCTCTTGAATCAGCGGATAATTACAGAGTTCCTGGAACAATATCGGTGCGCCGTTCGGGCTCACCAGATCGACAGGACCGATAAGGCACAACTCCTGCGCCAGCACCGGCGTCGCCGTCAGATTGTCGTCGGAACCCGGCTCATGGGAAAACGCCAGATCAAGCTCGCCCCGTTTCACCGATTTGATCATTTCGTCGCTATAGCCCTGCTTGCAGGCAATGCTGATTTCCGGATACAGGACGGAGCATTCGTCTACGATGGAAGGCAACAGCACGCGTCCGGACGACGGCGTCACACCGAGATTTACCTCACCTTCAATCTGTCCCTTGAACTCCGAAAGGTCCCGTTGAGCGAACTCGACCCGGCCCAGGATATCAGTCGCATGTTTGAGAAAGCGTTCGCCCGCCTGGGTCAGCGACACACCGTCATAATTGCGGTTGAGCAACTCGACACCGAGTTCTTCCTCTAATTTCTTAATTTGGGTTCCCAGAGCCGGCTGTGAGACGTTCAACTCCTCGGCAGCGGCGGTAATGCTGCCCTGGGTGGCTACAGTGACGAAGTATTTCAATTGCCTGAATAACATATGGACAGCCTATACCATACCGTGTCGGGTGTTAATCCCGCCCACCGGGCGCGGTCATCACGTTTAACAGCGCCGGTGTGCCGTTGCGCACTTTCTCCAATGCACGTTCAAGAGCGCCCGGCAGTTCGTCCGGGTTTTCGACGCATTCCCCATAGCCGCCACAGGCCGACATAATCTCTTCGAATTTGGGCGACGGTTTAAGGTCCACCAGCGGCACCTCGTTGGCTTTGGCGGCGAGGCCGTCCGGGTACATGACTTTGGTCGCCCGGTGGACCGCAAACCATTGCTCGTTATTCATAATGATGGTCAGCGTGGGCAAATTCTCTGCCACACCGACAAAGTGTGCGGGCGTGGGATTGCCGAAGATGTAGGAGCCGTTACCCACCGTCAAAATCACGTCACGGTCCGGCGCCGCCAGTTTGGCGCCCAGAGCCGCTCCCAAGCCGAAACCGAGTCCGCCTGCGGCACCGCCGCCGACATAGTTGCCCGGACCATGGTGCTGAATATGATCGATATTGATGCCCAATTCGTTGATGGATATGGCATCGGCTGCCTTCGCCTGGTTGATGCAGGCGGCGACCCAAGGCGGCAGGATGGGGCTGGACGAAGCCGCTTTGGCCAGCGCCGCTTCGCGGGCCGCGGATATCGCGTTATGTTTTTCCTCGATCCGGTTTTTCCGGCTGGATATGGCGTCCTCCCGGCCTATTGTTTTGGCTGCCAGCGCCCCATGCAACAGACGCAATGTCTCGACCGGTTCACCGGCCAAAGCCACGTCCATTTCAAATCCCCGGAACGGAAATCCCGCAAAATGGGGGTCGGGCGACAGGTGAATAAGCTTGGCCTTGGGGTCGGGCTCGACAACACGCGGCACCCAAGGCACCGAACATTCAATCACCATCACCAGATCGGCGTCCGGCAGATAATCGTTGATGGCAAAACCGAAATTCATCGGGTGGTCCGACGGCAGCGCGGGCGCATTGATCTGCACCACGGGCAGACCGAAATCGGCCGCCAGCCCGCCGACGACATCGAATGCCCCCGGCCGGAATCCGACCCGGCCCGCGACAATCAACGGATGTTCCGCAGCGGCAATCAATTCGGCGGCTTGTTCGATTGCCGCTCCATTGGCCGGCGGCGGCGGTGTACCGATGGGACGGTCCCGCATTTGGGGCTGGTCCCCGACCACCGGCTCCGCCAGCACTTCGCGCGGCAAGGTCAGGTATACCGGGCCCGTCGGCTCGGACATGGCGATATCCAGCGCCCGGCCGACGATGGTTCCCACCGGCTGCCCCGATTTCAGTTCATAGTCCCATTTCACATGTTCCCGGACCATGCCGCCCTGGTCGAAATTTTCCTGCCCCCAGTGAATCTGGTTATTACGCGATCCCGTGCTGCCCACTTCGGTCAACGGGGTCCGCCCCGCCAGCAGCAGCACCGGTACGGCATCGCGCGACGCATTCATCAGCCCACATATTGTGTTGGCCGTGCCGACCGTCACATGGACCATGACCGCCGCCGGTTTACCGGCTATCTGGTAATAGCCCTGGGCCATGGCGATGGCGACGTTTTCATGGGGGACGGTGACGAATTTCGGCGCCGGCCGGCCCTGCTGGGAAAAGGCGACCAAGGCCTCGATGATCGGCGCGAAATCGGTGCCGGCATTGGCGAAGACGTATTCGATGCCCCGGTCGACCAGAGCGCTCAGGAATTCCGCCGCTACCGTTTCGTTGATATCACCCGCTACAATCGATTTATCCATCGTCGCGCCCCCAAAAAGCACAAATAATATAAGTTTGAATTCTAACGATCTACGAATAGGCCACGGGACGGGTCTTGCCAAGAATTTTTGGTGAAAAATTATTCTGGGTTCAGTTTTTCCAAATATTTATTTTTATTTTA
>CAZNLR010000048.1:7336-35374 GCA_964574215.1 uncultured Rhodospirillaceae bacterium | reverse complement strand
GGGGTTGATGTGGCCGCTCTGTCGGCGCTTGAACCCGATGACGCATTGCTGGAAAGCCTTTCAATCGAATTTTCCCGCTTGTTTGTCGGGCCCGGAAAACACGTTCCACCTTACGAGTCGGTTCATCTTGGCGGCGACGGCGGCACCTTGTGGGGTCCGGAAACCAGCACTCTCAAAAGATTTATCGAGCAAGCCGGGTTTAAATATGATGAAAAATTTCATGGTCTGCCCGACCATATCAGCGTCGAACTTGAATTCATGGCCCATTTAACCGGGCAGGAAGCGGATTTTTGGAGAGAAAAAGATCAGGAAAAGGCGATCAACTGCCTGCGCTTCCAAAAAGATTTTCTGGATCGGCATTTGGGCCGCTGGGTTGGGTTGTTCTTAGACGAGGTGACGGAACTGGCCGAATTTCCCATTTATCAGCAAATGGCGTATTTGGCTCAAAACTTCGTGGCGGCGGAAAGCGATGAACTCAGCTCGATCGACGACCTTGAAGTATTGTCAAACTGAAGGGGTGTCTACTTGCTGTCAGAATCGTTATCTATAGCTTCGTTCCGCTTGTCGAAAAACTATAGCTCCGCCGAAATGCTCATGGCCAACGCGCCGTCGGGATTGGTCGCCCAGAGTTCGATCTCGGAGCCGTTGCCTCCGGTTTTGCCGTGAATGGTGAATGGGGCGTTGTCGAACAATGGACCCACGGCGCGCACTTGAAATCGGGATATCTCGCCGCCCGGTAGGTTGCGCCGGCACAAATCGAGCAGCAGCGAGGCGGTTAAGGGGCCGTGGACCAGAAGCGCCGGGTAGCCTTCTTCCTGAACCGTGTAATCCCGGTCATAATGGATGCGGTGACCGATGAACGTCAGAGCGGAATAGCGGAATAACAAGACTGTGCTGGGAGTGACGGTCTCGGACCATTGGGCGTCGCCGGGAGCCGGCTTACCGATTGGCGCCGGTGATTTCTCCGCCTGTTTAGCGGGCATGTCCCGATAGACCACGGTTTGCTTATCCGTGACGGCCACGCCGTTGCTGCCGGAAATCTGATGATTGATCTCGACAAAGACCAATGGACCCGTCTTTCCTTCCTTGATGACGACATCGTCAATGGTGGAAAGCCGGGAGATTTTACTGCCCACCTCCAGAGGACCAATAAGATCCACTTTACTGCCCGCCCACATGCGGCGTGGCAGCGGCACCGGCGGCAGAAACCCGCCCCGTGCCGGATGACCGTCAACCCCCAATTCCGATTGACGGGCAGCCTTGTTGAAAAAAAGCCAATGCCAGCTGGCGGGGATGGGGTCGCCGAATTGGGGTTCGCCGTCATCGCGGTCGAGCGTTGCCGACATACCGGCGATGATGGTCGGTGACACGAAATCGTATACCGTCTCCGTTCGGCCGATCCAGTCTTTTAGGTCGTTCAGGTTCTGGGACATGTTCGAGAATCTCGAGTTTTTTCATTCTGCAGGCCAATGTATAGCCCGTTCGGGTAAATGTGTTAAACTGATCCTCTAATAACTCGAATTTTTTAAATACTCCATTGGTTAATTCTGATTGAGGATACATAAGTGCGGATACTCGTGGTAGATGACGACCAGGTGATCGTGGACCTCATGCGCTATTGGTTGGAAAAAAACGAACACACGGTGGTCGAAGCGTCCGATGGCCGGGCCGCCCTTGGGCAATTAAATCAGGCCGATTTTGATCTTCTAATCACTGATTTGGCGATGCCGCACGTGGATGGAATTGAATTGATCCAAGAGGTCAAAAAAACTTCGCCGACCCAAAAAATACTGGCGGTGTCCAGCAAAGACAAAACGGGCTCTGGCCTTCTCAAGGCTGCCACGACCTTAGGCGCCGATGGCGCTATACCCAAGCCTCTGGACGAATCGAGTTTTCTGAGCGCTGTTGACGCCTTGTTGTGATGACTGAGAATAACAATGCCGAAACGGAGCCGGGTGAGGCGGAACTCATTTCTTTAGCCGGTGAACTGGTCAAAGAACAGAGTGTCCTGACGCTGGCCACCTGCATGAATGGCGAATCCTGGGCGGCGCCCGTCTATTACGTTTTTCACAATTCGAGTTTCAATTTTTTCTCAGCCCCCGATTGCCGTCATATTCGCGAGGCATCGCAAAACCAACAGGTGTCCGCGGCGTTGCACGCGCCCAGTTTTGACTGGCGTGAAATTCGCGGTATGCAGATGTCGGGAAAGATTGAACACGTTTCGGGTAAAATGGAGGCGTTGGGGATGATCGGCGCTTACCTCAATAAATTTCCTTTTACCAAGGAATTTTTCAAGCCCGGAAATGATCTGGACATGGCCGCGTTCGAAAGCCGTTTTCGGGTGAAGCTGTACAAGTTCACACCGTCCTTGGCGTATTATCTCGACAACAAAATTCGTTTCGGTTTCCGGGAAGAGGTGAATTTGAGTTGATGCAGGCGAACGCAGGTAGGTCACAAAATTCTGACAAAAAGGAGCTTTTAGATTGGAACTGACTGGCAAGGTTGTTTCCGGTGGGCGGAAAGCGGCATTTTTCACTCGGTTGGATTGGGTAATTGAACAATGTGTGGAGAAATTCGGATTTGAGCCTTTTCCCGGAACGCTGAACGTAGAAATCATAGATGACGATTTGCCGTCGGTAGAGGCCTTGAAGAATGAAAAGGGGGTCGACCTGGTGCCCACCGATCCACAGTTTTGCGCTGCCAAAGTCCTGCCCGTCCAGATTCAAGGGGAACACGGCGTGATCATTGTACCGGCGGAAGATGTCAACATACATGAGAAAAGAATTGTTGAAATCATGGCTGACCAAAAATTGAGAAGCGCTCTCGGTCTGGAAGATGGTGACCTGGTAACGATCAAATATTGATGCTGGAGGGGTTGATATATTTCAATTTTACTCGTTGATACTAATGTTCGGAAGAAATAATTAGGTGGAGTGGTGTTTTGCAGGTTGAACTGATTAAGGCGCGAACCGAGGATGGGGTTACGTTGGACGGCGCCCTTCGGAGGCCGTCCGATGGAGCGGTGTCAAAATTTCCCTTCGATATCGTCATTATGCATCACGGCGTGGCCGGCAATTTTTACACCGCTCATTTTTTTGATGATCTGGCGGCGCATTTTCTGGAGAATGGCTGCGCCGTCATTCGGGCCAATAACCGTGGGCACGACCTTGCTTACAACGCCGCACCGCCTCACAAGCGGCTGGGCGCTGCCTTTGAATTGATGGATGACAGCCGACTGGACTGGTTGGCCTGGCTCGAATCGGCTAATGATCATGGATTTAAACGGGCCTGTATATGGGCACACAGCTTGGGCGCGGTTAAGAACATCTATTTTTTGGCCCAGGAAGAAGACGCCCGCATGTCTCACGCCATATCGTCGTCGCCGCCCTGTTTTTCCCAAAGTGATTTTCTCGCGCGGCCCAACGGCCATCTCTTCGAAGCATCCATGCGGGAGGCGCAGCGGCTGGAGGATGACGGCCGCACCGATATTGTCTTTCCCATCGAGGTGCCGACATCCGCCTTAATGACCACGGGAACGTTTTTCGACAAATACGGCGTCGACGAACGCTACAATATTCTGAAATTGTTGCCCGAGGTTAAGACGCCGCTTTTGCTGACCCTCGGCGGATTGGAGGGAGCGGACCCGGATCGCCCCGACTCTTTTGGCTTCGAGGGCATGTCGGACCGTTTATCGGCTTTGGCGTCAGAGCAAGGTAATCTGTCTTTTGAGCTTATCGACGATGCCGATCATTTCTACCGTGGGCAGAGCGATGGTTTGTGGTTGGCGGCCGAAAAATGGTTCACCAGGCAAAAATAACGTTCTCACGGCGATTTCAATAATTTTACCCCTGAATTCCGCGCAGTGCTTGAATTTTTGGAGACAGATGGTACATATGCGCCGCAAAAATTAAACAAGCCCGCATACGCGGGTGTGTCTAAATGGGGAAGATTGAGAACGGCAGCCGATATGGATATCGGTTGCTGGCGTTACCTCGTTGGGAAGTTGTTTAATTGTGGACCATATTTAACTCGAATTAATTTCCATTTGGTTTCCGGTTTGGCCGCCGCCGTTTGTTCAGTAACGGCGGAATATAGCCGCCACATAAGTGATGGAGCTTCGCCTCGACGGAAACTTTTTAACCTAGGAGCCCGAGATGCAATTCGGATTAACAGAAGAACAGCAGATGATGCAGGATATGGCGAAAAACTTCGCCGAATCGGAAATCCTGCCCACCCTTGAAGAAGACGAAGCCGCCCATAAGTTCCGCCCCGAATTGGTCAAGAAAATGGGCGAACTGGGATTTTTCGGCTGTTCCCTGCCGGAGGAATACGGTGGCAATGGATTTGGTTTCCTGGAAGCCGTCATCATCGCTGAACAGATCGCCAAGGTAAGCGGCTCCTGGCGGCTGCCGTTCAATATGCAGAACCACGGCCCTGCGGTCACGGTGAACAATTTCGGCACGGACGAGCAGAAAGAGCGCTTTATACCCGACTGGGTCAGTGGCGAGGCCATTGGTTTCTTCGCCATGACCGAGCCCGACACCGGTTCGAACGTGGTGCAGATGCGGACCACGGCGACCGACAAGGGCGATCATTGGGAGATCAACGGCCAGAAAATGTGGATTTCCAACGCCCACGTAGGTGACTGGGGTCTGCTCTATGCCATTACTGACCGCGACGCAGGCCACAAGGGCATGACCTGCTTCATCATCAACCCCAAGGAGACCGAAGGTCTTGTCACGTCGGCCATTGAAACCAAGCTGGGTCTGCATTGCGCGCCCACCGGTGAATTTGCCTTCGACAATGCACGTATCCCGAAGGATTCGGTGTTGGGTGAAGTGGGGCAGGGCTTCCAGATTTGCATGTGGCAGCTCAACAACACGCGGATCGGCTGCGCCGCCGGCGCTGTCGGTATCGGAGGCGGTGCCGTCGAAGCGGCTATCAACTATGCCAACGAGCGGACTCAGTTCGGTAAGAAAATCGGTTCCTACCAGATGGTTCAGGCACAGATTGCCGATATGGTTGCGGAACATGAGGCTGCCAGATTGCTGCTTTACAAAGCCGCCTGGCTCAAGGATCAAGGGCTGCCCAACCAGCACGAAACCTCGATGGCCAAATTGTTTGCCTCCGAAGCGGCGGTTCACGCCGCTAGTGACGGTATGAAAATTTTCGGCAGTTACGGCTATTCCACCGAATATCCGGCGCAACGCTTCCTGCGGGACGCTCATTCACTACGGGTTGTCGAAGGAACCAGCAACATCCAGAAACTGATTATCTCGGGCATCTCTCTCGGAGACAACGAGAACCGCGTATAATATCCCGCGCGCCTTGGTCTGCGATGAGCGAGGCACGATTTTATGAGGAGGGGAAATAGGTCCATGGCCAGAAAACAGACACCGCTGCGTCCATATTTCGAAAAAATGACGGATATCGGCAAAGAACTCGGCGAAGCCGAAGTCAAACGGTCGAAAAAGAACATTGATCAAATCCAGGAACAGGAAGAGGCCGTCGCCGCCGAAGTCGAACGGGTTCAGAACGCAGGCATACCGGCCGAAAAAATCCATTCACGCGGTGGTATGACCGTTTACGACCGGCTCGACTATCTGGTCGACGAAGGCACCTGGCATCCGCTCCATACGCTTTACAATCCCACCGAGAACGAAGAGGGCTGCACCGGCGTGGTCAACGGTATCGGTAAGATCGAAGGCAAGTGGGCCGTCATCATCGGGTTCGACAACAAAGTGATGGCCGGCGCCTGGATTGCCGGACAGGCCGAAAATATCCTCATGGTCACCGATATGGCCAAACGGCTGAACGTGCCGCTGGTCTGGATGACCAATTGCAGCGGCGTCAAGCTGATGGAGCAGGAGGCCGTCTACGCAGGCCGCCGTTCCAGCGGTGCGCCTTTCTACCGCCACGCCGAGTTGAACCAACTGGGCATTCCCATCCTCAACGCCATTTACGGCACCAATCCGGCCGGTGGTGGTTATCAGGGCATCAGCCCGACTATCCTGCTTGCCCACGAAAAAGCCAATATCGCCGTCGGCGGCGCCGGTATTGTCGGTGGCATGAATCCCAAGGGTGAAGTCGATATGGAAGGCGCCAAGGCGCTGATCGAAGGCTCCAAAACCTTCAAGGCCAAAGCGCCCGGCCGGGTCGAGACCCACTTCGACGAAACCGCTTATTTCCGGGAGGTCCACGAGGGCGAAGAAGGCGTGTTGGACGGCATCAAGGACTATATGCGCATGATGCCGGCCTACGATCCGGACATGTTCCGGGTGGCCGAACCGGCCGAACCCAAATTCGAAGCCCAGGATCTCAATCGAATACTTCAGGCCAACCAGAAACGGCCCTATGATTCCATCCAATTCCTGGCTCGCCTTACCGACAATTCGGAGTTCATGGAGTTCCGGCCCGATTACGGTCCCGAGGTCTTTACGGGCATTGCCAAAATCGATGGCTTTCCCGTCGCATTTATCGGTAACCGCCAGGGCGTATTCCCTGATTATCCCGAATATACCAAGGGCGAATATCCCGGGGTCGGCGGCAAACACTACCGGGAAGGCCTGATCAAGCAGGGGGAATTCGTCACCATGTGCGGCCGCGACAATTTGCCCATTGTCTGGCTCCAGGACACCACCGGTATCGATGTGGGCGATCTGGCTGAAGAGGCCGAGCTTCTGGCCTTGGGACAGTCCTTGATCTACTCCATCGAACAGACCAATCTATCCATGATGTGCGTGGTCCTGCGCAAAGGTCAGGCGGCGGCCCACTACATCATGTGCGGTCCTCAGGCCAATCATAATAACGCATTCACCCTGGGCACACCCCTCACCGAGATTAACGTGATGCATGGTGAGACGGCGGCGGCGGCGTCCTATGCCCGCCGGTTGGTCAAAGAAGACGAGACCGGCAACGATCTGGAGCCGGTGATCGGTAAAATGAACGAGATGATCCAGGATTATGTGGAAAAATCGCGTCCCGCCTATTGTGCCATGAAAGGTTTCGTCGACGAGGTGGTGCCGCTGACCGATTTGCGAGGCTACATCAAGGCGTTTACCGGGGCAAATTACCAAAACCCGGAATCGATTACGCCAGTGCATCAGATGCTGCTGCCCCGAATGATAAAGGGATGATTAAAGGATAAATGGAAACTTGTTTCTTTGATGGCAAAAAAAGGTTACGAACCTTGCCGATGAAGGCAGATTCGTAAATTACCGCATAAAGGAGTATTTTAATGGTAGATATCGTAGCCCCCATGTCCGGATCAATTTATGAGATAGCCGTTTCCGTCGGCGATCAGGTCAGCGAAGACGATGAAGTTATTATCCTCGAAGCCCTGAAGATGGAAAATCCGATTTACGCCCCTGCTGACGGCACCGTTGCCGAAATCAAAGTTAAGGAAGGCGATGAAGTCGAGGCCAATGCCGTACTAATGGTTTTGGAATAACCGGGTCAACCCGGGCCGGGTTATCCCTGGTTGGATTACCCCGGTCGGACTACCCCTGTATTGCAGCGGATTCGCTGTTTCGCTTATGAGAAACAGCCGCATAGTGGAGAAGTAAATGGAAAAGTTTTGGGATTCAGTCTATTTGATGTTTTTCATCTATGCGCTGGCAGCAGTCGTATCCCTTGTGGTCGCCTGGTCGATTAAACTGGTATTCGCCGTTATCCATTCAAAGGACAAAGGCGGTGATACGGAAACTCAAACACAGGAAGGAGTTTCCTGATCATGCCGGAAATTGAATTACTGCAAATATTTCAGGGGATCGCCACCATGGTGGCGGCCGATCCGGTTATCGCCATTGCGCGGATTGTTCTGATCCTGCTTGGTTTCATGTTTGTTTATCTGGGTGTCAAAGGGACGCTGGAGCCTCTCATTATGATTCCCATGGGTTTCGGCATGTCGTCGGTCAATGCCGGCGTGCTTTATCTCTCAGCCACCACCACGGGGACGCTCTTTATCGATCCCATCGCCAGCGATCCGGCCCAGCTAATGGAAGTGCTGCAGATAGATTTTCTGCAACCGCTTTATACCTTCAGCTTTAGTAACGGTTTGATCGCCTGTTTGATCTTCATGGGTATCGGCACGCTCTCGGACATCGGCTACCTGCTGATTTCACCGGTTCGCTGCATGATTATCGCCATTTGCGCCGAACTGGGCACCATATTGACCTTTCCCATCGCCGTCGCCATGGGCTTGCCCTTCAACGAAGCGGCGGCCATTGCCATGGTGGGAAGCGCCGATGCGCCGATGGTTCTCTACACGTCGCTCTTGCTGGCCCGGGATTTGTTTGTTCCCATCACCATCGTGGCCTATCTGTATCTGAGCCTGGCTTACGCCGGTTATCCGTATCTGGTGCGCATTATGATCCCGAAGGAGATTCGCGGCCTCAAGATGGACCCCAGCACCATTCCGAATATTTCAAAGGCGGAAAAAGTGACCTTCGCGGTCATCACCTCCACGTTGTTGTGTCTGCTGTTCCCGGTCGCGGCGCCGCTGTTCATGTCCTTTTTCCTGGGCGTTATCGTCCGGGAATCCGGAGTGAAGCAGTTCGTTGATTTCCTTTCCGGTCCGGTCCTTTACGGTGCGACATTCTTCCTGGGTCTCTTGTTGGGTGTCCTTTTTGAGGCCGGTACGATCCTCAATCCGAAAGTCATCATCTTGCTGATCTTGGGCATCACAGCCCTGCTGTTGTCAGGTATCGGCGGAATCCTCGGTGGATTGCTTGTATACCGTTTTGGCGGCCGCAATTTTAACCCGACCATCGGTATCTCGGGAGTCTCCTGCATTCCGACGACGGCTAAAGTCGCTCAGAAAGAGGCGAGGGGCGCCAACAAGCATGCCATAATTCTTCCCTGGGCCATGGGCGCCAGTGTTTCGGGCGTGATTTCATCGGCCATCATCGCCGGTATTTATGTGACGTTACTGCGATGAAAAATTCGATGAAGGATAAAAAGCTATTCTGGTTCGGCGGCACGCTTATCGCCTTTCTGGGGGTCGCGCTTGTCAGGTTGGTGGCACCGGAATTGAACGGCGGGTGGGCCTCCATTGTTCTTATGCTCGGCTTTACTCTGGTAATTGCGGGCGTCACGACGATTACCTTCGCCACCAAAAGGGATCGCAGCGATTCCTTCATCTCCATCAATCAAAAGCAATAAATCAGCCCGGCAAGGGCTTGCATCTGACGCGAATTTCCTCTTAGATTCCAATAATTTCGAGCCTCACGGCCAATAATAAATATCTAGGGGAAGTCCGTTTATGAAATCCGATCTCGAAATCGCCCGGGAAGCGGCGTCGAAGCCGGTTGGCGAAATCGCCGATCAACTGGGAATTCCGTCCGACGCGGTTCTGACCTTTGGACGTGACAAGGCAAAAATTGATCTCGACTACCTGGCCGGTTTATCAGACCGAAAAAACGGAAAACTGGTTCTGGTCACGTGTATTTCGCCGACGTCCGCCGGGGAGGGTAAAACCACCACAACCGTGGGATTGGGGGACGCCCTTAGCCGGATCGGCCAGAAAACATCCATCTGCCTCAGAGAGCCGAGCCTAGGTCCCTGTTTCGGTATGAAGGGCGGCGCCGCGGGCGGCGGTCATGCCCAGGTCATCCCCATGGAAGATATCAACCTTCATTTCACCGGTGATTTTCACGCCATAACAGCGGCTCACAATCTCTTGGCGGCCATGATGGACAACCACATTTACTGGGGGAATGAGCTGGGGATCGATCCCAGAAGGATCAGTTGGCGGCGCGTGCTTGATCTCAACGACCGCGCTTTGCGCTCTGTCGTTCAATCCTTGGGTGGGGTCGCCAATGGATTTCCCAGGGAAGACGCCTTCGATATTACGGCGGCTTCGGAAGTCATGGCGGTCTTTTGTCTGGCCAAGGATTTGAACGATCTGCAAGCCAGGCTGGCCAGGATCGAAGTGGCGCGGACGCGGGACCGGCATTCGGTAACGGCTGAAGAGCTGGAAGCGCCCGGTTCCATGACGGCCCTTTTAAAACAGGCCATCATGCCCAATCTGGTGCAGACCCTCGAACATACACCGGCTTTTATTCATGGCGGACCGTTCGCCAATATTGCCCACGGGTGCAATACTCTGATCGCTACCAACTCGGCGCTTAAGCTATCCGATTTTGTCGTGACCGAGGCCGGATTTGGGGCCGATCTCGGCGCCGAAAAGTTTTTCGACATTAAATGCCGACAAGGAGGACTGACGCCCGATGCCGTGGTGCTGGTCGCTACCGTCCGGGCGTTGAAAAAACACGGCGGAATCGCCAACGAGGACTTGGCGAAAGAAAATGTCGAGGCGGTAAAGGCAGGTTGCGCCAATCTGAACCGGCATCTGGATATCTTAAAGCTGTTCGGCGTTCCGGCGGTAGCGGCGGTGAATAGGTTTGACGCCGATAGTGATGCCGAAATCGAAACGGTTAAAGAGGCCTGCCGGGCCCAGGGTGTGGACGCCTATGAATGCACCCATTGGCAGGATGGCGGTGCGGGTGCCGAGGGTCTAGCCGAGGCCGTCGTCAAGATGACCGACCGGGACATTAATGGCGATTTCAATTTGCTCTATGACGATGACATGCCATTGTGGGAAAAAATAAAAACCATTGCTCAAAAAGTTTACCGGGCCGGTGACGTCATTGCCGCTGAACCGGTACGCCGCCGACTGGAGCAGTTGCAGGAAAGTGGCCGTGGTACCCTGCCGGTATGTATGGCGAAAACACCGATGAGCTTTTCTTCCGATCCCAGTCAACTCGGTGCGCCCGAGGGACACGAACTGCAAATTCGGGAAGTGCGCCTTGCCGCTGGCGCTGGATTTGTCGTCGCTGTTTGCGGTACAATGATGACCATGCCGGGACTGCCCCGACGGCCGTCAGCCGCCGATATCTCGGTGGACGGTAACGGCAATATCGAAGGGCTATTCTAAACGGGTTCGAGGCGGGAATCTTTTTCGAATTCCAATTGGTTGAAATTCAACTATTTTGCGTCTTCATTCAGGATTTCAGAAATACGTCTACCCAATTCGGCCTTCGTGAAAGGTTTGCCGAGAACGGGGTATACTAGATTCCCATCACCATTCTCGATGACGTCTTTTTGAGCGTAACCGGTCACCAAAAGTGCTTTGACCGAGGGATTGCATTTCTTAACTGTATCAACCAATTCCGGCCCGGACGTCATATTAGGAAGTACGACATCCGAGAGGACAAGATCGATATTTCGTTCGTACACACAGTTATCTGTAGAACAGGTTTCGAGAACCCTACTTCCATCTCCTCCGTCGACGACTTTGTAGTCTAGATTCAGCAGTTGTTGAATGGTCACATCCCTGACATCTGGTTCGTCCTCGATGACCAGGATGGTTTCACCGTTCCCGGTTGGACATTCGTTTGGCGTGAGTAGGACCGGACTATCGGTGACGGAAGCCGTTTCATCCCGAGGCAGGTATAGCGTCACTTTCGTGCCTACCGCCGGTTCACTTTCTATTTCGATATGGCCACCCGACTGGCGCACAAAGCCGTAGACCATGCTGAGGCCCAGGCCGGAGCCTTCTCCGACGCCTTTGGTGGTAAAGAAAGGATCAACGATTTTATCCAAATGGGATTTCTGAATACCCATTCCGGTATCCTCTACCGAGATCGTTGTATAGTCACCCGCTTTCAAATCGGGCAAATTAATCTGTTGAACTTGGCTGATGTGAGTGTTGGCGCAGGTGATCGTTAAGGTGCCGCCGGCAGTCATGGCGTCACGGGAATTTAAGACCAGATTGAGAACGGCGTTTTCCAATTGGCCCTGATCTATCACTACCTTCCAAAGGTCAGCCGGGATATTCCAATCGATCTCGATATTTTCCGGCAGCGTCCGTATGAGCATCACCTTCAGCCCATTAACCAGTTCGCCGACATGGGTCCGTTGAGGGTCAAGTTTTTGTTTGCGGGAGAAAGCCAGTAATCGCTTGGTCAATTCGGCCCCGCGCAGTACTGCCTTTTTTGCATTTTCGACATGATCCCTGGCTTCGGGAAGAGCCGACAAATCCTTTTCGAGAAACTCAATGTTCCCCAAGGCTGCCATCAGCAAATTGTTGAAATCATGGGCGAAGCCACTTGAAAGCTGGCCGACCGCCTCCATCTTTTGGGCGTGGCGGAGTTGATCTTCGGTGCCTTTGCGCTCGGTTATGTCTTCGGTTACGCCCATGATCTTCGTGACCTTGCCGTCCTTGTCCTTGACGGGGACGAAGCTACTTGAAAAATGGCAAATTTTATCGTCGGCGGCGGCCCGGAAATTGAACAAAGACGCTTCACCAGCGTACGCATTGGTAAGAAACTCGGCCAGTTTCGGCTTATCTTCATCAATCGGGACATCCAGGCAACTCGTACCGCAGATTTGGGATTCGTTGTCGACGCCCATCATTTTCAAACCGGCTGAATTCATTGAAATAAAATTGCTGTCGAGGTCAATTTCATGGATGCAAAATGGCGAGTTTTCAACCAACGTCCTGTATCGTTTTTCATTGGCGATAATTTGATCCATGGCCTGCTTGCGCTCGGTAATATCCCGAATAAAGCCTTGGATTACATCGTGGTCCTCGTATTCGACCAGCCGCAAACTTATTTCAACAGGGTATTCGGAACCGTCTTTGGCGACCAGAATCGCTTCGTATAGGTATGATTTATCTCTTCGGATCTTGCCAATGATATCGGTTTCAGTATTTTTGACAACGTCGGGGATGGTTAGCTTAAGGATTTCTTCTTTTGTGTATCCCAAGGTTTCGAGTGCATGATTATTGACATCCAATATCTGACGGGTTTCCGGATCGCTGACGAAAACGGAATCCGAAGCTTGTTCGAACAATGCCCGCCTTCTGGATTCGCTCTCCAATAGAGCAATTTGAGCTAATTTTCGATCCGTTATGTCTTCGGCGATTCCCACAATCCTGCAAACACTACTGTTCGCATTGCTGATCGTATAGGCCCGGTCACGTATCCAGCGTTCACCGCCATCGGGGCGGATAATGCGATATTCCTCTTCGTAATTTCCTTCCCACTGATTGCTGATGGCTTTGATAACCCGTTCCTTGTCATCGGGATGGAGCATATTCACAAAAATATCGCGATCGAACAGTATCTCGGGTTCTACTCCCCAAATTCCCTGGGCGCCGCGGCTGACATAGGTTACCTGGTCAGAAACCGCATCGCGCACCCAAAATACTTCATGGATATATTCTGCAAATTGATGAAATTTTCCCTCGCTTTCACGGAGCGCATCCAAGCGAGATAGATACATATAGAAAAACCAGGATAAAGCGCCCGACAGTAACAATCCCACTATGACGAACACCCAACTGAATTTCGTCGCCTCGGATTCTACACGGGCCTCAGTCGGGGCCAGCGTAATCATCCATTCGCGGTCCAAGACGGCGAATTTGTGAGAGGCCGAAAAGGCATGATCTGCCGGGACGATACCCTGAGTAAAAAGCGTTTTGCCCTGTTCGCTGATTTGAAACGAATAATTACCAACGAGCCCTTTTGACAGGGATTGTTTTATCAGCGGCGCGATATTGAATACCAAGCCGATCTCACCGGCTACCCGACCGGATTGCAGCACCGGATAAATTACCGCAAATCCTTTTCCGCCCCGCAAAAGATTGACGGTGTCCGTCATTTGAGGTTTGCCTGTTTTTTTGGCTCTTTCGAGAACCTTTGCCGAATACGGCTTTCTTCTTAAATTTAAACCTTTGACATCGCCGTTACCCTGCTCCGGTACGACCCAGCGGACAATGCCTTCCCTATCAATCCAATTGATAACTTGAATGCCCGGAAATCTGTTATGGATGTCGGATGCGGTAACGATGAACATTTTTTCGTCCAACGATTCGGCTGCGCTCATCATATGACGAAAATGATCGACCACTGAAATGCGGGAGCTGAAAAATGCTTCCAGGCGAAGAGCGGTTTGTTCGGCGGTAATTGCCGTATCATGTTTGATATCGAATTTTTCTTCCCGGTTGATAATCCACCAAAAAGCCAAAACCATGCTGGCCAGGACCAGAAAGGATATAACCGGAACGTAGAAATTTTTTCCGAGAAACAACGGCTGAGGGCTTTTGCTTGAGGAGTTCAATGTCTAACGTTTGCCTCCGCAATGGTGCGGCCGTAGTCAGCCATTTAATGTTTCAGACCTAAACTATATGCGGCAAAAATTTTTTGTCGTTGACGGATATCAAAATCGCGCGTGCGGAATGGAAGATTTTGCAAAAAGATTTTAGATGCGCCATCCATAAAGCCGAGCAGGATTGCTGACCACGATTTTTTCTCTTAAGGCGGGATCGGGAGCATATTTCGCAAGCAGGTCGACCAAGTCTCCGTCGTTGGGCATGACGCCGGTTATATTGGGATGGGGCCAATCGGTTCCCCACAGCACTTTATCCGGCGCTGCCTCAATCACTGCCTGGGCGAAGGGCGCCACGTCCTCGAACGGGTAGCCGGTGACGGACAACCGCTCGGCGCAGGATATTTTAATCCAGAAGTCTTCGTTGCGGACGAAATCCAGCAGCAATTGAAAGGATTTCTGCTCGACACCCTCAGCAACCGTCACTCTTGCCATGTGATCGATCACGACGGGAACGGGGAGGGACCCCAGCGCTTTTACGTTATCGACCACGTCCTGAGCTTCAAGGTATAATACCGCGTGCCAGCCAAGGGGTGCGAATTTTTCAGCCAATCGGATGACTTTGGAAAAGTCAGGTTCACCACCCAAATGACGGGCGTAGGAGAAACGGGCGCCCCGGACACCGCCATCGTGCAGTTCCTCCAGCTGCCGGTCGGTTATGTCGTCCGCCAGCATGGCGACGCCCCGATATTTTCCGTCCGAATGGGCGATGGCGTCCAGCATGGCGCGGTTGTCGTCGCCGTGGCAGGTCGCCTGGACGATGACCGCCCGCTCCAATCTCAATGTATCATGCAGTTTTTTCAGATTCTCCTTCGGTGCATCGGGCGGCGTATAAGACCGGTTAGAGTGATAGGGAAAAACCGCCCCGGGCCCAAATACGTGGCAATGGGCATCACAGGCATAGGCGGGCAGTTTGAGTTTTGGCGTCTTCGTATCCGCCACCGGCGGCTGGCAGGATTTGATCTCCCGGTCGGTCATTTGTCTTTTTCCCCCATTAACGTCAACAGCGCGTTGTAACCTTCCGGCAGATTGCCCGCCAGTTTGTCCAATTCCATATCGGCCAGCCAGCCGAGGCGTTTGGCGGACGCCACTGCCGTTATCGGCTCCACATCCAATTCTTCCAAGGTCTCCGCCACCGACAGCATTTCCTCCGATTGGCGTTTGCCATGTTGTATCAGACGTTCGGTGTAGTAATTCGCCAATTCCTGCCAATTCAATTCGGGAAATGTCGTTTGCAGCGACTCGAGAACGGCGTCCTCGGCGTTCAGCCTACTGGCAGCGTAAAGGCTTTCCAGAAAAACGGCACTAAACCCTTTCATAAAAACACTGCGGACCATTTTCACAGACGACGCGGCGCCGATGTCCATTCCGATGGCGGTGACGTTCATGCCGAAAGGGGATAACATTTCCGCGGTCTGTTCGGCTTTCTTGCCGGCCAGCAGCATGGGAACTTTATGGCCGTGGGGCGGCACCAGATCCATAACCGCCGCTTCGACGAAATGAGCGCCGTTGGCTTCGACCGCTTTTGCCGCTTCCCGTTTTGCTTTGGGCGAGGCGGAATTTATATCGAGATAGATTTGTCCTGGCTGCAAATGAGGCGCAACGTTTTCCGCCGCGACCTGTATTTCCTTGGAGGTAACAGCGGAAAAAACAATATCGGCGTTCACCACCGCGTCATGGGCGTCTTTCATCGCGGTGACGCCTTTTGACGCCGCCTTATTTTTGTGGGCGGCGGCCTTCGCAGGATCATGAATAAGGATATCGTAGGTTGTCGCAACGTCGGCGCCGGCCGATCGCAAGCCGTCGGTCAGGAGACCACCCGCTTCGCCGAATCCGATAAAGGCAATTTTGGTCATGGGTGCGATTACTTATTTCGCAAAGAGGAATCTTTGAGGGCGGTGTCCTGGCCCACCGGTGCATTATCGATGGCGTCCTCCAGCGAAAATTCTTCTACCCACTCCTCGGGCGGGCGGGCTTTGTCACGGGGGCCGACTTGATCCAGGCCCCAGAATATTTCCAGCCAGTGGCCATCTGGATCAAGGAACTCAACAGCGATCTGAACGCCGGCCCGGCGGCGGCCCTCAAATAGGATTCGGACATCGTTTTTTTTCAGATGTTCCCGGGCCAACAAAACCTCGTCCAACGTCGACACTTCAAACGCCATATGGTGCAGTTCGATATTTTTCGATTCATGGGGAGCGCCGCCAACCAATGCAACGCCGTGATGGTCGTTGTTGCAGCGCATGAAGATCATTTTTCCGTCGATCATGCTATCTGGATAAACGTCGGAAACGCGGAAGCCCAGGACCTGGGTGTAAAAATCGACCGAGCGCTTCATGTCGGTCACCTTCAGGACCACATGACCGATCTTGTTGATGCTGAAGGGTATATCCTCCGGTGTTTCCTTGTTCTTGAACGCCTGCATTTCCGGGCTGTTGATGGCCTCGATATCGATGACGCCTCTGGGCATTTTATTACTCTCCTATCCGGGGACGAAAACCGTTCCCTCATAAAGCTTCCGGGCGGTTCTTAAAAAACCGGACCGTTTGATGTTTAGCCCCCCGTTTTTAATTTCCATTTCAATGTCGACCGCCATAGCGCCGGTCGGATGCTCCACCAGATAGCTCGTACCGTGACTTTCCAGGTTGCCCGCTATTTCAGCCGCCACAGTTTCCGGAATGAGGCAGGCGGTCGCGACGGAAACGGCGGCGAACACGCCGATGGCGGCGTGGCACCGGTGGGGAATAAAAGAGCGGGTGGATATGACGCCCCCCTGTGTCGGCTCGGACACCATGGTCATCTTGGGAACGGTTTTGTCGCCGACATCACCCAAGTTCATTATTGGTCCCAGTTGGAGCCGGATGATCTCTAATCGCTCCCTCAGATAGACATTGGTTTCAAGTTCCTCGACCGTCTCGGTGCCGCCGATTCCCATGTCGGCCGCCCGCAAGAGGACGATGGGCATGCCGTTATCAATGCAGGTTACCCGCACCCCGTCGATTTCGTCGACCACGTTACCCGTTGGCAGCAGTGCCCCGCACATGGACCCGGCCGTATCGAGAAAATTCAGAGGGACCGGCGCGGCGGTACCGGGAACTCCGTCCAATCGAGCGTCACCCTCATAGTTTACTGCGCCGCCGGGTGTCGAAATAGTGGCGATGGCCTTGTCTCCGCTATTGACCATGTGGATGGTGACATCGGTGGAAGGGGCCTGCGCTTCGATCAATCCTTTTTCAATGGCGAATTGACCGACGCCCGCCAATATGTTGCCGCAATTCTGGCCGTAGCTCACCATCGGCTGGTCGACAACCACTTGGGCAAACAGGTAATCAATATCGGCGTCGGGCAGATCGGATTTGCCGACAATGGCGACCTTGCTGGTGAGCGGGTTGGCGCCGCCGAGACCGTCGATCTGGCGGTCGTCGGGCGATCCCATCACCGACAGTAAAATCCGGTCGCGCGCCGCCGGATCGGCAGGCAGATCGTCGGCCAGAAAATAGGCTCCTTTCGACGTCCCCCCGCGCATCAATGTACAGGGAATTCCTGTCTGCATTGTCCGGTCCTTAAATCTTAGGCGAACTCATCGGTGACCAGGGGGAATATCCGCTGATAGGCTTCACCATAGGTCATTTTTCGGTTCGAGTTTCGGGCTCCCTGAACGCCACGTTGCAGAGCCACTCTTGTGTAATATTCCCACAGATGTTCCTGACCCTCCATGGCTTCGATGGCTTTTCTCTTTTTGTCCCATACGTCGGAAATATCCAATATCACCTGGGGTTTCCAATTGCATTGTTCCGTCTGGTGTGGCTCAAACAGGAAAACGCCCGGCGCACCCAATACTTTTTCACCGGGATTGTGGCCATGGGCCTGGGCGATGATGCGTGCCTCTTGGGCCATATGGGCCGCCAGGGGGTGATCGAAATTATAGGGGTCCTCCAGGGAATGGGTGAGGACGAACTCGGGGTGATGTTCGCGGTAAATTTCGGCAAGCTTGTAAAGGTCGTCGTCGCTGGGCCGCATGGGATAGTCGCCGATATCGAAAAAGATCGGCTCTCCGCCGAGAATCTGGGCGGCGGTCTCGGCTTCGCGCCGGCGTTCATCTTTGACTTTGTCGATGGTGTAGCCTTCCTGCTTCCACAGCTTGGCGGATTCACCCCGCTCCCCGAACGACAGGCAGACGATCAGAACTTTGTAGCCGCGATTGGCATAGAGGGCGATGGCGCCGCCGGCCCGCCAGACGAAATCCGCCGAATGGGCGCTGACCACCAGCGCCGTTTTATCACCATCGCTCATTCAACGATACCACCGTCCAACATCTTAACCCCCGTCGCCTCTTCGTAAGCTTTTCTAACTTCCTCCGGCTGTCCCGCGTGAAAGAGAAACCGGTTCGGTGTTGAAGGGTTATAGTCTCTGGGGAAATTGTCAATCTCTTCCCTTGTATGTCCGTTGATATATTGTTCTTTACCGATAATGGGTAAATCTATGCATTCATTAGCCGCCACATCGCGGTAGACGCCTTTGGGATCTTCACCGTTTTCGATCCTTTTTATGTCATCCATATAACGTTTCCGGATCATAATGATGCCTTCATCGCTCCGGCCGAGATGTTCCTGGGTTCGATCCGAGTTTACCCCCTGGCCGACCCAGGCGATGATGTCCTGGTTGACGATGTGACTGGAAATCCAGCGGCCCGTTTCGGGGTCTTTGATGGGGCTGGTCCAATAAGGGATGCGGTCCTGGACAAAAGGATCCCGGTCCCGGGGAACCCGGCTGAAGAACCACGATACGCTTAATGTGTTTTGATCGTCCACCGGCACCCGCCATTCGAAATGGCCGCCGGTGAACAACGCATTTGGCCACAGACAGACGCGACCGACGGTCCAGAGGGGGTTTTCTTCGTCGGTATCCTCCCTGATGCGTTTATAGACGAACCCATGGTCAAATTCCTCGAACAGGATTTTAAGGTGGGTGGGCACGTAGGGACCGTCCTCATTGCGAAGCCGGACGCTCCAATTGGCGTGCATCCATTCAAAATGCACCGGATCAATGGAGTTCTCCTGGCATTGGAACCAGTTGCAGGGAATTTCGGAAAATACGATCTGCGAAAACCCATTCTTCCAGGTGAAGGGTTCCCACGAAGGAATCAACGGCGCCGGTTCGGGCCCTAAATAGGCCCACAGCAACCCGGCTTTGGCCTCCACGGGATAGGCTTTGATGCTCACCTTGTCTTTAAATTTTCCATCGGGGTCGATCATTTCCTCGAAGGGTTGTTCGATACAGGCACCTTTTTCATCGAACAGCCAGCCGTGGTAATTGCACCTGAGCCCGCATTTCTCGACAAATCCGTAGGACATATCGGCACGCCGGTGAGGACAATGTCGGTCGATCAAACCATAGGCGCCGCTCAAGTCCTTATAGAGGACAAGGTTTTCACCCATCAACCGAACCGGTTTGGCTGGCGCGTCGTCCAACTCCGCGGCGGCGGCGATGGGATGCCAATAACGGCGCATCAGTTCGCCCATGGGCGTGCCGGGGCCGGTTTCCTGAAATAATCTATTTTGAGATTCCTTGAGCATATTTCACCCGTTACCTTAAATGACGAATTCCCGTTAATGCCATATGGAATCTGCCGCTTCGACCACCAACCTTAACTTATTCCCCTGATCTTCCGGGCCAATTTTATTGGGCCCGGTGGTGCTGCTGGAAAAACCGCATTGGGGAGACAAGCATAGCTGATCGGGAGAAACGTATTGAGCGGCATCCTCCACGCGAGCCTTTAATCTATCGACCTCCTCCAATTCACCATTTTTTGATGAAATAAGGCCGAGCACGATCCTTTTGTCCTTGGGCACAAACCGGAGGGGCTCGAAACCGCCGGCTCTTTCATTGTCGTATTCAAGAAAGAACCCATCCACATTGGTCTGATTGAACATGATATCTGCGACCGGCTCATAGCCGCCACTGGCGAAACCCGCACTGAACGCGTTGCCCCGGCAGAGGTGAATACAGACCGCCATATCATCAGGCCGCCCGCGGATGGAGTCGTTAATCAAATTGGCATAGGTTGCGGGCAGCTCGCCCGGATCCTCTCCCAATTGCCGGACGCCTTCCCGCATCGTCTCATCGCACAAATAGGCGAGGTTGGTATCGTCGAATTGCACATAACGGCATCCGGCGTCCGCCAGGGCCATAACCTCCTCCCGGTAAATTCGGGCCAGATCGGCGAAAAACTCGTCCATGTCGGGATAGGCCGTTTCGCTGATGGCGGCGCGGCCGCCCCTGAAATGTAGCATGGTGGGGGACGGCAGGCAGATCTTGGCCTGACCGTCCGTGATGGAAGCGAAATAGCGGAAATTTTCCACTTCGATACCCTCAGGCGGTCTAATAAGGCGGTCCCTGACGACGGCGCGAAATGGCGGCAAGGACCTTTTCGGACCTGCTCCGGCGACCTCTCCTGATTTATAGTCCGGCGATTTTTCAAAGGACACGCCGTCAATTTTGTTGATGAAATCATGGGTGAAGCTGGCCCGCCTGAATTCGCCGTCGGTGATCGATGACAAACCGATATTCTCTTGCATGCGGACCGCTTCGCGGATGCAGCTGTCTTCCTGTTGACGTAACTCTCTATCGCTGATTTCTCCCTTTTCACGACGGTTTCTTGCCGCCAAAAGTTCCTGGGGCCGGAGCAGACTACCCACATGGTCAGCGCGGAAAGGAGGGGTATCAGACATTTGTTCCCATCGTTCTATAGGAGCCGGAATCACAAAATAAAACGACGCCGTGCAACCAGATATTTTAGATTGCACGGCGTCATAGGCGGATTGGCTATTTCCAGCTTACGCGGTTAAGTTCGAACCCTTCCGGATTCTTGTGACCGCCGTGAACCTTGACCGACTTGCGATGCGCCAGCACCACCGGCAGCGGGATCAACGGCATCATGTAGGCTTCATTGGTCACCCGGTCGAAAGCGGCGCGATAGACATCTTCGCGCGCCTTTATATCGTACGATGCCCGGCCCGCCTTGTGGGCTTTGGTTAGGGCTGCATCACCCATATAATTGCGTGATCCCTTCATAAAGAAGAAGCCCGCCGTGGTGTCGACATCCGGCGCGGCGCCGCCATTGTCCCACAGGCTGACGAACATCTGCACTTTACCCTTGGCGCGTTTTTTGACGAAGCCGCCGATGGTCAAGGCGTCGATTTTGGCCTTGATGCCCACTTTGCGCAATTGACCGGCGACCGCCTGCGCGGGCAGGCGCGACGGACCCCACGTGGTGATCTCGACTTCGAAACCGTTGGGATGGCCGGCTTCGGCCAGCAATTTCTTGGCCTTGGCCAGATCATGGGTCGGAGATTTGATCGTCGAGACACAACCGATATGCCAGGAATTGCAGATGGCTTGCTGTAGCGGTGCATCCTGCAAAGCCTTGGGCACCAGCGCTTTCACCAGAGCCTGCCGGTTGATGGCATGCAGAACGGCCTGGCGGACCTTTTTGTTTTTGAAGACGCCAATGCCGGACCGGTCAGCGGAGTCGAACAAGACGTAAACGAAGGAAACCGTCGGGGTTACCGATATGCCAAATTCCGGATGAGATTCCAGGTTTTCGCCCTGGTCTTTCGGCACGTTGTACATAATATCCAGACCACCGGACATGAGCTGCGCAATCTGTGTTTGCTTGTCAGCAATAGGTTTGGCGATCAGGTGTTTGACGATGCCGGCCGGCTTGGACGCGCCCTTGAAGTAATTCTCATTGCGCTCGAAGAAAATGCCTTGATTGGGATCGACTTTGGTCACCTTGTAAGGGCCAGTGCCAATGGGCGTTCTGCCGAACGTGCTTTTTACCTTCAGGGATCCGTGGAATTCAGATGGATAGATGGGAAAAACTGTCGCCAGACGGGACAGGATGGCAGGGTAGGGGCCTTTGCTTTTGAAGCGGACCGTGTATTTGTCGATTTTTTCCACACTCTTGATCCAGCCGAAGCGGGTACCTTTAAACCGGAATTTCATTTTGGGATCGGTGACGAACTTCGCCATATAAACGACGTCGTCGGCATCGAATTCAGTTCCGTCATGGAATTTCACGCCTTGGCGCAACTTGAAATCCATCGTCGTCGCATCGAGGCGTTTCCATGAGGTGGCCAATTGGGGTTTGTAGACCCGCTTTTCGGCATCGTAAAAGAGCAAGTTGTCGTAAACGGCGGGCGCCGTCAGGTTGGTTTCCGGATGCGGGTCGAAAATCCGGTCGAGAATCTTAATCGGCTGGTAAAGGCCGAATCTAAGAGTATCTTTTGATTTTTGGGCAACGGCCAAGCCGGAGAATATGGTTGCAGCCATTGCAACAAAGGCCGAGATGACCATTAATTTACTTAAAGATTTAATGTTAATCATGGGTACCTCCACTGGATGTCAATTTATTTTAATTTCTACAACTTCAATAAATGTCAAATCCCCTAGAATTAAAACGATATTTCAAGTCTGAATCCAGGGGAAATTGGATTCGCTGATAAAATACTGCATCATCTCGGAAAAACCGGCCTTACCGTATTGCTCGATCAGCTTCACCCCGTCTTCGCTGAAATAACAGGAATTATCGTCCCGCAAACTCTGATAGAATGGGAAAAGATTGGCGTTTACTTCCGCGGCATACGGATCAAATCGAAACAATGGGCAGGCCTCCCTGAAAGACCGATAGTGACAAGATTTTTTATTAGTCTAATGTAACTTCCATATATATGATACATACATCAGGTTCTTAAACAAGAAACAAATTAAACAGGCGGGAACGAATGAACGACGGGGATAAAAAGAAAGATGAAGCCTGGACACCGGTGCGGGCGCGGTCGGCTTCGTCACAAATTGTCAATCAAATATGCGACGCCCTGTTTACCGGGGAAATCGTCAGTGGCGAATTCTTAGGTTCCGAGGCCGATTTGGCGGCCCGGTTTGGGGTCAGCCGTTTTCCCGTCCGTGATGCGCTCAGGACCCTGGAGGCCTTGGGGGTCATCGAGATCAGGATGGGCGCCGAGGGCGGCGCTTTTGTCGCCAAGGGTAACCCCCAATTATTCGCCCGGGCGCTGGCCATTCAATTGCAACTGGTCGGCCTAACGTACGGCGAAATTTTCGATGCCCAGAAAGCTGTCGAGAGTCATGCCGCGGAACTTGCCGCTCAAAATGCAACCACCGAGGATTTGAATTTGATTGCGACGATCCTGGACGAGATGGAGAAAACAGTGGACCGGCCGGACGAATTCCTCGACCGTAGTCTCGCCTTCCATATCGCTATCTCAAAGGCGTCTCACAGCCGGGTGCTGGTGGCGCAATTGGAAATGATCGGTGAATTGCTGCAACCCGAATTTCGCCGCTTCGCCAAAAAAGAGAAGCAAAAGGTTTTGCAGCGCCATCGGGAACTCTTTGATCACATTAAAAATGGTGAGGGGGAAAAGGCCCGCGCCCATGTTTGCGCCCATATCGATGCGGTACGGAAGCATTTTTCCAAGGTGGATTTGGACAAAATCGTCGCCATGGAAAAGTAGTAGGGCCGGTAAAGGCAATGGTAATGACAAAGGTAAAGGCAAAGGGGACGGCATTTGGCTAATATCGTTTTGGGTATCGGCACCTCACACGGACCTCAGCTTTCAACCCCGCCCAAAGATTGGGACCAGCGGGTGGAGGCAGACAGAGATCGAACCGACCATCCGTTCCGGGAAAGCACCTATTCTTTCGATCAATTGGTCGATCTCCGCGCCGACGAGAACTTGGCCCAGGAAATCACCTTGGATGTCTGGCGGAAAAAATACGACGGCTGCATGGCGGCCATCGCCCAACTCGCTGCCGTCTACCAGGAGGTCGGTCCGGATATTGCGGTGATCATGGGCAACGATCAGCGGGAACTGTTTCAAGAAGATAACAGTCCGGCCTTCTGCGTATTCCATGGCGCCAAGATTGTTCACCGCCCGGCGACCGAAGACCAGGTCGCTAACATGCCTCCCGGCATCGCCGTCTCCATGGGTGGTTACAGTCCGGCCGAAGACCGGGAATATGACGGCGCCCCCGACCTGGCCGATCACATGGTGGGTTGCCTGATGGAGCGGGGGTTCGATGTAGGTGTGTCCAACCGGGTTCCGACGGCGGCGGCGCGCAACAACGGCATCCCCCACGCGTTCGGGTTCGTCTACCGGCAGATTATGAGAGACCGCGTTATTCCCAGTGTGCCGTTGTTTCAGAACACCTTTTATCCGCCCAATCAGCCGACGGCCAAACGCTGTTTCGAGTTCGGCCAGACCATCCACGCCGCCATTCAGTCCTGGGACAGCGACAAGACCGTCGCCGTGTTCGCCTCCGGCGGGCTCAGCCATTTCGTCATCGACGCCGATCTCGACCGGCGCGTTCTGGATGCCATGCAGAAGAACGATTTTGACGATCTCACCGCCATCCCCGAAGCTCTTTACCAGTCGGGCACATCCGAAACCAAAAACTGGATCGCCGCCGCCGGTATCCTGGCGGCTTCCGGCCTGAGCATGAACCTGATCGACTACATCCCCTGCTACCGCTCCGAAGCCGGCACCGGCACCGCCATGGCCTTCGCCTATTGGCGGTGATCGTTTTTGCCGATCGATGTGAAACGGCGAATTTGTCCGTTGCGCCGGTTCGTTCAGTCTGTATGGTCTGAGAATTGATCCAATCTATATAGGGAAGTTCCGCTATGCCGGACCGGTTTGGACCCCGTGGGGTTTTCGCCTTTTTGATTCCACAGCAAAATGCCAATATGCAGCCGGAATACGAGTTGATGCGGCCTGACGGCGTCAATAACCAGATGTACCGCTTCGATATTTCAGCGCATGACAAAGTCGTTGAGGCCGTTCTATCGACGCTCCCCCAGTGTCACGGGTGCTATCCGGACATGATCGTTACCGGCAATTCAATCGAGATGCATAATTGGTCTTGGGCGATTCAGGCCGACTATGTCGAAAAACTGGAAGAACAGGCGAAAGGCGTACCTGTGGTCACGGCGACGGATGCGACTGCCGCGGCGCTCAGAACGCTGGGCGCAAAACGCATCGCCGTTCTCTCTCCCATGTCCCAGGGTCAATCCAAAAGCGCTCAGGCATTTTACGAGGAGGCCGGCTTTGAAGCGCCCTACGGAACCTGGCTCGACGTCAAGAAAAGCATCGATATCATTAAAGTGACGGTCGACCAGATTTTGCAGGCCTTCCAACGCAACGACCATGAAGACGTCGATACCTTCCTCCATGTGGGGGGTGCGCTCGGCATGGTGAGCATGATCGGCGAGCTCGAGAGGAAACTCGGCCGCCCCATTGTCTCGACCAACGCCGCCACCTATTGGTACGCCATGCGTAAACACGGCATTACCGACACGCGGGATGACCTCGGCAAACTCTGGACGCAGGACAAGATCGCAGCTTGATTCATTGATAAAATGGTGGGCGATGTAGGATTCGAACCTACGACCCGCTGATTAAGAGTCAGCTGCTCTTCTAGTATATAGGTCGCAAATACAATCAGTACCTGATTGTTTTATATACATAACTTGACATATCAAGCAACATTATGCAACATAATTGTTATTGCGAGTGGGGTGTAAATACACCCCATTTTACCCCCCATTGTGTAATGGCCAACATTTGTCTCAGGAGTTCAATTTGGCTCGACGTAAAGCCCAAGATCGAAAACCTTTCAGCGACCGCCTGCTCAAGACGCTCGACCCCCAAGGTAAGCGCGTTGACCTCTATGACGGCCTGGTGCCGGAACTCGGATACCGATTTTCAAGACCAGGAGCGGGAGCATTTTTTACCTCCTACACGACCCAGACAGGTAAACGCCGCAGGATGACGCTCGGGCACTATCCGAGAATGACCCTGGCGGAAGCTAGAACCCGAACCCAGGAAGTCCGGCACCAAGCAAAAGAAGGGTATGACCCGGCGCAGGAGGAGAGGGACGCAGTCCGCCAGCGTGCCGATGAACTGAACGACCGGCACCAACGAAACTTCAAAGCGATGATGGAGCTGTACATCGCCCGTGTCGCCGACCATCAGAAATCTGGTTTTGAGAAGGCTAGGGCGATTAGGAAATATGCCATCTTCGAGTTTGGCAATCGTCCCCTCGACGACATCACGACAAGAGATGTGTCGCAATTTTTGCATCGGTTGCACGACAAGTCCGGACCGATCCAAGCCAATAGGATGAGCGCCTATCTCTCGGCAGCCTTCAAATGGCTCGTCCGCAACGGTTACGCTGCGAACAACGTGGTCTCCGGCATCGGCAGAGTCAGCGCTGAACGTGAACAACCTCGAGACCGTGTCCTAACAGACGCTGAAATTCGTTCTATATGGGAAGCAGTTGAACGCACCCCCTCAACTTTTGGTCGGATTGCACAGATCGCGCTCCTGACAGCTCAAAGGCGAGGCACTATTGCCGCGATGAAGTGGGACGATCTAGACCTTGAATCCGGACAATGGTCTGTCAGGGGCGAGGTTATGAAGAGCGGCCGCCGCCATATCGTGCCACTGTCGCCGCAGGCTATCGCCGTCCTTCGTTGCATCCCACAGCAGAAGGGATCCTACGTCTTCGGCAAGTTCGGTTCTGGTCCATTTAGTGGTTTCAGTCGGGGTAAGCGGGAGCTGTTGGAGAGAAGTGGAACCGCCGATTGGCGACCGCATGATCTACGTCGATCAGCCAATACCAGGCTCATTGGATTTACGGACAAAGATGTCCGGCGACGAATTCTTGACCATGCACCACCGGCGGATGATGTGGAGGCGATTCATTACGACAGGTATGACTGGCTGCCCAGGATGCGGACGGCGCTTGATCTTCTCGGCAATCATATCGAAGCCGTTATCACCGGCCAGAAGGATAATGTCGTACAGTTGGATAGCGGATCATGAGCGAAAGCGATGAAGAACGTAGAGACACACTCAGGAGGTCGTTCCATCAGGCCAAATCAATTACCGAAGATCATGAGGTGTTGAAGGAGAATTATCTCGAATCCCTGCGGGAAAATTACTTTATTTCCAGGAAGGCTGAGGACCTCGCCATTTACATTGACGCAGGTGCCGAAATTGATGAGGTGGTGCGAGCCGCAATTGTTAGGGCATTGAAGGGAGAAGACACACCTCCGCATGGGCTTACGCGAAGGGCTTAACGTTTTAATGTCTGATGATGATGCTCTAGAGGCATTTCGTTTTGCCAATCGAGCAATGGCAACTCAGCGTGTCAGAAGTATCTTTGCGCGGCGCCGGAGACGCGGTGATGAAATCGAGGTTAAGGAGGTGGACGAGCCTGGCAACCGGTCTTGGCGCGCGTTCCAGCTAGCTTTTGTCTTGCTCTCAATACCATCCCTCACGGATCCTAAACACAAAGACCGTTCCCAGCCAATTGGAGCATTTGCAGACCTTCTTTGGTTTCCGACGGGTGGTGGTAAGACAGAGGCTTATTTGGGCGTAGCAGCCTTTGCCATGGGCATACGCCGACTTAAATCAAACCTCGGTGACTTAGATGGTTCTCGGGGCCTACACGCCGAAAACCCCCAATCTGATTTCCAATTCGTGTAATTGAGCACCTCAAGAATTTCAGCAAGCTGCAATTCGTCAGGGGCGTCGAATGTTAAATAAATAAACAAAAATGGCTCTCTGTTCATTAAGTGCCATTCTTCGGAATTGTGTTCACCAAAAGTCCAACCGAAATGATAATCCTCGGGTTCGTCGGGAGTAAGAGGAGTTGGCCTATTTCCTTCGCCAAACATGTTTTCAATTATCTCAATCTGCTTAACGAAAGCGCTCTTCATTCTTTAACCTGATTGCTTTTTCTCTCATGCCCGCGGGAAGCGGGATCAAAAACTTTTCT
>CAZNLR010000048.1:0-7326 GCA_964574215.1 uncultured Rhodospirillaceae bacterium | reverse complement strand
GGTTGAGAAATTATTTCAAAAGCCGCAGTGCCTACCTCAACTAAACGTGTACGAATTTCGTCCCATCTATCTTGTTCATTTAAACCAAAGTCAAAAAGCGGAATTTCTATAATTGCAGTGGTTCCAGTTTCCCTCGGAACGCCCTCAAACTCTGAAAACCTCGTTATGTATGCATCCCGCTCGCTCGACCTGTCCAACGGCCAATCAACCTGCACTTTGATCTTATTTTTTTGTGCAAAAAGATAAACCGTAACTCCTCGATAGGATTTAGTAATCCAACTATCACCTTCGCGAACCGGTGTTCCAGAAAATAACCCCTCGGCGCGAATTGGTGTCCAAAATTCATTGATACTTTTTCCGGAGCGTTCCGTTTGAATATCCACCTTTGGACCTTCAACAGTCTGGAAGATGACCTCTTCATTTGCCGTACCCTGCACTTTTATCAAGTACCACCCTATGGTGCTGTCGGCATTCCGCAATTCACATGTGGTCATCATAAGGTTCTCAAAATCTTCGGCGATAAGTACCGCGACTTGCGCATCCTTTAATCTTGCGTAGGCTTCCAACCTTCCCCAATGATCCCAATCGGCTTTGCCAAATTGGCATTCGACAACGAGAATTCCGTCATCTCCCTCTGCAAAAATATCTGCTCGCCGCGTCCCCACAGGAGCTTCTGTTTCTCCTTCTTCAAAATTCCCGACGTTCAGATTGGAGAGATTTTCGGCAAGGTCTGCGCTGAAATCTTCCTCTCGATTGTATATTTGATTTAAGCTTACAACTCTTGGCACCAACATTCTCTTATCCCAGTAGTTCGTATCCCTTACCACGCAAACATCCGGCTATATCGCCTTCATGCTCCTTTAGCGCCTTGGTGGCCCCGTAACCAAAACCCAAGACACCGCCTACGGCAGCGCCAATCACCACGCCTTCGGCGCTATCACCAGCCAACGCGCCAGCGGGCAGACCGTGCACGACACCCATTAACGAGCCGAACGCAGCGGTGCCGATAGTGACGGCTGACGCTTCGACTATCGTGCCGCCCCGGCATTCGTTCAGATCGGCTTGGTATTTATTTTGTTCGAAATCCGCTGCGCTCTGATCAACTTGGGGCGTCGCACAGGCGGCAAGGAGGAAGGATAGGAAGATGAAGATCGATCTGTTCAATTTTCGCGCCCCCACTTGCTTTCAGTAATAGTATCACCAATTCGGATTTTCCAACAACTCGGTTGGAACCTAACCAAATCGAAATTAAGTCACTTATACCAGGGCCTCACTGAAACAAGAGTTGCTGAACCTCGATAAATGCATCTTTTATTTTGGGTTTTCGGCCAGGCTCCTGCGCAACTCCTTTCATCATTCAGAAAATTTAAAACTGAGCTAAAATACTTCCGTTTGTAATAGACAGTCTAGCAGATTGCCCAATAGATTCTATCTGATACTATTAAACAAAATTACTTTATTAATCATAAGTTGCACCAGGGTGGGGAGTATGTCGTCTTTACAAAAAACCTTAGGAATAATCCGAGAACGGGCTTCAAACACCACAGAAATGGGCACTGCCTTCGAGAAACTATGCAAGGTCTTCCTGGAAAATGATGCAACACAAGCCCAGCAATATTCGCAAGTTTGGGAATATTCTGATTGGGCTAAGGACAGAAAAGAATATAGCAACAAAGATATTGGCATTGATTTAGTAGCCAAACTTCGTGATGAAGAAGGCTACTGTGCAATTCAGTGCAAGTTTTATCAACCAGATCATATGATAACTAAGGAAGACCTGGATTCCTTCATTTCTGCGGCTTCCACGAAAGATTTTAACCGCTTACTTCTTCTTGATACCTCTACCCAATCCATTGGTAAGAACGCTCAAACCGTTTTTGACAATCTTACCCAAGACTATATTCGCGTCCATCTATCCGAATTAGAGCAAAGTCGAATTGATTGGCTGACCTATATTCGCGAAGATCGTGTCCGACTTCATTCGCAAAAGTCTCCTAGAGATCACCAGGTTAAAGCCATCAACGAAGTCAGGGAAGGTTTGGCGGAAGATGACCGTGGCAAAATCATTATGGCTTGCGGCACAGGTAAAACCTATACCGCTTTGAAAATTGCTGAAGACCAAGCGGGATCAGGAAAGAAGGTTCTCTACATGGTTCCTTCCCTTGCTCTGATGTCCCAGACAGTTCGAGAATGGAAAAATGATGCTGTACATGATTTCACTGCTTTCTCAGCTTGTTCTGATGTGAAGGTCGGAAAGCGAAGCAGTTCTGATGATGTCATCGAAGTAAGCCTAAATGACCTAGCATTTCCTGCCACCACTGACGCGAATAAACTTGCTAGTCAAGTTAGCAAATCTGATGCCGAAAAGATAACAGTGGTGTTTTCCACCTACCAATCGATCGATGTCATTTCATCGGCACAGTTTGAGCATGGCATGGATGAATTCGATTTAATCATCTGTGACGAAGCACACCGGACCACAGGAGCGACTATTGTTGGCGATGATGAATCCAACTTCGTTCGCATCCATAGCAACGACAACGTGAAGGGTAAAAAGCGGCTTTATATGACTGCGACGCCAAGGATTTTTGGTGAAGTTGCTAAGAAAAAAGCCGAAGAAGGAGAGGTCGCCCTTGCTTCGATGGATGACAAAGAGACATTCGGGGAAGTCCTCTTTTACCGTGGTTTTGGTTGGGCTGTAGAAAACAACCTTTTGACAGATTACAAGGTTGTTGTCCTGGCGATTGATGAGGGGCTCGTTGCTGATCGCGCTCACCGTGCCTTAACAGAGGGTGCAGAACTGAAACTTGATGACGCCACCAAAATGATAGGTTGCTACAAGGCGTTGGCTAAGGTCGGTTTTAAGGACGGTCAGAATGAAGATGATGAAGGGTTGCTTCCCCCGATGAAGCGAGCCTTGGCTTTTTGCCAGAACATTTCACTTTCCAAGATGTTTTCCGAGGAGTTCATGACAGTTGTCAATGAGTATGTTGAGAACGAGGACATTGAAGACCAGTATAAGACCGATTTGGAAGTTGAACTTGAACATGTTGATGGCACTTTCAACGCAGAGCAACGCAACGAGCGTCTAAATTGGCTGAAAGATGACACGGAAGAAAATGTCTGCCGTGTTCTTACTAACGCCCGTTGTTTATCGGAAGGTGTGGATGTTCCTGCACTGGACGCCATCATGTTTTTGCACCCACGGAAAAGCCAGATTGATGTTGTCCAATCCGTGGGTCGGGTTATGCGTCGTGCTGATGGTAAAGACCTCGGATATGTGATTTTGCCAATCACTGTTGCTCCTGGTGTGTCGCCTGAAAAAGCACTCAATGATAATGAAAAATACAAGGTCGTATGGCAAATATTGAATGCCCTGAGAGCCCATGACGAACGATTCGATAGCACGATCAATCGCATTGGGTTGGGTGAAGACGTTTCAGACCGTTTGGAAATTGTCGGCGTTGGTGCGAATGAAGAACTAGAAGCCACCACCGCCGTGGTTGAAGATGTTAAGCCGAAGCCTAAACCGAAGGAGGATGAAGAAGAAAGTGTTTTAGGCGAAGGTGAAGCGTTAGCCACCGACGAACCCGAAGAAGAGCAACTTGCCTTCGTTCTTGATGATCTGTCGGCTGCAATAAAAGCCAGGATCGTTGAAAAATGCGGCACCCGTGACTACTGGGAAAATTGGGCGAGTGATATTGCTGATATAGCCAAGCAACACATCACTCGAATCAACGCCATTGTTTTAAATTCTGGAACGCCAGAACGAAAAGCATTTTTGGATTTTGTTGAAGAAATCCGTGATGACCTAAACCCAGAAATCAGTGAAACAGATGCAGTTGAGATGCTCGCACAGCACCTCATTACAAAACCAGTCTTTGACACGCTATTCCAAGGTCATTATTTCACTTCCGAAAACGCTGTGTCCAAGGCTATGGAAACCGTTCTGGGGCAACTCTATGACCACAACGTAGAGAATGAGTCCGACACCCTGCATAAGTTTTACGAGAGCGTTCGTAGGCGTGCGGCTGACATTATCACTTCCACTGGTCGTCAGACCTTGGTGTTGGAATTGTATGATCGGTTTTTCCGAAACGCATTCCCGACTATGACCCAAAAACTGGGTATCGTTTACACGCCTGTTGAGGTCGTGGATTTCATCATAAATTCCGTAAACGATGTTCTGCAGGACGAATTTGGGAAGACTCTTGGAAGCAGGGATGTCCATATCCTTGACCCGTTCACGGGCACAGGCACCTTCATCACCCGTCTGATGCAATCAGGTCTTATTTCAAAAGAAGACCTATCCTACAAATACAAGAATGAAATCCACGCGAATGAAATCGTTCTGCTAGCTTACTACATTGCCTGTATCAATGTGGAAGCCGTTTACCAAGACATTATCAAAGAGAATCAATATCAGCCGTTCAATGGCATGGTGTTGACGGACACCTTTCAGCTTTACGAACAAGAAAAGGACATGATTGCCAACTTGCTGCCTGACAACTCTAACCGTAGAACGGCACAGAAAGAACGGGATATTACAGTTGTAATAGGGAACCCCCCCTATTCAATTGGTCAAAAATCGGAAAACGATAATGCTGCAAACATAAATTACCCGAATCTCGATAAACGAATATCAGATACTTATGCAGCAGCCTCTTTGTCAACAAGACAGGTTGGGCTGTATGACAGTTATATCAGGGCTTTTAGGTGGGCTTCTGATCGGGTCAAAGATGAAGGTGTAATCGGATTTGTAACAGGTGGTGCTTGGATAGATAGGAAATTTGCTGATGGAATGAGGCATTATCTCGAGAAGGAGTTCTCGAGCATTTTTATACTCAATTTACGTGGAGATATAAGAAAGAATATGCTCTCTAAAGGACTGTCTAAAGAAGGTGAAAATGTATTTGGCAGCGGGAGCATGACCACAATTTCTTTAACCATAATGGTTAAAAATAAAAGACCCCAAAAAACAGGAATTTTATATTTTGATATAGGAGATGGAAAATCCAGAAGAGAAAAATTGAGCTATTTGACTGAATTTAGAAGCGTTCAGAATATGGTGTTGAAAAATAGGTTCACTAAGATTTCTCCGGATGATGAATTTGACTGGATAAACCAAGGCGAAAAAGTTTTTTCCAAATTTATTGTAATAGGAGATAAAAAACGAACAGAGAAGGAATTTATATTCAGAAATTATACAAGTGGTGTTGTAACCAACAGGGATGCTTGGTGCTATAATTTCTCAAAATCAACGCTAGAAAAAAATATTAGGTTCACGATACAGAACTTTAACTCGCAAATTGACAAAATAGGCGATGGATTAAGTCAGTCAGAAGTAAAATCTCTTGTTGATAAAAACCCAAAAAAAATAAGTTGGTCGAGGGGTCTACTGTCAAGGGCGAAGAAAAAACAGCCCTTAGATTACAAAGAGGAGGCTGTAAGGGTTGTCGTTTATCGTCCTTTCACAAAAGCTTTTATATATTACGATAGTGGGCTGAATGAGGTTCAATATCAAAATTCAAAAATATTCCCTGATGCAGATACTCAGAACCAAGTGATCGCTGTAAGTGGAACTGGAGCCAGAAGCGGCGTTAGCACACTCATGATTGATCATGTTAGCGATCTGCAATGCATGGATAATGGGCAGAGCTTTCCTCTTCGCCTATATGATCAAGATGAGGCAGGTGAAGGCTTGTTTGCCTCACAGGGGTCATCAGATAATCTGTTAGCAAGAGATTCAATTACAGCAGATGGAATCGCCCATTTTATTGCCGCGTATTCAGGGCAACCCATTTCCAGAGAAGAACTATTCTATTACATCTATGGTCTTCTCCATTCACTTGAATATCGCGAACGCTTCCAAAACAACCTCTCAAAGGAACTGCCACGAATTCCTGCTGTGAAGAAATTTGAGGACTTCATGGCGTTTTCAGAAGCTGGTCGCAAACTTGGCGATCTGCATGTGAACTATGAAAGTGTTGATCCGTATCCAGTCACCATAAAGGAAGGTGATTTAAAGCTGGCTCATATACCTGATCCACAAGAGTTTTATCGGGTCAAAAAGATGAGGTTTGATGGAAAGCGTGGAAACCAAGATAAGACCACGGTTATCTACAATTCCAATATCACGATGGAGAACATACCGTTAGAAGCCTACGAGTATGTGGTCAATGGCAAACCCGCACTTGAATGGGTGATGGAACGGCAGGTCGAAAAAACCGACAAGGCAAGTGGCATAACGAATGATGCAAACGACTATGCCAATGAAACGATGAAAAACCCAGCATATCCGCTTGAACTGTTCCAGCGTGTTATCACGGTATCATTGGAAACGATGAAAATTGTTAAGTCGTTACCAACGCTGGATATTGATTAATTGAAAAAATTTAAAATAGTAAACAACAGATATTTCTAGATAAATAAGCGATAAAATGATCAACCGAGAGATGGCCACGATGAATACAGTTTTGGATAAACTTTGTGACTTATTGTTAGTAAATAAGCTTTCAACTAGAACTTTGAAAGCGACTAGTTTCTAGTGAACGATTTCCTTTAATGGGAGCTACCTTAACATACGTTTTTGCTGTTTCTTTGTAGCTCGATAGGTTGTTTTTGCTACATTCCCGCTAGTGGCAATAAATTTTCCTTCCAGTTTTCGAAGTCTGCTTAGTATTCTTTTAGCCTGATGTTCAAACTCTTGTACATCACGTGTTCTCAGGAGTACACCACCTGGAACATTTGTTCCGATTTTATGTATGAGGTCGTGATCACCCGATTGACCTCCACGTTGTTGAGTACGTTTTCGGATGTGATGGGTAAGAATTAGATCAATCATCGACCTTCTCCCTCTTTTGTTTGGCGACGTAGAACCGCAGCAAGTTCAAAATGTGTATCGCCAGGTCGCATAATATAGAGATCGCGCCAAGCATTTCGGCTGGTATTATTAGCAACTCGCGAAGCTAATTCAGAGGGAGTAACTTCGTCATTTTCAAAGTAAATTGTTTGATGCCTTACCTCCGCCGTCGACGTTTTATCTTTGTAGGTCATTTTAATTTGTGTTCCGTTGGGAAGCAGGAGGTTCTTCCATTCGTAACCTTCGCTGGGCGAGCCGTAGATCATCAATGTTTCATCTTCGTCCCAAAGATCGCTTACATACTCCTCACTCCAAATCGATGCATCGTCTGACGTTCGATCCAGAAATTCTTGAACGATATTTTCTATCCAACTAGCTACATCGACATCTTTTCCGGAGCGAAGGATGAATTGGTTATAAATTGACTTAGAAATTGGCAATCCGATGTAATCAGTCATAGCAGT
>CAZNLR010000047.1:0-37163 GCA_964574215.1 uncultured Rhodospirillaceae bacterium | reverse complement strand
TCTAGATCCTCCACCAAATAAGAGATTTGCTGTCCCTGGCTGTCCATGTCCGTTTCATCATTCTGGAACAGTACCATCTCATGATGCTCTTCCTTGGTGCCGGTCAGAAAAACGATATTTTCCGGCGTGTCGGGATCTGGAAAGGAGCCCCGATCCGACACGACAAACCCCATAACTTCCGTATAAAATTTTTCCATTTTCGGCAGGTCTTTAACGTAAATCACCATATGGGTCAGTTTGGGAATTGCGCCTATGGTCACTTTCAGTTCTCCTCTTCTCTTCCGATCAACCGCGCAGCTTGGTCGAGGTGTTGAGCGTTGCGTGCAGGTTGCGGGCGTAGTTGGTCGCGCCGTGCGCATCCAATTTCACTGCGTTTTGGGCATATTCCTTTACCGCTTTCAAAGCCGGTATGGGCATGGCTTTGAGTTTCACCAGAAGTTCCTCGACGATATCATTGAGGAATCCGGCTGGTGCAACTTCGCTGACGATGCCAAACGCCATCGCCTGTTCGGCGGATATCGCTTTGGTGGAATAGATCAAATACAGCAATCCCTTCATGGTCATGCGGTCGATAAGAGACGACATCAGCATGGTCGGCATAATGTTATGACCCATTTCCGGCGCCTGAAATTCCGACGATGCCTCGGCGATGGTGATATCACAGGACGCCGCCAAGGCGCAGCCGAAGCCAACCGCCCGCCCCTGGATCGCACCGATGATCGGCACCGGTGCATTTCGGAAAGCACCGTACAGATTGAAGATAATATCGTTTTCTTCTCTGGCGTCGTAGGCTTCGGGAAGCGGCCCCTTGGACCCCATTACCGCCCGCCCGGAACAGAAATTATCGCCGGCGCCTTTGAAAACGATCAATCTTGAATCCTGTGAAACGTCATTTAAAATCCCCGTAAGTTCAACGGCCATCTCGTCGCTTACCCGATTGCCCTCATTGGGCCGGTTGATAGAGACTGTGGTGATGTCGCCGTCTTTAGCGATAATAAAATCGTCTGACATGAGTTGCTTCCTTTTAGCTTTAAAGTTTGAACAGGCGCATCGCGTTGCCGCCTCTGACTGCCGCCGCTTGTTCCGCCGGTAGATCATCCACCATTTCCATCAAAAACGGAATTTCCGCCGGATGGGGGTAGTCGGTACCGAACAGGACCCGTTCCGGCCCGCCCATTTCAATGCACAGCTTAAGACAAGTCGGCTGGTAAACGATAGAATCATAATAGATACGGCTGAGATGGTGGCTCGGCGGATCGGTAATTTTTTTCTCCTCAGGCCGGAACCGTTTTTCAAAGAACAAATCCAGGCGCCCTGCCAGATAGGGCAGTGTGCCGCCCCCATGGGCCGCGATGAGGGAAAGATTCTGATGGCGGTCCAGAAAACCGTCCAAAATCAGGCGGCTAATCGCCAAGGACGTATCGAAGGTGAAGCCCACCGACGGCAGCATCCGGCCTAAATCCATCTCCCCGGCGCCGGGCGGTGTCGCGGGATGGACAAGAACCGGCAATCCGCGCCGGTCAATTTCCTCCCAGATGGACGCCAGGGCCGGATCGGTCAGGGGCGTCCCTCTGATGGTGGCCAGGACCATCACCCCGACGGCGCCGTTGTCGCAGGCACGGGCCAGTTCTTCCAGGGCCAGTTCGGGGAATTGCCACGGCAAAGTGGCAAAATATCGAATTCTGTCCGGATAGGCCGTCTGGGCCTGCTGCATATCATCATTGATTTTCTGCGCCGCCTTGGTGCTGACATCCGCCGATCCCCAATAGACGCTGGGCGCGGTCAACGAGACAACGGATATATCGATACCTGCCTCGTCCATGTCTTTGATGCGGAGGCTATAGTCGAACATCTCGGGACAGGTGGTGAAGCTGACGGCGCCGTCTTCCATCAGGATTTCACCGCCATCGGGCGCCGGCTGAAAATATATTTCCGGCCCGGCATGTTCCTTGACCAGCGCCATCCAATCCTCGGACAGCATGTGTGTGTGAATATCGATGGTCGGCATTTTTCCCCCTGAACTTCCGTCACGTTTATCGCTTATTTGGAATTTAGCCAATCTCTCATCGAAAATTGATACCACCGCACAGCCATGATTAGAAGGCTCTTTCAACCCGCATTGTCATCAGCCCCCAATAGCGGATATTCTTGATTTTCATTGCGTTGCACGTCTTTTTAAGGAGTAGCGAATTGTTGGAACTCTATCATCACGGATCATCCGTTTGCGCCGCAAAGGTGCGCATGTATTTGCACGAAAAAGGATTGGAGTGGACGGGCCGCTATATCGACATACTAAAAGGGGAGCAGTTCGACCCGGCTTACGTAAGAATTAATCCGAAGTCCGTTGTGCCGACCCTGATCCATGACGGCGAAATCATCCGCGAATCCACCGTCATCTGCGAATATATCGAGGACTGTTTTCCCGACCGGCCGCTCCGGCCTGCCGACCCGCTTGAACATGTCCGGGTTCTGTATTGGACAAAGGCCGTCGACGAGGACCTTCATCCGGCCTGCGCCGTGGTGACTTTTCTAAGCTCCCATCGCCATACGGTATTGAAACTCGGCCCGGAAGGCGTGAAAAAATTTCTCGATTCGACCCCGCCCCAATCGGTTACCGCCGATTGGCATGACGTCAAAAAGACCATCGTCATGGACGGTTTTGACGCCCCCGGGGTCGAGGACAAGGTAAAACTCTACGATCTCTATCTCCATAAAATGGAAGACGCGCTGAATAACGGCCAATGGCTGGCGGGCGACAATTTCACCTTCGCCGATATTGCCCTCACCCCGTATGTCAACCGGCTGGCCATGATGGCCATGTCCGGTATGTGGGAAAACGGCCGCCTGCCCAACGTCACCGACTGGTGGCAGCGCATCCGAAGGCGGCCCAGTTTCAAACCTGAGCTGCTCGACTGGGTGCCCGACCACCTCACCCAGGACCTACATAATTTCGGCTCCCGAAGCTGGCCGGATATAGCTGCAATGCTGAATATTGAAAAATGAGGAGAATAATAATGATCGGCAAAGGATATTGATACCATGTGGGAAGGAAAAGTTTTGTCGTTGCACAGCTGCGCCGAAAAATCGCAGCCGCTTATCACGGCAGATCAACTCGTCTGCTTGGCGGGGATCGGAATTGAAGGCGACCGCTACACCCTTGGCCAAGGCACCTATTCAGGACGGCCCGAGGAAGGCCGCCAAATAACCTTTTTCGAAACCGAAACCCTGGAAGCATTGCAGCGCGATTTCAACATCAACTTGCTACCCGAACAAACGCGCCGCAACGTGATAACCCAGGGTGTGCCTTTGAATCATTTGGTGGGGTGCAAGTTTAAGGTGGGCAATGAAGTTGTCGTTGAAGCGGAACGTCTGAGCGTTCCTTGCCAATATTTGGAAGACCTCTTGAACATCAAAAGTCTATTCAAGGCCTTAATCAACAGAAGCGGTTTGAATTGCAAAATTATCGAAGGCGGCGTCATTCGGCCCGATGACTCGATAATACCCCTTTATGACTGACAAGGGTTTCAAAATAAGCGGTTTCCGGTCTATAACTTACTTAATTCGTTGGATAGAATACTTCTGTCACGGACTGTGTTGTTTTCGCAGTAAAAAAAATTCAACAACGATTTTTGCAACAGGGAGACATCAAATGCAGAAAAAAATCTTTGCCGCAGCGGCCGCTTTGGCGCTCTTGATGGGCGTTTCAGCGGCCAAAGCCGAAACCACATTTACTTTTTCGTCCTGGATTCCCTGGACCCATCCCCTGAACACGACGCTTTATATGCCGTGGATGGCGGAGGTCGAATTGCAATCCAAGGGCAGGATAAAATTCCGGCGGCTTCCCAAGCCGGTGGCGCATCCGCGGGCGCATCTCGACGCCGTGCGGACCAATCAGGCAAATGCCGGTATGAGCGTACACGGCTATTCACCGAAACGTTTCGCCGCTTATCTGTTCGGTGAACATCCGTTCCTGGGCGACCGGGCGGAAGCCTCATCCATCGCTTTGTGGCGCACCCACACGAAATTTTTCGCCGGAAAAAACTATTACAAAGGCACCCAGTTGATTGGAGTGAATACTCATGGTCCTGGCCTGATTCACCATTCCAAAAAACATATCCTGGCCATCAGCGATATGAAGGGTCAGAAAATGCGGACGGGCGGACCCATTCCGCGCGCCATCGTCGCGGCCTGGGGCGGCGTTCCCATTCGCCAACCCGCGCCCAAGTCCTATGAATTGCTGTCTACCGGCGTGGTCGACGGGATCACCTTCCCCTTCGAATCCCTGCCGGGCTTCAAGATTACCAAGCTGGTGCCTTTCTCCACCTATATTCCGGGCGGTCTCTATAGCTCCAGCCACTATATGATGATCAGCAAAAAGAAATACGATTCCCTGTCGGCAGCCGATCGCAAAGTCATCGATGGAGTGTCGAATGAAGCGTTCGCCAAAATGGCGGGCAAGGCCTGGGATACCATCAACGACAAGGGTTTGGCGGCAGCTAAGAAAGCCGGCAACAACATCGTGATGGCGTCAGACGAGATCGTCAACGCGGTCAAGAAACTCAACACCAAGTTTGAAGCCGACTACATGGCCGCTGCGAAAAAGGCGGGCGTGGACGGCGGCGCCGTGCTGGCTTACTTCAAAGGTGAAATGAAGAAACTGACCGGCAAATAGCAGGTGAGTTCAATATCCAACAACTCTTCAAGCAGTAAACATAATCCGCTGGTGTTCTGGCTCGGTGTCTTACCGGGCCGGACGCTGGCGGCGATTTCCTGCCTGCTGCTTTTCGTTATGATGGCGTTGACCTTTGTCGACGTTTCGGGACGTTATCTTTTCAACAGTCCCCTCCCGGCCCTGCACGAAATCATCTCCTTTATGATGCCGGGATTGATTTTCTGCGCCCTGCCGTTGGTCTGCAGGCAGGAAGGGCACGTCACCATTGATCTTTTGGACATGTTCCTATCGGCAAGGGTAAAAAGATGGCAGGGACTATTCGTTAGCGTCGTCAGCCTGGGCGCCATGTCTTTCATCAGTTGGCGTTTGGCGGAAAAATCCGCTTCCCACTTCGAATTCGGTGAAGCCACCGACGAACTTTATTTGGATCTCTGGCCTTTTAGCACCGGCATGGCCGTACTGGCGGCTATTGCCGCGATTGCCCTGGCGGCCAATGTGGCCGACTATATTACGGGTGCCAAGACGGCCCCGGTGTCGCACGAGGTCGATTCAGCGTGACCGAAGCTTTATTTGGATTTGCGGCACTATTGACGCTATCGTTTATGCGCGTCCCCATTGCTTTTTCCATGATGATCGTCGGCTTTTTCGGTATGGCGGTCGTCAACGGTTTTGAGGGCGCGTTGGCCAACGTGGGTCAGACTGCCTTCGACTCGGCCATCAATTACGAACTTTCCGTCGTTCCCCTGTTCGTTTTGATGGGTAATTTCGTCACCCGGGCGCGGCTTTCGGAAGAACTGTACGCAGCCTCCAACGCCTTTCTGGGCCACCGCAAAGGCGGCTTGGCCATGGCCACCATCGTCGCCTGCGGCGGCTTCAGCGCTGTTTGCGGCTCGTCACTCGCCACCGCCGCCACCATGGCCAAGGTCGCCATGCCGTCCATGCGGCGCTACGGCTACGACGACGGTTTGGCGGCGGGCGCCATCGCCGCCGGAGGCACCCTCGGCATCCTGATTCCGCCCAGCGTTCTCTTGGTGATCTACGGCATCCTGACCCAGACCAACATCGGTAAGCTATTTGCCGCCGGTATCCTACCCGGCATTATCGGTATTATTTTCTATCTGCTGGCCGTACGCGTCATGATTACCTTGAAGCCCGAATTGGGGCCGCCGGGCGAACGGTCCAGTTGGGCCGTCCGCTGGCAAACCATGCGGGGTGTCTGGGGTGTCGTGGCCCTGTTTGTCTTCGTCATGGGCGGCATATACGGCGGCGTCTTCAGTCCCACCGAAGCGGCCGGTATCGGCGCGGCGGGAGCCTTTTTCTTCGCCGTCATGCGCCACACCATGAGCTGGCGGGCCTTTTACGAAGTCCTGATTGAAAGCGCCGCCACCACGGCCATGTTGTTCACGGTCCTGATCGGTGCGCTGCTATTCGCCAACTTCATCAATCTCAGCACCTTCCCCGACACGCTATTGGCCATCGCCGGCAGCTTCAAGGACCAGCCGGGCCTCGTTATTTTTGCCATCCTGGTCATTTATATCCTGCTGGGCTGCGTGTTCGAGAGCCTGTCCATGATCCTCCTGACGGTGCCGATCTTCTTCCCGCTGGTTCAGCAACTGGGCTACGACCCCATCTGGTACGGCATCGTCGTCGTCGTCATTACCGAGATCAGCCTAATCACACCACCGGTGGGTCTAAATGTGTTCGTCCTCAGAGGCGTTCTGCCGGACGTCCGGACGACAACCATATTCAGGGGTGTCACAGCCTATTGGATTGCCGATCTGTTTCGCCTGACGGTGATTGTCTGGTTCCCGGCCCTCTCCCTGTGGCTGCCCAGTTTCGTCAGATAACAACACAATCGGAGGTTAAATATGGATATCGTTCGCAAAGGGCTTTCCAGCCGCATGAGCCAGGTGGTTATCCACAATGGCACGGTCTATCTATCTGGCCAGGTGCCCGAAGACTGGTCGGCGCCCATCGCCGCGCAGACCCAACAGGTGCTGAACCGCATCGACGCCCAGCTGGCCGAAGCCGGCAGCGACAAATCCAAACTGTTGCAGGCCATGATCTGGCTCGACGATGTGCGGGAGTTCGACGCCATGAACGAAGTGTGGTAAGCCTGGATCGACCCGGAGAACCCGCCCGCCCGCGCCACCTGCCAAGCCCGCTTGGCCGCGCCGGGCGTCAAAGTGGAAATCACCGTCACCGCCGCCCAGTAGTCGCCCGCAGACCCTGACATGATAAAATCTGTCAGGCTGATGATCTATCGGCGATTTTGTTTTTTCCCACGGAAATGAGGTAATCGATAATCGCCTTGCCGGTGCTTCCCGGTGGAAATATTTTGGCGACACCTTTGGCTTCCAATCGAGGAATCTGGTTGGGCGGAATGTGTCCGCCGACAACGACTGAAATGTCCTTAACATCCTTTTCAGAAACCACGTCCATGAGGTCTTCAATCAACACAAAGTTGGAAGCATGAGAGCTGATGCCGATGACGTCTACGTCCTCCTCAATGGCCGCATTGACGATCATCTCGGGGGTCTGGTTGACCCCTAGGTAAACCACCTCGAAACCGGCATCCCGCAACAAAGTGGCGACCACTTCCGCGCCCGTGGTATGGCTATCGAGGCCGATCATCGAAACGATCACCTTGATGCCGTTTCTTTTGGTCCCCAAATCTTTAACCATTAACTCAGCTCGAACGGGCATTGAATCAATTCGAAGGGATCGTACGTCAGGCCCCGGGCCATGCGTATCACCCCCATGATCTCGCCGGACGTGGCATAGGTCTTTACCGCCTCGATAATGGCGGGCATTAAATTAAAGCGGTCACCCTTTTTGGCGTCGGCGTAAAGCTGCCGCACACTGGCTTCGATTACCCCGATATCCCGCGTTTTTTTCCACGCCGCCATCCGTTGCGCAATGGCTTCCGAATCGCTGGCCTCTACTTCCTGGACTGGGATCTGAAACTCATCCTCGTCTTCGGGAATGACCAGGTGGTTGACCCCGACGATCAATTGCTCCTTGTTGTTCAGTTCCCGGAATTTGACGTTGGCCTCTTCTTTCATCATGGCGTCGATCTGCCCGGTTTCTATGGCCGCGACCAATCCACCCCAACTTTCTATCTCTTCAAATATTTTGTAAGCCGCCTCTTCAACCTCGTTGGTGAGGCTTTCGACAAAATAGGAGCCGGCCAGAGGATCGACAACCTCTGCGACCCCGGATTCTTCCGCGACGATATGCTGGGTATTCAGCGACATGCGGGCCGCCAGGGCCGACGGTTCTGCATGGGCGTTGTCCAAGGTGGCGTTGTCCACCGCCGTGCAGCCGACCATGGCGCCGGCCATGGTCTGGATGGCGCAGCGGGCGATGTTGTTCAGCGGCTGCTGGTAGGTCATGGTCCGCCCCGATGTGTGAACGGCGATAAGAAGCTGGCAGGACTTGTCGTCTTTCGCGCCGAACTCCTCCCGGGCCATTTTCGCCCACATGCGGCGCAAGGCCCGGACCTTGGCGATTTCCTCGAAAAACCGGGTGCCGATACTGATCAACTGGTACGGCACTCTCACCACGTCTTCGAAATCCAGCCCTCTCTCGTTCACCAGCCGGCCGCAGATTTCCTTCAGCATGGATAGTTCAATCGCCAGGGCCTGGGCGTTGTTGCCGCCGGACTCCTGGAAATGCTGACCGACCACACCGCCGCGCATGCGGATTTTATTCCGCACCACAAATTCGGAGACGTCCAGAAACAGCTTCATATCGAGATCGAAGGGCTGGGCGTCGGTTTGGCCGAAGGGGTTGCTGAAGGGAGACTCGAAAACGCTGCCGTGAATCTGGCTAAGATCGTCGCCGCGTTTTTCCGCCAGCGCCACCACGAACGCCATGCGCAATGACGACGGGGCGGAGCAGCCCAGGAGCGTTATGGATTGGCCGGTCAGCGGAATGTCTTCCATCAACTCTTCAAACTCAAGGAGCGAACTGCCGGGCCAGCCAAGAACACCGTTTTCCCGTAGCGCCAGCGGATGATCGGCGTCGATGCAGGAACAGGACACCCGGTCGTGAATCACGCACATGCCGCCCACCTGACCCATTTCCCGGTATTTTTTCAGAACCTTGTTGGCATCCTTGGACGAGCCCAAACCCGCGGTCATCCGCCGTGTCCACATGCGCTTGCGGTAACCGTGTTCGTGATACCCGCGGGTGAAAGGAAAGTTGCCGGGGTCGCCCAGGTCGCGTTCATATTCGACGCCATCAACGTCACCCGGTCCGTAGACCGGTTTGATTTCGTAGCCGTAATCCGTCACGTATTTCATGCTTGCTCCTTTACCAGAACACGTTGCGCTTTTGCTTCATAGCGCGGCAATTCACCTTCCTGATAACAATCGACCGGCACCTTGAGACCCAGGCGTGCAGTGAGGCTGCGGGCCACCGAATTCGCCAATTCAGAGGGGTCGCCGTTGTATCCGGCTTCGCTTTCGATGGCGACGGTCATGGTTTCGGGCGTCCCTTCGATTGTATCGACGTAAATTTGCCAGGCTTCCTTGACTGTGCCCGGCGTTCCCGCGATGACATCTTCCACCTGAGACGGAAAGACGATGACACCCCGCACTTTGATCATATCGTCGGACCGTCCGATGATCCGACCGATGGTCGGCATGCCGTGACGGCCGCATTCGCAATCGTAAGGATTTTCCGAAATGCGCACCAGATCGCGGGTCCGCCAGCGCACCGCCGGTGATGCCTTTTTATCTAAAGTGGTTACCACGATTTCACCCACCTCGCCCGGCCCAACCGGTTGCATGGTTTTGGGATCAAGGATTTCCGTGAGGATGGAATCTTCATTGAGGAGATGCATTTCATCACGGTCGTGGGAATGCGGGCAACCGGTTGAGATATTCGGGCCGCCGGCTTCAGTCGTACCATAAGTATTGTATGCCTTAAAACCATCAGGCATTTGCGCCTCGAGTTCCTGCCGGAACGCGCGCGATACCGATTGCCCTCCTATATTTGCCCGGCTGATCGTCCAATCCTTCTTCGGGTCGATCCCGTTATTCCGCGCCACACCAATCAAATGTGACAAAAACAGCGGAGATATTGTGGCAGCATCCCATTCCTGATCCCGCAACCACTGAACCACCAACTCGCTGCGGCCGGGCCCGACGGGAAAACAGATTGCACCCAGTTCCTCAAAACCCAGATCGTGGGCCGGTCCACCGATCCACAAGCCATAGCCGTATCCCTGATAGGCCCGGTCTCCGGGCCGAACGCCAATACAATGAAGCATCCGCGCCACCTGGACGGCCACAAGGTGCAGATCGCTTTTTGTAAACCCGAACATCACGGGCAGACCGGTGGTTCCCGAAGTGGCAAAAAAGCGGGTCACCTGGGATGTATCGACCGTCAGCAGGGGAAACGGATAGCGAGCGCGCAAATCGGCCTTTTCCAGGGTCGGCGCATTGGCCAATCCATCGGCGGCGGCCAGATCGTTGGGGTTCATTCCGGCTTGGGCGAAATGATCGCACCAGTCCGGCGAAGCGGCCAGCCTGTCTCCCAGTGCGGCCAGTTTTTTCACCTGTATCGCCTTGATAGCGTCCCGGTCCAGGGATTCGATCTCCGGATGCAGCATCGTCATTGGTGACCTCCCAAGGTCGCCGAAATCACAGCGCCCCTTTTGGAATGGGGAAATTTTTTTGTTGGCAATATTACGCAAATGAACCACGTCTTGCGAATTCAGTCAAGTTTTTCTAATAAAAATTAGAATCTATTATTGGTTAGAATTTTACTGTATAGTGGGTTAAATTGCGATTGAGGCAGGGATAGGCGCGTGAAACCAATCGAAGAAAACCCACAGACCAAATCGGAAAAAACCCGGTTGAGAATTCTGGACGCTGCGGCCAAGACTTTTCGCGAAACGGGTTATTCGGCGACCCGTCTTGCCGACATCGCAGCAGCGGCGGATACCCAGGCCGGCAGCCTTTACTACCATTTCGATTCCAAGGAACAACTGCTGGACGCAGTCCTGGAGCGGGGCCACGGACGGGTCTTCCAGACCGTCCGCAAAAGGATTGAAACCTTGGGCGACGAAGCCAACTACCGGGACCGGTTGCGTGTGGGCATTCTGACCCATCTCGAGTTAAATCTGCGGCATGACGACTACGCCGCCGCCAACATCCATCTGCACAGCCGAATTCCAAAATCCATCCGGCAACGCCACATCCGCAAGCACCGCAGATATGCCGCCTATTGGCAGGCTCTTTTGGAGGAAGCTCAGGCTTCCGGTGAAATCCGGAATGACGTTGACATCTCCATGGCGCGGCTGAACCTGTTCGGCATGATGAACTGGTCCGTCGAGTGGTACCGGCCGGGACGCCTAAATATCGAAGACCTGGCCAATAACATGTGCCGAACTTTGTTCGATGGTATAGGTGGGATCCAGGATCACCCTATTTCAGAAAGCATGGCCCGTGGTTAGCAACCATGTTGCTGAATTGGCGTCACTCTTTTTCCAACATCGATCACTCTGGTTGAATTGGTTCCAGCGAATTGAGGGCGTCTTCCAGACCTCTAGAAAATATCGAGTTCACCAATTATCGACCCAGCTAATTTAAATCCAGTTTAAAAAGCTCCACCGCGTTGGCGCGGCCGATCTGCAACCGGTCGGCGTCCGATAAATCCGCATTGTCGAACCAGGTGGCGGCGTCTGAAGTCGTTTCAAACGGGTAGTCCACCGAGAACATGATGCGGTCCACACCGACTTCGGTCTTGGCGCAGTGCAAGGTGGGGTCGTGGAAATTACCGCTGGTCGTTAGATGCACGTTCGACAGCATATAGTCCCGCATGGATTTTTTCGCCGGGATTCCCTGGGGCGATTTCTTGATGCGATGATCCAAACGCCACAAATCGTAGGGAATGCGTTCGCCCAGATGACCGACGACCAGTTGGACACAAGGATAATCGTCAAACACACCGGAGCCCAGTAGCCGCAAGGTATGAAGCGCGGTTTCCATGGCGAAGGCCCAGGGAGAATGCTCCAGCCAGGGGTGGCCTTCGTAACTAGCCAGCCGGCTGGAAATCGGGTTGCGGGGATGCAGGTAGACCGGCATACCGAGATCTTCAACGCAGGCCCAGAACTGCCGGTACTCCGGCAGGTCGTAATAGATGACCGTTTCCATGTCGCCTTTCGACGTAAAGCCGTTGACCAAAGCGCCTCTGAACCCCAGTTCCTTGATGCAGCGGGTCAGTTCTACACAGGCGGCGTCTGGGTCCTGCAAAGGCAGGGCGGCGAAACCGGCGAACCGGTCGGGCTGCCTGGCGACATGCTCGGCCAGCGCATCATTGGCCCGTTGCGCCAACGCGACGGCGTCCTCGACGACGGGCACCGCTTGTACGCCTGGCGCATTAAAGGACTGTATCGCCAGTTCGATACCGAATTCATCCATTTCCCGTAGGCGGATATCATGGAGGTCCAGCAGACGCTTTTTAATATCCTCGCCGGTTCCCGGAATGGAAAAGCGGGACATTTCATTGCGGGTTTCCGGCAGTGTGAAATGTTCTTCGAGCGCAATTTTCCCCTGCATTATTCGCCTCCTGATTTATCCAATAGTTTCGAGCCGAAGAAAAGCGGCGACAGTGAATTGACGATATCCATTGATTCCTCGGCGGCAAAATCCGCCAGCCGCAATTGAGGATTGATGGGCCGGATGCGCTCGAAGTCGGATCGTGCTTCGGGATCGTTAGGTGGCGGAATTGTGGCGTCAATCATCATTTTTGAGCCGAAGCGTTGCCATAATGGCGTACCGGCAGCGCCCAACTCAGGCAAAGCCGCATCCATAGCGTGATTATGGGTGCCTTTAATAATATCGACATCCTGTTGCGGATCGACCCTGGTCGATAACGCCCATAGTACTTCAGCATGGTTGAATATATCCACGTCTTCGTCGACGGCAATGATCAATTTGGGATGTTGATATTCCGCCGACAACGCAGCCATCATAAGGTTTTTTGCTTCGCCGTAATAACGGGAGGTCATTTGAATTACCATGCCGAAAATGCCGGGCAGTGCCGCTACATTGTGGATATCCGGACCGCCGCCGACCGTTGAAAGACGGCGGAATATGGTGGCGCACATGGGGATTTTGTGGAAAACACAACCTTCCATTTCCGAGCCGTTTTGCAGGTTTTTCCAAATGGCGTCTTCGCGCCGTGTCATGCACTGATATTCGACGATCGGATTCTTACCGGTACCGGTGACGTAGTAATCCTGAAATTCAGAAAATGGGCCCTCATCTTCGCGGTAATCCGGAGGGATATGGCCTTCGAGTACGATTTCGGCATCGGCGGGGACTTCCAAATCTACCGTTTCGCATTTGACCATGCGCACGGCTTCATCGAGATAACCGCCGGCGATCTCGATTTCATCGTCACCGTAAGCGGCTGTCGTTGCCGCCGCCGCGTATATCAGCGGATGGTGACCGATCATAATGGCCACGGGCATAGGCTCGCCCCGTTCCTGATATTTCAGATAGTTTTTCCAGGAATGACGGGGATACAAAAGAATGCCCGATTTGTTGGGGCCTTTGATCTGCAGCCGGTGAAAGCTCATATTCCGTTGGCCGGTGTCGGGATCCTTGGTGATCATCAGACCCGAACCGATCACCGGGCCGCCGTCCCGTTGTCCCGCCACATGAACGGGTGTCTTGGTCAGGTCGAATTCGTCCTTCGAAAGTTTGACCTCCTTAACCGGGCCGTCATCCACCAGGACAGGTGGTATCGTTTTGCCCAGCCGGTCCGCCACCAGCGGCACCACTTCTTCCTCACTAGCGCCGAAGGCCAGCGCCGCGTGCCGGACATTGGCCGGCGCCTGCCCCAATGACCGCCAATCGTTGGGCAGGTCGTCGAACAACAGGGCCTTTTCCCGGGATTGATACAGCAGTGAACCCATTTCAGTCAGAGGATCAACCGGTTTGTCGATACGGATAAGCTCATTGGCTTCATCGAGCTCGTTGATCCACGAACGCATATCTTTGGGTTGATAATTTTTTCCGTCGGTCGAAGACATGGTCTTGCTCCCCCATGGTGTGACTGTTAGCCCGCCAAATTAGCGGTCTATATTACATTAATGCAAAGCAGTTCTTTTGATATATGGTATGAATAGTATTCATGGCAATCACTCGAAACAGGATAGAATGTATAATACGTCAGCCAGCAAAATTGATCTGAATTTATTCTTGTCCCTTGATATTCTTTTAAAGGAAAGAAGCGTGACGCGGGCGGCCGAGCGCGTCGGTGTCAGTCAATCCGCCATGAGCCACATTTTGGCGCGGCTCAGGCGGGCTTTTCAGGATCCGCTGTTTATCCGCTCCAAAGGAGGGCTGTTGCCCAGTAGCCGGGCCGAAACCCTGGCGCCACGTTTGGAAAGATTGATTGCGGCCATTGCGGCGATCGTTCCGCACGGTACCTTCCCCAATGAAACGGTCAAAAAACGCCGGCAAATCGATCTTAATCTGTTGATCGCCTTGAAAGTACTGCTGGACGCTGAAAACGTTACGGCCGCGGCAGCCTCAATGGGCATCAGCCAGTCGGCGATGAGTCACACATTGAAACGTATCCGTTCCCTGTTCGACGATGCAATTTTGGTACGGACGGGGACGGGCATGGCGCCGACGACCGGGGCCTTGTCAATTCACCGGCAACTCAGCTGGGTCATGTCTGAAATCGAGTCACTATTGGAACCGCCGGATTTTGACCCGGCGACGGCGAGAGGGACATTTCGGCTGGCGTTAACGGATTATGGAGCCGCCACCATGCTGCCGTTGATCATGGATGATTTGATGGTGGAAGCGCCCGATCTCGACCTGGAAATAGAGCAGGGTCATTCGATGTCGTTTGAACGGTTGGAAACGGGCCGTCTGGATTTGGCCGTCGGGTCATTCGTTAACGAGCCGGCCGGTTTTTACCGCCAGAGAATTTTCGATGACGATATGGTGTGTATATTAAGGGCGTCGCATCCGGCGGTCAAAAAAGGACTGACCCTGGACCAGTACGTCACCATGCCACATGGCGTCATTACGGTTGCCGGAACGGATGTCCTGATCAATGCGGCATTCAAGAAGCTGGGCTTGAAACGGCGGGCGGTGCTCTCTTTTCCTCATTTCATGGCAGCGCCTCTCATCGCTGCCCGGTCTGATCTGGTGGTGACATTGCCGCGACGATTGGCGGATATTTTCGTTGACGCTGCGGACCTCGCCATCTGCCCGCCGCCCATCACCTTGACCAAGCTCACGATTTACCAGCTTTGGCATGAACGCAGCAAAAACGATCCCGCCCATGCCTGGCTGCGATCATTCATTTATCAACGCCTCGCTGCCATCAACAAAAATGAATATATTTCATAGTGGCTATCAAGAGTTTGCATTTGAATTCATATCCAGGTTTCCTTTACCCTATCGCTACAACTTAGAAACCTAATAAAAATAGGCGGTTAACGCGTAATAACCATATTGGCTGAACCAAACAGGGGTGGATAATGGTCGAAACGCTTCGCAAAACCATCGGGCAACCGGATGATCAAACGCCGAAAGCCGGCGGCAATATCAGAAATCTAATCCCTTACCACGATCTTCGGGAATGGATTGAGGAAGCAGAAAAGCTGGATGAAGTCACTCATGTGGACGGCCTCGACACCGATGAGGAAATCGGCATGGCGTCCGACCTGATCATGCATCCGGAGGACGCGCCCAGTTTACTGTTCGACAAAATCAAAGGTTATGAAGAAGGTTACCGTATCCTGGTCAATTTCTTCGGCGGCAAACGCCAGAATATGACCCTGGGTTTCCCAACGGAATTTTCGAAGCTTGAATTGTCAGAGGCCTATTTCGATCATCAGATCAAGGATATGAGCCCGATCCCGCCTGAATTTGTCGATGACGGTCCTGTGCTGGAAAATGTCTTCAAGGGCGACGACGTCGATCTCTTGAAGTTTCCGACGCCGCTTTGGCATCCGGACGACGGCGGCAGGTTCATCGGCACCGGCTGTTACACGGTAACCGTCGATCCCGATGACGGCTGGATGAACGCCGGCACCTATCGGATCATGATTCACGATAAAAACTCAACGGGTTGTTACATCTGCCCCGGCAAGCACGGGCGCATGCACCGGGACAAATACGAAGCCATGGGCGAACCCATGCCGGCCGTGACGGTATTAGGGGGTGATCCCATGTTGTTCCTGAACGCCTGCACGGAAATGCCGCCGGGCGTCTCGGAATACGATATCGTCGGCGCCATGCGCGGTGAGCCGCTGAAAGTTATCAAGGGCGACATCACCGGCATTCCTTTTCCCGCCGACGCCGAAATCGTTCTCGAAGGCTATGTGCGGTTCGACAATAAGAAAGACGAGGGACCTTTCGGAGAGTGGACCGGCTATTTCGCCAGCGGCGTCCGGGATGAACCGGTGTTCGAGGTCGAGGCGATATATCACCGCAACAATCCGATTATCCTCGGCTGCCCGCCGCAACGGCCGCCCGATGAAATGTGCCGCTACCGTGCCGTCACCCGTTCCGCCATGCTGCGGGATAATATCACCAAGGCCGGTGTCCCCGATGTCACCGCCGCCTGGATGCACGAAATCGGTAATTCCCGGCTGTTCAACGCCATCGCCATCAAACAACGCTATCCCGGCCATTCAAAGCAGGCGGGATTGGCGGCGGCGTCCTGTCACGTGGGCGCATTTTGCGGGCGTTATACCATTGTGGTCGACGAAGATGTTGACGTGTCCGACTTGGAGGAATTGATGTGGGCGGTGGCCACCCGTTCCGATCCGGCATCATCCATCGATATTATCGATAACGCCTGGAGTACGCCGCTGGACCCCAGAATTCCGCCGGAAAAGCGCGCCGTCGGCGATTTTACCAGCAGTCGGGCGATCATCGATGCCTGCCGCCCCTTCCACTGGATCGATAAATTTCCTAAGGTAAATGCACCGAGCAAGGAAGAAGCGCGCCGCGCGTACGAAAAATTCGGCTACCTTTTGGAAAAAAAGAACTGACCGAAATAAAAAATTTCAAAAACAGGAATTGGCTTTAACTCACCGTAGGGAGAATTTTTATGAATATTAAAAGTACTATTTACAGTGTCAGCGCTTCCGCAATTTTGGCGGCGGGGCTGACAGCCTGGTCTCCGGCCACGGCAAAGGCCCAGGAAGTAACCCTCAAGCTCCATAATTTCCTGTCGCCCAAAGCGATCGGCAACCGGCTCTTTATGAAACCCTGGGCGAAAAAACTTGAAAAAGAATCCAATGGGCGAATTAAAGTTCAGGTTTTCCCCTCCATGCAGCTGGGTGGAAAACCCAAAGACCTGATACCGCAGGCCCGCGACGGTGTCGTCGATCTGGCCTGGAGCCTGCCCGGTTACACCTCCGGTCAGTTTCCGTTAACCGCCGTTTTCGAACTGCCCTTCGTTGGCGGTACGTCCTCGGCCGTCAGTCCGGCGGTGATGGAATATTACGGCATGTACCTCAAAGAGGAATATAGCGCCGTGAAGGTGATCGTGTTGCACTCCACCGATGTGGGCCTCGTCCACGCTAAAAAACCGATCAATAAGCTGGAAGATTTAAAGGGTATTAAATTCCGCGCGGCATCGCGCTGGGTGGGTGAAAGCATTAAGGCGCTGGGCGGTATTCCGGTGGGCATGCCGTTGCCGCGCCTGGCCGAGGCCCTGTCCCGGAACCAGGTTAACGGCATGTTTATTACCTGGAGCATTACCCGGCCTTACAAACTGTCCAAGTTGACCAACCACCATACGGAACTCGCATTGTACAACTCGCCTTTCGCCATGGTGATGAACAAGAAAAAATATGATTCCCTGCCGGGCGATCTCAAAAAGATCATCGATAATAATTCCGGTATGGAACTCTCTAAAAAGCTAGGCGGAATGTGGGATGCTGATGCGGTCAGAGGCCGCAAGGTCGCCGTCAAACTGGGGAATAAAATTACCCAGTTGAGCGCCGCCGAACAGGCCCGCTGGGTCAAGGCGTCTAAACCGGCCATCGACGCCTGGATCAAAGTGGCCAACAGCAAAGGCAAAGATGGTTCCAAAGCCTACGCCGATGCGAAGATGCTGGTGAAAAAATACGGTAAATAATTAGTTCTGCCGTGAATTCTGAATTGGAATTTCCGGGAGCGTCTGACCCAGGGTCGGATGCTCCCGGTTACTTAACTGCCGATGACCGATTCGGGCGGTGGTTGGAATATTGCGCCACCGTTCTCGCCATTTTCGGCGGCATTATCCTGACCGCCTTATCCGCTTTTACGGTATTCAGCGTCATCGGGCGCGCAACCTTTGACAGCCCCATACTGGGCGATTCCGAAGTCACCGAAATGGCTTGCGGCCTCGCTGTCTTTATGTTCCTGCCGTACTGCCAAATCAAAGGCGGCAATATTGTCGTCGATTTTTTTACTGCCGGAATTTCAAACCAGCGCCGTGCCGCCTTGGATTTTTTGCATAATTTTGTATTTCTATTTGTCGTAGTCATTATTACCTGGCGCATGATCGCCGGCGGCCTGGACGCCTGGCATCATGGCGAGATATCCATGATGCTCCGCCTGCCCATTTGGATCGGCTATACGGGCGGTATTCTGGCCTTGATCCTTTTGGCGCTGGTTTGCCTGTACACTGTCTATCTTAATTTCACGGAGTCCAAATCGTGAGCGGCCTGGAGCTGGGCGCGATTATGTTTGTGGTCATGTTGGCTCTCATCATGGCCCGTATGCCGGTCGGCGTCGCCATGCTCTTTGTCGGCGGTGTCGGCTACGTTATGCTTTCGGGATGGGATCCGCTGATAAATTTTCTTAAAACATCGACCTATGGGCGGGTGGCCAGCTATACGCTTTCCGTCATTCCCTTATTTCTCCTGATGGGACAGTTCGCCACCAAAGCCGGGCTGAATACGGCCCTGTTCCGGGCGGCCCGGGCCTGGTTCGGACACCAGCGCGGCGGCATCGCTATCGCCGCCATTGGCGGGTGCGCCGCTTTCGGTGCTATTTGCGGCTCTTCGACGGCGACGGCGGCGACCATGGCCCATGTCTCCTTGCCGGAACTGCGCCGCTACAATTATTCGAACACCTTGGCCACCGGAACGCTGGCGGCGGGCGGTACGCTGGGCATCCTGATTCCGCCTTCGATAATTCTGGTGATTTACGCCGTCATTGCCGAGCAGTCGATTCTGGACATGTTCGTTGCCGCTTTTATCCCTGGTATCATAGCCACTGTCGGCTACATGGCAGTTGTTGCCATTGTCGTCCGAGTAGACGAATCGGCCGGTCCGGCGGCGGAACGGATGCCGTGGTTGGAGCGCATCAAATGCCTCAAGGAAATCTGGTCGACGGCGGCCGTCTTTATCTTGGTGATGGGCGGCATCTACCTCGGCTGGTTTTCCCCCACCGAAGGCGCCGCCATCGGCGCGGCGGCGGTTGGCGTATTGGCTTACGTTGTCGGCGGCATGCGCTGGGCGGGCTTCCTGGAATGCCTGCTCGGTACGGCCAAGGCGACGGCAATGATCTTTCTTATTTTGATCGGGGCGGAAATCTATAATTCGTTCCTGGCGTTAACCCAGTTACCGGTGGAATTGGCGGATATGATCGCCGAAAGCGGACTGCCGCCGTTGGCCATCGTCGCCATCATGCTGGTTATTTATCTGGTGCTGGGGTGCGTTATGGATGCATTGGCCATGATTCTGCTGACCATTCCCGTTTTCATTCCCATCGTCATCGGATTGGACTTCGGGTTGGACGAGGATGCCGTCCTGGTATGGTTCGGTGTCCTGGCGGTTGTTGCGGTCGAAATGGGCCTGATCACGCCCCCCATTGGCATCAACATTTTTGTTATTAATTCCATGGCCGAGGACGTGCCCCTGGCGGACTCCTTTAAAGGCGTCTTGCCGTTTGTCGCCAGCGACATCGTCCGCGTCGCTATCATCCTCTTATTCCCGGCAACGGCACTGTGGCTGCCGAATTTGTTGTAATTCAGGAAATTTTGAATTCATATCTAGATTGCAATACGAAGCTATCTGATTTTATTGCTACCTTGCCAAACCGTTCATCTCGAATAGTAGCAATAGAGCGGCGATGACGGCGAAGTTGGTGAAGATACCGATGACCATATGAATGCGTCGGAACGGATTGTCTTTGATTTTCCACCAGCGCAGAAAAATAAAACTGGCGATGACCGTAAAGGCGATGAGGATAATAGCGCCCACTCCGGCGTAATAGTCGAACACCACCATCAGTCCGCCCACCCATTGAGACACGAGACCAATCGACAAGGCTATTTCCGGCATCGGAACGCCGAAACCGCGCATTTCTTCGTGAACATCGGTACGGCGGATACAATTGATGACGCCAATTGCGATAAAGCAAACGCCGACAAATATATGAGCAATCGTTTGAATAAGGGTGTGATCTTCATGCATGTCGATTTCACCCCATTAATGCCCGGACGGCGGCGGCTATTCTTTCCGGCGTGATCTCCAGGTATTTTTCCAGCAGCGGACTGGCCGGTACGGGCACATTGGGTCGGGTAACCCGCGTGATCGGAGATTTCAGGGAATCAAATACGGATTCACTGATAACGGCCGAGATTTCCGCAGCCACACCGCAACTTTCGTTGGTCTCGTCAATCACAACGGCCCGGCCCGTTTTCTGAACCGATTCGATGATGATATTTTTGTCCAGCGGATTGAGCGTACGTAGATCAACAATTTCGGCATCGATGCCATCCTGGGACAAAATTTGGGCGGCTTCGATCGCCGCGTGGACGGACAAAGAACTGGCGATGAGCGATACGTCCCCGCCGGACCGTTTGATTTCTCCTTGGCCCAGTTCGATTACATAGTCCTCATCCGGCACCTCACCCTCGATACCAAGCAATTTGGCATGACTGATAATCGCCGTCGGATTGTTGCTGGCGACCGCCGATTTGAAGAGGCCTTTAATGTCTTTTGGCGTCGAGGGCACAACGATTTCAATGCCGGGATTATTCCACAGCATTGCCTGGGGACTATGTGAGTGCTGACCACCGCCGCCGCCCCGCAAGCCATGAAGCATTGTAAACACCATAGGCACCTTGATCTGGCCGCCGGACATGTGATGGGCAACACCGGCCTCGGCGACCAATTGACACCAAGCCAACAGAGAAAAACTGCCGACGCCGAAATCGATGATCGGCCTTGCGCCGGCCATGGCGGCGCCGATCCCCAACGAGGCCAGCCCGGCTTCGGAACACGGCGGATCGAAAACCCGGCCGGGAAATTCGCTCCTCACTTTCTCGATCAAGGGCCTTTGCGGACCGAGCCCCAGCACATTGGTGCCGACGAGGCTGACCGAACTGTCTTCCTTCATGCATGCCAGCATGCCGTCAACGAGTGCTTGAGCGTAGGAAATTTTTGTCATTCGCCTTCTCCCCCTATATTTCCTGGGCCGCAAACACGTCGTCGAGGGCGGAGTTTGGATCCGGGAACTCGCTGGCTTCTCCAAAGGCCCGGGCGTCTGCAATTTGGGCACAGATTCTAGAGTCACGGTCTTGGAGATTATCTTTGCCGACAAAACCCTGATCCAAACCTTTCCGGATTAAACGAACAATCGGATCGTGATCCCGAACCCAATCGGCGTGGTCGCCGGTCAATAATGACTCATCCCATGCGGACGCGATATCCGTCACGCCGGTCGCCTGCTCCGGCCACAACGGCCGCGAACCCGGCCACCGTTCGGTATAGGCTTCGATAAAGACAGGACCACCATTGGCTCTCATTTCTCTGACCTTGTCTTCCACCGCCGCATGGACAGCGGCAACATCGGCGCCATCGACGGTCTCTGTTCTTATGTTGAGCGATCTGGGTATGTCGCTGATCCGGCTGGCGGCGATTTCGGATGACGGAAAGCCACCTTCCTGGGCGCTGATGGCACCGGAATTATTGTTCTCGCAGACAAACAGCACCGGCAACGACCATAAGGACGCCAAATTCATAGCTTCGAAGACCACGCCTTCCTCCATGGCGCCGTCGCCAAAAAAGACGACGCAGATATTGCCGCCGCCCGCTTTCTTCAGCGCAAAACCGGCCCCCGAAGCCAACCCAACCGCACCACCAACCAAACCCGATGTCGACAGGAACCCTTTCTCCCGGGCAGTTAAATGCAACGTGCCGCCCCGGCCTTTGTTATAACCGTCGATGCGGCCAAGGATTTCCGCCACCATCCGGCCCGGATCGGCGCCCCTGGCGAGCAGGTGCCCATGATTGCGCCAGGTGGTCAGCAACAAATCGGTTTCCCGGAGGGATTCGACAACCGTCGCACCGGTCGCCTCTTCGCCAATATACAGATGGTAGTGACCGAAATTGTGATCGCCGGAAAGATCGATCAGCATTTCTTCAAACCGGCGGATGAGCAACATGCGGTCAAGGATGTTCGAATATTGATCCGGTGTGAGACTGGTCATTAACTCCCCTCCCCGTGCTTAACCTATATTGCCGAACATTTCGGTTACTTTAGCAATAACCTGATGGACGTTCGGCACGGTCAATGCTTCTAGTGATCCGGCATAGGGCACCGGTACATCCGGCGCCGCCAAGCGCATCACCGGCGCATCCAAATAGTCGAACGTAAGTTCACCGATTGATGCTGCGATTTCACCGGTTATGCCGAAAGATTGATACCCTCCGTCCAACACTAATGCCCGACCGGTCTTTTTTACCGACGAGACGATGGTTTCGACATCAAGCGGCGCCAACGTTCTGAGATCAACCACCTCTGCACTGATATTCTTTTCTTGAAGTATATCAGCCGCCGCCAATGCCGTGTGTACCGATCTCGATATTGCGATGATGGAAACGTCACTCCCGGGGCGTTTTATGTCGGCGCTTCCCAGTGAGACCAGGTGATCGCCTTCCGGCACCAGCTCTCTCAGATTGTAAGTCATCCGGTCTTCCATGAAGACGACCGGGTTGTTGTCCCTTACCGCCGCCTTGAACAACCCCTTGGCGTCATCGGCGCTACTGGGCATGACGATTTTCAATCCCGGAATGTGGGCGAGCCAGGCATGAAAGCTTTGAGAATGTTGCGGACCGAGATTGCCCCCGACACCGATCCCCGTGCGCAACACCAGCGGTACGTTGAACCCACCTGCCGACATATAGTGAACTTTGGCCGCCTGATTGACCAATTGGTCCATGACCAGGGTCAGAAAATCGCCGAACATCACTTCGACGATGGGCCGTGAGCCCGCCATCGCAGCACCTACTGAAAGACCAAAGATGGCCGATTCCGAAATCGGCGTATCGATAACGCGGTCGGCACCAAAATTTTCGATCAAGCCTTCCGTTTGTTTGAATACCCCCCCGGCCGCGCCGACATCTTCACCGATCAATATAACATCGCCGTCACGCGCCATTTCCTCGAACATGGCCTCGAGGACGGCCTCTTTGAGGGTGAGATTCCGATCGTTAAGGGGCATGGACGAACCTGCTCAGATCGTTGGCGTCGGGTTCAGGCATCTGCTTGGCCTGGTTGGCGGCGTTGATGACCGTCGTGGTGATGTCATCCTCCAGCTTTTGCAACTCCGATTTTTTCGCCGCTTTTTGCGATACAATCGATTTAGCCAGTTTCAATATGGGATCGCGGGATTCCCAAAGCTGGCGTTCCTCATTGTCTTTGTATTCTTGTTTATCTCCGACATGATGGCCCGAATACCGATAAGTATCGCATACCAGGAAGGTAGGACCCTTGCCTTTGCGCGCCCGCTCGACAGCCGTCGATACCGCTGCAAATACCTCCAACACGTCCATGCCATCGACCTTGACGGACTGAATATCGAAGGTTTCTCCCCGCTTGGTGTATGGCCGGCCGGCGGTAACGTCGTCGATCTCGGTAAATTCCCCATAGCCGTTATTCTCGCAAACGAATACCACCGGCAATGACCAAAGCGCGGCCATATTCATCGATTCGAACAGAATTCCTTGATTGAGCACGCCATCGCCGAAAAAACTGATGGCCACCTGTCCGGTGTTGCGCAATTTCGCCGACAACGCCGCGCCGGTTGCTAAGGGTACGGAGCCGCCGACAATACCATTGGTCCCGAAATTGCAATTCGCCGGGTCATAGATATGCATCGACCCCCCACGCCCTATTCCATAGCCCGAAGCGCGGGCAATAATCTCGGCAAAGAGTTTTACGATGTCACCGCCCTTGGCAATGCAGTGGCCGTGACCACGGTGATGGCTGGCGATATAGTCATCCTGGTTCAACGCAGCGCAGGCGCCAACGCCGACCGCCTCTTGTCCGGAGTAAAGATGCACCAGGCCCGGCGCCAATCCCGCAAGGTGCATTTTCCGAACTTCTTCTTCGAAAACGCGGATGGTCACCATGCCGCGATAGAGGTCTATGAGTTCCACCTTGGTTAACATTTTCATCTTGGCCAGGTGCTATGCAACCCGAAGTTTGCTTGTTTCTTCTTCATCTATAGTCCGGGACTCCAAATCAATAGCGACTTTATAGACTTCCCGCGCCGCCTCAACGCTGACCAGTTCGTTGATCACGTCTTCGAGCACCATTTCAGGGTCTCTCTCCGCCGGATCGCCGACGCCGCCGCCGCCACTGGATTGCTTGATGATAATGTCGCCTTCTTTGACTTCGACCATACGGTGCGGCTTCACCCTGATCCGCTCGTCTCCCCGGTCAATGTAGGTCCGGCAGACCGGTGACGGATTGCCCCCCTGGGCGCCGAATCCCTGGACCACGTCACCGTCGGAGCTGCCGGTCGCCATTTGGCCGTCGCTGCCTTCGTTGACGGCTTCCCAATGAATGCCGGGACCACCGCGCCACCTTCCCTCGCCGGTAAAATCCTCGACCATTTCATATTTGAGTATCCGCCACGGCAGGCGCGCTTCCATTTCCTCCATGTCGCCCCGGTTAATGGCACCCATAGCCGTCAGGGATGTAACCCCTTGATACCCGTCATAACCCCACACCGCACCGGCACTGCCGTCATAGTCGAACGAAGTCCGCACGTAGCGTTCGTTGGTTCTGGGATCGACGCCAAACGTGTAGTCGCCCCGGTGTTTGCCCCAGGCCGCAATAGCGCGTTCCGGCCGGGCCTTGGACAGTGCATCCAGCACCGCTTCCATAATCTGATTGCCCATATTGACCGGTGAGGCACCGACGGTTGCCGGATATTCACAATTTACCACTGAACCCAGTGGCGCCTTGATATCAATGGCCCGCATGGTGCCGGCGTTATGATAGTCGGACAACGCCGGGTCAAAGGTCATAATGGCGGCGCCGCTGGCGCAGCCATAAGTGGCCGCATAGACGCAATTTACAAATCCGGTGCGCTGCTTGTCGGTATCTTCGAAATCGATGGTCATTTGATCACCGTCGACGGTCACTTTGACACGAATCCAGACATGTTCATCCAGGGTCGTGCCGTCGTCATCGGTGGCGGCTTCCGCGGTGTAAACCCCGTCCGGGATTTTTGCAATCTCGGCACGGACGGCCCTTTCCGTTCGGTCGAACATCTCGTCGACACAGGCCAGAACCGTATCCCGTCCGAAATTATCCAGCAGATCGGTGACCCGGTCCTCGCACACTTTGGTGGCGGCAATCATAGCGTAGTTGTCGATTTTTACACCCTCGGAAAACCGCACATTGTTCCAGATCAGTTCGAAAATTTCCGTCTGCTCAACACCGGCCTCAACCACACGGGTAGGCGGAATGCAAATTCCTTCGGCGTGAATATCATGGCCGTTGGGGAAGTATCCACCCGGAAAAGAGCCGCCCGTATCCTGTTGGTGAGCGCGGGTCATGGTAAAGAACAACAGCTCGCCTTCATAGAAAATCGGCCGGAAGAACGCCCAATCGGGTAAGTGATTGGCATGGCCGCCGTGATAGGGATCGTTGGATAGGAACACGTCCCCTGGATTCATATCGTTGCCGTATTTCTTAACCAAATCTCTGACGGGAAATTCGCCGCCAAGGAACTGAACCGGCAGCCCGACGGGCACCGCGATGGTCGAACCGTCGGCGCCCCAAAGACCGCAGGATACGTCGTGGAGCTGGCTGATCAGCATGTTCTGGCAGGTCCGGTCGATAATGTAGCGCATCTCCTTGGTGGCCGTCTGCATGGAGTGCCAGATCGTGGAAATGGTGGTGGGATCAATTTTTTTGTTGCTCATTTTATTTCTCCTATCCCTGTCTTAGGCGCCGGTTTTTCGGGTCAAAACGTAGTTCTTGTTCGCATTGACCAGGCATTCATAATTTTCCGGAATGACCACCGTCGTGGTCGTTTCTTCGATGATTGCCGGTCCGGATATCTCATTGTCCGCGGCAAGTTTGCTGCCATCATAAACCTGAACATCGACAAAGCCGTCCCCGAAATAACATGGGCGGACCGATTTTTTTGCGGGCGACGCATCGAGCCCACCGCTCGGAATCTCCGGTAGCTTGAACGGCGCGTTCGGTGTGGTCGCCTTGACCCGAAGCGTCAGCAGTTCAACCCCTTTCCAAGGCATGGCGAAAGTGAAAAGTTCGTTATGCTTGGCGCTAAAATCTTCGGTCGCCTTGACCAGACAATCAGAATTGAAGTCACCACCGTCAACATCCACTTCGACTTCATGGAACTGACCGATATAACGCATATCGATGGTTCTTCGAAATTTGACATCCTTCTGATCGATGCCGATTTTTTCGAAGGCCGCCAGGGCCTCGTCTTCCATTTCATGATATAACGCACCGATCTCGCTCGGTTCGGCGGCATCGACGCGACGCACGTGTGACCGGGCGTAATCTTCGCCGATATCCATGGCATACATGCCGAAGGCGCTATAGAGAGACGCCACCGAGGGAATAACCACGGACGGAATATTCAGCCGGTCGGCGATAAAGCCCGCATGAACCGGGCCGCCACCGCCGCCGCCGATCATGGTGGCCTGCCGGACGTCGTATCCCCGCTTGGTCGACACTTTGATGATTTCATCGGCCATTGACATGTTGGCCAGGGTGAATATGGAATAAGCGCCCTCCACCGTTTCCATGTCCATTGGTTTGGCGACTTTATCTATGGCGGTTCGTGAACGCCCGACGTCGAGACTCATATCTCCGCCCAGGAAAAAGTCCGGCGACAAGAGGCCTAATACCAGATCGGCATCAGTCACGGTCGGCTCTTCCCCTATGCCGAAGCAAGCCGGACCGGGATCCGCACCTGCACTTTCAGGGCCGACTTTGAGAAGACCTAAAGAATCGATACTGGCGATACTGCCGCCGCCGGTACCGACGCTTTCGATATCGACCATACGGATGGCAACCCGTTGATCGGCGACCCAGCTTTCACTGGTCGTCGGGATTTCACCGTGACGCACCAGGCCGACATCAAAGCTGGTGCCGCCCATATCGACCGATAATAGCTGATCCTTGCCTTCGATTTCTCCCAGGAACCGTGCGCCGGACGGTGCCGCGGCGGGTCCGGAATGGAGGAAGTAGACGGCCCGGTCGATACATTGATCGACGGACTGAACCAGGCCGTTGGCCAGCATCATAAGCAGCGAACCACCAAAGCCTGATTCTCGAAGCCGTTCTTCCAGCCGCCGCAAGTAATTTGCGACCGCCGGACCCACGTATGCACCCACTGCGGTCGTGTTGAAACGCTCAAACTCCCGCCAGACATGAATGGTCTCGTGGGAGGTGGTGACATACATATCCGGGGCCACATTTTTGACGATCTCGGCCGCCCGGCGTTCGTTGGTCGGGTTGGCATAGGAATGGAGGAAGCAAACCGCGGCGGCTTCGACCCCATCATTTTGCAACTGCTCGACCGCAGCGGAGGTTTTGTCTTCGTCCAACGGCTCGAAAATCTCGCCGGTATAAAGCGTGCGCTCCGGCACGCCGAGACGCCGGAACCGAGGGATCAAAGGACGGTTCGGCGGTATAAATACATTAAACAAAGAAATATGAAGCGGCTTGATGGCTCGGCGGATTTCCAAAAAATCCCTGAAATTCTGGGTCGTCAGCATACCCGATTTGGCGCCACTCCCCGTCAACAGAACATTGGTCGCCAGCGTCGTACCGTGGATGAGCACGCCTATGGAGCCGAGGAACTCTTCAATCGTTTCACCGAACTCTTTGGCCGCTTTGGCGACGCCATTTAGGAAACCATCTGAAGGATCGCTTGGCGTGGTGGGAGATTTAACCAAGGTAAACTGTCCCGACACCTTGTCGAGCACAAGACAGTCGGTAAACGTACCGCCAATATCAACACACAACCGCTTGGAGTTTGACGCCATCGAATAATACCTCTCTTTTTGAATTAGTTATAAGTATACTATAATTTAATTTTTGTATACAATTTTAAATAACTTGTGTAAATATTTCCCTGGTTTAGTCTTTTTTAGGGCAACCTGGATGTCTGGAGTGGAAAAATTGGAAAAACACGCGGCAAAAATTCGAAAATCCATGGAACTGGAAATCATTGCCGGCAAATTGCGGCCCGGTGATAAGTTGGACGAAGTATCCCTAGCCCAACGATATGAAGTATCCAGAACGCCAATTCGAGAAGCCATTGCCGAACTGGCAGCAGAAGGGTTGGTCGAATCGCGCCCGAGGCGAAGCGCCATTGTTGCAACATTTTCAATTCAACAGATTGTCGACATGTATGAGGTATTGGCTGCTCTGGAAGGTTTGTGCGCTAAACTCGCCGCGCGTCGGATGTCAGAGGAAGAAAGAAAAAACCTGATAACTCTACATGTGAAAATGGGCAAATTGGTTAAATCGGACAATTGGTCGAAATATTATCAGATGGATTTGAGTTTTCATCTCATGATCTACTCGGGCAGCCACAACAAGTTTCTTGAAGAAGAAGCCACGTCAATTCGAAATCGGCTAATGCCATACCGAAGACTTTACATGGAACCGCCCCACAGGGTGGAAGTACCTTATCGGGAACATACGCGCATTGTCGATGCAATAACGGACGGCGACTCAATCGAGGCCGAAAATGCACTCAAGGACCATTCCAGCCTGCGAGCAGATAGTATTTCTGATTTTATATCAGCAATAAATCGCAAGTTTCCTGAAATTGCCACCTGACGCCTTTTAGACCGATAGCTAGTTTTGAACTCGCCTCTGCGCCGTCAACCGGAAGCAACCCGATCGATTAGCTATGCAATTCGCATTTGTTGATCATTCGATAAATATTTCGTTCGCTGACTCCCAGGGCTTGGGCAACGTTGTGCAAAGTGCTCTTCACTCAAAAAACTCTCATTCCAAGTCTTTTGTTTTCCGAAACTTGAATGAAATGGCAATTGTCATTCGTAAAATGCAGTTTCGGCTAGGCAAAGGCTTCCGCCCGGGTCATCAGATCGAGTAGATTCGGTTCGTCCGGATTTCTCGGTTTTCCCGGGTGGATGATGGCAACTTGGCAGTTTTCCGCCGCATCCACCAATTCTTTGAAGGTGCCGGCGTCGGGGTCCGCGATGTAAGCCTGCTGGTTTTCGTCATAAGCGAACAGGCGGTCGTTTATCTGGGTGCACTCGTTGCAGGTGGTGCAACGGGGGGTCTCGATATAGGGGCCGTCGGACGGCGCTTCCGCTGTCTCGGCTGAGGCCGAATTATACGGCACCGGATTGGATTCGATGGTGGCGGTAGGACCGTCATTTGGTGGCGTATCGACAACTGCTTGTTCCGCTTTGACCCGTTCGGTCGTGGAAACTTCGCGGCTCTTTTCCTCCCGGACCTCCCGCTCTTTTTTGAGCAGTTGTTCGGCATGGGAATTATCGATGCCGCCCAACTCTTGGAGGCTGCGCCAGTTGTCGGCACAACGGCGCGCAGCCCGAACCAACCGCTCGGTCACCAGCATTCGGTGAAGTGAATTGGACTCATCGACAATCGATACATAGGGAACGCCGTCCCGGGGATTTTTTTCGTCACCGTCAAGAAAGTCGGCCAGTGACACCAAATCGTCACGGCTTACGCTTTCAGGGAACTGCTCGAAATATCCGGAGAAACGATCATCACAAGCGGCGTAATCCGCCAGGGTAAACGCCACGTCCTCGGATATTTTTTGAAGGTCCTGGTCTTCATAGGCCAATGGATGGGACGGCCAGGATCGGTCTACCTGCGGATTACCGTCAAGGCTGAAGCGCGACGCCCAGTCCGGCCCGGCGGCGGGATCGAAAGTAAACGTCGGAAAGGCCCGCGATTCCGTCGCCGCCGCGGACATCAGATAGGGCGAAACGGTTTCGGCGGTTGAGGCTCCCGAAAACAGGCTAACGAGAGCCGGGCCCTCGAACCGGATGCCACCGGCGATTTGATGGCGAAGTTGATAAAGCCCGGCAATTCCCGACTGCACGACAAATGCATTATTGGTACCGACCGCCAAGGCCGCCAGGCGATCTTGGCTGATCCGCGAAGAGAAGGGTCCCTGGGAGTCATCCGGACCCGACAAAATATTGTCCGTTTGAAACAGTATTTTCACCGGCATCGAAGACGAAAGTATACCCAGTAATTCGCTGATGTCGGTTTCGCCGCGTTGGTCATCAAGAGATTCGCCCGTCAGGCAAACCAGGTAGGAAGGAAACATTGCAACGTTCCTTGTCGTCAGCGATGTTTCGTCGAACCGGTCGAAATAGTCGTCATGCCTGGCCTCGTCGTAGGTGTTGTCGATCTCCAAATCGGCCACGAAAATCGCTTTGATCAAGGCCACCATATCCGGTAATCGCTGATCAAAAGCCGTAACGGCGTCCACACAATTATCAAATTCGAAGGAATAAATTTCCTTGTTCGCCGCTGGCGCCAAGGCAAAGAAACATTGGGATTCAAGGGTATCCAAAGTGGCTTGGATACGATGGCGGCGGTTATCGGATAAAGAATCTGCTGCCGCCGCGGTAGCCAGAACACGGGACAATTCAGCGAAATCGAAAACCGATTCGAATCCGGTGCCAACGGAGCGTTCAAGACTGCCCGGTTCAAGCGCCGCTTCCGACTTATGATAGTCGGCGTGCAATATATCGGTAAGCTTGACGATCAGCCGGTTGATGCGAAATCGAAATTCATCGGCGCGCTTTTTTTGATCGAGCGACCACGCCAGTTTCAAAACCCGGTATGGCGTTTCCCCATTGCAATCGATAACGTCGCCTTCGATCCTGAGGCAAGCGAGCGCCTGATTGAAGCTTTGCTCAAGAGAATCGCTTTCCTCGGTAGACGTTATCAGGCTGGTAGCGGCCAATTCCCACAACCCGGCCAGATCACCGCCGTTACCCTGCAAGACGAGGGATCTTATCTCTTGTTCGAGGCGCAACAGGTGATTTCGCGTTTGTTCGCCTTTCCCACCAGGTGGCGCGATTTCCTGCAGTATCTGGTTGAAGATCCCGGACAACGAATGGATGAATTCCTGGTCGGCAGTATTCAGGTCGTCGACCAATACCAGCGGATAATCATAGCGAAGCTTGCCGAGATTCCGCCGTTCGGCGAGCAATGCCGGCACGGCGGCGGACACCGCCGCTTGGTCCGTTGCCTGGCGGTCCTTGGTTTTGTGCTTTTCCAACGCGGCCAAATTCATAATGTGATCAATTCCTGTTTCAACTTCATCCGCTAAATTGTGAACTTGTCAAACTCCTCCTCGATGCCGGCCCGAATTTTCTCGTTGGTGTAAACACCGCGTGGCCGCCTTATATCGTCGTACCTGGGAATTTCTTCGTTACGGTACAAAACACCGACCGGGATAATATCGGTGGAGGAGGCAATTTCCCGCGCCCGGTTTATATCCGAAGGATCGTGAGCTTCCTGATTGTGGTAAGTTTTCGACAGTGCCGGGCTGATGTGGAGTCCATCCTCGTGACCTAGCAACAGCATCCGATCCGGGCTCTGGACCCAGGGATCGAACATGTCCGGCAGGAATTCCGGGCACCGCTGAAGAATACGCACGAAGGAAAATCCATTGTGGAGATAAGCCGCCGAAATAATTTCGTAAAGCGTTTCCGGTATCCAGTCGACGGCCTGAGCGACAAAGGAACAATTAGCAACGCCCAGCGTCGTGCTTAAGGGATTGATCGGCGGCAAATAGGATCCCCTCGGCGTGGTATTGGTTTGCAGCCCGCGCGGCGAGGTCGGCGACACCTGTTTTTTGGTCAGACCGTACACCCCGTTGTCGTGCATGAGGACGGTCATGTCGATATTGTAGCGAATGGCGTGAATCCAATGGGCCGCGCCGATGCTGCAGCAATCACCGTCACCGGTGCTGACGAATACATTGAGATCGCGCCGTGCCATCTTGATACCTTCTGCGATCGGCAGGGCGCGGCCGTGAATACCATGAAAACCGTAGGCGTTCATGTAGTGGGGCAAGCGGCTCGAGCAGCCGATACCGGATATGAATACGTTCTTCTCGGCCGGCAATTGCTCGTCGCGGCACAATCTCTGAATTGCTGCAAGGATGGCGTTGTCGCCGCACCCGTTGCACCATCTCGGCATCACGCCGCTTTGATAATGTTCGACGCCGAACACCTCGTCATCCAGTTCCAACAGGCGCTCTGAAACATTTACCGTCATTGTCGTTACCCCTACTTATTGCACTCTTTCGCGGATCATCTGCTCAATGGCGCCCGGTTTGCTCGGGCGGCCCTTAACCTCGCTCCAACAGTCGACATCAACTAGATACCTGCCTCGGATTAGCCAAGCCAGATTGGAAAACCGGCGATTGTTCTCGTCAATAATATCGCTCTCCAAATTATCGCTCCAGCTGTTCTCCACCGTCATAACCTTGTCGAACTTGTCCATTATTTCCTTGAGACCCGACGCCATCGGTTGCAGGAACTGGAGGTGCACTGAAGATACTTTGAGACCGTCCGCGCGCACCCGCTGGACGGCTTCCTCTATGGCGCCCTTGGTGCTGCCCCAACCGATGATCAGTAATTCGCCGTCGTCACCTCCGAACACGGAGGGCGGCTTCAAGGTCTTTTGCAGGGCGGCCAGTTTGAGGCTGCGTTTCTCGATGGTTTGCTGGTTGATCTCGGGATCGTAAACAACCTTGCCGTTGTCGTCATGGGCCAGTCCGGTCAGGCAGTACATGCCGTTGGGTCTGCCGGGAACCAACCGGGGAGCAAGACCGGTTTCCTCATCCCAATCATAGGGTTTGGCGTCTTCGGAAACGGCGCTCTGGTCCACTGGCGGGGCCAGCCAATCCTCGGAAAACTCGGGACGCGGAATGGGTTGCTGGGCGGTCGCCAAATTGGCGTCGGTGAGAACGACAACAACCATATTGAAGGTCTCCGCGATGCGCCGCGCCGTAATCATCGCGTAGAAGCAGTCCTCGATATTGGCCGCCGCCAGGACCACCTTCGGTGCATCGCCATGGCTGCCGAAGCAAGCGGTCAGCAGATCACCCTGTTCGACCTTGGTCGGCTGGCCGGTGCTGGGGCCTCCCCGCTGAACATTGACGACTACCAGCGGGATTTCCGCCATGACCGCCAGGCCGATAGCCTCTTGCTTGAGCGAGTAGCCGGGACCGGAGGTGATGGTTACGGCGCACTTGCCGGCATATGAAGCCCCGACCGCGAAGGCGCAGGCGGATATCTCGTCTTCAGCCTGATGCACCAGGCCGCCGACTTTCTCAAACACGTCGCTCAAATAATGGGAAGCGGAAGTCGCCGGCGTGATCGGATACATGGCGCACATCTGCATGCCCGAAGACAGAATGCCGAGACTGAGCGCCGTATTGCCGTTCACCACAATCTGGCGGCCCGTTTTTTTGACCACCGGAATGGTATATTTGATATCGAGATTGTCCTCTGCCCAATGGTACCCGGCCTCGAGCAATACCTGATTGGAGTTGATAACGGCTTCGCTTTTCTTGGCGAAGATGCGGGCAACCTGCTGGCGGCCCAGTTCGAGATCGAGACTGTAAATGCCGCACAACATGCCCAGGACGAACATATTCTTGCCGCGTCTGGCATCCGGGACATGCTTTAGGCATTCCTCCTCCATGGGGATTTCTTGGACGATATAGCCTTCCGCAATCAGGCGATCGCGGGTTTCGGTGTAGGCCGCCGCGACTTTATCGTCGCGGTGGGCCGCCCATTTGTTTTCGAGAAGAATCGTGCTGCCCGGTCTGATCTCTTCCGCCTTTATTCTGCTCAACAGTACCTGTTCGTTGAAGCCGACAATTAAGTCGGCCTCATCGCCGCCGTTGGTTACCTGATTTGACGATACGCGAATCCGGTTTCCGCTGGCGCCTTCGACGCTGCGGGCGGGCGGTTGAATTTCGGCGGGGATTATTTCGACCGTCCAGATGCCGTAGCCGGTGCGGGCGGCAATGGCGGCGAAGGATTGACCGCACCGCTGTGCGCCCTCCCCCGAGTCGCTGACGATTTCGACGATATGCTCCGTCAACTTCGTAGCGGATTTCTCCGATCTGCTCGCACCGTTTTCTTCAGCACTATCCGTCGCGGATTCAAGCATGGACTTCTTCCTCTTTACGCAATGCAATTTCGTCCACCAGACGGATGCGGTGAAAATTCCGCTCCTCGGCGGCGATACCGAATACCGACCTGTCGGTGTCGACTTTGTGGTCGTCATAGACCACGCTGGTGTCCCGTATCCCGAGATAGGATTTCATGTTATCGGCGGCCCGCCGTCCCAGTCCCATGGCCAGGATAACCGTGGCGGCGCCGGTCACGATGTCACCACCGGCGTAAACCCCGGCCAGGGAGGTGGCGAGATTGTCGTCAACGTCGATATAGCCCCGGTCGTTCAATCTGATATTGGAGGTCTGGCCGATGATCGGATTGGCGTTGGTACCGATGGCGTAGACCACCATATCCGTCTCGAATTCGAAGTCGCTGTCTTCGACGGGAACCGGGCGGCGGCGGCCGGACTCGTCCGGTTCTCCCAACTCCATGCGGATACACCGCATGCCGCGCACATTGCCCTCGCCGTCGTCGAGAATCTCCACCGGCGCAGTTAGCCATTGGAAATCAATCCCTTCCTCTTCGGCGTGCTCGATCTCTTCGGTACGGGCGGGACTTTCATCCCTGGTCCGGCGGTAAACGCAATAAACTTTCTCAGCCCCCTGTCTTAAGGCCACCCGCATGGCGTCCATGGCCGTATTACCGGCGCCGATGACGGCCACACGATTTCCCAGATGCAGCGGCGTATCGTATTTAGGAAATTCGCCGGCGTGCATCAAATTGCAGCGGGTAAGAAGTTCATTGGCCGACAGGACGCCATTAAGGGATTCGCCCTCGATACCCATGAACGACGGATAGCCGGCGCCGGTGCCGATGAATACGGCGTCGTAGCCGAATTTATCGATCATTTGTTCGATGGTGAAAAGACGCCCGATCAGCGTGTTGCATTCGATTTTGACGCCCAGTTTTTTCAGATTCTCGATCTCGTGGTCGACGACACTGTTGGGCAGACGGAACTCCGGAATGCCGTAGCGCAGCACCCCGCCCGGTTTGTGGAGCGCCTCGTAGATGGTGACGTCACACCCGGCCTTGGCCATCTCGGCCGCGCAGGCGATGCCGGCCGGCCCCGATCCGACAATCCCGACTTTGAAATCATTCGGTTCTATATAAGGGATGTTGGACCAGTTTTTTTCGATGGCGAGATCGCCGACCCAGCGTTCCAACCGGCCGATGGACACGGGTTTGAGCGCATCACCGACAACACACACGCCTTCGCACTGATCTTCCTGGGGGCAGACGCGGCCACAGATCGCCGGCAGCAGATTGGTTTCGCTGATGATGTCGTAAGCGCCGCGGTAATCCTTCCTGGTCACTTTCTGGATGAAATCAGGGATGTTGATGGCTACCGGACAGCTGGACAAGCAGGCCGGTTCCGGACACAGGAGGCAGCGTTCGCCTTCGGTCAGCGCATTCTCCAATTCATAACCCAGCGCCACCTCGTCAAAATTCTTGACCCGTTCCGCCGCCGACTGGGTCGGCATGGGTTCTTGTTCCTGCGGAATGGTTCTGATGGTTTTTTTGGCCATTCTACGACTGCCGATTATCGCTTGGTTTCAGTTGCGGGTGGTTGTTGTGGCGGTTCATACGGTTCCTGACTGAGCCGTTTGCAGTTCTCCGTCCAGTTTTCCAGGGCGATTTTCTCGTCCTCCTTGAAGCGTTGCAGGCGGTTCATCAGATCGTCGAAATCGACGGCGTGACCGTCGAAATCCGGTCCGTCGACACAGGCGAATTTAATCGATCCGTCCACTTTGACCCGGCAGCCGCCACACATACCCGTACCGTCGACCATGATCGGGTTCAGGCTGACCACCGTTTTGATACCGAGGGCACGCGTGGTTTCGGTGCATGCCTTCATCATAATCGGCGGGCCGATGGCGATAAGTTCATCGATATCCGCGTGTTTTTCCGCGGCCATCTCTATTCCCTTGGTCACCAGCCCTTTTATCCCGACGGACCCATCGTCCGAGCAGATGATAAACTCGTCACAGTATTTTTCGAATTTGTCGTCCCAGAAAACCAAGTCCTTGGACCTGAATCCGACAATGCCGATGACATAGGCGCCGTTTTCCTTGTGGGCGCGCGCTTGCGGGAAAACCGGGGCGACCCCCAACCCGCCGCCGACGCACACAACTTTTTTCGCGTCGCCAATATGGCTGGGTACCCCCATGGGACCGGTTACGCTATAGAGTGCGCTGCCGGGCCGGCAAATTCGCTGCATTTCTTTTGTCGTTTTTCCGACCGCCTGAATAACCAGTGTGACGGTTCCCTTGTCGCGGTCGAAATCGGCAATTGTAAGGGGAATGCGTTCGCCGTGAATATCGGGAACGACAATAACGAACTGCCCCGGACGGGCGGCGTCCGCCATCAACGGATGAGAAAATTCCAAGGCAAAGGTAGTGTCAGAAAAATCCGTACGGGCCACCACAGCGAAACCCGCTTGGCCGTCAATTTCTCGGTCCAGTTCTGGAACTTCCATCGTTCCAATCTTCCCGTTGTCAGCTTTTTCTTATTATTATTTGTTAATTTCAGCTCAATTATTTTTAGAATCGGTAAAGATATATCATTTTAGGAATTTACCGGCATTGACACCTATCAATTAGGTAAGATCATCGTAACGATCAACAATTAAAGTATTCCCACTGACCGCTTCAGATCTTTAGCCGACATACCATACTTGCCCCGAAAGAGTCAGCTTTCGAGTTTAGTAGACATTAGCCCCAAAGAGGTTATAGAGCCAAGTAGCGGACCTACATTCCGCTGCTCTAAGATTTTTATCCAATTAGCATCAAAAACTTACGGGGAATACGATCTCATTTGGTGCCAGTCGATTTTCGTAAATAAAAATATCCGATAAATTCAACGTGTTAGGCGATAAAAGTTTAGGTCACAAAAAAATTAGCACATTGGTTTCGCCAAAGGAAATTACCTGCAACTATTTAAAATCATAAATAAAAATGGTGCCCAGGGGCGGAATCGAACCACCGACACGCGGATTTTCAG
>CAZNLR010000046.1:0-39660 GCA_964574215.1 uncultured Rhodospirillaceae bacterium | reverse complement strand
GGAACGGCGCAGGATATTTCATTACAAAAATCCCGCGAGGCCCATTTGCGTCAATCTCAAAAAATGGAGGCTATCGGCCAATTGTCGAGCGGCATCGCCCACGATTTTAATAATTTGCTCAGTGCCGCTCTCGGAAATGTCGAGCATATCGAGGAAGAGGCCGATAATGAAACCATCAAAGAAAACGCCATCGTCGTCAAAAGCGCCATCCTCAAAGGCGCCGAACTGACTAAACGTCTCTTGTCATTCACCCGGCAGCAACATCTGGCCCCGGAAATTACCCATGTGGGAAATTTGCTTGAAGATTTAAGGGCGACGGTCACACGGACATTGCCGGATGAAATTACCGTCGATTGGAAAATTGCCACCCATTTGTGGCCGGTTATGATCGATCAAAGCCAGCTGGAAAACTCCTTGCTTAATCTCGTGCTGAACTCACGCGACGCCATGAAGGCGGGCGGGTGGTTATCTATCGAGTGCGCTAACGTTATCGTCAGCCCCGTTCATCAGATACGCAAACCGAACTTGAAAGCCGGCGACTATGTGACGATTACGGTTGAAGATACCGGCATGGGCATACAAAAAAATCACCTGGATAAAATCATCGATCCTTTTTTTACCACCAAAGATGTGGGCAAGGGATCGGGCCTCGGCCTGAGCATGGTCTATGGGTTTGTGCTGCAAACCGGTGGCTTCGTGGACGTGGAAAGCGAACCCGGCGTTCGCACCAAAGTGACTCTCTATCTGCCCCCCGATAAACAGGTGGATTTTACCGCCGGATCGGAGAAATCGGAGGATAGCGCCATTGCTCTGGGGAACGGGGAGAAGATTTTGGTAATTGAGGACGAACCCGACGTCAGGGATATCACCATCGAGCAGCTGAAAAATCTCGGTTACGAGGTTATCGACGGCGGTGACGGAAAACATGCGCTGAGTTTGAGCGGGAATATCGACCTCGTTTTATCGGATGTCGTACTTCCCGATAACCGATCGGGGCCAAAGCTGATCCAGGAAATCAAGGCAAGCAATCCGTCGGCCAAAGCGCTGTTAATGACAGGCTATGCGAAAAGCGACGTTCTTCGAACGGCCGACAATGAGCTTATGTGTCCGGTTCTCAGCAAGCCGTTCACCAAATACAAATTGGCGAAGGTCGTTTCCGATGCCATGAACGAAGCTGTCGGTTAGTTGTCCCACGAGACCTCTACAAAAGCACCGCCCGAAATCAGACGGGAATTTTCACCAATTCCTCCTGCGGCGTGCCGGCCCGGTAACGGGCGATATAATCATCGGCGTCGATGGCAATGCCCGAGATATTCCTTTTATAAGTTTCCGATGCGAAGTAAGCGTGAAAGTCAGCTTCTTCGGTAAAGTTTACGCACGTCATTTCGGCCTGGTTGCCGTCGGGGTCCTCATAGTAAAAACTGGTCATCACCCCATGATTCCATTTTTCGAACGGCACAATTCCTTCGGCTTTCAGGCGGTCGTAGCGGTCGAACAGTTCATCCAAATTGTTGTGTGATAATTGAAAATGATGAAGCCCCGGTTCCGGCCCGGCACGGTTGCCGGTGCCGTCCACTTCGAACACGCCCAACATCTGGGTATAGGGGTAGACGCCCCTGAGCCGGAAAAAGGCGACCTGTTGCGCACCGGTCCAGGATACCTTTTCGGGACGCGGTCTGATAAAAAACGGTTCCAGATCAAGCGCCCGCGTATACCAGTCTTTCATAACGTCGAACCGGATGGTTTTCAAAACGACTTCGCTGAACGCGGGCGGTGGAATTTTGCCATTGGTATCGGACATGATTTTTCTCTCCCTATTGGACAAAACTATAGCCGTCTTCAGGATGCCCGCAAGTTCTCAAATTCGCTCTCTTGACCTTGGCCGTTGTATGGGCTCTAAAAAAAGCTTCGCCGTAATCGTCCCGGGAGACCTAAGGAATGTCCGTCACCATCTATCATAATCCGCGCTGCAGTAAATCGCGCCAGACTTTGGGATTGTTGGAAGAACGGGGGATCGAAACGGTTATCGTCGAATATTTGAAAACGCCGCCGGACGCGGCCACACTGGACGGGCTTCTCACCAAGCTGGGGCTGGAACCGCGAGATTTTATGCGTAATAAAGAAGCACCCTATAAGGAATTGGGCTTGGACGATACCGGCTTGGACCGGGCGGCCCTGATCGAGGCCATGGTGGCCAACCCCATCCTGATCGAGCGGCCCATTGTCGTGGCGGATGGTCAGGTGCGTATCGGCCGCCCTCCCGAATCGGTGCTGGAGATTCTGTAAGCGTTAGATCGCCGGCCTTGAGAGCGGCTCTGGTTAGCCGTCACGTTTCTTTTTTATGTCCTCGGCGGCCACTCTTTGAAAGTGGTCCGGATGAAGCGCATACTCGATCACTTCCTCCAAATGATCAAAATGCATCTGGTGCAGGAAACCGTGGACACTGGCGGGCCGGATTGCCTCGTCGTGGTCGGGATGGTGAACCAGAAGTATACAAATCGCGCCCGCCAGACAGGCGCCGGCACAAATGGAAAACGCCATGGGGAAGTTGCCCAGATCGCCCAGCATTCCGCCCAGCAAAGGTCCGGCGATACCGCCCACACCATAGGACAGGAAGATAAAAGGATAGTTCTGACCAACCCGGTCGTTGCCGAAAATATCGGCGGTCAGTGTCGGGAACAGGGCGAAATTACCGCCGAAATTAAAACCGATCAGCAGGGCACCCAGATAGAGCAGATACTCGCTTCCGGCCATGCTGGTGAAGGCGAACAGGATTACCGCCTGGGTCATGGTCATCACCACCACCGAGCGCCGCCGGCCGATCTTATCGCTGATAATTCCCCAGGCAATGCGCCCGACCCCGTTGGCGAGACTGAAAAACACCGCCATGGCGGTGCCCGCGATGGCGCTCGCCTCCACCGGGCCGTAACCGGCTGCCTGCAAAGCTTCCATGGGATAGAGTTTCATCAGGCCGATGGACATCAGACCGGCGCCCGCGCTGACGGCAAAGGTAAGAAAGACCAAATAAAATTGAGGCGTTCTCAGCATTTCCATCAGCGTGAAATTTTCCCGTCCCTTGGTCGCCGCCAGGGCCGTGGCCACAAAACCATCGGGTATCCAGTTTTTGGGCGGCATGGTCATCCAAACGCTGCCGATCAGGGTCAAGGCGGCAAAGGCGCCTCCATAGATAAGAAACGTCGAGGACAGTCCATACAGGTCGATCAAATGTCCCCAGGCGCCGGCCATTTTGACCCAACCCATGGCGCCGAACCCGAATCCGGCCACGGCCAGTCCGGTAATCATACCTTTCTTGTCGGGAAACCAACGCATACCGACGGCGATCGGCACAACGTATCCCATGCCGATCCCGGCGCCGCCGATGACGCCGATTCCCAGACATACGGTCCAGAAATCCGTGCCACCGGAAAGACCGGCCAGGGCATAACCGGCGCCGAGGGTCAGACCGCCCGCCGCCACCAGTTTGCGGGGTCCCAGTTTGGCCATGGCGGGGCCGGCAAAGACCATAACCAAGGCAAAGGACGCCAACCCGACGGCAAAGACGATCTGGGTATCCATTTTGCTCCAACCGGCGGCTTTGAGAGCCGGGGTAAAGACCGACCAGGCATAAATGGCGCCCAGGCTGAGTTGGATGAGAATTGATCCCAGGACAACCAACCACCGGTTGGGGGTACGATCTGTCTGCATGGATAGGCGCTCCGTACGAATTTATACTAACTCTATGATTTTCTTAATATCGAAGCGCCGAACAATTTACCGATTGGAACTAAGCGCCTTAATCTTCTCAAACACCGCAATTAACCCAACAACTCTTTGAAATCAAACATTTATATGAGTAAAATAGAATTCACGCCGGTTTTCCATTTGAGCGGCGTCCGTCGCCGCGCGAACGTTTTCACAAGCGCAACAAAAGCAAGCGATAGACGTTGTGGCATTGCCTGAAATAGGGCCCGAAATAGGGCCCAAAACCGGCTTTTACGGTCAGTGACTTCGGGCGTAGTCTCTGAGTACATCCACCTCCAACTGTGATTCTTCCATGCGATGTCTGACCACATCGCCGATGCTGACGATGTCCGCAAGCTGGTCGTCGACCATCACCAAAAGGTGACGAACATGCTTGAGGGTCATGACGCTCATGACGTGCTTGTAGTTATCCTCCGGCGTGCAGTAATGAACTTTACTGGTCATAACATCCTTTACATGCATGTCCAGAATGTTTGTTCCGTGCCCGGCAATCCCGTGCAAGATGTCCCGTTCGGTAAGAAGCCCAATGATGGCGCCTCCCGGTTCACATACCGGCGCGGCGCCGATTTTGTTTGAAACCAATGTCTCAATTGCCCGCGCCAAATCCAAGTCGGGTCGCACAGTGACAACCTGACCAGCCTTTCTTTTCATAATTTCCGATACATGCATGATAGGCTCCTTTCATCTTTAAAGTGGACTTGGTATCCCGCTTTTCGCTCCGGCAGCCGTCACCACCAGAACCGGAGTCTGTTATGGACTCTGAAGCTTTTTCCGCTTGGGATCTAAGCCCGCACAAGCAATGAATGGCAGCGGCGTTATATACTCGCGCGCAGTATGCGTTCTGACCGGTTTGCAATCGCGTCGGAATCCAGAACTGACGTTCTCGGCTGCGCTCGATCAGACACTCCAACGTAACATCGCGTCGGCGGGCTCAAAACCTGCTAGACGAGGGTTTGAGATCACCAAGCTCTTACCAAGCCAAGCTCTATTTTCCGGTAATTTTCATCGTACCACAAAATCGCCGAAAAATTCATTGACCGATATCATCCGGAATGGAAAATTGTGGGAGAAAATTGGTGGAGCCGAGGGGAATCGAACCCCTGACCTTCGCATTGCGAACGCGACGCTCTCCCATCTGAGCTACGGCCCCACATATTTTGCCAAGATATTTGCCAAGATATTTGCCAAGATATTTGAAGGCGCGGATAATGTGGCGCGGCCTTTGATCTGTCAAGGCCTGCGGTCGGTGCGGCAGGTACTTTTTTGGGCCTTTTCGCCCGATATCACGTCCTTTTCTAAGGGGACTTGCCTCAAGAGCAACCTGCCGTTAGGGTTTCGCCAAATATGTGCTTCGTGAAATAACTTTGGTCCGGGATTTTATGAATTCTCTGCTTGTTCTCATCGATACGGTAATCGGCATTTATATGTGGTGCCTGATCATATCCGTTGTCATGAGCTGGTTGATCTCCTTCAACGTGATCAACACTCAAAACCGGTTCGTCTATACGGTCTATGACTTTCTTTACCGCATCACCGAACCGGCCATGCGGCCCATCCGGCGGTTTATACCCGATTTGGGCGGCATCGATGTTTCGCCGGTGGTTTTGATCCTGCTGCTGGTGTTCGCACGCAATCTCCTCCGGGAATATGGCGGCGCTCTCGTCTAGCGCGAAATTGCTGCAGCGGCAGAAAAACGGGTCGATCAGGATTAATCTCCGTCTCACGCCGAAAGCAAAACGGAACAATATCGCCGGGACGGCAGTGGACGGGGACGGCAGCCTCTATATGAAGGTTTCGGTTACCGCCGTTCCCGAGGGCGGCAAAGCCAACGGAGCCTTGATCAAATTACTGGCCAAGGAATGGAAGCTGCCCAAATCCTCCTTGTCCATAATTCAAGGTACAAAGGACCGAAGAAAAATGATTGAGATCGGCGGCGATATGGATATGGTGCAGGCGAAATTAGCAGCCTGGATTGACGATAGATTGGGGGAATTTGATGGCTGACGGAAAAATCATCGATGGCAAGGTGTTTGCCGAAAAGTTGCGCAATCGGGTCGCCGATCAAGTTAAGGAATTGAAGAACGATCACAACTTGACGCCCGGCTTGGCGGTGGTCCTGGTGGGCGAGGATCCCGCCAGTCAAATTTACGTCCGCAGCAAAAACAAAATGACTGTCGAAGCGGGCATGAAAAGCTTCGAACACCGCCTGCCGGTGGAAACATCGCAAAAGGAACTGCTGACCCTGATCGAAGGCTTGAACTCCGATCCCGACGTTCACGGCATTCTGGTGCAGTTGCCGCTGCCCGATCAGATCGACGAGCAGGCCGTCCTGGCCAAAATCGATCCGGCCAAGGATGTCGACGGATTTCACATTTACAATGCGGGCAAGCTGGCCACCGGGTCGCCCGGCCTGGTGCCTTGTACGCCCCTGGGCTGTCTGATGATGATCAAGGATCAGCTGGGCGACGATTTGTCCGGCAAGCGGGCTCTGGTGATCGGGCGCTCCAACATCGTCGGCAAGCCCATGGCGGCACTGCTGCTGCGGGAGCATTGCACCGTCACCATCGCCCATTCCCGGACAGAGGATTTGCCCGGCGAGGCGAGGCGCGCCGATATCCTGGTCGCTGCCGTCGGACGTGCTAATATGGTCAAAGGCGATTGGATCAAGGACGGGGCGATTGTCATTGATGTGGGCATGAACCGTCTGCCGCCCAATGAAGAAGGAAAATCGAAGCTGGCGGGAGACGTCGACTTCGAGGAAGCCAAAATAGTTGCCGGTGCCATCACACCCGTGCCGGGCGGCGTCGGACCCATGACCATCGCCTGCCTGTTGCAGAACACGGTCACCGCCGCTTGCGCTCAAAATGACTTGGAAGAGCCGGACGTTTAGAGAGAATTATCCCGGGAGATATTCGCATGCCCATCAAACGCATTTATCTGTATCTGGCCCTGGCGGTCATCGTCGTGTTGATGGGCGCCGGTTTGAAATATTTCGAGGATCAGAAGCGTCTGGGCTCCGGGAAACCGGCAAGGGTGACATCCAAATCCGTCAAGCCCGCCATCGGGGGCGCATTCACCCTGACCGATCATACCGGCAAGGAAGTCAAGGATACGGATTTTCACGGCAAATATACGATTCTGTTTTTCGGCTACACCTATTGCCCGGATGTTTGCCCGACAACCCTGACCACCCTGTCCGAAGCGCTCGATCTGTTGGGTGACGAAGCCAAGAAAATTCAGCCGATTTTCGTCACCGTCGATCCCGAGCGGGATAGGCCGGAGGATTTAAAATCCTATCTGGAACATTTTCATCCCAGCTTCGTCGGCCTCACCGGCACACGGCCCCAGATTGACCAGGTGAAAAAAATCTACCGCATCTACGCCGCCAAGGCGCAGGAGAACAAGGAAGACCCCGAGGATTATCTGATGGACCATTCGGCGGTGAGTTACCTGATGCGGCCCAACGGCAAGTTCGAGACCTTTTTCAGCCACGGCATGACGGCCGAAGCCATCGCCATCAAAATCAAGGATCACCTTTGACCGGCGACCAAGACAAGGCCGGTCAAGCCGAACGGCCCTTTTGGCGGGTTAAATCCCTGCAGGACATGAGTTTGGAAGAGTGGGACACCCTCTGCGACGGCTGCGCCAAATGCTGTCTCCACAAGCTGGAAGACGAAGACACCGGCGAACTGGCCTTTACTTCCGTGGCCTGCGGTCAATTGGATATCAAAAGCTGCCGCTGCCGCAATTATATGGAACGGACGTTGCTGGTTGCCGATTGTGTGGAACTGACCAAGGATAATCTCAGCCACCTCAAATGGCTGCCGCCAACCTGCGCCTACCGGCTGCTGTATGAAGGCAAGCCCCTCTATCCCTGGCACCCCCTGATATCCGGTGATCCCGAAAGCGTCCACCGGGCGGGAGTGTCAGTACGGGGAAAAGCCATCGAAGAACGCGTTGCTCGGGATTTGGAGGATCATATCGTCGAGTGGCCGGAATTGGATTATGAAGACGGATTTGAAGAAGCCGGCTGACGGTCATTTACAATCGGTCACGCTGGCCGGTCGGGAAATTCCCCTGCGTATCCGGCGCAACAAGCGGGCCCGCCGGATTATTCTTAGGGTCGATCCCGACACCGGCGGCGCCTTGGTGACGTTGCCGTACCGAGCTTCCGTTAGGGAAGCAACCGCCTTGGTCACCGAAAAAGGGGACTGGCTGTTGGATCGTTTGGCGGAACTACCACCTCATATTCTTTTCCGGGACGGGGCCGTCATCCCCTATCTGGGTGAAGATCACGCGATCCGCCGGAATTCTGAATTAGCCGGTGTGGTGCAGAGAGGATCGGGCGTTTTGCATGTCAGTGGCGCGCCGGAACATCTATCCCGCCGCCTCGCCGATTGGCTCAAAGGTCAGGCGAAGGCCGAGATCACCCACCGCGCCAGATCAATGGCCGAACAAATCGACGGCCGGATCAACCGGATCACCGTCCGCGACACCAAATCCCGATGGGGGTCCTGCTCGCCTGCCGGCAATCTGAATTTCTGCTGGCGGCTGATTATGGCGCCGCCCTGGGTGATGGATTACGTCACCGCCCACGAGGTTGCCCATCTCCGTCACCTCGATCACTCGAAAAATTTCTGGCGCACCGTCGACAATTTGGGTGTTCAGACCAAACCGGCCCGCCGTTGGCTCAACGACAACGGCAGCCGCTTGCAGCGGATTGGGTGAGTTTAGCGCAAGGATCGGATAGTTTTTATATCAAATTAGTCTATCTTGTGGGCATCATGGATAGTGTAATGACAGAACAAGATACGATAGCGGGTACCGGCAATCTGGTGGCCAAAGCAGTAAATCTGATCGACGCCTACGACGGAGAAGGACCGCCGACCCTGGCTTATTTGGGGGAACGGCTTGATGTCAGCCCGTACCACTTGCAGCGGGTGTTCAAGCGGGAGATGGGGGTGTCGCCCCGGCAATATGCCGATCAACGGCGGCTTGAAACGCTGAAAGCGGAACTGCGCGGCGGCCGATCCGTTACCACTGCTCTCTACCAGGCCGGTTATGGTGGACCCAGCCGTCTTTACGAATCGGCCAATCAAAAATTGGGTATGACGCCGGCCAGCTACGGCAAGGGCGGCCGCGGGGCGTATATCCATTACGCCATCGGAACCTGTGTTCTGGGCCATGTCCTGGCGGCCATTACAGAAGTCGGGCTCTGCCGGGTTTGTTTCGGCCAAAGCGAGGCCGACGTGACGGCGGAACTGACCGAGGAATTTCCCGCTGCAACCCGGGAGCGCTCCGACGCGGATATGACGGACCTGCTATCCACGCTCACCGCCTTGATTGACCAAGGCATAATACCCGATGGTCTAGGCTTGGATATCCGCATGACCGCCTTTCAGGCCAAGGTGTGGTCATACTTGATTGATATTCCGCCGGGTGAAACCCGAACCTACGGCGAAATCGCCCGTGATTTGGACATGCCGAAATCGGCCCGGGCGGTGGGCCGCGCCTGCGGGGCCGGATCACCGGCTACCGGTGGGGCATCGACCGCAAGAAATTGCTGCTGGATGCGGAAAGCAGGCGCGCCACATAGCGTCTTAAAAGCTTGGATCGTTGATATGGTGCAGGCGCTTGGCGGCGGTCTGGGCAAACCTGAGGGTTTGGGTGGAACGGCGTTTGGCGTTGAGTTTGGTGACCGGCGAGTCCTTCAATATGGCGGCGTTGTAGGCATCGGCGATCATAATGCCGCAATCATCCGGCAAAATGTCCACGGGAAAGCCGTTGGCGACGGCGAAATAAAACCGGTCGCCATAGGGGAGGTATTCTTGCCACTTGTCGTCGGCGCGAAAATCGGCGACGGAGGATTTGATCTCGACAACGGTAAAGCGCCCGCCCTTATCCAGACCCATGACATCCACGCGCCGGTTGGTGGGCAGTTTAAACTCGGTCAGGGGAATTGATCCCAGATTGCGCAGATAACGGCAGACCCCCCGGACGATATCGTCGGCGGCAAACGGGCCAAGCGCCGGAATATCCTGTTCGAATTGGGCAATGTTCATCTTATGTTCCTCCGGTATTGCCATCCTAAACGCTAAGTCATTGAAGATGCAATGCCGGTTCCGTAAAAAGGAGTTCAATAAAAAGCCGGACCGGAAAATCCATGATAGAGCAGGCGCACCACAGCATAACCGTCGACACCAGAGGCCAGGCTCTCTATGAGGTGACGCTGGAGGCGGCTGAATGGGTGGCGGACCAGGGCATCACAGAAGGTATGTTCACTCTCTATTGCCGCCATACCTCTGCATCGCTGGTCATTCAGGAAAATGCCGATCCCGATGTGATGGCTGATTTGCAGAATTTTTTTAAGAATCTCGTGCCTGAGGATTTATCCCTTTATCGCCACCGGTCGGAAGGTTCGGACGACATGCCCGCCCATATCAAAGGGGCGTTGACCCAAAGTTCTCTCGCCATTCCCGTTAGCGGCGGCCGTCTTATGCTGGGGACCTGGCAGGGCATTTATCTGTTCGAACATCGGACCCGGGCCCACAGCCGCCAGCTCCTGATGCATGTGATCGGCGAATGACCGAGTTACGGGAACGGCTGGAAGAAGGGCTGAAGCTTCATCAGGCGGGCCGTATCGACGATGCCGAAACCGTCTACCGGGATGTCCTGGCGGCTGATCCCGAGAATGCCGACGCCTTGCACTTCCTGGGGTTGATCGCCCACCAGAAGGGAGACGCCGCCCAGGCCGTGGAATTGATATCGGCGGCGTTAGACGTCGAACCCGACCGCCCAACCTTCCATTTCAATTTGGGGGCGGCGCTGGTCGCCCTGAATGATAGTCAGGAGGCCATCGGCGCCTACGAAAAAGCGGTTGAATTCAAATCCGATTGGGCCGAGGCCCACGTTTCCTTGGCCACGCTACAAGCCCAAGCGGGCGATGATGATCAAGCCTTGAGCGGGTTCCAGCGGGCGGTGGACCTTAAGCCTGACTACGGCGAAGCTCACAACGGAATGGCATTGGCGCTAAAGGCCTTGGACCGGTTGGAAGAGGCGGAAAGGGCCTGCCGCCGGGCCGTTGACATCAAACCGGGACTGGTTGAGGCCTGGACCAATCTCGGAAATATTTTGCAGGATTCCGGCCGGTTGTCGGAAGCTGTGGAGGCGCAACGGCAGGCGATATCCATCGATCCCGACTATGCCACCGCCCACTACAATCTAGCCAAGGCGCTGGCCGATCAGTGGCGGATCGCCGACGCCGTGGTCTCTTATCAAACGGCCATCGAAAAAGACCCGCACTATTTGGACGCCTGGGAAAGCCTTATGCTCAATGAGCTTTATCTCCCGGAGGTGACGGAAGAGAGTATTTTCCAGCGTCACCGCGCCTGGGCGGCAAGTCTGGATCCGGTCACTGAGTTGGGCGGTGATGACTTCGATCAGTCGCCGGACCGGCGCTTGCGGATTGGCTATCTGTCGCCCGACTTCCGCACCCATTCCTGCGCCTATTTTCTGGCACCGCTGTTTGCCGCCCACGACCGGTCCCGGGTGGAGGTCTTTGCCTATTCGAACCTACGCCGTCCCGACGAAATGACGGATCAGTTCCGGGATAAGGCGGACCAATGGCGGGATATTACCGATTTGGACGACCAGGAAGCCGCCCGGCTGATCCGGGAGGACCGTATCGATGTCTTGGTCGAACTGGCCGGCCACAGCGCCAACAACCGGTTGAGCGTTTGCGCCTACCGGTCGGCGCCCGTCCAGGTATCCTGGCTGGGGTATCCCGCCACCACCGGTTTGGCCTCTATCGATTATCGTTTCACCGATGACGTTACCGATCCGCCGGGCCCGGCCGACGATCTTCATTCCGAGGCGCTCTGGCGGTTGGAGGGCGGGTTTCATTGTTACCGGGCATCCGAAACCGCGCCCGATGTCGGCCTGCCGCCGGTGGAAAAATCAGGCGTTGTCACCTTTGGATCGTTTAACAATATCGCCAAAATCACGCCGGGCGTGATCGACGTCTGGACGCGGATATTGACGGACGTGGACGGATCACGGTTGATATTGAAAGGAAAAATGTTCGACAATAACGAAACCCGGCAGCTCATCACGGCTGAGTTCACCTCAAGAGGCATCGATGAGGACCGGCTTGATTTGCGCTCCTGGATAGGCCGGGATGCAACCCCCCTGGCGCTCTACCATGAAATCGACATTGCCCTGGATACCTTCCCCTATAACGGCGCGACCACCACCTTCGAAGCGCTGTGGATGGGTGTTCCGGTGGTGACCCTCAGGGGAAAACGCCATGCGGGCCGTGTCGGCGCCGGAATCCTGACCCATCTCGGATATCCCGGCTGGATTGCGGAAAGCACCGGCGCCTACACCGATATCGCGGTCAGCCTCGCCGACAATAAAGAAAATCTGATAGAAATAAGGGCCGCCTTGCGGTCCCGTCTGATTTCCTCCTCTTTGGGGAATGAACCGGAATTCGCCCGAAAAATCGAGACTGCCTACCGGGAAATGTGGCGCCTCCGGTTGGTCAGGCAATAAAAACATTCGATTGATATTTTTTTGAATCAATGCGTCTTTTCTCCGTTGACTCTTTGGAGATGACTTGGAAAATTCATTCCCGAAAATGGATTTAAATCCGCCCAAAGGGTGGGATTCGAGGCGTCGAGTTTCCACTTAAAATTGGAACGGAAATTAGATCGCCGGTCTGGGACGGCGATTACAATGCGGTAGGTTAAGTTAGTTGAACAATGTAAGTACACCGGGCGGCGCACTGCCGGAATTAGCGAGATTGCGGGTATTGATATCGGACCAGAGCGCCGAGGATCAAACGCTGCTGCGTGAGGCCCTCAAAGGCATCGGCATCAATAATGTACGCGGCTGCCGGGAAATGGCGAAAACCATGAAAGCCATCGAACTTGATGCGCCCAACTTTATCCTGTTGGAATTGGGTGAAACGGGCGCCACCGGCTTGAATTTCATGCGCGCCGTCCGGGCCGGGAAAACCAATGTTCCCGCCGACGTGCCAATCGTTATCATGTCGAAAACCCTCGACCGGGATATCGCCTTCAAAGCCTGTAATGTCGGTTTCGAAAACTTCATCAAAAAGCCGATTACCGCGGAATCCGTGGTGCGCCGGGTGACGTCCACGGTCCAGAAACCGCGCCGGTTCGTGGTCGGGCGTGGCTATTTCGGACCAGACCGGCGGCTGGCCGCTAGTTCCGCCTATAACGGCCCGGAAAGGCGAGAGGCTAGACATCAATACACCAACGGTACAAAGCCCGCCAACGGCACGGTCGAGGCGGCAGTCGAGGAGACGGCGGACAAATCATCGGAAAAACTGCCAAAGCAAAAACCAGCGCCTTCGCCCGAAAAGATGCTAGAGAAAAAACCGGAAGCCGCCAAACCGCAAAAAAGAGAAGCGGCCCGGCCGGCAGCCAATAAGGAAGCCGCCCCACCACAACCAAAACCGACGGCGGCTGTCGAAAAGCCGAAAGCTAAACGACCGGAATCCAAATTGGCGGAAAAAGAGGCGATTGAAGTTGCTGAAAGTCCCGAAACTATAAATGAAGAGGACTCCGGTCCGGATATCGCCGCAATCCTGGAAGATCATGGGCTTTGGTTAACCACCGGAGGCGCGCAAGGGGAAAAAGCCAATCTTCAGGGCGCCAGTCTGGCCGGTACCGATTTGACCGACGCCAATCTCGCCAATGCCAATTTGAGAGACGCGGATTTGCAGGACTGCATTTTGACGGGGGCTAATTTTGAAGATGCCGATCTCCGGGGCGCCAACCTGTCGGGTTCCAACCTGGCCGGTGCGGAACTGCACCACGCCAAACTGCGCCACGCGTCCCTGAAGGCCGCTCAACTACCGGAAGCCGGTTTGCGAGGCGCCGATCTGGCGGGTGCCAATCTCCGCGGGGCCGGATTGACCGGCGCTGATCTCAAAGACGCCAATTTCCTTAGTACCGATATCTGTGGAGCCGAACTGCTGGGCGTTAACCTGACCCAAAAGCAGGTGGATAAGGCGCGGGGCGACGGCGAGACCACGTTCCCGCCGGGAATACGGTTACCGGAGGAAAAGTGAACGGCCTTTAACCGATATCAGACGGTATAGGCGACTTTCGTCGGCACGACTTGATTAGGCGATGGCCGTCGCCAGGGGTGTCGGATCCTGGTGCTCGATGATCAGTCGCATCAATTGATCCATCAGATCGGCCTTAAGGTCCGCCGCGCTTTCCTCATCCCACAAATTGTTCACCTCGTCCGGGTCTTCCCGAAGATCGTAAAGCTCGTCGGGCGCATCGGGATGGCCGACGGTCAGCCGGTAGCGGTCGTTGACGATGGTGCGCAGGGATTGAAACCGGGTAAAGCCCAGATTGATCCGCTGGCGGTCGTCTTCGATTAAGAGCGCCTTTCTGTCCAGGGGCGCTTCGCCGGTAATATTCCCCATCAAGGATTTACCCTGAAGGCCGTAATAGGGTTTAACGCCGGCGCGCTCCAGAATGGTGGCGGAGATATCCATGGTCTGGCCCAGACTTCTGGTGGTGGATGCCTTGCCGATATCGGGGTCCTGCCAGATGAAGGGAACGTTGATCATGCCGTGCAGATGCAGCGGCCCTTTCAACATTAATCCGTGATCGCCCATGTAATCGCCGTGATCCGACGTGAAAATCACCACCGTGTTTTCCGCCAGTCCCATTTCCTCCAACCCGCTCAGCAGGCGGCCGATCTGGTCGTCGATCATGGTGATCATGCCGTAGGTCAGGGCCATGGCTTCCCGTGCTTCCCGCTCGTTGACGGCGTAGGGCATCTGGGTTTTGCGGTTGGCCTCTCCCTTTTTCAACTGATCGCGCAGGAACAGTTCCATTGAGGATTCGCCTTTATCCATGGAGGACGGCGAGGGCATGTCGTCCGGGTCATACATGTCCCAGTATTTTCCCGGCGGCGTGAAGGGATGGTGGGGATCGGGGAACGAGGCTTGCAGGAAAAACGGCTGATCACCGCCCGCCGCCGAATGATTTTTCAGATACTCGAGACATTGTTCGCCGATATAGGCTGTAGGATACAGTTCTTCCGGTAGTTTGGTGCGCCAGCCCTGGGGCGTGGTGATCCGGTTGTCCGGCTGGGCGTTCTCTTCCCGCCGCAACTCGTTACCGTCCGCCCGCTGTTCCAATAACCAGCGTTCATAATCGCCCCCCACTTCGTCGGAATGGCCAGTGCAGAGCTTGACCTCATCGAACCCGTAGAACGGCGTCTTGACCCGGTGATTTTCATCCAGCCAGTTTGTCGGATTCTCGTTTTCGTATTGGTCGCCTTGCAGGCTCCAGTCATAGGCCTGAACCGGCGCGCCATTTTCGTCGAAAGCGAAATCGTCAGATGACGGTGACCACATGGGCGTTTTGCCGGTCATGTTCTGCAAATGGGACTTGCCGATCAGAGCCGTTCGGTAGCCTTCTTCCTTCAACCGCTGCACATAGGTCTTGGACCGTTCCGACAGGGGTGTACCGTTGCACCGCACCCCATGGAGGGAGGGCATCCGGCCCGTCATCAGCGATGCCCGGTTGGGCATGCACAGGGGGTTGGCGACATAGAATTTCTCAAACCGGGCGCCCGTTGCGGCGAGGGAATCAATATTCGGGGTCTGCACGATATCGTTGCCGTAACAACCGAGGTGGTCGGCCCGGTGCTGGTCGGTGATGATAAATAGAAAATTTGGTCGAGTCATAATCTGCTTCCATCCCTGCATTAAGAATTTGCAACTTTATCGCTCGCAAGATGGGTTCTGTCAAAACAATCTACTTGTTCCTGCGCCGCATCCCACTTACCAATAAGGGGAAGAAACGAATAAAATTCGCAAGGGAGTATGTCCAGGTGAAGCTGCGCCGTGAAGACATCGAAAACGGCCGTTTCGAAGAAGTCATCCGGGCGGGCGAGGCGGCCGGCTTGTTCAAGCGGCTGCCAGATAAGGTGCGTGAGCAATCCCGGCGGAACATCATGGAAAAATTGCCGAAAGGTGAAGACGCCTGGCTGTTTGCCTATGGGTCCCTGATTTGGAGCCCCATGATCGATTTTTCCGAGCAACGGTTGGCGACTCTATACGGCTTTCACCGACGGTTTTGCCTGAGCACCAAGATCGGCAGGGGCACGCCGGAACAGCCGGGGTTGCTGCTGGGGCTGGAGAGCGGCGGATCGTGTCACGGAGTGGCTTTCAGGATTGCGTCGAAAGATGTGGATCGGGAATTGAAGCTGATCTGGAACCGGGAGATGGTCGCCGGCAGCTATACACCCCGGTTGGTAAAACTTAAAACCGAACACGGCCCCGTCCAGGCGGTGACGTTCGTCATCAACCGGGAACATGAAAATTACGCCGGCCGGTTGTCCAGCGAAACCGTCGCCGACATCATCGCCAAAGCGGGAGGGCCGCTCGGAAACTGCGCCGATTATTTGTTCAGCACGGAAGAGCATATGCGAGAGCTGGATTTACACGACCGGCAAATGTTTCATCTCTGTGACATGGTGCGGGAACGCCTCGCACGAATATAATGAAAAAGGGGGACGTGACGCCATGACGATTAATCCAATTCTCGGCTTTACCGTCGATCCGGAGGAGCTTTCCTATATTGGCGAGGGTTTACAACGGCCCGAATGTATCCTGGCAAAGCCCGACGGCTCGTTGTGGGCGGCGGACGCCAGGGGCGGTGTGGTCAGGATCGCACCCGACGGCTCCCAGCATATTATCAGCCAGAATTTCGAAGAAAAATTTTCCGACGCCGATGACGACGCCCAGCGGTTTACCGAAGGGACGTTGCCCAACGGCCTGGCCTTTAGTACCGACGGGAAAATCTTTATCTCCAATTTCGGTACGGACGTTCTGGAGATCATGGATATGGCGGGGGAGACCAAACTTCTCTACGACAGCATCGACGGAAAACCAATCGGCAAGGTCAATTTTGTTCTCAGGGATTCGAAAAACCGGCTGTGGCTGACGGTGTCGACCCGCATCAAGAACTGGATGTCGGCCATGAGCCCCAATATCGCTGACGGCTATGTGGCGCTGGCGGACGAAAAAGGTTTGCGCATCGTTGCCGACGGCTTCGCCTTCACCAACGAGGTCCGGTTGGACGCCAAGGAAGAGTACATCTATATCGTCGAGACCTGCGGCCAATGCATCAGCCGCATGAAGGTGGCGGCGGACGGTGGGCTCTCCGACCGCGAAATATTCGGGCCCAGTAAGCTTAGCCCCAACGGCTATGACGGCGGCTTTCCGGACGGAATTACCTTCGACGCTTACGGCAATCTCTGGGGGACGTTGGTGATGTCCGATCAGATTTTCGCTATTACCCCGGAGGGCGAATATCATATCATCCTGGATGATGGTAACGAACTGGCAACGAAGGCATTGGAAGAGGCGTTTCAAAACGACCAGGCGACGCCCGAACTCATGCTGGCGGCGGGCGGCAAGACCGCGCCCTGGTTCGCCAGCGTCACGTTCGGCGGCCCCGATTTGAAAACCGCCTATATCGGCAGTTTACGGGGAACGCGTATTCCCTATTTTACGTCGCCCGTGGCGGGTCAGCCCATGGCCCACTGGGAGGACTAAAGAGGAATTATGGCTGATCAACTACATCAAATGACGGCGGAATACGTGCCTGCGCAGGACCGAATTCTGTTCCGCGTCAACACGGTCGAACTGGTGGAGTTCCGTATCTGGCTGACCAGGCGGCTGGTCAAGGCTGTGTGGGGGGCGGCGGTCAAGTCATTTGCCGTTCAGCCGGAAGTTCAGGAACAGGCCCGGCCCCAGGTAAAAAAAGCCGTCATGTCCATGCAGCATCAGGAAGCCATACAATCCAGCGACTTCGCGACCAAACACGACAAGCGCGCCAAACCGGCGCCCCAAATGGAAGACGGCTTGCTTGCCGTTGGTGCCGACATCGGAAAATCGGAGACCGGGAACATCCGGCTGGTATTTCGGACGGTGGAACAAAAGGACGTCACACTCAATTTGAACGATGAAATGCTGCACGCTATTTGCCATTTGCTGCAGCAGGCTGCCGACCGGGCGGGCTGGGATCTGGAACTCAGGGTCGGCGAAGCAGCCGGTGTGGTCACCAATACGGGTCAACAACTTCACTAATCTTCAACGATGTTGAAAACTTCCGGTTAACATGGTGGTATGATTTTTAGGGCCGATAACAATTATTAGCGGTAAGAGAGCATGGAAAAAGAAATTACTGAAAATATCGAACAGAACATCGAGGCGCTTTCGAGCCTGATCGATACCCTTATCGAGTTTGCCGTCACCTATGGCTTCCAAATTCTGGGGGCGTTGGTATTTCTGTTTATCGGCCTCAAGGTGGCCAATTGGGCAGGGCGCAAGGTCGTTTCCATGGCGGGCGCCAAAGACGTCGACCCGTCGCTGGCCCGCTTTATCGGCAATATCGTTAAGCTGATCGTCGTCGTCATGATCGTCATCATCACGCTGGGCAATTTCGGTATCAGCATCGCGCCGCTGATTGCTTTGGCAGGCGCTTCCGCTTTCGGCGCGACCTTGGCAATCCAGGGACCGCTATCCAACTACGGCGCCGGTTTGGCTATTCTTCTAGGCCGTACCTACGGCGTCGGCGACACCATTACCATCGGTAAGGTCAGCGGCGTGGTGGCGGATATTAAGCTGGCGGCCACCGTTCTAACCGGCGAGGACGGGGAGAGGATCACCATTCCCAACAAGGAAATCGTCGGTCAGGTGGTGGTCAATTCGGAAGACAAGAGAATCGTCGAAAGCCGCATCGCCATCGGCGACGGCGAGGACGTGGATAAGGTCATTGAAATTCTTCAGGGCGTCCTGGCGGCGGAAACTAAATCGGAGGGCGCCCCGGACCCTCAGATCGGCGTTCATGATTTCACCTTGGGTGGGGTTATTATCGGCCTCCGCTTCTGGGTGCCGACCAAGCAATATTTCCAGACCCGCTACGCCATCAACACGGCCTTCCTCAAGGCGCTCAAGGCGGCGGGTATTTCTCTGTTGTCGGGGAACCTGGCGGTGGTGGCGCCGGACATGACGGCTGACAACGAAGAACAGGCGTCCATGCCGCCATCGCCTTCCTCCTAAGAAAAAGGCCGCCAACGTAAAATGCCGGCGGCCTCTAAACAGTCGTCTGGGAACCCTTATTTGTTTTGGGATTCCATGAAATTGATCATTTTGACCACATCGTCCGGATTGATCCGCCCGATGGGGCCGGAACTGTAGGACGAAGTCAAAATCTTGCCTTCACCGCTGACCAGAAACTCTGACGGCTGGATGATGCCCCTTCGTTCTTCCCACCAGGAATCAAGAAGCCTTGCTTCAGCAATGGTTGCGCCATAGGCAACCGGATAAGATACCTCATCGGCCACTTCCTGAGCCTTGTCTTCGGGATCGACGCTGGCGGCAATGACCTTGGCGTTGACCGCGGCCAGATCGTTAATGTGTTTTTCGAAGTCGACCAACTGCCGACGGCAGTAGGGTCACCAATGTCCCCGGTAGAACAGGACCATGTTGTACTTGGCGTCCAGATCGGCCGGCAGATTTACCGAACCGCCGCCGACCAGATTTAGGGTCATGGACGGGAAACTGTCCCCCATATTTAGTTTTTCAGCCATTTGCTTTCCTTATGTTTATTGTTGTTGCGTTTCCGGCCGCTCCCCTTTGACGCGGCCACCGCCATGGAAGCAAATTCTCGGAGGAGGTTCAATGGCCAGTTGAATGGTCGCCATCACTAATTCGTTAGAATTTTGGGACTTTTCAAATTCGGTGAAAGGCGGTTATGCTACCACCATGAGTCAGAGACCGACACCATCGGACGCCGATGCCGACGCCCTCAGGGAGATCATGAAGGACGGCAAAAAGGAGATGGGCATAACCATCGAAAACTCCATGGAAGACCGTATTGAACGGTTGAAACAGATGGAACGTCTCAAACGGAAACTAGCAGAATCCGAAAAGGGCAAACGATAGCTGGTTTAGACTAAAATAATCCTGCCAATTTTTGAACGTGGCGAACATATTTCACGATACTTGCAACAATACTCTCATTGACGCCTTCGACAGGCTTCATGTCACCGAATTTCCAATGGTGGGCGCGGGCGCCGTTTTTGGCGGCCAGAAAAAATGATCCATCACTATGGTGGCCCGGATGGTAAACCCGATGCAGGAAAGGAGGCCCCTGCTTCGTGCCTTTCAAATCGACCCCGTGACAACTAGCGCAGAATTTTCCGTAGAGCGCCTGCCCCAGTTTGAGTTCCGGCGGAACGGTCGGTGTATTTGCCGTGCTCTCGTGTCTGCTTGCATAAGCTGTAAGGGCAAAAGTTAGGAATAACGCGGCAAGTCCAACGACAAACAGTTTTCTCATATAATTTCCCCCATTTATCTATAGTCAATTTCTAGCACGGTGTTTTCTTGGTCGGGTTTGCATACAATTTTTGGCAGACGCTAGTTTCCACCGAGTTTGAACATTTTGTGAAATTTTTTGTGTACATAGCTTAAAACCGCCCATCGCTCCTCTTCATTCAAAATTTCTTTGAAAGCCGGCATGGCGGATTTGGAAGACTTAAACGGTTCTACCGTGCCACCTTCACTGACACGCCAGAACAAATAGTCGTCGCCTTTACCTGGAGCCATATGAAAATGGTGATTTAAATTGGCCGGCTTGTGCGCCAGATCTTCAGCTAAGGGTCCGGATCCAAAGCCGTCGACACCGTGACAAGCTTCGCAATTGTCCTCATAAAGTTCTTTCCCTTTGGCAATTTTATCCTGGTCATCCCATGAATCATTTCGCAGGTCTTTGTAGGGTGGCGGTGGAGTCGACCATTTATCGTGGTTGTGCATCATTCTCATATTGCCACCCATCATCATGGGTTGATTGTGTTTTTTGGTCCCATGCGCCGCGGTGTCAATCATGCCGAAAACTATCGGTAAGACTAAAAATGCAAAAACGAGACTACTAATGACAACAAGATAGAAAGTGAGATTTCGATTCATCGGTTATACTCTCGTTCGTGTCGGCAGAGTTTGAAATGGCTGCAATAAATGCCGCCGACATTAATCCACAAATAAAAAATAGAACTTTCCCATAGGGGAAGGTCAAAGAAATAATACTCGAAGTAACTTGAAATTGATTACTGAGAGCCGGTCCGTGTGCTTCGGCGTTTTGGGCGATAACGGTTCTTCTTCAAGAGCGCCACTTCCTTTTTAAGCCGGTCAATTGTTTTCTTGAAACTGTCGATATCATTGACCAGAACTTTTTTTGTTCGCTCATGGGTCTGCACGGATTCGAGGGCGAGGTCCCGTTTTAGTTCGGCGTCAGCCTTGGCGGCTTCTTTCTCTTTAAGCGCCGTTTCGTATTTCAATTTTTGCGCTTCTTTTTCGGTTTTCACGGTGGAGAGAACCTGTTTGACCGTCACGTTGTCGGCGCGTAACTCTTTGGTGGTCTGCCGTTCAAGTTCCAGCAGTTCCGTCAGCACGGAAATTTCCGAGCGCAGATTGGAGTTGTCTTCATCCTTACTGGAGATGGAGGAAACAATATCGCTGACCCGGTCGGCCAGGGATTCGATTTCACGGGCGCGGGCTTCCGTTTCGGCTTGAAAAACACTGATTTTAGACCGGGTCTGGTCAATGAATTTCTGGGTGTCCTCGAATTCTTTGGCCGCTTCCGGTCCCAAGGCCGACAAGTCAGGTGGCGCTTCCTTATCCTGAGCGAACACGACGCCGGCCTGCATTGAAAGCGCCGCTAAAATCAAAAAAGCTTTTTCGAAACGGACCATCAGCCGAATTTCTTTCCTTGGAAATCCCAGCTTATATTAAACCACAGAGGTGACGTGGTGGTGAGGAAAAAAAGAGAGAGAGCTGATTTTTTACGAGAACAGGCTCCCGGTCATCGACCGGGAACCCGTTTCCCTTAGGCGAGTAACATGAAGGTATTGATTTAAGCGGCTTCTTTGTCGTCGGCACCGATCAGCTTCTTGGCTTTATCGGCCAAGGTCGATACGCTGCCGCGCTTAATGTCAATTTTACGCGGTTTCAGGGCTTCCGGTACTTCGCGTACCAGATCGATGTAAAGCATGCCGTTTTCCAGATTGGCGCCGCTCACGACAACGTAGTCGGCGAGACTGAAACGCCGCTCAAAGGCGCGCCCGGCGATGCCTTGGTGCAGGAAAGCAACCGGTTCGCCGTCCCGTTCGATCTTACCGGTGACGGTGAGGGCGTTTTCTTTAACCGAAATGTCGAGATCGTCCTCGGAGAATCCGGCCACCGCCACGGTAATGCGGTAGGCGTTTTCCTCCACCGCCTCTATGTTGTAGGGCGGGTAGGAATTGGATGTCTCCGACCGTTCTGAGGCGGCGTCCAAAAGCCGCTGCATCCGGTCAAAACCAATGGTGTTACTGAATAACGGGGAAAAATCATATCTGCGCATAGCATATCCTCCTTTGAAGCGATATGAATTGAAACGAGTCCGCCCAAATGGCCTGACTCTGGTTCTAACTTCGACAGTGGACCCTCTCGGAGGCGTCCGTTGTCAAAACCTATGTAGTCCGAAAGATTGACTGCGCAAGATATATTAGTGGGAATATTTTGGACTATTCGATCACGTAGGCGATGGAAGCCAAGCCACCGAATACAACGAATATAACTGAAGCGAATTCCATTTTCTTGTTCCTGGTATGACTGATATTTTCAACCCTTTTCGGGATACATACCCCGGTTCAATCCACGGTTTTTCCATGGTGCTTTCGTTTATGACCGCGATCTCTTAAATTTAAGTAAATAGCGTTATTTGAATCTAAAAAACTGGCATAACCATCTGTGAATAAACAAAAAATTGGACAAAACACATTGGGGGGCGTCGCCGTCATGGTGCTGGCGGTATTCCTCATGACGTTCAAAGATTCGCTGGCGAAGCTGACCGGCGGCGCCTATTCGCCGATTTTGATTCTGTGGGTCCAATTCGTTTTTATGTCAGCGGTCTATTTTCCCTATCTAGTTTGGCGGTATGGACCCGAGATACTGCTGCCCAAGCCTTTCCTGCCCCAGATCATGCGGGGAATCGCCATTGTCATTGCCGTCAGCCTGTTTTACGGGGCCATCGAAACGACGCCCTTGGCGGATGCGACGGCCATGGCCTTTATCGCGCCCTTGGTGGTAACGGCCATTTCACCCGTGTTTCTGGGTGAAGAGGTAGGTCTCAGACGCTGGAGCGCCGTCATCGTCGGTTTTCTCGGCGTGATGCTGATTTTGCGGCCTGATTTCGATGGCGGGCGTCTGGGGTACCTGATGGCACTCGGCACCGGGTTTTTTTTGGGCTTTTTCTATATGTACAACCGTAAGCTGGCCGGATCAGCACCACTTTTGGTATCAGCCGCGTATTCTGCCTATATCGGCGCCATCGTTCTGACCCCGGTGGTGCCATTTGTCTGGTCGCTACCCCAGCCGGAAGATACGACCATTATCATCTGGTTTCTGATTATCTCGACGGTCGGCCAGACCTGCCTGACCACGGCATTCAGTCTGGGCGAAGCGACCTTCATCTCCCCGTTTCAATTCGCCCAGATTATTGGCGCCACCTTGTTCGGCTATATCATGTTTGGCGATTTTCCCGATCGGTTGACTTGGTCGGGGATTGTAATCGTCGTCATGTGCGGGGTTTACATTGCGGTTCGGGAGAGAAAGAATGCGCCGGCGCCCGCCTTACAATAACCGATCCAGGGATAATTTGAGGCGGTATCACCTGTTTACCGTTCCGAAAGTCTGATCTATGCACCGTCAAACTCCTCTTTTCGGCATTTTGATTATGTGTGTAGGGATTTCTTTTTTCGGCATCAAAGACGGTTTCGCTAAAATCCTGGTAAGTGAATTACACCCCGTGATGGTCGCTTGGATGCAGTTCGCCGTGTCCTGGCTGTTAATCGTACCCTTCGTCATTTACCGCAACGGCATTGCCGCCATGTGGCCGCGACCCTTTTTTCTGCCCTTCATGCGCGGTGCGACGAGCGTCGCTATCGGTGTTCTCGTCATTACGGCGCTGAAATTCATCCCTCTCGCAGATCTTCAAGCCGTCATTTTCGTCGCCCCAATCCTGGTCACCGCATTATCGCCGTGGCTGCTTAAGGAACACGTTGGAATTCGTCGTTGGTCGGCGGTGATTGCGGGCTTTATCGGCGTTTTGATCATTCTTCGGCCTGATCTAAGTGGCGAACGTTTCGGTTACTTGATCGCTCTTGGTGCCGGCGTCGTGCTGGCGTTTTATTTTATTGTCAACCGCAAGGCGGCCAATTTGAGTTCGCCGGAGGCGGGTGTCCTGCATGTCATGTCGGTGGGAGCTGTTGGACTGGCGGTACCAGCTTTTCTGACATGGAAGACCCCCGGCCTAACCGAATTTCCGGTAATCGGGGGGATGGCTTTTTTCACGGTGCTGGGACATTTCCTGCTTATCGAGGCCTTCAAGCACGGTCCGGCTTCCCTGATCGCACCCTTTCACTATTTCGTCATTATCTCCGCGATCATCATGGGTTATTTCGTTTTCGGTGATCTTCCAGAACCGCTGACTTGGTTGGGCATCGCCATCGTCTTGGCCAGCGGTATCTATATTGCTGTGCGCGAGGGCAAGCTGCATCCGGAAAATTAACCGAAGTAAGGACTAACGGGGGCCCTTGCCGACAACGCTCCTGACCAGATCAATGGCGAAAAACTCGAACTTCTTGCTCTGGTGGGTATCCGCCTTCAGCACAAAGCCTGATGCATCGGCCAGCATTTCCCCATCCATGCAGAAGACGCTGGAGGCTATCAGCTTTTCCTTGTTGGGGGACAGCTTTGGCATTTTATCGCCGCAAATTTCCCGGGAGTTTTCGCTTTCCGGATATCCGAAAGCGATACGGATGCGGATATTGGGTGATCCGGCCTGTTGTTCGCTGCCGGTGAATTGAATAATGGGCGATTGGAAATGCCCAACCATGGTCTGGCGCACTTTTTCTCCCAAGGCCTCGGTTCCGACCCCATAGGGATCACCATATACCTGCAACAGAACGGGTCCTTTGGACTGGGCATACATGAGCGAACTTTCGACAATCTCACCCCGGTAATGTCCCGGTGTCACGATCGACGGATCCTCTTCACAAGCCGCGAGCAGGAATAATCCCATAAAGGCTGCTGTGGCGTTTAGTTTTCCGAACCCGAATTTAGACATATTTTTTTCTCCCGTAATACTTCTCTAGACTAATTAGGTTTTTGTTCGCCCAGGAACAAGCAGCGATTGCGGCAGACCCGATTATTTTACATTATAGGGACAGAAATCATCCACTCAGGGAGAAAATCATGGCGGCGGACGGCGGACCTGTGGTCGAACGGCCTGATCAGGCAGTCATCGATCAACTGATCGAGGGACTAAAGCAAAAATTGGACAACCGAATTTCGACCTCCATGGCGGTACGGGAACATCACGCCCGGGATTTTTCCTTTCACGAAATCATGCCGGCCGATGCCGTCGTCATGGCGCGGTCCACCGAAGATGTCGTCGACGTGGTCAAGGCCTGCGCGAAATATAAAGTGCCGATCATTCCTTACGGCACCGGCACCTCCATCGAAGGCCATCTGGCGGCGTTCCATGGCGGTATCTGCATCGATCTTTCGGAAATGAACAATGTGGTGCAGGTAAATCCCGAGGATCTGGACGTCACCGTCGAGCCCGGCATTACCCGCAAACAGCTGAACGAACATCTGCGCGATACCGGTCTCTTTTTTCCTATCGACCCTGGCGCCGACGCCTCCATCGGCGGCATGACGTCGACCCGGGCGTCGGGCACCAACGCGGTCCGCTACGGCACCATGCGGGAAAATGTATTGGGGTTGGAAGTCGTGCTGCCCGACGGGCGGGTCATTCAGACGGCCAAGCGGGCGCGTAAGTCGGCGGCCGGTTACGACCTCACCCGTCTCTATGTGGGCTCCGAGGGTACCTTGGGCGTTATCACCAAGGTCACGCTGAAGCTCTACGGCATTCCCGAAGCCATCTCCTCGGCGGTGGTTGGGTTCGATGATTTGGAAGGCGCCGTCAACGCGGTAATCGCAACCATTCAATGGGGCATTCCCATTGCCCGCATCGAGTTGTTGGACGACGTCCAGCTTGATGCGGTGAACAAATACTCCAAGCTGGACTATCCGGTGCAGCCGACGCTCTTTCTGGAATTCCACGGGTCCGATACCGGCGTAAAAGAACAGGTCGAGCGGGTGAACGAAATATGTACGGAATTTGGCGGCGGCGAGTTCAAATGGACCACCAATACGGAAGAGCGGGACGAACTGTGGCAGGCCCGCCACAACGCGGCCTATGCGGCCCTGGCACTCCGACCCGGTGCGGCGGCCTTCGCCACCGATGTCTGCGTGCCCATCTCCCGGCTTGCCGAGTGCATCATGGAAACCAAAAAGGACGTCGATGAGGCCGGTATTGTCGCGCCCATCGTCGGCCACGTGGGAGACGGTAATTTCCATACCGCTCTGCTGGTCCATCCCGATACGCGGGAAAAGGATTTGGAGGTATGCATGCACATCAACAACCGTCTGATTGAGCGGGCACTGGCCATGGACGGCACCTGCACCGGCGAACACGGTGTCGGCCAGGGCAAAATGAAGTATCTGGAGGCCGAGTTCGGCGACGGATTGGACGTTATGCGCTCGATCAAGCGGGGCTTGGACCCCGACAACATCATGAATCCCGGAAAGATCGTAAAAATTTGAGAAAAATCATAAACATTTAGAAAAAAGAATCACGTGGAATCAAAGGGGTATCACTTACGGACCGGGAATCTTCGCAAAATGTGACTTTGGTCACAGCATAATTTCCGGAATTATGAGACACTCTTCAAAGATCAGGAGCGAGCGCCAAAATCGCTTTTTGATCCTCCTCCTAAGCACCCCTCCCGGCCCGTAAATTTACGGGCCGAATTTTTTTGTCCGATCCCTATCGTTGTCCATCCCGCCAAATAGTTCGGTAAGCCAACATTCAAGTGGCGACAATCGGGATATCGCCTGATATCTTATGTCGCGCCGTCACTTAATATTTCAGGGAAATTGTCATGGGATTGTTCAAATATAAGCATCGTCCGCCTCATCTCGGCAAATATCCAATGGAGCAGGTCAAACGGGTCGACAAACCGACCACCCGGATCGACGCCGACAAGGTCAAGCGGGTCCCCATACGGGCGGCGTTTTTTACCCGGCCTTTTTTCGGCGATCTGGGTGACCACGTCAAATCCGAACGCCACCGTTTTATTAACAAGAATCCATTGTCCGAGGCCATCGGCGAGCAGATGCAGGCTCTCATGCCGTTGCGGGACGGTGAGGTCGCGCCGGAAAAGGCGCCATTGACCGATGATCCCGCCGAAATGGCCAGGCACATCAAGTCTCTGGCCTATTTTCTGGACATGGATATCGTCGGCATTTGCGAAATTCCCGAATACGCCTGGTATACCCATAATTCCAAAGGAGAGCCGGTCGAGGCAAAACATAAATATGCCGTGGTCTGCCTGATCGACCAGGGTTATTCGACCATGGAAGGCGCGTCGGGTGACGATTGGATCAGCGGCACCCAGAGCTATCGGGCTTATCTCAGGGGCGCCGAGGTGGGCAATGTGATCGCCAGCTATATCCGTAAACTGGGCTACGAGGCGGCCTGCCAACAGGCGGCGGCGGGCGACGTGATGCAAATTCCTTTGATGTTGCTGGCGGGTTTGGGTGAACTAAGCCGCATCGGTGAATTGGTGCTCAATCCCTTTATCGGCCCCAGGTCGAAAACCGTGGTGGTCACCACCAATCTGCCCATGGAATGCGATAAACCGATCGATTTCGGGTTACAGAAATTTTGTAATAATTGCTGGAAATGCGCCCGGGAATGCCCCTGTAACGCCATCCCGTTCGGCGACAAGATCATGTATAACGGCTACGAAATCTGGAAGCCGGATGTGGAAAACTGCGCCAAGTACCGCATTACCAATCCCAAAGGGTCGGCCTGCGGGCGCTGCATGAAAACCTGTCCCTTGAATAAGGTGGTCACCAAAGACGGACCGCTTATTCCCCGTATCGCCAGTTGGCTGGGTATCAACGCCATGTGGCTGAAACCCATTATGATTCCCATTGCCGTCTGGCTGGATGACTTCATGGGTAACGGCACGCGGGTCAAGGACCAGAAATGGTGGCTCGACCTCGAAACCCGGGACGGTAAGTTGGTGGCGTCGCAAGGCCAGGAACGCGATATCGACATCAACAAAAAATGGCCCAAAAAACAACGCATCGCTCTTTACCTGCCGGAAGACCATCCGCCGGGCGACAGCAAGGAGGCCTTCCCCAACGACCGCAAGGCGGCGCTCAGGAAGGGCGACGACGCCATGAAATCCGAGAACTCACCGGCTAACGCGCCTTAATAGGTGCCCCTCAGACGCCGGGCGAGGCCTCCGGCCTCTTGGCTTACGGTGCAGTCGCGGGCTCCAAAAGTCCCGTTAAAAAAGTGTACCAGGAATAATTTCCCTTAAATCGGGGAAATTATTCCTGGTACACTTTTTTTATAAAAGCCCGGTAAAGCCATTGGTGATGGGATAACGGCGGTCGCGGCCGAAGGCGCGGGACGAAATTTTGACGCCGGGGGGCGCTTGGCGTCGCTTGTATTCGGCCCGGTCGAGCATGTGCCAGACCCGGCGCACCACGTCGGGGTCGTGGCCGCGGGCGACGATATCGGTGATGGCGTGCTCCCCTTCGATGAGATTTTTCAGGATATCGTCCAGCACGTCGTAGGGCGGCAGACTGTCCTCGTCGAATTGGTCCGGCTTCAGTTCCGCCGACGGTTTTTTGGTAATGATGCGCTCGGGGATGACCCGTCCTTGGGGACCCAGGAATCCGGTCCAGTAATTTTGATTGCGCCAATGAGACACGGCGAAGACGGTGGTTTTGTAGACGTCCTTCAACACCGAGTAGCCGCCACACATGTCGCCGTACAGGGTGGCGTATCCCACCGACATTTCCGATTTGTTGCCGGTGGTGAGCGGCATGTAACCCAGTTTGTTGGAAATGGCCATGACGATCAGGCCCCGCGCCCTGGCTTGGATATTTTCCTCCGTGGTGTCGGCCTCGGCCTCGCCGAACACCGGTTGGAGCATGGTCTCGAACGCTTTCATGGCGTCGATGATGGGGACGGTATCGTAGACGATACCCATTAGTTCGGCCGCCTCGGCGGCGTCCTCCAGACTTTCATCGGAGGTGTAGGGCGAGGGCATCATCACGCAATGAACTTTGTCCGGGCCGATGGCGTCGACGGCGACCGCCGCGCTGAGCGCCGAATCAATGCCTCCCGACAGACCCAGAATAACGCCGGGAAACCGGTTTTTATTGACGTAGTCGCGGAGACCCAAAACCATCGCCTGATAAATGGCAGACAGCGATTTTTCATTTTCGTCAGCCGTCGATTCCTGCGGATTCTCTTCTACAAGATTGCTGTGGCATACCCAGCCGCTCTCTTCCCGGTTCCATTTGGTAAAAAGAATCTCTTCCTGCCATGCCGGCGCCTGGGCCCGAAGCTCCCGGTTGCCGGCCAGAACAAAGGACGCGCCGTCGAAAACCAGTTCGTCCTGACCACCCACCAGATTGACATAGGCCAACGGCAGATTGGATTCACCCACCCGCGCCACCGCCAGATTGAGGCGCTGATCGATCTTGTCCACCTCGAAAGGGGATCCGTTGACCACGATCAGAATCTCGGCGCCCGATTCCTCGAGACATTCGGTAACGTCGGACCGCCACATATCTTCGCAGATCATAACGCCCAGGCGCACCCCATTGAAGGAAATGGGGCCGGGGACAGGACCCGCCGTAAATACCCGATCCTCATCAAACACCCCATAGGTGGGCAACAAATGCTTGAACCTGAAAGTCGAGATTTCGCCCTTTTCCAGCAGCAGGACAGCGTTATACAGCTCACCCTCGTGACGCCAGGGAGCGCCGATCAACAGGGCGGGTCCGTTACCCGTACGGCGGGCGAGCTCGATGATTTTGTTTTCCACCCGGTCGAGAAAAGCCGGTTTGAGGACCAAATCCTCCGGCGGATAGCCACTGACCGCCAGCTCGCCGGTGACCACCAGATCGGCGTTTTTCTTGGCGGCCTCCTGCTCGGCCCTCTCGATGAGTTCGATATTGCCGTCGACATCGCCCACGGTTGGATTGATTTGCGCCAAAGCAATGGAAAGCCCGACAGTCATGGTTAAAGTCCAAAATCCTTTTTTTACAATAGCTTGCGCAATAATTATGCCCGAAGTTCCTAGCCTTAGAGGAGCCCAAACTTTTTGTCAACGCAAGCAAAAACCGGAAATATCGGCCTCTTCCATCTGGCCATCGACGGAAATTCTGGGTATTTATGATGCATGACAGACGATAGCGCAGACCAAAACAAAAATAAGAACGGGGAGATCGAACAGGTAACTTGGTTCGGCGCGGCGGAGTCGCGCAGCCGTCAATCGGAAGCGCCGCCGCAAAAGCAAGACGCCGATCCATTGAATCTGCAACAACCCCAACCTCAAACCGAACCGGCGCAAAGCGCCCCGCCCCCGGTTGCGCCACCTGCCACTTCCAACGGCGCGTCCAATGGGGGCGCCTCAACCAAGAATCAAAGCCAGGTGTTGGCCCAGACCGTAGTGACGGCTTTCACCGAGCGGCTGACCGCGGAGGCCCGTAAGCGGGGCGGCTATCTGACCATTGGCGATATCGACCAGCTGAGCCGTGAATTCGACCGCAAGCGGGAAGCCCTGGAGCAGGTGTTCCAGCAAAGCTTCGATGCCTATGTCCGAATTCGCGAGCGGGCCGCGTTTGACCACGCGCGCAAATTCCCTTTCGACCGCGTGATCGTTAACTCCTTTGCCCATCTGTTTGACCGGCAGCGGACAACGGAAGACGGTCCGAATGCGGTGACAAGGCGGGTCCTGCCCGGGTTTTTCCTGGCCATCGACAAGATGATCGGGCCCGAGTCCATGGAGGAGTTTCAGGAACGCTGCCGCAAGATCGTTGCCCGGCTGAGCGCGGGTGACGAAACAGCGTTCAACTGGGAACTCATCTATGCCGACAAAGAGGGCCAGGAGGTCTGTCTCGACGCCCTCGTCACTTTCGCGCCCTATTTCGAAGACATCGATCATCGCCGTGATTGGCTGATCCCCATGGTAAACAATCAACTTGATGCGGAAGATAATTGGGAGCTCACCGAAGGCGGATTTGACAATCTGGTGGATGCCTTGTTCTCCGATTTGCGCGACCGTTTGGCCGACAGCAGCCGGCGGTTCGAACTGGAAACCAGATATGGCGGTGTCACGTGTTTTGAATTAGACCGTGTGTTCGAAAAAATCGGTCAGGCCGGGAATTAAACCGCGCCCCATCCCAGAAGTTGATGATAATTCGTAATCCCGCCGACAAACTGTCGGACTGGCCTTATTTAATCAGACCCTTGTTGGTCATATAAGGGACGAATTCCAAATCGCCTTTGAGGATATCCTGAGCCAGGAAGTCCACCATTTCGTTGAAGCATTCTCTGAGTTTGTCATTGTCAGCCGCGTTACTGCACAGATCGGAGATATCACTCGCTTTCGACATTAAATCCCGATGATAATCGGCGTGACTCTGGGCATCGGGATAGCCGATATCGAATAGAATTTTCTCTTCCATGGCGAAGTGATTTTTGGCGACCTGAAGAAAAGCCGCCAGCATTTGGTCGCAAAGATTGCTGTCCTTATTGACAATCGCTTCTGAGACGACATTAATAATCTCAATTAGCTTGCGATGATCTTCGTCGATCTGGGGATGGCCAATTCTAAGGCCGTCGAACCATTCAAACGTTAATGGCTTCTGCTCGGTCACAACTCTTCCCATCAATCGCCAATAATTTAGTTATTCAAACTTCAATCTAGTAACGTTGGAGCCCGATATCCTTGATATCGGTCATATGACGGGAATCGCACTGATTTCTATCCGGCGCCCACGGCTTGGACCACGTGGCCGTTAGAGCGGCCATTTGCCCGTTCTCCCTTGAGACGGTCCGCCAACACAAAAGCAAGTTCCAGAGCCTGTTTCGCGTTCAGGCGGGGATCGCAATGGGTGTGATAGCGGCTGGATAGATCGGCCTCGGTGATCGCCTGGGCGCCGCCGACACATTCGGTGACGTCCTGGCCCGTCAGTTCGAAATGGACACCGCCGGGGTGGGTGCCTTCGGACCGGTGGATGGCGAAGAAGCCGGCCACTTCGTCGAGAATCTGATCGAAATGCCGGGTCTTGTAGCCGGTACCGGCTTTGACCGTGTTGCCGTGCATGGGATCGCAGGACCACACCACAATACGGCCTTCCTCTTTAACCCGCCGCACCAACGGCGGCAAGGCGTCATTGACCTTATCCGCGCCCATGCGGGAAATCAGCGTCAAACGCCCCGGCTCGTTATCCGGGTTGAGCCGGTCGATCAACTGGATCAGATAGTCGGGGTCCGTGGTCGGCCCCACTTTGGCGCCGATGGGGTTGGAGACGCCGCTGAGGAATTCCAAATGGGCGTTATCGAGCTGGCGGGTACGTTCGCCCACCCACAACATATGGGCGGAGGTGTCGTACCAATCGCCGGTCAGGGAATCCACCCGGGTCATGGCCTGCTCGTACTGCAACAGCAATGCCTCGTGCGAGGTGAAGAAATCGGTCTCCCGGATTTGCGGCGTGGTTTCCGAGGTCAGACCGCAAGCCGCCATGAAGGCCAGGGTCTCGTCCAACCGGTTGGCCAGATCCTGGTAGCGTTCTCCCAAGGGGCTGTCGGCGACAAAGCCCATATTCCATTCATGGACCCGCTGCAGATTGGCGAAACCGCCCTGGGCGAAAGCACGGATCAAATTGAGGGTCGCTGCCGACTGATTGTAGGCGCGGACCATACGTTCCGGATCGGGAACCCGTTTTTCCTCGGTGAAATCGATGCCGTTGATAATATCGCCCCGGTAGCTCGGCAACTCGACACCGTCGATGGTTTCCGTATCGGCGGAACGGGGTTTGGCGAACTGGCCGGCCAGTCGGCCCACTTTGACAATGGGCCGCGCCGCGCCGAAGGTAAGCACGACGGACATCTGCAGAAGAACCCGGAAGGTGTCTCGGATATTATCGGGATGAAATTCACGGAAGCTTTCGGCGCAATCGCCCCCTTGCAGCAAAAAGGCGTTGCCTTCGGCCACTTTAGCCAAGGCACGCTTCAGGCGGCGCGCTTCACCGGCAAACACCAGCGGTGGATAACCGGATAGCGTTTTCTCTGTTTCGTCCAGTTTATCCTGGTCCGGATACTCCGGGACCTGCAAAATCGGTTTCCCACGCCAGCTTTCGGGCGTCCATTTCTTTGACATGTTCTGCTCTTTGTCCCAAGGGTTTGAATAGGGCGTTGTTCACGGCCCTCAAAGGGGGCTTTCTATACGCTCAATCGGCGTCAATTTCCAGGGAAAAGAAGAAGGCAGGGCAGGATTAATAAAAACGATCTTTGCCCAAAATATCATAACATTTTGTTCACACTTGACATTTCGATATTTCTAGATATATAGAAATGTATGGAAAACAAACTACATGAAATTGCAGCGGCCAATTCATTGGCGGCGCTCGGTAATGTCACCCGGCTGCATTTATTCCGCTATTTGGTTCAGATTGGGCCGGCCGGCGCCACCGTCGGCGCCATTCAACGGCATTTGCAGGTGCCCGGTTCCACCTTGTTCCACCATGTTGCCGCCTTAACGAAAGTCGGCCTCGTGGTTCAGGAAAAAAAGGGCAGGGAGGTCATTTGCCGGGCCAACTATGCCCAAATGGATGATCTGCTTTCTTTCCTGACGGAAAATTGCTGCACCGGCGTTGAAGCCGAAATGGATCAACAGACCGCTTAGACTGGGATAGCAAATGAACCAACTCGTTTCCGTAATCCAGCATTCGCTTCCCTCGCTGAAAACATTGCCGGTAAGCCGTGTCTGGTTGTTTATCGCCGCAGTGTTTGCCGGTCTGCTCTTGCTTTCGCCGGATCAGGCGCTGTCGACCCTGGCTTTCACCTTGGCGGCATTCGGTGAGATCCTGCCCTTTTTGTTGCTGGCGGTCGGCACCGTCGCCGTTATCAAGGCGAGCGGCGCCGAAGCCACCATCGGCCGGATTTTCCAGGGCAATCTGGCGGTGATGATCGGGGGCGCGGCGCTTTTCGGCGCCCTGTCGCCGTTCTGCTCGTGCGGTGTTATTCCCCTAATCGCGGCGCTGCTGGCGTTGGGGGCGCCGCTTCCGGCGGTAATGGCTTTTTGGTTGTCGTCCCCGGTGATGGATCCGTCCATGTTTCTTTTGACGTCCAGTATCCTGGGCCTGCCGTTTGCCATTGGGAAAACACTGGCGGCCGTCTCTGTCGGCTTATTAGGCGGGACCGTGGTTTATCTTTTGCAGCAGGCGGCATATCTGACCGACCCGCTCAAAGAACAGGCGGCGCCCTCTTGCGGGGCAAGCAGCCTGGTCGGTAACGGCCCGGTGCAATGGCGAATTTGGCGCGACCCGGGCCGCCGAACGGTCTTTCGAAATGAAGCCGCGGAAAATTTTCTGTTCCTCGCCAAATGGCTCGTGTTGGCGTTTATGCTGGAAAGCCTGATGCTGGCGTACGTGCCGGCGGAATTCGTCGGCCGCCTCGTCGGTGGTGAAGGATTGGGCCCCATCGTCATTGCCGCCGCGGTGGGAGTGCCTGCCTACCTCAACGGATTTGCCGCGCTGCCGTTGGTGGGCGGCCTCATCGAACAGGGCATGAACCCGGCCGCCGCCATGGCGTTTCTAGTAGGCGGCGGCGTCAGTTGTATCCCGGCCGCCGTGGCCGTCTATGCGCTGGTTAAAAAGCCGGTCTTCATCCTTTACCTGACAATCGCCCTCTCCGGCGCCGTCCTGTCGGGATTTGGCTACGCGGCCTTTCTCAATTTTGTTTAAGCGGATCGATACTTATTCCGCTGCGTCGGCATCCTCCGGGTCGGGACGTTTGTCGCGCAGGGTGACGAATTCCTCCGCCGCTGACGGGTGAATGCCGATGGTGGCGTCGAACTGGGCTTTGGTGGCGTTGCATTTTAAGGCAATGGCGACGCCCTGGATGATCTCCGGCGCGTCCATGCCCATCATGTGGCAGCCCACCACCCGGTCCGAATTTGGATCGACGATCAGTTTCATAATGGTCCGTTCGTCCCGGCCGGACAAAGTATGAATCAGGGGCTTGAAGCGGGAAATGTAGACATCGACCTTGCCGTATCGATGGCGGGCTTCTTCCTCGGTAAACCCGACGGTGGCGATGGGCGGCGTGGAAAAGACCGCCGAGGGCACATCGTCATAGTCGACGATAATGGGATTATCGTTGAACAGGGTTTCGGCAACGGCGCGGCCCTCCTGGATGGCCACCGGCGTCAACTGGATACGGTCCGTGACGTCGCCGACGGCGTAAATATGCGGCACTGAGGTCCGGTTCCATTCATCGACGGCGATGGAGCCGTTGTCCCGCATGCGCACACCTGCTTCCTCCAATCCCAAGCCTTTGGTATTGGCCCGCCGCCCCGTGGCATACATGACCAAATCGGTATCGATGGTTTCGCTCCCGGCCAGGCGTAAACAATAGCCGTTGTCCGTCTTTTCGATGGACCGCACGACGGTCTCGCTCATCAGATTGATGCCGCGTTTTCTGATTTCTTCATCGAGTGAAACACGGATGTCCTCGTCGAAGCCCCGCAGTACGGAATCGGCCCGGATGATTTCCGTTACCTCGACGCCGAGGCCTGAAAATATACCGGCGAACTCGACGGCAATATAGCCGCCGCCGACGATCACCATTGTCTCCGGCAGCTCTTTCAATTCGAGAGCTTCGTTGGAACTGATGACATGTTCAATACCCGGAATGTCGGGATTGGACGGCCAACCGCCGACGGCAATCAGAATGTTCTCTCCGGTGATACGCTTACCGCCGACCTCCACGGTATGCTCGTCCACCAGAACGCCCCTTCCTTCAAGGAGATCGACCTTGTTGTCCCGGAGAATTCTCAAATATATGCCGTTGAGCCGGTCCAGCTCCGCATTCTTGTTGGCGATCAGTTGGGGCCAGTCGTGGGTGGCTTCGGGAACGGTCCAGCCGTAATTGGCGGCGTCTTCAAAATGATCCGCGAAGTGTGATCCGTAGATCAACAGCTTCTTCGGGATGCAGCCCCTGAGCACACAGGTGCCGCCGACCCGGTCCTCTTCGCAAATGGCGACGCGCGCGCCGTAGCCGCCGGCCAGCCGGGACGCCCGGACGCCTCCCGACCCGGCGCCGATGGTGATCAGATCATAATCGAATTTCGCCATATTTCTAATTTCCCTGACTCGGTTCGGCCCTCATTTTCCGGCGGGAGTATAACTGGCCATTTCACACCTGCAAACATCGCCGCCGGTTTGGGATTCGCCATGGGCTTCCCTTGACTTTCCAGCTACTGGAATGACTATCTCTGGCGGAAACAAATTTTACCCAACCTTGAAAAGAGGAAAAAACAGTGGTTAGCCGCAATTCCTTATACCTATTTCCGGTTTTACTTGTCGCTTCGGCACTCTTGATGCCCGTTGCGGTCGCCCATGCCGCGCAACCTTATGCCGGCCAACATAAGCGCGCCATCAAGGCCTTATCACAAAAAGACGTCAACGATTTAAGATCGGGCGCCGGTATGGGATTCGCCAAGGCGGCGGAACTAAATCATTACCCCGGCCCGGCCCATGTGATGGAACATTTCGACCGGCTGGCTTTCAATGCCGAACAAAGGAGAAAAACCCGCAAACTCTATGAAAAAATGAAATTCCAAGCCGTGAATGTCGGTCGGGAGATCATCGAAAAAGAAGCGAGACTGGATCATCTTTTCGCATCGGGAAAAATAGATAAATCAATGTTGCATGAAACTACCGAACAGATCAGTTATTTGAACGGCCGCCTTCGGTATATCCATTTGCAGACCCATCTCGACATGAAACAGCTGATGACCAAGCATCAGGTCGCCATTTATGACGCCCTTCGTGGATATGACGGAACGGAGGACCATAAAAGCAGTCATTCAGGCCACCACTAGAAAATCGGCAGAGCAATCTGAAATGACAAAATCCAATTGGATGATGATCGCCGTAGCGGTTCTGGTGGTAATCGCCGGCGGTTATTTGATGATGGCGCCCGATAATTTCTGGAGTGGTTTTGCGACGGGCGGCAAAATGTACGCCGACGCCACCGATCCGGACCAGGTGGCAACAGGCCGACGTGTGTATGCCGAGCAATGCGCCGAATGCCATGGCGTCAGGAGGGAAGGTCAACCCAACTGGCGGCGGCCCAAACCCCGAGGTTCGATGCCACAGCAATCGTGATAATCCAGTTACGCAAATCTTCTCTCCGCTAAGGCGGGGTCCAAATTTCCATTTCGCCCGACGCAGGCACTTTGCCCACGACAGGTGCAGATTCTACCTTTTTTCGGCTTTAATTTCAGTGATCGTGGTCACTTGAATTAATTAAAATCCGATAAAGGTTTGATAATAAACGAAGACCTACCGGCCTGAATTTACTTTATCAATCAAAAAATCATTTAAACAAATCAGATTTGCAAGCTCTTGGGGCAGGAAATTACCGGGTGTTTGCCGGATTTTGCCGAAGATTTGGCGAACTGTAGGCTGTTTTCGATGCTGACATCCAGGATCGAATCGTCTTTCAGCACCCGGTTGGTGGTCGAAACCATAACCGATTTCATTCCGGTCATTTTATCTCTGTTCGTGCTGCGGCCCGATCGGGATTTTGTCCGGCGTAATGCATTACGGATACCGGCCCGAAGGCGCCGGGACTTTTTGCATATCTTATAAACATCGGCCGTGTCGGGAACCGTGACCGATACGGTCAGATTGCGGTTGGTAAAGGAAGGCGCCTTAATATCGGTGAGTACCAACTGCATAACATTGTTCTTGGATTTCTTAACCGCATCCACCAGACCATTGTTGGAATACCCCATATAGGCCGCCCCCCAAACGAAGACGTTTCCCATAAGTGTGGACAGGATCAGTAAGTTTCTAAACAAAGCACGCAACCAAGTTTTTTATTGTTTCAATGACTTATATCGTCATTTTGATCCTTTTTTGTATCGTGGTTTTCACGTAGTAATCAGCCCATCCAAGAAAACGATTTTTCCAAATAGCGATGTCCGTCCGACCGCTGCCACTCGCCGTGGGCCATGATTACCCGTTCGGCATTCCAGCCCAGCACCCGGTCCCTGGCCGCCCGGGTTGACTGCCGGTCAAAAAATGACAACCGCCATTCGAGGGGCGCATAACCCCGCCCTTCGACGATGCCCCATATTCTGGCGATCCGTCCTTGCCAGTTTCGCCAATGGGCCTGCAGAAAATCTTCACTGAAATTTTCCGACAGGTCGGCCAGGATCACCGTGCGCGAAGCCCGGTGGAAAAAGACAATTTCATCCATGAATGGGGACCCGTTGAACCAGACTTGGTCGAACGCCCCATTCCAATCGGGCGGCGGCGTATCGGCCAAAGGCGCGCGAAAGTCCAAATCCTGCCTTTTGGTGACGGTCGATTGAGGACCCCAAAGATTTGCCTCCGGATATGCTGTCTGCCATTCGGTAAGAAAGAGATGATGAATTTTGTTGGGGCTCACCAGATGGCGCACCGTACCCAGCCGGTCGATTGATTCTTTCAACGGTTCAGTCAGGCCGATCGGGGACCAAATCCAAAGTTTATCCTGCGGTAACCGGACGACGACGCTTCTGGTCGGATAAGCGAAGCCATAGAAACTGACCAGGTCACCTTCAACCAGCCAAATGTTATTCGCGACTTCGTCAAGCACGGGATAATCCCCCCCGATACTTACTCCACCGTGATGTTCTTGTGTAGATAGGGGGTAAGATGATCCAGAACCATTATACCCCTCTATTTTGCAGTTTTTTTTTACCCCAACACCCCATCTACCAGTAGTCCGTGCGTCCTTATGCATTTTTTGGGTATGCGAGTAAGGTAATACCAAATCTGCGTCCGTAGCACCCTCTATAACCGTGTATCCCTCACTTTTATTCTTGGGATCGTTATATTCAATCCCATCATCAACCAAACCCATCTTAAATTTAATTTTTAATTGATGATCGTTGGTTTCTTGATCTAACCGAACCTCAATCCGATCTACGATCCCTTCCAGATATTCTTGACGATCAGTTTCCTTCAACTCATCCAGAGCAACCATCCGATCTGCATATTTTGCGATCCAATCTAACCATTTCTTCTGACTACCAAGTTCTTTGGTCTTAATTCTGGTTTGTTCCAGTTCGTCCTTCGTGGATTTAAGTTCAGCATCCAGATTTGCAGAAATTTGTTGATATACCGCATCGTCATATTTCTTGAGCAAGTTATTGGTTTCTGCATCTGCGATGGTTGATTGGATTTGTTTAATTTCCTTCATCAATCGTTGGGTCTTAATTTTCTGATTTCTCAACTGGATCGCATTATCTTCATCACTCGCAAATTTGGATTTAAGAACCTCATCCTTAAAACCCTCTTTTAGAGTTGAAGAATTTGAAACCGCTTCAATCACGGTTTCCCATACAAATTTATCGGTGATCGGGATATTGAGAGATCGCACCATAGAGCAACCGTGTTCCCCAATCTTACCCCTCACCCATTTTGTTTTTTCTGGTAATGCACCCTTTTTCCAATCTCTGGTTTTGGATGGACAAAAATAATGCCGTTCATTTTTACTATCTCTGATCCTACCCGACATTTGAGAACCACATTCACCGCAATACACTAAATTGCGAAGCAGATAGAACCTCTTGGTG
>CAZNLR010000045.1:22885-39792 GCA_964574215.1 uncultured Rhodospirillaceae bacterium | reverse complement strand
ATAACCGCCACTAATCGTGGCAGTTAGTTTCAATTGTGTCGGAGTCGCCACCGCATCAAGTAGCCACTCGTAAGGACTCGCTGGGCCACTTGACCCGGATGTCAGCAGAGCTAAATTTGGCAACATGAAAGATGACCCCAACATCATGGCACAGGACTTAGTTAAGGAACTAGGAGCCGAGGAAGCGATTAAGACGGCTTCAAACGGAATATCTGATGCACATATCAACCGGGACAATTATCAACTCAGTATGTGGCGGGAAGTAAGACGTATTCTTAATGAGAAGAATGATAACGAGTAGTCAGGAAAGCAGTGGAACTAGGGGCAATACTAGGGGTATAATTGGTCCTATGAACGGCTATGTTCTACAATTGTTTTACCCTAATACCGTCACCTCGACCGACGGCATGACGGCGGATTTCTACCATTTCGACATGGCGTTCCTCGGCCGCGTCACCAACCGCATCATCAACGAGGTGCGCGGCATCAACCGCGTGGTCTACGACACGACCAGCAAACCGCCCGGAACGATAGAGTGGGAGTAGCCCCTTAAGGAAAGCCATGCCCACCGACCTCGACATCACTTTTAGCCACGTAGGCTTGTTTGTCGCCGATATCGAGCGAATGGCGGCGTTTTATAAGCGGGTGTTTTTTCTGGTGGAGACTGACGCCGGGGAGGTCAGGGGCGGCCAGGCGGTATTTTTGACCCGCGATCCGACAGAGCATCACGAGCTGGTCCTGGAAGAAGCCGGTGACGGGCCGGTGACGCGGGTTCAGCAATTGTCCTTTCGGGTCGGCTCATTGAACGATCTTCGGGCCATGAAAGAACGGGTAGAGCGGGATGATGAAGCTGAACGGGTACATACGGTCAATCACGGTAACGCCTGGTCGGTTTACTGCTACGACCCCGAAGGCAACCGCATTGAAACCTTTGTCGATGCGCCTTTTCATCTCAGCCAGCCCCGGGTGTCGTCCCTCGACCTGACCATGACCGATGAAGAAATTCTCAAGGCGACCGTCGATGCCTTTACTGACGACCCGAGCTTTCAACCCCGCGAAGAGTGGGTGAACAGCATGCGAAAAGATTTCTCCAAATAAAATCTAAAAAAATGTTCCCGGTCAAGGAATCCAAGCGCCGTTTCTGGCAGGGTGGTTGACAATGCGACTAAAGGGTTTCGGGTAGGCTCTAAATGGAGCGATCCATGGTCTGGCTGTATAAAAATTGGGCGATAGTGAGTTTGTTACTGGCCCTTGTTTTGGCCGAAGAACTCCTGGTGGCGAATTCCCACCTTGGCATCAGTGAAGGATCGCCGATCTGGTGGATTGCTCTCCTTATCCCCATCTATCTCCTCCATCAGTTCGAGGAACATTTCTGGCCCGGCGGTTTCAAAGAATTCGTTAATCAACGACTGTTTTGGATCCTGGGCGCCGACGTTCCCCTGGACGAAAAAATTGTGTTTTGGATCAACTTGCCCCTGATCTGGGTGATCTTCCCCGTCTTTACGTTGGCGGGCTTTTACAACATCCATCTCGCCGCCTGGATTCCCGTGTTCAGCCTTTTCAACGGCTTGCTGCACCTGGTAGTGGGCGTTCGTTGGCGCTGTTACAATCCGGGACTGGCGACCAGCATTTTTCTCCTTCTGCCGGTGAGCGGCTATGCAACATACATATTAGCCGTCAACGGTGTCAGTTCCATCGCCTATTGGTTATTTACGGTCTTCCTCGCCATTATTATTCACGTCGCCATTGTCGGCATCGCCCGCGGCAGAGCGGCGGCGTTCCGCTTCAATTTTCCCTAAACGATCGGCAATGACGCCAGCCACCAAGGCCAGGAGCGCTAAAACGGTGAGTCCGCCGATAAGCGAATAATCATACAGTTGAACAACATTTGACGATTGCGGCACATCCTGGAGTCCGGCAACATCAAAAAAATAGCGAATGGTCCAGCCGGGCCATTCACCATTTGCTAGCCACTCCTTGGACTCCAGACCAAAGGCCAGAATTCCGGACACCGCTGCAATTGCGGCCAGCCAAAAAGCCGTCTTTACAAATCGCGTGAGAAAATAAAAACAGACGCCGGATACGACGATCCAGATGGTCACGATCCGGGTCAGACTGGCGCCGCCGACAATATCTTCCCATTCGAACCAGAAACCGGCCAGCAGACTGGCGGTCGCGGCCAGGTACCAGAGGCGGGACCGTGGCCCCTCTTCGGCATCCAACCGCCAACCGGGCCGGCGCCAAAAATCGAACAGTGTGAAGGGGCCACGCCGCCAGTCATTCATTGATCGGCTAGCCTCCCTTTTCGGAGAACGCCTTTTTGACATGGAGGGCCATGTCGGCGACCGCCTCGTTGGCCTCGTCGATAACCTTGCCCATGGTGATAAAAGCGTGAATCTGGCCCTCGAAACAGCGATGGTCCACCGGCACCCCTGCCTCGGCCAACCGTTCCGCATAGGCCTGCCCCTCGTCCCGCAACGGATCGTATCCGCAGGTTAAAACATAGGCCGGCGGCAAGCCGGACAAATCCTCCGCCAAAATCGGCGACGCCCGCCAGTCGAGTTTTTCTTCTTCGGTATTAAAATAGTGGTCGAGGAACCAGACTTGAGAATCAGCGGTCAACAGGTATCCCTCGGCGAACAGTTGGTGAGATTCAAAATTATGGGTCATCTCAGTCGCCGGATAAATTAGCGCCTGGTAGGTGAGATCGATCCCCGCCTCCCGCGCCAACAATGTGCACACCGCCGACAACGTGCCGCCGGCGCTGTCTCCCGCGACGGCGATCCGGTTCTTATCGATAGCCATTCCGGCGGCGCCGTAAGACGCCCATTCGACGACCGCGAAAGCGTCTTCCACTGCCGCCGGGTATTTGTGTTCCGGCGCCAATCGGTAGTCGACACTAAAGACGGCGAACCGTCCCTCATTGGCGGCCATGCGGCAGATCACGTCATGGGATTCGATATCGCCGATCACCCAGCCGCCGCCATGGAAATATACCAGCACCGGCAAGCGTTCCCCTTCCTCGCTGCCCATGGGCCGGTAATAGCGGACGGGGATATCACCGGCCGGCCCCGGCACCGTAATATCCCGGGCCAATGCGACGTCCTGAGGATCCGGTGTTACCGCCCCCCGCGTGTCTCTGTACTGTTGCCGGGCATCTGTCGGCGACAATGTCTCCACCTTGGGCTGGCCGTCCGCTTCCGCGACCTTGATGGCATCTATGACAGTTTGGGTTTGTTGATGAAGGGCCATTTAAATAAATTCCTTAGTAGATGCATTAACTTTTTAACACTGATGGCATGATCCTTCGAAGACCGGCGAAATACAAGCATCGGCTAGGGTATTCCGCAGATTTGGATACTGGTATTGAAGAAAGTAGAGCTTTCCGGTATGGGAGCCCCTTGAAGGTTACAAAATTAGATTGAATTCGATCTAATGAGTACCAATTTACTACCTGTAATTTAATCAGCATAGGGAAATAAAATGTCCGATCAAATCCGCGCCTCACATATTCTCGTCAGTCACGCTCAGGCCCAGGGCGCGTCGAGCCAATTGACCAAAGAAGACGCTTTAACCAAGATTAACGACCTGAAGTCAAAAGTAGAGTTGGGCAATGACTTTGGTGACCTGGCGAGAGAGCATTCCGACTGCCCTTCCTCCGGTCAGGGCGGCGACCTGGGACCTTTCGGCCGTGGCGCCATGGTTCCGACTTTTGATCAAGCCGCTTTCGAATTGGAAGTCAATGCGGTCAGCGATGTGGTGGAAACCGATTTCGGTTACCACCTGATTCATCGCACCGAATAGAAAATAAAAAAAAATTAGAAACTAAATTGCGTCGCTGGCCGTGAACTCGGCCAGCTGCTTTTCCAATTCCTCTTCGGTCAACGGGTAATTAAGCCCATCCGCTGATTGGAGCAGGTCCGCTTTCGGGATGTGGGCCAATCTTTCCTGGATTACCGTCGAGATACGCACGGAAAGTCCCCCCTTCCAGACCATCGCTGCCACTACACCTGGATTTCGAGACCCGATAATTTTTTCAACGGTTGGTACCGGCAGGTCGGACCGAACCGCCAGGGCGGAAATAACGAACTTTTTATCACCTCCATTGAGGGCTCTTTCGATATCCTTGCCTTCGAGGTTACCTGATTTCATTTGACGTTTCGCAGCTTCCAAAGATATATCGGTTTGGGCCCCGATAATCTCCGCCCCACCGCTTTCTATGTCGTTTGATTGTGTCTGTTGTGCAATTGCGCCACCGCCTTCCATCCGCCGATGAACTTCAAGTTTTACTTTTGCGATGGTAGAAGCGTCCAAATCCTTACGTTGCTCAAGAACATCAAGATAAATATCGGCGACAAATTCCGATAATCGTATGACGGCACTTTCGGGCAGTGCAGGCCGATGCACCAACGGCTCTTGCCAAATATCCACCTGCCGGGCGCCTTCGACCAGCTGATCCAAGGTTTCCTCCCTTATTTGTGCGCTGGGATTGGTCAACAGTTCGGCGATCGCCTGTTTGTCCTTGGTGCCTACAATACCGTCACTTACGCCGGCGCTTAACGCTTTGCGCCGGCAGATCGCGCCGAGAGCGCCGGGCTGAGGCCGGGCGGCGATAATTTTCAATAGGTCATCGTCAGTAAGAACGGGAGAGTTCTCCAGCACCGGCGACGCCACCATGAGAACATCGTCGGAAGCCAATCGTAGAATGATTTTCGGCGGCGCATCGGCAACATCTTTGAGCGTTTCTGCCAGTATCTGCCTGATACTCGGCAATTTGTCCCGTGCCAGTCGCTCCAGGATATCAATGGTCATTGTGCGGATATCCTCACGCTCGTCCCGGTTTAAATCGGGAGCCAAACGGGCAATTTTTTCCGCCAAAACTGTTCGAACGCTATCGTCTTTATCCTTGACCAATATGCTGTCGGCCTGACGGGGGGTCGTATTGTTTTTGGCGATTTCGCGGCGCACCCGCGGGTCGGGGTCGTCGGCCAGGAAATAGAGAATTTCCGGTTTGATATCTTCCCGCTCCGCCAGTTCTTTGCGCACCTGGGAATCGCTGTCGGCGGCGAGACGCTTGGCGCGACCGTAGGAAGACGGATCGTCCCGAAAAAACGCTTTCAGTTTATCAATAAGTCCAAACATATCTGTCATACCAGCCAGCGATGCGCCTTTACTTATGATAATCTAGCGGGGAACATCAAGCGCTATAAAAATGACGTGCTGCTCTTTTTCTGAGATAATTCTGCAAATGGTGTTGCGCCCCACGACCCGTAAGCCAAATTAGGTATTGTTAGTGCGAGCCATTCGGACAACAGACTGTCTGGGCTCAGGGAACAAATAACGGAAAATTAATGCGCTCATTCTCTGCTGATGCGCCGGACCGCAAGGGGCCGCGCAACGATCTCAGAACCATCCGCACCTTACTGCCCTATCTCTGGCCCCGTTCCTCTTTGGAAATGCGCACCCGCGTCACCATCGCGCTGCTATTTTTGGCGGCGGCCAAAGGCATCAATGTCGGCGTACCAATTGTCTACAAGTTCGCCGTAGATGCCCTTTCTAATCCGGATACGGCAATTATCGTCGTGCCCATAGGGCTGCTGATCGCCTACGGAGCGGCGCGGGTGCTGGCCCTGGCCTTCGGCGAGTTGCGGGACGCCATATTTGCCAAGGTCGCTCAGCGGGCCATTCGGGAAGCCGGACTGAAGACCTTCCGGCACCTGCACCGGCTGGCCCTCCGGTTTCATATGGATCGGCAGACCGGTGGGCTGTCCCGGGCAGTCGAGCGCGGCACCAAAGGAATCGACTTTCTTCTCAACTTCATGCTGTTCAACATTCTGCCGACGATCCTGGAAATCCTCCTGGTATGCGGCGTCATGTGGGGCTTGTTTAATTTTTGGTTCGCCCTCGTCACCTTCATCACGGTGGGAACCTATATCGCCTGGACGGTGATCGTTACCGACTGGCGGCTGGTTTACCGGCGGCGCATGAACAAGAAGGACGGCGAGGCCAACACCAAGGCCATCGACTCGCTCCTTAACTACGAGACCGTCAAATATTTCGGCAACGAAGAGCACGAAGCCAGGCGCTACGACATAGCACTCAAATCATATGAAAAGGCCGCCGTGCAGAGCAAAGTGTCCCTGTCCATGCTCAACATCGGCCAGGCCGCGGTCATTTCCGTCGGCCTGGTAATCGTTATGATCATGGCCGGGTTCGGGGTCAAAGAGGGCGACATGACCCTGGGCGACTTTGTCCTGGTCAACTCGTATCTGATCCAACTTTTTCTGCCGCTGAATTTCCTGGGATTCGTTTACCGGGAAATCAAACAGTCGCTGGCCGATATGGAGGAAATGTTCACCTTGCTGGAAAAGGAAACCGAAATCGCCGACGAATCCGACGCACAGCCCCTCCAGATCAATGGCGGCGAGGTCACCTTCGAGAATGTCCAATTCCATTACCAGCCCGAACGGGAAATATTGAAAGACGTGTCCCTGACGGTAAAGCCCGGCCAGACCGTGGCAATCGTCGGGCCCTCGGGCGCTGGCAAGTCAACCATATCGCGGCTGCTTTACCGCTTTTATGACGTCACCGGCGGGCGCATCCTGATCGACGGCCAGGATATCCGCGAGGTCAAGCAGGATACCCTCCGAGCCGCCATCGGCATTGTCCCTCAGGACACGGTGCTCTTTAACGATACAATTTTCTATAACATCGCTTACGGCCGCCCCTCGGCCAGCCCGTCAGAGATTGAGGAGGCGGCCAGGCTGGCCTCGGTCCACGACTTCATTGCCCAACTGCCCGACGGCTACAACACCCGCGTCGGCGAACGGGGATTGAAACTATCGGGCGGCGAAAAGCAACGAGTGGCCATCGCCCGCACCATATTGAAGGGTCCGGAAATCCTCATCTTCGACGAGGCCACTTCGGCCCTCGATACCCACACGGAAAAGGAAATTCAGCAGTCTTTGAAAGAAGTGGCCGCCGAGCGCACCGCCCTGGTGATCGCCCACCGCCTTTCCACCGTGGTCGACGCCGACGACATTATTGTTCTGGAACACGGCAAAATCAGCGAGCGCGGCACCCACAACGATCTCCTGGCCAAAGACGGCGCCTACGCCCGCATGTGGGCGAGGCAGCAAGAGGCCGAGAAAGCCAAGGAGACGCTGGCGAAGAATTTGGACAATGGCGAAGAGGTCGACGTGGAGGCGGAGACGGAAGCGGCGGAGTAGAACTGAACGTATACGCAATCAAATGGGGACATCTATATGATACGTGTCTCCATTTTTGCAGCGTGTACGGAACCCCCCTTGAAACGGAATTATAAAGGTCGTGAAAGTCTGCGGTTTGGTGTTTGACTCAAAGGGGGTACGTAAAAGAGTAGGTTTCGGAAAATCCCGCCAACGTCCGCCTGGATCCTGACAGCAGACGCTAATGAGGCAGAGCTGAAACGTCCGCCATTAGCCACAAGCGGACATTAGAGACAGACCCGAAAATTTCCGCTCTTGGGGTAACACGGACTATACCACACGTTTCAGTTTAAGTATCTGTGACGGTAACGACAAAAGGTTTAGAATTTAGTTTCCAGTCACGGTGTTCTACTGATATTATACTGGCAATAAAAAAACAAAGCTTGAGGGGCCTTAATTTTAAATTCGCGTCCGGGGAGGCGAATAACATGGCGTCAAAACTCTTGCAATTGAAGTCCGAAGCGGCCGCAGGAGTCACACAGGAACAGGAGAACGAACTCGTTTCCGACGAGGATAGGGATTCCCTGCACATTCTCCCGTTCGCGATGATTCCGGTTCAGACAAAAGGCTTGATAAAGGCGCGCATGATCAAGAACGCCCGCTTCGAGAGCGTCATCGAGATTTTCTCGGACAAAAAAACCGGCAGCGGCCAAATCAAAGTTGAGGGCGTGGGTCAGGCCTTCGGTTGGCCCGAGAACCATGAGCATCCGGATTTCCCGGTCCTGAAAAAACTTGCGGAACTGCCAACTTACGACGTGTACAGTCTACGCATCCTGTTGCGAGAATGCGGCATCGAAGTCGACGGGGAAAAATATTTGCAGCTTTCGGAGGGAAAGCAAGCCGAACTCGTCACGTATATGAAGCATTTTACCCGGCCGCTCATACGCGATGTATATGGCAAAGGCGATGTCGATATCCAACGGTATGAAGACCTGATCCGAATGTTCCGGAGCCCGGACGTCAAGACGGCGCGGGAGAAACTTACCTTAATGGCCGAAAAACTGCAGATCGGTTTGGCAGATGTTCCTGCGTTTCTAGAGGATTACGGCGATACCTTTCTGTCTTTGTCCTATTACCGCCAAATCCTCGATCAGATCGATCCCATGCTCGAAGGACTTCTCGAGTCGCTCGACGAAATCAAAGAAAACCGGCAACTCAGCGCCGATCATAATCTCATGTATACCTGTGACCACATGGCGAAGACTCTCCGGCGTATGGTGGCGTCGGTCAAACACCGCTTCGAGCAGTTCGAAATCGACACCAAGGATATGTGGGAAAATATCACTGCGGAACGATACCGCGAGGTCGAGCACATGATTCTGGGCTACCATATTGTGCTCGGCGGGGCGCTATGCATCTTGAGCGTGAAATTGATGGCTTGGCACAAATTGTTTCCCACGCCTTCGACGGGCGGACTGATGAAACGGGCCGAGTTCCTCATGTCCGAAATGAAGCACGGAATCAGCAATATTTCAAACGTAGCGGTCACGGCCGCGCCAAGTTAGATACCCAAAGATCCGATTTTTGACGTCTGCCGAGGATCCGGCAAAATTTACCTGTCCGGATTCCCGTCGATCTTTCGACGATGGGCTCTACCTTGAAGTCAGTTGTGGGTCATTAGCAGAAATAATTCTAAATTGCTCAGAGCGTCCGTTTTTTGGGAAAGAGCAGATATAGCAAGGGGCACCGAAACCATTGGATTTCCGTACCGCCCTTTTTCTCGGTTGGAACCTCGGTCAGAGGACAAATTGCTTAACATAGTTCCAAATTTATTCTCTATCTGAGACTAGGGAACACGTAACAAGTAACTGTCTCCGCCCCGAAATATTCGCCAATCAAAAAAAACATCCGATTTCACAACATATTATGATAGGATTATGAACATACTTCACGTGGTGCAAAGTGGGGGGATAAGAAAGCGAGGGTAGTCATATGGCCTTTGATTTCGGATCTGCTGAGTACTGGCGTTGGGATGGCTCGAGGGATTGCGTGTACTTTTTTGTCCGCCAGGGTGCGGGACCGATTCCCTGCCGCTTGTCACTCGAATGCATTGAGGACAATATGGGAAATCCTCTTGGTGCGGCTGCCACACTGGCAGCGGCAAAAGATCATTTCGATCAAGCCAATCAAATCGTCGGCCAACTAATCGAGGATAAAAGATTTGAGCCGGACGGCTCGATAATGATTCGAAGTGAGGATTGGCACTAATACCGATTGGATAACCGGGAACTGTGCTGACAAATTGAATTTGATCGTTGGTTGGCGGGAATAACTTATTCACTATTCCTTTTTTTCCTGCGGAAGGTCAGTTCACGACTCGCAAATGCCGCCAAAGGCAATATTGGTGAATTGCTTGGCCACGTCTTCGATTTCGGCGGCACTTTTTTGGACGTACCAGTCGATGGAACCGTTCATCATGGCAAGCAATGCTATGGCGGTCACATGGGGGTCTAAATCCGGTTTCAGTTCGCCGTTTTCGACACCACGGGCAATCAGGCTCTCCCACATTTCCTGATAATCGGCGGCCATTCGACTAAGCTCGGATTGCGCGTCGGCGGGCAGGTCGCGGGGGCGAAAAGCGAACGTATAAACGAGTTCGCTTTGTCCGGTATGCAAGTGGCGCGCGATGGCGTCCCGAATGATATCGAGTACGGGCCGCGTGTCCTGCAGATGCGCTTTCATGGATTTATTGGATTGGTGACCGGTGCGCCGGCAAATTTCAATCAAGGCGGCTTCTTTCGAATCGACATAATGATAGAGAGCCGCCGGCAGCACACCCAGTTGATCGGCGATATTCTTCAAGGTCGCATTGTGAAAGCCCTTCTCGGCAAATACGATCTCCGCCGCGTCGATAATTTCTTCGCGGCGGCGGGCGCGCTTGCGGGTCTTGTAATCCGATCCGAGAACGGTCTGAGTTTGATCCGATGTGGAAGCCGGCTTATCCAGCGGCACGGGCTTCCTCCTTGGACCAAAGGCAGGGGAATAAATCGCAGTCGAGAACCGCGCCGTTTTCCAAATCCGGGGTGGACGGCATGGGCAGGACATGCTTGCCCGTCACGAACCGCACATCGTCGCCGGTCCAGCGGGTGGCATAGCCGCGCCGCCGTAAGGTCGTCGAGGAATTACCGGCGGCGCCGTGGATGGTTCGGCTGTCGAATACGTAGCAGTCGCCGGGCTCCAAGTTCCAGGTAATGGCGTTGCTTTTCCTATCTTCCTTATGGAAATCCGGACAGCGGGGCAGGTCGATGTTCTCGTAACCGCTTCCCGGTACGGCGTCGGGGTGCTCCGGCCGATATCTTTCACCCGACAAGTGGGAGCCCGGAATAAATTGAACCGATCCTGAATCCTCCGATACGGTATCCAACGCCAGCCAGATGGTCAGAATCTGCTGGCCGGAGACCGGCCAATAGGGTTGATCCTGATGCCAGTTGGTTCGGTCGTTGGTGCCGGGTTCCTTTACCAACACCTGATCAAAGAGAAGATTGACCCGTTGGGAGCCGAAAAATCTGGCGGCAATGGCGGCTGCGGGAGAGTTGTAGACGAAATTTTTGAAACTCTCATTTCTCCACCATACAAAAAGCTCAGAGACGAAGCGCCCGTTGGAACCCGACAAAGTAAATTCATCCCGCAATTTACTAGCTTTCCCGTTTATCTCTTGCTCGATGGCATTTTGCAGTGATTGAACCCAACTGGGATCAAATGCCTGGCGAAGGTGAACCGCCCCAATTTCCTTAAAATCAGCAAGGGCCTGGTCACTGATCAACTTGTCTATCTCTGCTACGGGCACATCACCCTCCTAAAAAAATACGATCATTAAAAATAATTTAATGGTATTAAAAAATTTAATCAAGTTAAATTTTTATAATTTAGGATGAAGTAAATTCGCTTCTCTATGCTCTACCGTCAAATCCTTGACGATGGCGTGTTTGCTGCAGGCTGCGGCGGCTTGACTAGGCCGGATGGTTGATTTCTATTAATATAAGTGCCCGACCCAAGCGCTTTTCGCTGTCGTAGGGGCGAGCAGAAAAATTTATTGGGCCACCACTCGGAGGATTTATCGTGCGGAAACCCGGAAAACACCCCTATCTGACTCTTAATCGCCGGCGGTTCCTGGGTACCGCCGCGGCATTCACCGCTGTCCAGGCCCTGCCCTTTTGCGCCCGGCCCGTTCTGGCCGCTACCGACGCCCGCATCTACAGTCTCAAGGCCGTTCCAGCACCCTACAAGATCGACCCGGCGCGCCCGGAAATGGCAAAAACCTGGGCCTACAACGGCACCGTGCCGGGGCCCGTGCTGCGAGTCCGCCAGGGTCAGACCCTGAGAGTCAACTTCACCAACGGACTGGACGAGGCCACGACCGTGCACTGGCACGGGCTGCGCATTCCCAACGCAATGGACGGTGTTCCGGAATTAACGCAACCGCCCATCAAACCCGGCAAGACCTTCGCTTACGAATATGCGCCACCGGACGCCGGAACCTTTTGGTACCATCCGCATCTGCGGTCGACCGTGCAACTGGGGCGCGGTCTCTACGGTGTTATGGTGGTCGAAGAGCCCAACCCGCCGAAGGTGGACCGCGAGGTAATCTGGGCCATGGACGATTGGCGCCTGATGGACGACGGCAGCATTTCGGACGACTTCGACCATCGGTTCGACCTCAGCCATGGCGGGCGCCTCGGAAACTTTATCACGGTGAATGGAAGATCGCTTCGGGAATTCCCGGTCAAGGCAGGTGAACGCCTGCGTCTGCGATTGTTGAATGCCGCCAATGCCCGTACCTTCGGGCTGAACTTTGCCGGGCTCGACCCGGTGGTCATTGCCTTGGATGGCCAACCCGTAAAACCTCACCGGCCTCCCGATGGCCGCGTCACCCTAGGTTCGGGCCAACGGGCCGATGTAATTCTCGACATGACCGGCAAACCCGGGGAACGCGTAACAATCCTGGACGATCACTTTGAGAAATACGCCTACGATTTTGTCACTTTTGTGCATGAGCCCGGTAAGCTGCTCCGCGAATCGCCGCTGGCGGCGCCACCGTCATTGACCGCCAACCCGATACCGGAACCGGACAATGCGGCGGCGATCACTCAACAGATTGTCATCCAAGGGGGTGCGATGGGGGGATTGACGGAGGCCGTCTATAAGGGTGAACAATGGAAGATGCGCCGGCTTTTCCGCAAGCACCGCAAAGCCTGGACTCTCAACGGCATTGCCTTTCATGGCATGAGCGCCAAGCCCATGTTTACCCTGAAGAAAGGGGCGACCTATAAATGGCTGATCAAGAATGACACCACCTGGGAACATCCCATGCACCTGCATGGCCACCATTTCCGGCTTCTCAGCCGGAATGGCCGGAAGGTGGACCCACAGCCCTGGCTGGACACGGTCCTGCTCGCCCCGGACGAGGTCGTGGAAGTGATGTTCGTGGCCGACAACCCGGGCGACTGGCTATATCACTGTCATATCCTGGAACACCATTTGGCAGGCATGGGGGCAATCATCCGCGTCGTCTGATTAATTCTTATCCATCCCCGCCTTGATCGCCCGTGCGTCCCGCTCGGCCATTTCCCGCTGTTCTGCCGTCAGCCCCTTGGCGATGGCTTGTTGGATTGCGTTGGGCGTAGGCGCGCCGGAGAGCTTGGCGACGGTGAGCCAGGTGAGGGCCTTCACGCCATCCTTGGCGACGCCCTTTCCCATTACGTAGAGCATGGCCAGATTGATCTGGGCCGGAGTTATGCCGCCGCTGGCAGCGGAGGTGTAGAGGGCGGCGGCCTTACCCGGGTCCTTGTCGACGCCCCAGCCGTTTTCATGCATCAAGCCTAAATTATAGGCCGCCTGGGCGGAGCCCGATTTGGCGGCGGCAGAAAACCATTTGGCGGCGCGGGGCAGGCTGCGCTGAAATTTTTCGCCCGTGAAAAACAAATGGGCCAGTTTCAACTGGGATTCCAAATGACCTTGGGCAGCGGCCTTTTCGTACCAGGACACGGCGGCGGCGATATCGGCCTCCCCTTTAAGGCCTTCCTCCAAGGTCCGGGCCATCAGGTACTGTGCCTTAATATCGCCGGCTTCGGCCGCGCGCTGGTACCAGCTCAGGGCCTGGAGATAATTTTCGGGTGTTTTGACCTGGGAATGGGCCGGGGATTGGAGCAATCCCAGGAGAATCAGGAATAGTCCGCCGGCGCCCAACAGCAGCAGTTTTATTCGGCAAAAATAGGTCATCGGCCCCCTCAAAAAAATAGACCCGCAGCGGAATTCTACGGGTCTATATTAACCAAGGCTGATCGTCAAATATAGCTAGTCTTCTTTGAGAACCACGTCTTTTTTAACAATGTCTTCGGCGCTGGGGGGCAGCGGTTCCCGAATCATCATGTCTTTTAGTTCTTTCCGTACGCGCACCGCCATTTCCGTGGCGAATTCGTCATCCTCTACGTTCGATGGAGACGATCCCGGCACGGGTGAACTTGCCGAAATTTTTACAGCCGGCTGGGGAACCGGTTCCGGATCCTTGACCCATTTGTCAATTGATTCGGGCGCTTGCAATTCGGGTGTATCGGGCTTCTCCGGCTCGTCATAGCGGCTCGGATGAGGTCCGTAATAATTCACCAATCTCTGCTTGTCGGTGTGCTGCGGTTCCTTGGAACACTGAACCGCCGCGAGGGTCTGATAACAGTATACGGGTTCATGCTCGTATACGGCTTCCTCATAGGCGTCCACATATCCACACCCACCTAAAAGCAGAAGAACGGCGGCAGACTTAAATACAGTGTGCATTCTACCATCTCCTGATTTTTCCAACCCGCCCACATTCCGGGCGGGGGTTGCCTGGAACCGGAAATAGTGCCCAAAACAAGTGAAAAAGTGATTAACGGGGAGGAGTCAGGCGAGTCGACAGAAATATAGGTCTTGAGAAAAACGCCACGCACCTTATTTCGATGCATTTCATGCGCGGTGTCGGTGCTGGACATTGAGTGGTACGGAAACCCAGTGGTTTCGGAACCCCCTCATTGTGTCCGCTCTAACTCCGAAAGCGGACATTTTGGATACAGACGATAGATGTCTGTTTTTGACCCAAAGCGGACATTATGCCAACACCGATAACCTCAGCAGTCCAATTTGGTCCGACAATGCCTTTCTGTGTTCATTTTGCCTTGCCTTCTTTTTCTGCAGCCAATCTCAACGCTTTCAACCCTGCGGCTTTTTTCCGTGTTTCTTCTGATCTTGCTTCTTTTTCTTTGATGAGTTTCTTATCCGTATTTTTAGGTGGGTTACGATCTTTAAACTCGTCTCGATCACCTCGCTCAATAGCCGCTATCATTTTGTCATCGGCATTGTTTGGTCGTGTTGATCCTGATCCCATTACGCTATCTTCTCTGCTACATGTTGCTTACCAAGTTTAAGTTCATTTTCTAACTTACTTGTAAACCAACCTTTAGATAATTCAAATGGGTACCTACGACATGGAGGCAAGACGATGTCCGCTTCTGGCTATTTGCGGATGTTCTGACCCTACTAAATTAGCGACCGTTATCGACCCAAAATTGGACATTCCGACGATAAATCTAAAGAGTTCGCTTTTAAATCTATTTTGAAGATGGATTTTGGGCAATATGGAAACTGAGGACACCGGTGAGAAAATCTCGGTGGTGAACATCGGTGAAGCCAATCTCTCTCAGTAGTTCCGACATCTCCTCCGGCTTGTAATAGTGCCGAACCACGTCCGCGAAGTATCCGATACATTGCCTGCTTTCACGCGAGCTACCGAAGAGCCTGGCCGTTAACCAGACAGAGGCTTTCAAGTAAGCCAGATACGGCTCCTCGACGATTCGCGTAGCCGGACGAAGCATGTCGTTGTGGTAGAAAGTCCCGCCCGGTTTCAAAACGCGATAGATTTCGCTAAAAACCTCTGCGACCCGTAAGTGTCGCGTCGCAAACTGCATCGTGACGGCGTCAAACGTCCCATCCTCGAATGGCAACTGATGGGCGTCCCCGACCCGGGCATCGATCGTAAGAGCGTACTCCCCAACGCGACGCTGCCCCTCGGCCAACATGTGCGGACTGCTATCTAGGGCAAAGACTTTGAGTGACGGATTTCTCTGCATCATCCGCAGCGGGATGTCGTGGGTGCCCGAGCAAACATCCAGAACCTTTGCACCGACTGGCAATTCTATAGCCGCCACAAACCTGTTACTCCAAGCGGAACAAATCCCTAGAGAGGCGATCGCATTACCTCGGTCATAGTATGGCGGGACGTCCTCAAATACCTTTGGGATCAAGTCCTCCCAGATTTGTGTGAATAGCTCGCCTCGACGAGTTTCCAACTCCGCAATTTTTGAAGAGTTCGTCACAGAGGAGTTTAAGGAGATATTAGGGAACGACATTCTGTGCACCGTTTTCTTCCGTTGAATCGGAACTGATTCTACCGACGCTACCGAAATTCTTTTTACCAACACAATCACTGCCCTGCGTTGACATATGTCAAAAAACAAGGGAATGAAATTTCAGCCCCAATCACCCACTAGCGTACAGCCTTCTAGTTTCTGCAGTTGAAACGATGGACGGCTCCCACCCAAGGCCTTTCAATGCGCTAGATTTGTGATCCCCAAATGCGCTCAATGTCTCCTATTGGCTAAAAGCGGAAATTATAACCACCTGTAAAAAGAGTCCGTTATATGACCGAAAGCAGACATTCTCCGGCCACACCGAAACCAACTCTTTTCCGTACCCCCCCTGAGTCGGTCATCAATTCGCGGACTTCCGCGACCTGAATCGACCCGTTTCAAGAGGGTTTTCCGTACCTGTTCTAATAAGTGTACGCTTAAAGTAAATTTCAGCCAATGGGTAGGGAATTAGTAAAGTCAAAATAGGCCGGGCGGAAAGTTCAAGATACAGGCACTCGATAAAATGCCCCTAGAAGAACGCCAGCGTCCGGATTTCAATGCTTTCCCGGGGCGGCGCATCCGGCGGACTGTCCGGATCATCAAAAGACGTATGGGCGACAAAGCGCGAATTGCCGTTTTTTTCCGAATCATAAACTTTGAAAATGATGGCTTCGTCCCGACGCATGTTAGGAAAGTAGTACCATTTGTGATCTTCATTGAAGGCGATCTGGTAGGTCTCGCCCACCCGGTCGGGAAAGCGGCGCTCGGTAGCGATCAAATCCGCCGACCGCAACGTCCGGGCGTCGCACATGGCCAGATGGTTGGCGATTAAGGTCTCCCGGATGGGCCGCCAGACCTGGATGATGGCGAAACGGCGTTTGAGCAGTTCCTCCGCTTCCGTCGCCGGATAGAGATTACGCACCCGCTCCGGCCCGGACCAGTCGGTGTAGTCGTTGTGCACCCGCTTGACCAGTTCCCGGACTTTGTGCTCTTCGCGTACGGCGTCATCACCGGACCGCACCGTATGATCGAAGATATCCACCCGCACCGCGCCGGTGTGGTCCTTCACAAATTGCTCGATCTCGGGGTAATAGATGCTTTTGATTTCCTCGGCATCAAGGAAACTCTGCACCTGCGTATCGTGGTGGGCGAACTCGAAGCCTTGCACATCGAGGGACAACTGGTCCGCCAATGGCCGGCCGTCCTGGATCTCCATCTGGCGGGTGTCGAAAGTGCCCGTATATTCCGGCGTCGCCCCGGCCACTTTGGTTTCGTTGACCGG